>JAZSEO010000044.1:0-84395 GCA_045531735.1 Wujia sp. | reverse complement strand
TGTGTTTCCATTCTTGGAATAAGGATTTCGTAAAATCCTCTGAAAATCTCTTAAAGAATTTTCAGGGTTAACATGTTATTAAGTTGTCAAATTTCATTTTTGTTTCTGTCGTTTCAAGCGACAGCTTTGTTATAATATCATTTAAAATCATTATTGTCAATAAGTTTTTAGATTTATTTTTAATTTTTTTTACATTTTATTTTATATGTCTTTTTTTATCGCCATATATCCTTAATTAACATAATGTTTGCAATTAAAAAGTAAATAAAATTCAACCAAACAAAAAACAGACGCTCTATAGAAAATAGGATTCTTAGAGCATCTGTTTTTATTTAGCAACATTATTATTGATTATCTCTGATTTTCATAATCCTTAACATTAGAACAATATTTAAGTGCTGTTGTATTATTTATCTTCTGCTCTCTAACAAGACGTTTTAAGTCTGCATTCATTGTATGCATGCCTTGAGCCATACCAGCCTGCATTGAGGATACAATCTGATGAGTTTTATTTTCACGTATCTGGTTTGCTATAGCTTCATTATTAATAAGTACCTCTGTAGCAATAGCCATACCTTCTCCGTCATCTCTTGGAATAAGCTGCTGAGTAACAATACCCTTTAATACATTAGCAAGCTGTGTTCTAGCCTGAGCCTGACCATGTGGTGGATATGCATCTATTATTCTTTCAATAGTTTGTGGTGCACTTGTAGTATGCAAAGTAGAAAGCACTAAATGTCCAGTCTCTGCTGCTGTAATAGCTGCACTGATTGTCTCGAAATCACGCATTTCACCAACAAGAATAATATCTGGATCCTCACGAAGCGATGAACGTAATGCCTTTGCGAAGGAATCTACATCTCTACCAACTTCTCTCTGATGAATCATTGACTTTGCATGATAATACACATACTCAATAGGATCCTCAATAGTCATAACATGCTTTGCCTGTTTTTTATTTACATAGTCAACCATAGATGCAAGCGTTGTGGTCTTACCACTTCCTGTAGGTCCTGTGATAAGAACAAGACCTCTAGGCTCATTAATAAGCTTACGAACCGCTTCTGGTATATCGAGTTCATCAAATGATGGAATAGAATCTCTTAATATACGGTATGTAGCCGCAAGATTGTTTCTCTGATGATAAATGTTTGCTCTAAGTCTTGTTCCACCTATCATCATAGCAAAATCTAAATCCTCACCTGAAAGAACTTTCTTTTTTTGTTCATCATTTAAACCTTCTAAAATCAAATCCTCTGACTCACTTGCCGAAGGCATAGGATTGAGAATTTCTAATTTACCAAACTTTCTAAACGCTATAGATGTTCCTACAGTAATATGTACATCAGATACATTTTGAGACTTTGCCTCTTCGATTAAATCAATGAATTTCATATTTATCCCCCTATATTATCTAATTTCTTCGCCTGGTTTCTTTTTGGCTTTTTTATCTATATACATCAACTCATCAGCTTCCTTCATAAGTGCTGCGAAATCATATCCCTTTGTTCCATATACAACACCTGCTGCTATTACACAGTTAATGCCATCCTCTAATGTATTAAGTCTTTCAAGTTCTTTCTCCCATCTATCCTTTAATACATCTAGCTCTTCTTTTGTAACATCACATGCAACAAGCAAAAATTCATCTCCGCCCATGCGATAACCATGTACTTTATTGCTTGTTACTTTTCTTATACTATTAGCTGCTTTAATGAGTAATTTATCTCCTGCTTCGTGTCCCATAGTATCATTAAGTGTCTTTAGATTGTTTACATCTAAATTAAATATACCTATGGAATCAAGTTTCTGATATTCCGAGTCCATCATATCAAGATATTTGCCCTTGTTATAAAGACCTGTCAACCTATCATGTTCACTTTCATAAAGAAGTTTTTCCTTCATGATACCATTTTCAACATATAGCTTTATTACGCTTAACAATGTAGACTCTTTCATAGATTCTCTATCCATATTTGGCCATACATTGAAATAAATCGCATATTTCTGACCTGAAACAGCACCACTACAAAGCATCTTGAAGTTGCTTCCCTGCCCTGCACCATTTAAGCTCATAACTTCCTGTATTTCAGGAGCAAAGCTATCAAATAAAATATCATCATCTGGCGACATAGTAAAAGCTCTTTCAATATTTGCGTTCAAAGAAACTCTATCATTGCTATATGAATTTCCCATCTTACTATATGTAATAATATCCATGTTTCCTTCTCTTTGAATAAGGAAGTACGCTTTACTTGTTTTGAAATATTCTGTAAGCATAGGTAGTAATTCATAAAATGTATTTGAAAGTTTTTTCAACACAGCTGTCTGGAAAGCAGAGAGCTTTTTGAAAAATCCCATGTATTTAGTAATATCTCTATTTAAGCCCATATATTCTGTTATATCTGTCATAAGATGTATCTTGTAATTCTTACCTTCCTTTTCAAACATAGCAGAATGCAATCTATAATATTTCTGTGTGTCAGTATCAATATTTTCCCATTCTATAGCTTCCCCACCGACTGTAAGCTCCGGACAATCCTCAAGCCAAAGAAATACATTAGTAGCATCCATTCCTACAACATCATCGCCATATTTTTTCTTAAAAAACGAATCCGCATACACTATCTCATCCGATGTAGCTGATATTATAACAATACCACCCACCTGGTCCGAAACAAATTTTGCAATGTCTTCATTGAAATTCATAACATTCCTCCTTAATCGTGTTTTATTCAAAATTTAAAATGTCTGCAAAGCCTGTCATTTCAAAAACCTCCATGACATCACTTACAACGTTTTTAACTATCATTGTACCCTGAAGTGAATTCATTTTCTTCTGTGCTCCAAGAATAGCTCTTAATCCTGAACTTGCAACATAGTCACAATCTTCCATATCAAGTATAAATTTTTCCACTCCTTCTATAAGCGAAGCATCAATCTCCGCTATCAATTTTGGTGCTGCATTCGTGTCAAGTCTTCCACTTATTGTCATAACAAGTTCTGTTCCGATTTGCGTTTTGTTAATCTCCATAATTTACCTCCCATTAATCAAATCTTCTTATATTTTATCATGATTACCATGACTTTTCCATAATTAATATATTTTCTCCAGCTTCATTATAATAAGAAACCTTATCCATTGTCTTTTTAACCATAAAAATACCTAAACCACCAATTTGGCGTTCGTCCGCAGACAACGTTATATCAGGGTCAGCTTTTTCTAATGGATTAAATTTTATGCCTTTATCAGCAATCTTTATCTTTATATTATTATTACCAACATCTAATTCAAGTGTACAATAACCTTGTTCCTCACCATAGGCATAGCTAGCCACATTCACAAAAACTTCTTCAACGCAAACTGCTATTTGCATAATTGTTTTCATCGGACATTCCGCATCCTCTAAAGCATCTTCTACAAACTGCATCACGTTATCCAATTTTTCCAAGTTTGCATCCACTGTTAACTCTTTAGATATCTTGTCCATGCAACACCTCCCAAAATCTACAATGATTTAAAAAAATCTATTGATTTTTTTATGTTTTGATATCCCCTTAGCTCAAGTAAAACTGAAGCCTCTGAAAAATATTGTTCATAATATTTTTTGAATATGTCCCAATTAATACAACCTTCTCCTAACGGCAAATGTAAATCCTCTTTGAAATCATTATCATTGATATGAATATGTTTTACATAAGGATGTAAGCTTTTTACCCACTCATCCACCTTATTCTCATCCCCAAAAACATGTGCGTGTGCATAATCAAAACATACACCAAAATTTTTGTAAATTGAGAGTTTTTTTGCAAGCCTTTCAAGAATAAACGGTTGTATGTCAAACATATTTTCAATATATATATATAAATTTGAATATTTCTCAAGTTTTTTTGACCAATATATGAAATTTCTTTCTACCCATGAATCACAATACGACTTCTGCATGAAGTTAGCAATATAATTTGTGTGAAATACAACACCCTTCACACCTAATTCTGTAGCAATTTTCAAGCTCTGTTCTACCCTGTAATCAGACACTTCTACTATTCTTATATCATCAGAAAAAACAGTCACATCGAGAAATGCTCCATGCGATGTACAATAGTCCGGCAAACCATCCGACAGTTTATATCTCTGTACTATATCACATACTTTTCCCTCATCCTCTAATATCATTGGAAGAAAAAAATCGTTAAATTCAAAACCAACATCATATTTTTCTGCCAAATCTTCATATATTTCTAAATCATCCTTATCAGGTATTATCAAAAGCTTTTTTACTTCCATACAAACACCTCTGTTTCTGGTTAATCTCTTTTTACACTAACTACAGAGTATACAAATACTCCTTTAGATTTTCCTTTTAATGGTATTTCTCCTACTTCTTCTACTTCTACTCTGTCTTTTACTCTACTGTAAACCTCATCACTGATAAGTACCTGACCTTTTTTAGCATTTGCCTCTAGTCTTGCCGCAGTATTGACAGTATCACCTATTGCAGTGAAATCCATTCTCCATTCACAGCCAACGTTACCCACAACCGCAGGTCCGCAGTTTACACCTACACCAAAGCCTACAGTCCTTCCAAATTCCTTCATAAGCTTCTCTTCTAAAGCTGCGCCACCTTCTACTATATCCATAGCAGCGCATACAGCCTTAAATTCGTAATCCTCCAAATCAAACGGAGAGTTGAAAACTGCCATTGTTGCATCTCCAACAAACTTATCCAAGGTTCCTTTATTTTTAAAAATTGCATTTGTTGTCAGATTAAGATAGTTGTTAAGTATCTCCACAACCTGTTCAGGTTCAAGAATTTCCGACATTGTAGTAAAGCCTCTTATATCAACAAACAATACTGCAATATCTCTGTTCTCTCCTCCAAGCTTGATTTTAAAATCACCTTTTTTTGCAATCTCATCAACAACCTCAGGTGCAACGTATTTTTTAAATGCATCAATAACTTTTTTACGCTTAATTTTTTCAAGAATATACCCTATTGCAAGAGTGTATATATATGACACAATAAGCAATATAGGCATATAAATAAGACTAACTGCAGTGCCATTGTTATTTAATGTAATTCCAACAATAAATTCTGCACCTATAGCTACAAGCATCAATATTGTAGCTAGCCATATTTTCATTCTCTTAAAAGCAAAATGTAAAATACCACATATAATTCCAAATACTATTCCAAACAAATATGGATTACCATTAATAGAAAAACGCCCCTGCATAAACGACTGCAAGATATTTGCATGAATTTCAACTCCAAACATTTGCTTGCTATAGCCATTTGGTACATTGAAATTGTCCTGCATGCCTGTAGCATACGCACCCACCAATATTATACTATCCTTAAATACACGCGGGTCAATATTACCATTTATAACATCCACAAAGGATATATGCTCGTAATCTCCTGGTTTTCCTGAATAATTAATTAATGTCTTACCGTATTTATCTGTAATGCATTCTGTAGGAGTCAGATTCATTGACTCACAATATATGTCATATATTTCTTTTGAGAACATATCCATCTGCTCACCTTGATAGTTCTCATGTAGTTTTAATCTTCTTACAATTCCATCTGAATCCTGTGCAACATTGGCATAACCACAATAAGTTACCTCAGCTAATTCCTTATATGGATAATAGACCACATCAATCGGATATTCTGAAATACCTTCCTCGTTTATTTCAGCCTTTTCCTTGTATTTGATTTGAGATGCAAGAACTATATTGCCACTTTTTTCAGCAGCTTCAATAAATGCCAAATCGCCCTCTGAAATAGTGGAATTTTCTCCAAAATATCCCGAGAAAATAATATCGAAAGCTATAACAGCAGGCTTTGTCTCATCATATGTGTTAAGGACTTCTATAAGCTGGGCATAATAATCTCTTGACCATGTATTTATCTGGCCAAGTTCTTCTATTGTTCTCTCATCTATCGCAATAATTTTTATGTCATTATCCACACCTCTTGGAATCTGATATAAAGCGTCCTTTAGCATATAATCAAGCGAAGAAAAAAGATTAGTAACAGTTAAAAAGATTACTAAAAACATTACAAGCAAAGATTCTAATATATCTTTAATGATTTTTTTCATACCGCACCCCTTTATCCCTGATTATTTTCTACTTATATATACCATAGTTATATCATCTGCCTGCATCGCTCCATCAGCAAACATATCAACCTCTCGGTACATAGCCTCCACAAATTCATCAACATTTGCTGATTTGTCTTTGTTTCTATTTAACATTTCATAAAGTCTTGGGTCTCCAAGCAACTCGTCTGCTCTGTTCAACGCCTCTGTAACTCCATCCGTATATAGATAGAACGAATCACCTTTTTGTAACTCCAGCTTCTGCTCCTTATATGGCATATCCTCCATCATACCAAAAACAAGATTAGCTTTTGCTTCTATCATCTCAAAATCACCACTTTGTTTTTGTATAAACGGCTTGTTGTGTCCTGCATTTATAAATGTAATCTCATTTGTGTCCAAATTTAACACACACATAAATACAGTAACAAACATTCCTGCATCGTTTTTATAGCAAAGCTGATTGTTTGTTCTTGATGCGACTTCAGCTAAAGGAAGTCCCAATGTTGCATAGTTTTTTATATGCGTTTTAGCCATACTCATAAACATAGCCGCAGGAACACCTTTTCCGGAAACATCAGCAATAAGAAAACATAATTGTTTATCATCAATCATAAAAATATCATAGAAATCGCCGCCAACCTCTTTTGCAGGCCTCATCATCGCGGTCATACTTATATCCTGTAATTTGTTGAATTCTGTAAAATCGTGTTCCAAGCAACTTTCCTGTATCTGTGTTGCAACAGCAAGCTCCGACTTAATTCTCTCCTGTTCTGTGACAAGCTTTGTTGTCTTTGTATATAGCATATTCATAAATGTACCATATATTTTTCGGTTAGCCATAGCAATCTCATCAAACAATGTTTTTGAAATATTAGCACATCTGACAGATGTCGCAGCTCTAACTGTAGCACCTCTTTTATCATCATTAATTAAACCTAATTCACCAATAAAATCTCCTATTCCAAGTGAATTAATTAAATTGCCATTCTTATCCAGAACATCTGTGTTGCCTTCCAAAATTATGTACATTCCGTCTTCACAATCATTACCATAGGATACAACATCTTCTCCTGCCGAAATATGTACCTCTGTCATTGCTTCAAGAAACAATTTCGTTCCCTCTGCTAAATCCTTGTCAGGATCTATTTTAAAAAACTCCTGTATTGCCGGTATTTTTCTTAAGATTTCAGAATCCATATGCTCCCCCATTATTTCCATTCAATAATCGTATCTTCCTTTATAGGCGTTGCAAAATCAAAATCCCACTTACCTGTCTGAGATGGCACAAGTGTTGGCATCTGTGCACATTCACCATGTTTAACAGTCTGTGTTCCAAACTCTGTTCCATTATACATAAATGTCACAGTATGCTTAGAACTTGTTATATCATAACCCAAGTCAATTAAAGTCTGAGTAACCTGGTCTGATAATTCGTCATAATTAATATCTGTTACATCTCCTAAATAATCTGTAACCTTACCGTCCTCGTAAATAATTACTTCTTTTCCTTTTGCTACGCTTACTTCTTCTTCAGAAACTCTTCCATCAGGGTGAATAAGTCTGGTAGTTACCTCACCATCAAACACAGAAAGCTTAGTGTAACAAACACCATCTTCATCGTAATATGTTGTTACTCTGTAGGTAGTACCTCTTACAGCCATTGTCGAGTTAGGTGTATTAATCTCATAAGAAGATTCATCACTTAACTTCTTCTGTATATCATTTGTTATTGCACCTTCAAGAAGCTCTATTCGTGTTTTACTGTCTTCTGCTGTTCCAGTTGCCTCAAGAACAAATTTTGTATTTTCCTCGACATAGATATACTTGTCATCGTCAAGCTTTAATGTCATGTCACCGGTATTTAATGTAACCTTGTCTCCTGATTCAAGAACCATATTGTTATATGGTTCAATATCCCCAATTGAATCTCTCGAAACCACACCGGCACCTTCATATTCATAAACCTTTATTATTCTGTATGCATCATCTTTTTTGAGTAAAAGTACTAATACAATTGCCACTATAATTACCAGCAATATGCTCACAGCTATAATAATATTTCTTTTTTTATTTTTGTTATCCATATGTTTCCCTCCTATATGCAAACTTTACTGCTTGCTAAATATATATTCTCCTTCTTTTTGAACATAAAACGTAATATTGCCATTATAGCTAGTAGCATCACCTTCTACTGTCCACTTACCTGAACCAAGCTTATACTGATATCCACTAATCAAATTAACAAGTTCTCCACTTGGAAGGACTCCTGATTTCACCCAATCAGCAGCCACAACAATATTGATTGTTTCCGCATTACCTGCCAAATCAGTAACAGCAATCTCATACTTTTTCATACCACCCTCCGAATGTAGCTTGAGTGTAGTAGTTCCTTCTGAGAAATCCTTTAATTCTTCGCCATTAATTGTTATTTTACTAAGATTTTCATCCTTTATTGCCACTTCAACATATTCAGCATAATAAGTTTTTCCTGCTATTGCATCTATTGATGGTGCAACAGCATCAATCAAAAATTCATCTGACCATATACCTGCTGTTTTTTCTCCTGTTGCACTATTCATATAATACAAATATCCTGCACCTCTAGAAGAATTAATAACGAGACTTGATGTATATTTTCCATCTAAAACTTCAGCCACTAAATATCCTTTTGGTGGAATAATAGTTACTGCTGATGTATAATAATCATTCTCTCCTGTTGTACCATTCACACTATACGAGTATTCAGGAACAGGTAAATAGCTTATGTTAAAATCATCTGTAAGAATAACTTCATAATATCTATCATTCGCCGGAAGGATAGCTCTCGCTGTATAACTTCCAATAGCAGATGGTTTTACATTTGTATATGTACTATCATCAGTTCCGGCAACCTTATACTGAATTACAATCCCATCAGTCTCATTAGTAGTTGAACTAAGCTCAGGCGACACAGCTCCACCATAATATAAATCTCCAACATTCAATGAACCTGTTCCCTCACTAATGTTTTTAGTTGCAGGAGGAAGAGTTATATTGACATCTCCTGTTTCATCATTTGAAAGTGTATATATAACGCTGATTGTAGTTTCATCAACTCTCTGTACATCCAGAATTCCTTTTCCATCACTTGTCACGGTTGATGAATAATCTTCTGGAAAATAATACCCATCTATAGCAGTGTATACCTGCTCTGCCAAAGTAGCACCATACCAATATTTTGATGACACGACATTATCATCTGATGCAATAAGAGTATCGTCATTTAAAAAATCAACCTCTAATCCATGTGAATTCAATAAAGTATCATCGTATCCCGGTTCTAATGTAAATGATTTCCCATAGCAGGTAACTGTTACACCAGATGTGCTACTTATATTAGTCAGAAATGAAACCATTATTGTCGCTGTAGACGTCGCAGTAATTGTTAAATCATCAGAAACAAATACACTACCTTCACCTTGAAAACTTTCTACTGTGGCAGAATTAATATTCGACATATTCTCAGTTAAATTAACAGGCAACTCTGAGTTTAGTGAATTAATATTACAACCATTCAATGTAACCGTTCCAACAGTCGCTGCAATATCAAAATTTTCTATATCTGATACATCACTTATTATCAAATCACCATGTTCAACATTAATTTGTGATATACTGCCACCACTAACTGTTACAGCAGATTCCCCCTCAGCCATAGTTAAACTTGATATATTTCCTGTATTGGTTAGCGAAAGACTACCTGCCTCAACATATATGTTGCTAATCGTTCCTGTATTAAATATATCAGTATTAGATATTCCCACACTAATCATACCTGTAATATTTCCATAATTATTCAAAAGATTACGCGTTCCATCATTCTGTGCTATCATATCTACACTACCATTAAGAGAAACACCTTCCTCAACTGTAAGAGATTTTTCACCGCCACTAGAAAAAACGTAATTGTCTGTAGTATCAGTCGAAATCGTAACATCTGCTTCTTGTGTCACATAAACATCTGCCGCTAAAGCTACAATTGCATCAAAGCCCGGTAACTGGGTAATTAAAATGAACGTCATGAACATGACAATTAATTTTCTGAATCGCTGTTTCATAATGAGCCTCCTTAATCTATATAGGTCATTGCGTTACAGGTTACTTTTAGGTAACCTTATTAAATTACACTCTTTTTATACATTTGTCAAGTACTTTTTATAAGTTTTTAATTTTCTTCCAAATACTCATACCATATCATAATAACATATTTTTTCAGTCTCGCTATACAATGCGTAAAATTTGAATATTTTTGCGTATAATTTGATTTTTTTATTCAAATACTGCTGTTAAAGCCTCAATCAGAGATGCAACGCAAACTATCTCAATACCCAATTCAGTCATGCTTTTATCGTAATTTGATTTAGGTATTATACATTTTGAAAATCCCATTTTAGATGCCTCTTTTACTCGCTGCATAATATTTGTTGCACCTCGTATCTCACCAGCAAGTCCTATCTCACCAATAATCATGGTGTCATCTTTTATAGGTAAATTCTTCATACTAGAAGCTATTGCACATGCAATTCCTAAATCTATAGCAGGGTCACTTATACGCATACCACCGGCTATATTAACATACGCATCAAATCCCCATAAATTTAAACCTGCTCTTTTTTCCATAACAGCCATGATAAGATTAACTCTGTTATAATCCACTCCTACAGAGGTACGTCTAGGCATATTGAAATTAGTCTGACTAACAAGAGCCTGAAGCTCTACTAAAATAGGTCTTGTGCCTTCTATAGACGAAACTACAACCGAACCAGATACTCCCTGCGGTCTCCCGTTAAGCATAACTAAAGAAGGATTATCCACCTCCTCAAGTCCCTTGTCTGTCATTGTAAATACACCTATCTCGTTTGTTGAACCAAATCTATTCTTCACACCTCTAAGTATTCTAAATCCATTATTACGGTCACCTTCAAAATAAAGCACTGAATCCACCATATGCTCTAAGGTTCGAGGACCTGCTACTGTTCCCTCCTTAGTAACATGGCCTACAATAAATATTGCAACCTCCTGCTGTTTAGCAAGTTGCATAAGTCTTGCCGTAACCTCTCTTACTTGTGTGACTGTTCCTGGTGCAGAGCTTACCTCATCGACAACCATAGTCTGTATGGAATCTATTACAACAACTGATGCATTGCTTTTTTGTATTGCAGTGCCAATGTTATCCATGTCATTATCACATAAAAGCATCATGTCTTTTTCAAAGGTACCTATACGCTCTGCTCTCATCTTAATCTGCGATAAGGACTCCTCTCCTGATATATATAGAATTTCTGTTCCAGAATGTACAAGATTTCTACACATCTGTAAAAGTATTGTAGACTTACCTATACCAGGGTCTCCACCCACCAAAACAAGGGAGCCTTTTACTATTCCGCCTCCCAAAACTCTATCTAATTCTATTATTCCTGTCTTTATGCGACTTTCATCTGCCGTAGTTACCCTTAAAATACTAGTAGGCGCAACAGCATCCTTCTTTATAGAATTATGCTTGTGTGCGCCTACTGTTATTTTTTCTTCAACAAAAGTGTTCCAGGAACGACATCCCGGACACTGACCTAACCATTTGGCAGATTCATAGCCACAATCCTTACAGTAAAAAATCTGTTTTTCTTTAGCCACTATGAACTCCTTTAAATATCTTAGTAATTATATTTTCTCTACGAGAATGTCAACGTTTTTGCCTGCCCCAAGCTCCACACTAAGATTAAGCTTACCCCCAAGGTTTGTCTTCATCTTTCCTGCATATACTTTGTCAATATGAATTTTGTATTCTTTTTCTGCCTCAAGCTCTAATGTAACCTGCGCATCAGATGCACCTTCAACAATAAGATTAACAGCTTTGTCTGTAGCTCTAAAATCATGTACTGTAGTTCCCGGAACTGACTCATATACAAACATACCGTTCTTCTCAAGCTTTGTAATCTCGTTGAATGTTTTTATCTTGTAAATGTCTCCGTTATAATTAAAGCCGTCCTTTTTTGTTTTGCTAGTAAGCTCGTGATTACCAAAGCTTAATGCACCGTTTTCTTCCTCGCGAATTAAATCTGCAATAACTGCCATCCCTGTTCCTCCATTGTATTTTTTAAGTCCGTACAATCAATTCATATACATAAATATATTATACAATAATACACACTTTTTTTCTACAAGTTTTTACTTAATATTTAGTGAACTTAACCTTACCCTCTGATACAGATATACTAACCTTGCAGCCTGAAACAATTTCTCCGCTTAAAATTTCCTCTGCAAGCTTATCCTCTATTTCATTTTGGATAGTTCTCTTCAAAGGACGGGCACCATATTTCTTATCATAACCTTTATCAAAGATAAAGGTTTTAAGAGTGTCTCCATATGATATATTGATATCCATCTGTTTTTTAGCTCTGTCCTTAAGCTCTTTTAAGAGAAGTGCAGTAATATCCTTTATGTTATCCTTAGTCAAGGCTCTGAATACAATAACATCATCTATACGATTTATGAACTCAGGCTTAAACATTCTTTTGACTTCTTCCATAACATTTTTCTTCATATCGTTATGGTCTTTGTCCTCATCGCTTGCACCCGAAAATCCTAGCTGTTTAGGGTCGATTATTCTTTGTGCTCCTGCATTACTTGTCATAATAATTACTGTATTTTTAAAATCCACTTTACGTCCCTGCGAGTCTGTAATATGACCATCATCAAGAACCTGAAGTAAAATATTAAACACATCCGGATGTGCCTTTTCTATCTCATCAAAGAGTATTACTGAATATGGATTTTTACGAACTCTCTCACTAAGCTGACCGCCATCCTCAAAGCCGACATATCCTGGTGGTGAACCAATCATTTTAGATACGCTATGTTTCTCCATGTATTCAGACATATCAACTCTGATAAGCGAGCTTTCGTTGCCAAACATAGCCTCAGCAAGTGCCTTTGAAAGTTCAGTTTTTCCAACACCTGTAGGACCTAAGAAAAGGAATGAACCAATAGGTCTCTTAGGGTCCTTTAAACCAACCCTGCCTCTTCTTATCGCTTTTGAAACTGCGTCCACAGCTTCGTTCTGACCAATCACGCGTTTGTGTAATATTTCTTCCAATTTAAGTAATCTTGCCGATTCTGAAAGAGTAATTTTGCTCACTGGAACTTTTGTCCATACAGAAACAACATCTGCTACATCATCATCAGTAACAACTAGTCCCTGATTCTCTTTTTCTTTAAGGTTAGCTTTTGCCTTTTCTATTTTCTTTGCGGCCTTATCAATAGCTTTTTTAGTTTGTGAAGCTTTTTCAAAGTCTCCATCTACAAGAGCATCTTCAAGCTCCTCCTGTAAAAGCTTATATTCCTCCTCAGCTTTAACAAGCGATTTATCTTTTGTGAAAAGTCCAAGTTTCTTTCTTGATGCCGCTTCATCAATAAGATCAATAGCCTTATCTGGTAAAAATCTGTCATTAATATATCTTATAGAATACTCTGTTGCAGCCATAACCGCTGTATCATCAATAGTAACACCATGATGAGCCTCATATTTTTCTCTTAACCCATATAGAATTTCAATAGTTTCATCCTTTGTTGGTTCCTCTACATATACAGGCTGAAAACGTCTTTCAAGAGCCGCATCCTTTTCGATATATTTTCTGTACTCTGTTCTAGTTGTTGCACCAATCATCTGGATTTCACCACGAGAAAGCGCCGGTTTTAAAATATTAGAAGCATCAATAGCACCTTCCGCTCCACCGGCTCCAATTATTGTATGAAGTTCATCTACAAACAGTATTATATTACCCGCAGATTTAACTTCATTGATAACCTTTTTTATTCTCTCTTCAAATTCACCTCTATATTTAGAGCCCGCAACCATAGCAGATAAATCGAGGCTTATTATTCTTTTGTCCGCAAGAACCTCCGGTACATTACCTGCTGCAATAAGCTGATTTAACCCCTCTACAACAGCAGTCTTACCTACACCAGGCTCACCTACTAAACATGGATTGTTTTTCATTCTACGACACAGAATCTGCATAACACGTTCAATCTCTGAATTACGTCCTATAACAGGATCTAAAACTCCCTCTGCTGCAGCTTTTGTCATGTCCTTACTAAATTGTGACAATGTAGAAGTAGGAGTCTTTTTCTTAGATGCCGGACTTTTTATTGTCGCAAATTCTTTTTTTGCAACAACCGGGTCTACACCACATGAAGCCATAACATCAATATACATTTTCTGAATATTTACAGACATGGAATTGAGTAATTTAACAGCCACTAAATCGTTTGATTTTAATATAACAATAAGAAAGTGCTCTGTTCCCACCCTATCCGTATGTGTTTTTTTCGCTTCTTTTTCACTTAAAGCCAACAGTGTCTTTAATTTTTCCGAATAAGAATCTGGTTTTAATTTTTTTCTAGTAATTTCCTGACTTCTAGACAAATATTCTCTTACAACATCAGGCTTCGCACCATTTTCCTGTAATATCTTCCATGCCACACCAGAAGGATAGGTTATAAGTGCATACAGCAAATGCTCTGTTCCTATATAACTATGTTTCATATTTTCGGCAGTCTCATACGCTACGTCTAAGACTTCTTTTGCCTGTAATGTAAATTCTAATTTCATAAAATACCTCCGTTTTGAATGTCATCAAACTCTTTGTACATATCCTCAATAATCTGATGCATCTCAGCAAGGCTTATATCCTTACAAATAGCTTCCGCTACCATCATTCGCATTCCAATATTCATTGTCTCTATATGTTTAGGTTTAGACTCAAGAGAAACGCACACAACCGCCCCTCTTCTCCTATCTAACTTCAAATATCCGTCATTTCTAAGCAGTGCATACGCTTTGTTAACCGTATGCATATTCACTCCCAACTCCTCTGCTAGCTGTCTAACCGAGGGCAAGGATTCTCCATCTTTAATTCTGTCCTGTGCAATCCCAATGATTATTTGATTTCTTAACTGCATATATATTGCTTCATTACTGTTAAAATCAATAGAAATCAGCATATTTATCCCTCTTTCTTGCTGTGCACTATACGCCAAATACTTGATATGGGTATATATTTGCAAACTAAACGCCTACAATATATATACCCATATCCAGCATATTTAAATAATTATCTAAAAAAATTATTGTTCATCAATAGCTTTACCTATATCGTTACGCATATATTTATTTTCAAAGCTAATCCATTCTGTAGCTTTATATGCATTTGCTCTTGCTTCAACCAAGTCACTACCTTTTGCTGTAACGCCAAGAACACGTCCTCCATTTGTTATAACACCCTTATCGGAAGCTTTAGTGCCTGCATGGAACACATAGTAGCCATCCTTATCCTTGAATGTATCTAATCCATCTATAACAAAACCTTTTTCGTAATGCTCCGGATAACCATCAGATGCCAAAACAACACATACTGCCGCCTGATCCTCAAAATCAAGTTCTATCTCATCAAGCTTGCCATCAATACATGCTTCGAAAACATCGATAATATCGTTTTTCATACGAGGAAGAACAACCTGAGTCTCAGGGTCACCAAATCTTGCATTATACTCAAGAACCTTTGGTCCATCCTCTGTAAGCATAAGACCACAGAAAAGCACTCCTGTAAAATCTCTTCCCTCTGCCTTCATGGCATCCATTGTAGTCTGATAAATATTTTCCTTACAGAATTTATCAACATCCGAAGTATAAAATGGACTTGGCGAAAATGTTCCCATACCACCTGTGTTAAGTCCCTGGTCACCATCTTTAGCTCTCTTGTGATCCTGTGCTGATGCCATAGGCTTAATATGAGTTCCATCACAAAAACAAAGTACAGAAACCTCTCTACCTGTCATAAATTCCTCAACAACAATTCTATCTCCTGCCGAGCCAAACTGCTTGTCTAGCATAAGAGTCTTAACACCCTCTTTTGCTTCCTCTAAGTTGTTACAAATAAGGACACCTTTTCCTAACGCAAGACCATCTGCTTTAAGTACAATCGGCATTTTAGCTGTTTCGAGATATGCGATAGCCGCATCCGCATTATCGAATGTCTCATATGCTGCTGATGGAATACCATATTTTTTCATCAAATCTTTTGAAAAAGCTTTTGAACCCTCAATTATAGCTGCATTTTTAGCCGGACCAAACACTCTCATACCAGCTTCCATAAATGCATCAGCCACACCGGCAACAAGCGGATCATCAGGTCCAATAATTGTTAAATCTATTTCTTTTTCTTTTGCAAAAGCCACAAGTGCAGGTGCATCCATGACAGAAATATCTACACACTCTGCAACCTCAGCAATACCTGCGTTTCCAGGTGCCGCATAAAGTTTTGTCACTTTTTTACTTTCGCTACATTTACATGCGATAGCGTGCTCTCTTCCGCCACCACCAACTATAAGTACTTTCATATTATGCTCCTTCCGTACATTTATGAATTTGCTATTTTGTTTATGGCAGCAGGTAAAATTTTCCACTCTGCTTCTTCCATAACTCTTTGCTGAAGTATCTTAGGAGTGTCTCCTTCTTTTACCTCAACAGCCTTCTGCATGATAATCGGACCTGTATCAGTTCCTTTGTCTACGTAATGAACTGTAGCCCCTGTAAGTTTAACGCCTCTCTCAAGTGCAGCCTCATGAACCTTAAGTCCATAATAGCCTGTACCACAAAAAGAAGGTATCAGCGATGGATGGATATTAATAATTTTATTTTCGTATGCATCTATCATGGCCTCAGGTATCACAACAAGGAAACCTGCCAAAACAATTAAATCTGGCTTATAGCTATTCACCTTATCCAAAAGAGCTTCATTAAACTCCTGTCGGTTAGAATAGTCCTTAGGTGAAACTACAACACCTTCTATTCCAGCTATCTTTGCTCTCTCAAGAGCATAAACATCATAATTGTTACTAATAACTGCAACGAGCTCAGTGTTGGTTATCTCACCCGATTTTACAGCATCAATTATAGCTTGTAAGTTAGTTCCTCCACCAGAAACCATAACTACAACTCTTAACATAATTCTACTCCCTTTTCACCGGCCTTAATCTCACCGATAACATATGCATCCTCGCCCGCTGCTTTAATTGCAGCCATAGTTTTATCTACATCAGAAGGATCAACAGCAAGCACCATACCAAGACCCATATTGTAAGTATTGTACATCATCTGCTCTTCAATATTGCCCTTCTTAGCCATAAGCTTAAATATAGCAGGAATCTCATAGGAATCCTTCTTGACTGATGCAACTACACCATCTGGAAGCATACGTGGAATATTCTCATAGAAACCACCACCAGTAATATGGCTACAACCCTTAATAGTTACTCCTGCTTCTTTTACTGAACGAAGTGCCTTAACATAAATCTTTGTAGGAGCAAGAAGTGCTTCCCCAAGAGTTTTTCCAAGTTCATCATAATATGTATTAAGTGACTCCGCTGTCATATCAAAAACTTTACGAACAAGAGAAAAGCCATTACTGTGAACACCACTAGATGCAATACCGATAAGTGCATCGCCTGGCTTAATAGTTTTTCCTGTAATAAGGTCTTTTTCGTCCACTATACCTACTGCAAATCCTGCAAGGTCATATTCATCCTCTGGATAGAAACCTGGCATTTCTGCTGTTTCTCCACCTATAAGAGCTGCATCTGACTGTGCACAACCATCAGCAACACCGCTTACGATAGTTGCAATCTTCTCTGGAAAGTTCTTTCCACATGCAATATAGTCGAGAAAGAACAAAGGCTCACCACCTGCGCATGCAATATCATTTACACACATCGCAACGCAATCAATTCCTATAGTGTCGTGTTTATCCATAATAAATGCAAGTTTAAGTTTAGTTCCTACACCATCTGTTCCTGATACTAATGTAGGCTTTTCCATACTCTTAAACTTTTCCATTGAAAAAGCACCAGAGAACCCACCAATATTAGTTAAAACTTCTTCTCGCATAGTTTTTTTGATGTGTTCCTTCATAAGTTCTACTGACTTATATCCTGCTTCAATATCAACTCCGGCATTTTTGTAATCCATGTTATATTCCTCCTAAATGTTAGAATGATTTTTCATCCCATTTATTATAGTGTAAATAGAACAGTTTGTAAACAATCAAATTAATAATATTCCTTAGAAAAAAAGTCGATTAAACCCTTTATTTTTCTATACATTTTATTGATAGTTGTAAATGAATGTGTTAAAATAGATTTTGGGGTTATTAATTAGTTATAGGGGGAATTTTTTGTGAAACGAAAGAAAAACAAAAGACTTAATATAGGCTTTTTCACTTGTCATCTCGACAACGATTATGCCTACGAAGTATGTAAAGGAATTGATTACGCAGCTAAAGAATTAGATGTTAATCTCGTTGTATTTCCTGGAATGTATATGAACGCATCATATAATGATCCTAAAAATGCACGTTTCGATTACCAGTACAATTCCATTTTTTATTATGCATCAAAACACACCTTAGATGCACTAATTGTATCTATAGGTTCTATAGGAAGCTTTCTTTCTGAGAGCGACATGATTGCTTTCTTGAAGAATTTTGACATTCCTATTCTCACTATCGAAATAGAAATTCCAGGATATCCTTGTCTTTATACTGAGGGTAAAACTGGTATGCGTCAGGCTATTGAACATCTCATCAAAGAACACGGAAAAACCAAAATCGGTTTCGTAAGCGGACGAAAAGAAAACGCTGATGCAAAAGATCGATTAGATACATATTCTCAGGTTTTAAAGGAAAACAATATCCCTGTAGATAAAAACCGAATTGTATATGGCGATTTTTCAGAATTTACAGAGGGTATTGTGAATGACCTCTTAGATAAAAATCCCGATTTAGAAGCTATTGTTTTTGCCAATGATCAGATGGCTATCGGTGGTTATACAGCCATAAAAGCACGCGGCTTAGAAATCGGAAAAGATATACTTGTAACAGGCTATGATGACTCCCCTGCATCTATAGTCTTAGAACCTATGCTTACAACTGTACACAATCAGATTATGGATATGGGATACCATGCTGTTCACGAAGCACTCAACCTTATCAATACAGGAAAAACTAATTTATCAATCCTGAACTCGAACCTAATCGTTCGTTCATCCTGCGGTTGCGGCGACTATAATCTACTTAAGGTTGCAGATTCAAAAGCTACATTTGTGGTTTCAGAAGACATAAGCAAAGAAATAGCAATTGTAAACAACTATCTATTTAAGGAGTATAAGGAAGCTTTTTTCTATAACGATTTACTTAATCAGTTCAACCCACTCCTTAAACTTATTTTAGAACCTATTAATGTTACTCAGGATTTAAATTTTGACAAAGAAACAATAACAGATTATTTAATTGAACTCTTAGATTCAAACCTGATTGTAAACTATTTCAGTCAGGATAAATTTACGTATGCAATCAGAAGACTCAACAACCTTTTGATTCAGTTGGCTCCTGATGATTCAACAGCAAATGCTGTTTCACAGTTGTTTACACACATACTGTCATGTATATTATTCCATACATCCAGCAAGCTTTATAACACTGTAAGACAGCACAAATCAAGTATATGGTCATCCATGTATATCACAAGAGATACACTTACCTATAGCGATGACGAAGAATCTTGTTTTAAACTTATAATGGAAAAGCTTGAGGAATCACATTTTGACAGTTCATTTATTTACATATACGAGGACCCTGTAACTCTATTGCCAGATGGTTCATGGAAGATACCAAAAACTTTATATCTTCAGGCATGTGATGATAAAGGTAAAATAACCTATCTTTCAGGTGATAACAGACTTATTTTCTCTGACGATGTATTCAATAATGATTACACACCTGTTGACAGAAGAAGAACTATGGTAATAACACCACTCTTTACCAACAATATCCAATACGGACTTTTTGTTGGCGAGATAGATATTATGCATTTTGGAAATATTTATCCTACCACATTACAGCTTGCCATGTCGCTTAACTTTATCTCGCTTATGAAGCAGCAGCTTTCAACTCAGAAAAAACTCGCCATTTCTGCTTCTGAGCTTAACGAGAAAAACAAGCTTCTTAATAAGCTTTCAATCACTGATGCGCTTACAGGTATAAATAACCGTAGAGGATTCCTTGACAGTGTTCAGTCACAAGTCAATTCTCAATACAACGAGGGCAAACATGCGATGTTTGTATTTGCAGACATGGATAATTTAAAACAGGTTAACGATTTGTTTGGACATAAGGATGGCGATTTTGCTATAAAGAGTATATCTAAAATACTTACAAAAAGCTTTGATGAGGATGACATCATAGGACGAATCGGCGGTGATGAATTCGTGGCTTTCGCCTTTTTAGATGATCCGCAAAAGCCTTCTACCGTAAGAAACACAATTGCAGAATACTCAAAAGAACTAAACGATACTTGTGGAAAGCCTTACTACATTGATATAAGTACAGGTATTACAACCTTTGTTTGTAGCCCAACTCTTAATATCGAAGAAGCTCTACATAATGCAGATAAGGCACTTTACGAAAACAAGAAAAACAAACGTACAAACATAATGAAACCTTCGGTTTAACCGAAGGTTTCATTGTATATGGCAATAGTTGTATCAGCCTTATTCATGGTGTAGAGGTGAACTCCTGCTACACCATTATTTTTTAAATCATTTATCTGATTAACTGCATACTCTATTCCAGCTTTTTTCATATCCTCTGCGTTATCCCCATATTTTGCAATAAGATTACTTAACTCCTGAGGAACCGATGAACCAGAAAGTTTTACACTTGTTCCCAGCTGATTCGCTGCTGTTATCGGCATGATACCAGCATGAACCGGTACATCAATACCAAGCTTACAAGCCTTATCCATAAAATCGTAGAACATTCTGTTATCAAAAAACATCTGAGTGATAAGGCAATTCATCCCCATATCAACCTTCTGCTTTAGATACTTCAAATCCTCATCCTGATTTTTAGATTCCGGATGAACCTCTGGATAACAGGCTCCTGCAATCATAAATTCTCCTGATTTTTTTATCTCAGGAATAAGCTCTGATGCATATTTATATCGTCTGTTTATAAAATCCTCATCCGACATATCTCTTGGCTTATCACCTCTCAATGCCAATATATTGCTAACCTGCTTTGATTTGAGTTCTTCAAGCAACTCCTGTAATTTTACTTCATCCATACCAACAGCAGTCATATGCGCCAATGCCTCAACCTCGCATATATGCTGTATATAGGCTGCAATAGTCGCTGTTTTTTTGCTGTTACTTCCACCGGCACCATAGGTTACACTAATAAAATCCGGTTTTAAGGTTTTAATCTTATCTAACGTTTTGAAAATTTCATAAATATCATCATCTCTTTTTGGCGGAAACACCTCACAAGAGAAAATAACTTTATCCTTTGTATGCTTAATCATTTTTATCCCCCTCATCCAACATAGCTAACATTTTTTCGTATATTTCTGGCTCATTTCTTTTTAATGAAACAGGCTTAAATTCTTTATTTAATATACAATGAGAGGTCTCTGCCTCATGTTTTAATACAGTCATGCTCTCATCATAAATTTTGTATGAAAAATAAAATTTAATAGGAGTCATCTTATATAGCTTAGGTACTATTTTTACTGTTTCTCCATATTTTAAGCTTTCAATAAAACGACACTTTAAATCTAATACAGGTATTACATATCCCATCTCATCAAACATATCGAAAGGAACACCATAGAAATTAAGCATGTCTATTCTGGTTTCCTCCAAATATCTCGCATAGTTTGAATGATGAACCACCTGCATCATATCCGTCTCGTAATAATTTATTTTTCTTTCATAATATTCGTATTTATTGTTTGTCATTTTTCATTTCCCCATTAACCTGCTTTGTGGCAGGTGTGTAATTCTTAAACATATTTAAAGTTCTCGCAACTGCGTCTTTAGAATCCTCTGGTTCTATTTCAGTTGCAGCAACACGGTCAAGCTCTGGCTTCTTTAATTCCAGATCTGCAAATGCACTGTCAAGCTCTGGCTTCTTTAATTCCAGATCTGCAAATGCACTGTCAAGCTCTGGCTTCTTTAATTCCGGATCTGCAAATGCACTGTCAAGCTCTGCCTTCTTTAATTCCGGATCTGCAAATGCACTGTCAAACTCTGGCTTCTTTAACTCCGACTCTGCTGATACATCTTCTTCGCTGTCGCTAGATATATTTCTAACTGGTCTGGAAGCCACCTCCAGCTTGCGTGCTTTCATTCTTTCATTATAAAGCTCAAATGATAGAAGCTGGCCTAATTCTAAAATCTGCGCATATCTGTCATCCTCGCTTAACTCCTTAAGGCTAGCCATAAGCTCTGCCTTATTATCTGCAATAAGCTTAGCTTTTTCTTCAAGTACCTCAACCATTCTTCCATATTGATTATTAATCATCTCGTATGCCTGAGCCACTACATCATTAACTTCAGTAAGCATCTCATCTGTATATATGAGTGAGGCCGCATAAATATCATTTGCGGTATGAAGAACCATCTTATCGTTCTCGTCCATTCGTTCCATCCTAAGCCCTGAGCCAATAGACGACATTCCTTTTGTCACTCTAATTCTGCTAGCAGTCTGTTCTGCATCGTAAATTATATCCTCTGCTTCTTTTTTTGCATCGTTGATTATCTTACCTTTTCTATCATTAAATTCACGATACATCTTAAGCTCGCCATTTACGATATTTTCCAATTCTTTAAGCATAAGAATTGTCTCATCTTTATTTACAACAACCTTGCCTGTAGAAAGAGGCATAGGCTGTCCATTCTCCACCATATCTATTAATCTTTCTATTATTTGTTCTGATCTTCCTTTTTCCATGAAATACTCCTGTATACTATAATCCTTTATCTAACATAAACCATAGAAAATAATACAATCTTTTTTAAAGTAAATCAAGGTTTTTATCTTTACCTTTTTTAAGTAATGATAAAAACCTTGTCTTTTGTAGAAATGTTATTCTGTTATTTGTAAGATACTAAATCTGAAACTTCCTTACGAGGAGTCGCATCTGGAGCAAATGCAGGGGTTCCAATCGGAATAAGTGCTGCAACAGTCTGACCTTCAGGTACGCCTGCAACCTCTGCAACCTTCGCATCATCAAATATACCTAATATTACACTTCCTATACCCTTATCATGTGCTGCAAGACAAAATGTCTGAGCTGCTATACCCGCATCAAACATCTCCCAACCTGCACCTTTACTAGTGGTAAAACTTCCGTCTCTTTCATAGCCACATCTTCCATTAACCTGTAACAACAAAACCAAATTCTTACATTTTGAAACTGTCTTACTGTTATGCTCAAAACCAAGAAGGCACTCTTCACAAATTTTATCAAGTATTTCTTTATCTTGAATAAGCATATATCTAAGTGTCTGCGTATTTTTCCAAGTCGGAGCCATACGGGCAATATCTATTATCTCTTCAAATAATTCTTTAGATATTAAGTCATCTGTAAACCTTCTAACACTTCTTCTTGTTTTTATACAATCTATCGCGTTCATTTATATCTCCTTTGATGTGTTTTTTTCTTGAAAGAAATTATAAAATGTGTTACTCTAAATCCTGCGTAAGCCAGATAAGTGATTGCGGCTGCCGTAAGGCAGGTGAGGAAAGTCCGGGCTTCATAGGGCAGGATGCCGGATAACGTCCGGTGGAGGTGACTCCCAGGCTAGTGCAACAGAAATATACCGCCAGCTTTGCTGGTAAGGGTGGAAAGGCGAGGTAAGAGCTCACCGCAGTTCTGGTAACAGAGCTGGCTCTGTAAACCCCATCCGAAGCAAGACCAAACATAAGACTATGCAGTTGCCCGCTGGGTCTTTAGGTAGGTCGCTTGAGCCTTGTGGTAACACAAGGTCTAGATAGATAATCACTCTCGACATAACCCGGCTTATAGTCTGGCTTACCATTTTTATTAATGTAATATCTGGGATTGGCTGACTTATACTACATATAAGCTACAGCACAACTATTTTTCTTTGATACATTCCATGCAAGACACCCTCTTATTGTACTCTTAGACATCTTTGCATATCTTTCAAATAACTGTTCCTCTGTATATTCTCCAGAAAGAACATCCTTCATCATGTTTCTACATTTTATGAATATCTGCTTTCTAGAAGCAGCATCCATAAGTCCAAAGATAAATCTCGTTCTAATAGGCAGGTCAATATATATCTCACTATATAAATCATCCCTGTCCTCGCAGTCTAAATGTTGCTCTAATAAATCAAAAAACTGTTCTTTTTCCCGATTAGGAATACCCGCATGAATAGCGGTAAGCTGTCTGCAGTAATTCTTTAAATCTGGCGTTGTTATGTCAAAGGTTTGTAGTCCATATATATCAAAAACATCCTTATACATCTGAAGACGCATACGTTCCATATATTGACTTTTGTTTACAACCATCCACATAGCCGCATCAAAATCATCAGCCGACTCTGCATATATGAGGGAATAAATATTATATACGACAACTGAAAGCATGAATTCCTCAATATCATTCTCGCTTCCAGAGAAAAAAGCCATAGCCTTAAGCTTAGCCCCAAGACTTCTAAACTCATTCTCCGTAAGTTCTAAGTCACTAATAATTTTAACTACATCCATCTTTTTTTCAAAATATTGCTGCATATGTAATAAATTAATCTTGTTTCCGTTTTCCATAGGCCCTCCTCCTTTCGCCCATACCACTGTCAACAAGTTAAAAATAGCCAGCCCGATCCCCCAATCAAGCCGGCTTTCTATGTATTTAATTATATAACAAATTGCATAAATTGTCACTAATATTTAATGAGAATTCAACAAAATTCCACAATTTTAAATATCGAAACAACCTCCACCTACAAATTCACGTAATATAGAATTTTTAGGCACATTAGTAACATCCTGACTCAGGAAATAATCAAGGAATTTAAGCAATCTTTTTGCCTCATAAAATTCAGGACAATCTCTAGGCACCGCAAAAAGCAACGGCTCTGCAAACTGTTTAATAACGCTAAGCTCATATATCAAAGCTGAATTAAACATAACGTCTGCTTCCTCCTGGAATGGAAAAATATATTTCTCTTCTCCGCGTCTTACAGAAGGCCACATAGCTATAGTATCTTTCGCATTGTTGCCTCTGGTTCTAGCATCTCTTACTATTCTTCTTATAAGTCTGCCATCTGTAGTAGGAATACGGTTATGTACATCGACATTAAGCTGAGTCAATGCACTTATATACACCTTAAATTTACTGTCGTCTGGAAGACCACTAGTCATCTTAGGATTAAGAGCATGTATACCCTCAGCTACAAGTACATCACCTTTGTTAAGCTTCATCTTTTTGCCCTTATATTCTTTTTTGCCAATAGTGAAATTAAAGGTTGGAATTTCTACTTCTTCTCCCTTTAACAGCCTGCTCATATCAGAATTAAATAATTGCAAATCCATAGCCTCTATACATTCGAAATCATAATTTCCATTTTCATCCTTAGGAGTAAACTCTCTGTCCACAAAATAGTTATCTAACGCCAACGGATAAGGGCGAAGTCCATGTGCTCTTAACTGCACACTAAGTCTGTGTGAAAAAGTAGTTTTGCCTGATGAACTAGGACCTGCAATAAGTACAATTTTCTTCTCGCCTGCTTCAATCATATCCGCAATATGAGCAATCTGTTTTTCCATAAGAGCTTCCTGAACCAGCATAAGCTCATTAATATCTCCGTTTGTTATACTGTCATTCAACTCACCAACATTGTTTACATCTAAAGTTTTACTCCACTCATCCGATGTTTTTAATACATTAAACAGCTTCTCCTGTGGAACAAATTCAGGTAAAACGTCTGGATTTTCTTTGCGTGGTGCCATAAGTACAAAACCCTCGTCATATAAAATCAAATCAAAGCAATTTATATAACCAGTAGAAGGTACCATATAGCCATAAAAATAATCTACATAATCATCTAAACAATACATATTAACCTTAGATGCTCTTCTATATCTAAAAAGTTTTTCTTTCGCCTTCATTCCCTGCTTTGCGAATCTGCAAATTGCTTCCTGAGTACCAACGGATTCTTTTATTATAGGCATATCTGCAGCAACGATTTCCTGCATTCTGTTTTTAACATCCGAAAGGATTTTTTCATTGAGCTCAATCTCTTCTGAAATAAGCTTGCAGAAATAGCCTTTTCCAACCGAATACATTACATTAACATGATGATTGGTTTTGCTTCCTAAAACATCAGCAAAAGCTTTAACCATTATAAGCGTAAGACTTCTCTTATAGGTTTCAATCCCCATCACCGACGTCTTCGATATGAGCTTGAGTTCACAAGCTCTGTCAATGATGTTACCAAGCTCACAGAGTTTTTCATCCTTCACAGCTAATACATAGTCATATTTATTAGCCGAAAAATATGCTTCAATAAATTCTACAATAGTAGAATTCTTATCAATACTGTAGGATTTTCCATCCAAAACTACTTCAATTTTTTCCATATTGTAACCTCCTTTATTTATGCACACATTACACAACGACAAATGGAACCCCAACATCAGCAGTCTGTATCTCAACCCCATCACAAATACTGCTTAAATAATCCCTCATATAATTCATAAATATTTTTTCTACACCATAATGAGACGCATCAATAATAACAAGTCCCTCATCAACCGCATCTATACCATCATGATGTCCAATATCTCCTGTGATAAGACATTCTGCATTTTTCTTGATAGAAATATCTATAACACTTTTGCCAGAACCTGGGCAAACAGCAACTCTATCAATTATTTTGCTTGTATCTCCATATATTGTCACGTTTTTTAAACCAAATTGTTTTTTTACATTTTCGGCTAACTCCTGTAATGAAACCGGGCATTCAACACAACCAATCTGCCCAATTCCTTCTCCCTCCATAGTCTCTTCCAATACCTCTAATTCTTTCAAACCAAGCATATTAGAAGCAAGCTTAGCCATTCCGCCAATAGTGTCAAAATTAGTGTGCATGGCATAACAAGATATATCATTTTTTGCTAACAGCATAATTTTTTTGCCTATAGCTGTATCAGTATTTATTCTTTTTACACCTGAAAAAATCATAGGATGATGAGTTATAATCATGTCAACCTTATCTGAAACAGCTTTTTCACAAACATCTAAAGTCGCATCTACTGCCAGCATGATTTTCTTGACATCTTTATCACGTCTACCTACTAACAAACCTACATTGTCCCAAGACAAAGCATATTCTGTAGGCGACTGTTTTTCTAAAATATTAATTATATCCTGACAAAGCATAATAATTACTCCTTATCCTATTTAGTATATTTTGCTAAGGCTTTAAGAATTACAGAATTATCTTTTTCTAAGACTTTTATTCTAGCCTGAGATTTATCTGTATTAGTTTCAAATAATCTATCAATAAGCTCACAATTGTTTTTATGTGCTTTCATAAGATATTTTTTTAATGTAACATCTTTTTTTGCAAGTAAAACTGGTCCGAATAAAAGCTCCTCTTCAGAAAAAGATACTGACGAGCAAGACACTGGCTTTGCTTTTATTACTGTGTAATACTTGTCATCTTCAATCAACATTTCTTCATCAGCTATGCTATAACCATACTCACTTAAAAATTTCCTAACCAAATAAATATCAGATTGAGGTTGCAAGACAAGATTAATGCCACTATTTATATGTCCGATACCTTTTTCTAATATGTTGACCATTAGAATACCGCCCATACCTGCAATAACAGCACAATCTGCCTCACCTACATTAAGACTATCAAAACCATTTGATAACCTGACTTCAATATATTTGTCCAAACCATATGTAGTAATATTGCTTTTAGCAATATTTACAGGACCTTTTTTTACATCCATTGCTATAACCTTTTTTGCTTTGCCTGATTGAACAAGATGAATCGAAACGAAAGCATGGTCACAGCCAATATCCGCCACAACAGCCCCTTCTACCATATCAGCTACAGTCTGCATTCTTTTTGATAACTTTATCTCTGACATACGATATTCTGCCTTTTAATTATTGTCCTCAAGGTAATCTCTAAGTTTTCTGCTTCTACTTGGATGTCTGAGTTTTCTAAGTGCTTTAGCTTCGATCTGTCTGATACGTTCTCTCGTAACCTTGAATTCTTTACCGACCTCTTCAAGAGTTCTTGCACGACCATCATCAAGACCAAATCTAAGTCTTAACACTTTCTGTTCTCTCTCTGTCAATGTACCAAGAACCTCAACCAACTGCTCTTTAAGGAGTGTAAATGCTGCCGCCTCGGCTGGCACAGGTACATTTTCATCCTGAATGAAATCTCCAAGATGGCTATCTTCCTCCTCACCTATAGGAGTCTCTAAAGATACCGGTTCCTGCGAAATCTTAAGAATTTCTCTTACTCTTTCTACAGGTATATCCATCTCCTCTGCAATTTCCTCTGGAAGCGGCTCTCTACCTAACTCTTGAAGCAACTGTCTCGAAACTCTGATAAGCTTATTAATTGTCTCAACCATATGAACAGGAATACGAATAGTTCTAGCTTGGTCAGCAATAGCTCTTGTAATAGCCTGTCTAATCCACCATGTAGCATAAGTACTAAATTTGTATCCCTTACGATAATCAAATTTCTCTACAGCCTTAATTAAGCCAAGATTACCTTCCTGGATAAGATCTAAGAAAAGCATACCTCTACCAACATAACGCTTAGCAATACTAACAACGAGACGAAGGTTTGCCTCTGCCAATTTCTTTTTAGCCTCCTCATCGCCATCCTCCATGCGTTTTGCAAGTTCAATTTCTTCCTCTGCTGAAAGAAGTGGCACTTTACCAATTTCCTTCAAATACATTCTTACAGGGTCCTCTATACTAACCCCGTCAGGTACAGTTAAATCAATATGCTCAACATCCACATCTACATCATCGTCATCCGCTTCAAGTAAAATGTCATCAGGTTCCTCTTCATCATCAGTTATTGTAAGGACATCTATATTATGCTCCTCCAAAAACTCAAAAATAGCAACCATACGATCAGTAGTTAATTCAATCTCTTTACAGTCATTAAAGTGATTAATTATCTCTGTATCCTCAATAACATTTTTCTTTTTCTTAGCAAACTCAAGCAACTCTGTTAATTTAGCTGCAAATTTCTCCTCTATTGCCTGCTGGTCTTTTGCCTTATTCTCTTCCATTTTTTATCCTCCCATGGTGATTATATTCTATCCATTTTTTATTGATATATGCATTTTGGACACTTTAGCTTTCATGATAATAAGTTCTTGAAATTTAACCATATCATTTGCACATTGTGTCAGCTCCCAATCTATTCTTGAAAGCTTTGTCTTTTTTATTACGTCATTGATTGCTCTTTCTCTCTCCTCCAGAGTTATATCAAAAGGCAGTTCTGTCTGAAGAATTGTAGCAACCAGCCGCTGTTTTTCTACATCATCAAACATATCAACAATAGCAGCCGGTTTTACCTCTCCTGTCTCTCTATATTGTTTAAATAGAGTTTCCGCTATCGCATGATAATCATCCTCGAAAAAATCTTCCTCTGAAATAACATCTTCAAGAATTTTAAACAACCCTGTATCATTAACCATCCAAGTCAAAAGCAATCTTTGAGGTTTGTTTCCATCATCTGCATTGTTAGGTTTAGGCTTTGACTCCTGTATCTCTCGGCTGGCACTTGAACTCTCAGTAATACCCAATGTTCCGTATTTTGTTACCATTGCCTTAAAGCCGTCCTTATCTAGATAATATTTTTCTGATACGGCATCTATGTAGCTATGTCTTGCCACAACCTCTTCTATTGTAGATATACGTTTTGCTGCCTCCTTCGAAAATTTGATTTTATCCTCAGGATCCTTTAAATTGTAATCTTTAGAAATAGTATCTATCTCAAACACAATTCCTGTGACAGCATTTTTTATTCTATCTTCAAAAGCCTCACTACCCAAAGCCTTAATAAACTCGTCAGGGTCTTTGTAAGGTTTCATATCTATAATTCGTGTAGTGAGCCCTATCTCTCTTAAAATACTTATGGCTTTAAGAGTTGCTTTTGTACCAGCCCCATCACTATCATAAGCCAAATACACTTCGTCGCTATATCTTTTTATTATGCCCGCTTGTCCTATCGTAAATGCGGTTCCCAGAGATGCAACGGCATTGTCAAAGCCCGCCTGATGCATAGATATAACATCCATATATCCCTCACATATTATTATCCCACGCCGTTTTGACCTACGTGCCAAATTCATCGCAAAAAGGTTATGGCTTTTATCGAAAACTGCCGTCTCCTTTGTATTAATATATTTAGGCAAGCCGTCTCCCAGTACTCGTCCACCAAAGGCAATAACCTTACCGTTAATGTCCAAAATAGGTACCATAACTCTGTTCCAGAATTTATCTACTCCACCTTTATCCTCATAAATCTCTACAAGCCCTGATTCCTTCATCTGATTATCGGTATAGCCTTTGTTTTTGAGATATTTATACAAATCGTTCTCATATATATCTGAATATCCTAAAGCAAACCGACTAATCGTGTCATCCGTCAAACCTCTGTCATAGAGATAATCTAACGCTTTTTTTCCTCTCTCGGTTTTGGTTAACAAAAAGTGAAAATACGCGGCAGCTGTTTTGTTCATGTCTTTAAGCATAACCTTATAGTTCTCTCTGCTTCGCTGTTGCTCAGACATTTCCTGTTCTGGCAAACTTATACCGCTTCTATCTGCCAAAAGCTTTACAGCCTCAGGAAAACTATAATTTTCATATTCCATTATGAATGTATACACATTTCCACCGACACCACAACCGAAGCAATGATACATCTGTTTATCTCGACTCACATGAAAAGAAGGTGTTTTCTCATGATGAAACGGACAACACGCAGAAAAAGTATTACCTTTGTGTTTTAAGCTGACATATCCACCTATTACATCAACTATATCATTTCTGCTTCTAACCTCTTCAATTATATCATCAGAATAATACATTCCATGACGCCTCCCTAAGCTCTAACTCAATGCTGCCATGACCTCGGAATAAAAAGCTCTTTAGCTTTTTCTTCTGCATAATTATCTGTCATTCCAGCAATATAATCACATACAATAACCTCTTTAGGTTCACCTTTATCTATTTTCTTTATGTACTCATCAGGCATTTTCTCTACATGCTTCATATACTCCTCAAAAAGCATACTAATAACTCTCTCTGCTTTAACTTCCTCACTTTTCGCCAAAGGATTAGTGTATAAGTCCTTAAACATAAAGCTTCTAAGTTCAGTTAATGCTTTATTATGCTCCTCAGGCAAAGCAATAAGCTCTTTATCCTGACTAAAGCTTACTATCGCATGAATAAGAGTATTTATTCGGTCTCTGGTGCTTTTACCCAGAATTTTTGTACACTCAACAGGAAGACTTGCCTCCGTTAAAATACCTGCACGTATACCATCATCTATATCATGGTTAACATAAGCAATTTTGTCTGATATACGAACTATACAACCCTCTAATGTAGATGGTGTACCACTAGTCTTATGGTTTAATATGCCATCTCTAACTTCCCATGTAAGATTTAGTCCTCTTCCATCTTTTTCAAGCTTTTCAACCACTCTGACACTCTGTTCGTTGTGAAAAAAAGGTATAGATGCACAAGAAGATAACGCTCTTTCTCCGGCATGACCAAAAGGCGTATGACCTAAATCATGTCCCAATGCGATAGCTTCCGTTAAATCCTCATTAAGACACAGGGCTCTCGCTATCGTTCTGGCTATCTGTGATACCTCCAGCGTATGCGTAAGTCTTGTTCTATAATGGTCTCCTCCTGGTGCTAGGAACACTTGTGTTTTATGTTTCATTCTTCTAAATGACTTTGAATGTATAATGCGGTCTCTGTCCCTTTGATAATCTGTTCTTATGTCACATTTATCCTCAGCAACCTCTCTACCTTTAGTCTCATCGCTAAAAGAAGCACAGCTTCTGTATATATCATGTTCTCTTTTTTCAAAATATTCTCTTAAATTTAGTTTATCCATGTTTTAACCCATTAATATACAAAGTTAATGCCTACAAATATATTATTCTACAATTTTTTTTTAAATCCTTTTTTTATTCTCAAAATGACACATAAAAAAATCGGAAAGAGAACCTTTTCTTTCCGATTTTTTAACATTAATTATATAAATTTAACTATAATTTATAATATTCCACCTGTCTCCATATCTACGATAAGTGATTTAAGGTCGAAATCCTCCCATACAGTACCTTCCATATCCTTCTCTACATCTACTGGAATTGTTGCAAGCCACTGCTGTCTAAGAGAGTCATATTCACTGCTAACACCCTCTGATGCCAAGGAAGATATATATCCTTCTCTTAAATTTTCATCATCTGAGTCAATCATAACAGCAACAATATAACCAAGAGTATTTTCTATAACCTCAGAACACTCTCCATCTTTTAAATCCATGATTGCCTTTGTATAATCATCGATTTCTGCATTAGGGTCCACATATCCTACTCTTTCAAGGCTATATGGAGCTACACCGTACTCTTCAGCAACATCTGTATAAGCAGATCCACCTTCTATTTTAGTTATTGCTTCCTCTGCATTCTTTTTAGCCTGTGCCTTATCTGCATCCGAAAGATAAATATAACTTCCATCAGCATTAGTAGCCGGCTCATTATTCTCATTAACCTCAACTATAGGGAACATCATATAATAGTATGAAAAGAACTTAAAATCTTTATACATCTCATTTAAATCCTCTGTTATAGTCTGTCCCATATCATTTTGCATGTCATTTTCAAATTTAGATACTATAGCCTGTTCTGTAAATACTTTGTTAATAACCTCGTCTGAAATACCATATTTTGTAAGTATATCATCACCCATAGTCATCTTAAAATTATTGACAGATGTATTGACAAATTCTTTGTCTGTATCGCCTAATTCACAATTATTATGAATAGCAACGTCATAAAGTATTTTACCCTCTCTTATAGATGAAAGTATAGCCTCTTTACGAGTAGAATCCTTAGACTCCCACGATGCAGATGTAACACCATTCATATACGCATCTTGAAGAGCATAAATAAGTATCTCATCCATATATATATCATAGTCACCAATTACCATAACCTTTGTACTTGATGCTTCTTCCTGAGTGTATCCGCCATCCTTAACTATACCACTTGGGTATTTGTCCTGACATCCTGTTATTGTTCCAAGAGAAAGCGCTAAAACAAGTCCTGTAGCAAGTATTCTCTTTGATAATTTAATCTTTTTCATATCTTCCTCCAACGTATAAATAAATACTGTTATATTTTAGTCTACCTTTGTAAATACGTCAATATATTTCACATTTTTTTTACATTAGATACAGATAAAATAATACACAAAAAAGGCTGTGGTCAAAGACCACAGCCTATAAAAATCAATATGGAAATTACTCCTTTACACCACCAAGTGCAACACCTGCGATGATATACTTAGACAATGCAAAGTATACAACAAGAAGTGGGAACACTGTTAATGTAAGACCTACGTATACAAAACCATAGTCTGTTCTGATAACGTCTGATCTAAGACCCTGAACGAACATAGGAAGTGTATATTTGTTCTGGTTTGTAATCATCATGTTAGGAGTATATAAGTTGTTCCATGAAGCGATGAATGCAAAGATAGCCTGAGTAGCCATCGCTGGTTTCATAAGTGGAAGTGCTATTCTGTTGAATGTAGCAAACTCACCTGAACCATCAATTCTTGCCGCTTCAATTATTTCAACTGATAATGCACCCTGCATGTACTGCTTCATAAAGTAAACAGTAGTTGGAGCTGCTGCAGCTGGAATAATAAGTGGAATATAAGTGTCATAAAGATTAATCTTGATCATGAAGTTCATGAAACCAATGATTGAAACCTGTGCAGGAATCATCATGATTGCCATAATGAATGACCAAGCCATATTTCTAAGTCTGAACTGATATACAGTAAGACCGTAAGCAGTCATAGTAGCACAGTATACCTGAAGGATTGTAGCAGGTACAGCAATGATAACACTGTGAAGCATAGCTTCCCATACGTTAGTACCTTTATCCTTAGTTCTCTCAAGAAGACCTGAAATATTATCAAAAAGCTCTCCACCAGGAATAAGCTGGATACCTCTCTCGATTACTGCTGACTCATGAGTAGCATTAACAATCATAGTATAGAATGGGAATATACTTATGAAACAAAGTATTACGCAAATAACAGTTCTAAAGATCTTCTTAGCTCTGATCTTGGCAGAATAGCTTGCGTCAACACCAACCATATCTGTATTAGCCATTATTTACGCACCCCCTATCTAATTACTGCATGCTTCTGCTTTGGTTCTCTGTCACGAGTTAAAGCGAAGAATACTAAACTAATCGCTAAAGTTACAATGAAAAGAATTACGGAAATTGCTGCTGCTTTACCATAATCTTTGTTAGCTGCAAACGCATACTCTCTAATCTGCATTGTTACAGTATGAGAAATACGGTTTGGAGCACCGATACCACCGTTTACAACGTTGAAAAGCGATGGAATATCGTACATCTGAAGACCACCGATAGCCGATGTAACCAATGTAAACTGGATAATAGGCTTAAGTAATGGTAATGTGATGCTAAAGAACTGCTGTCTTGAGCTTGCACCATCAACCATGGCTGCTTCATAAAGTGATGGATTAATACCAAGGATACCTGCAATAAGTACGATCATAGTATTACCATACCACATCCAGAACTGCATGAAACCGATTAATCCAATAGTTGCAGGACCACTCTCAAGGAAGCTGTAATCCTCTGCAATAATTCCTATGTCACGTAATAAAATAGTGATAGGACCACTGTTACCAAATAAGTTGTAGAATAAGATAGCGATAGAAGATGCTGTAATGATGTTTGGTAAGAACATCATAACCTTGAATGCACCCTGTCCCTTAAGCTTAACTACTGTGTCTGTAAACCAAGATGCTAAAAGCAAAGCTAAAAGAACCTGTGGAATAAAGTTTACGACCCAAATAATCGCAGTATTCTTAATAGAGTTCATAGGTAATGTATCAAACCAGATAGTACCACCACTCTTGAAATCCTTCTTAGTAAGCATAGCCATAAAGTTGTCAAAGCCACAGAACTCTGGGTTTGTCCAAACGCCGTTAGACATTCTGTACTCTACAAAGCTTAAGTAGAAGGTATATAAAAGTGGATATAACTGGAAAATTAAGAATACTAAGAAGAATGGAGCAATGAATATATATCCATATTTTCCATATTCAACTGTCTTTCTTTTCATGATTTCACTTCCCCAACCTTTTTAATAATTTAAAAATACATTCTTCACGTATCCTCCGTTAGACATTTTATAAGAGGCATCAAATTGCGGTGCTCCTTATAAAATGTCCAACAGTGATAAATGTCTTTTTTAAAATTATGCACCGGACGAATCCGGTGCATAATAGTAATGCTTATTAATTACTATAAAGTAATAATTACTCTACTACGATATCGCTGTAAGCTGCAGATACCTGCTCCTTAACGTATACGATAGCGTCATCAATTGTAGCGTAGTCACCTGCGTTGTAACCAGCTGCTGCTGAATCAAGGTATGAGTTGAATGTAGCGTCATAAGAAGTAGCCATATCTAAGCTAAGTCCCTTAGCACCTGCATCATAAGCCTCAAGTGGGTTCTGTCCACCGAGCTTCTCAAGAGAACCCTTACCATCAGCGATAAGGTTAGCTACAGCCTGCTTGTTGTTACAGAAGTCAGTATCGATATCAAAGATATTGTACATTACTTCTGTATCACAGCACATAGTGTAAAGAACGAGTGCTGCTAACTCTTTGTTAGGACATGCATTTGTTACCATAAGGTAAGTACCACCCCAGTGGTATGAGCAAGGACCAGTTACAACATTGTATTTGCCCATTGCATCTGTATCTTCGATTGAAAGTGACCAAGGTACGAACCAAGTACATCCGAAGTAGCAGAATACATCACCAGCCATGTTAGCTGTCCACTCTGAAGACCACATAGCAGTCTTGTTTGTATAACCGTTGTCATATAACTTCTTAGAGTACTCTAAGTAAGTGTTGATTGCTGGGTCAATGTTAAGAGCACCATCAACAACCCAAGCTGATGATCTCTGATCAAGCATAGCATACTTGATATCGTCTGGACCTGAAACCATGTACTTTCCAGCTGCCTTCATCTTCTCAGCTACTGCAAAGAAATCATCCCAAGTACCGATAGCTGCCTGAACTGACTCTGGATCAGAGAATCCAAGAACTTCCTCAGCGATATCAGTTCTGTAAGCAACAACACCAGGAGTTGCCTGCCATGTAACAGCCTTAAGCTGTCCATCGATTGTAGCATACTCTACAGTGTAGTCATAAGCGTTAGCATACATCTCAGCTGTAATACCAACCTCTGAAACTGGAACAATGTAATCTCTCATCATGAAAGATACTGCAACATCGTTATCTGCAGCGATGATTGAAGGAACCATCTCACCACCAGCCTCTACAGCAGCCTGTAACTTAGCAGAGTACTCATCTGAAGTACCTGACATGTCAAGGTTGTTGTAAACAACTAAGTCAGAAAGCTCTGGATACTTACTTCTGAAGTGAGTATCAAGTCTCTGTCCTAACTCATCATTCCAAGAGTAAACCTGGATAGCCTCGCCACTTGCATCTGGTACTGCAATTGTAGGTACCTCTGCAACTGGATCAGACTCAGATGCGTCTGGAGTTGTAGCTGCCTCAGTAGTGTCTGCAGCAGGAGCTGCTGTTGTAGTTTCCTTTTCATCCTCCTTACCACAAGCACAGAGAGATAATCCCATTGCAAGTGCTAAAGATAACGCCATTGCTTTTTTGAATTTTTTCACAAAAAAACCCTCCTTTTATAATGTGTGTGTTTTGTCCTTTTTAGCGTTCCAAATCAAATCATGTCCATCCATACATCAAAGCATATATCCGAAGATAACAGCTAATCAATATGAACTTCTAATCAAAAATATGTACTAACCAAAAGAACTACTTCTATGAACCTATTCATAATCAGTCTATGACTGTTGGTTCCTTTTGACATAAGGTCACAACTATTGCGTCGTGACTAAGGTCATTATAGGACATATTAAACAATTTTGCAAGTACTTTTTCAATTTTTATTTGTTCATTTGTACAGTTTTACCAATTTTTGTGTATTTGTAACACTATTGTAACACTTCTGTCTCAATATATCCTATAATTTTTTCTGCAAGACCTTCCGGATCATAAGTATATATTCTGGCCGGTCCCGACATTTCTTCTGTTATTACATTAGCTTTATCTGACAAATAGTTTTTTATTGTTTCATTGTATGCTAAAACATAGTCAACCTCTGGATTTTTTTCTACCGCCGATTCATATTGTTTTTTTACTGTTGCATCATCATTTACATATGGCTCCATCAACGGATTTGCATATATAAGATACATCTTAGTCTCCTCCGGCCATCCAGCCTCAGCCACCTTTGCGGCATTATCAACCGTAACCAAATCCTCATTATACATATCCTGCGTGTAGCCCGCTTTGGAAATCAATGCTTTTCTCATTGTCATCTGTGTTTCTGTATATACCCCAAAGATGTTTTCAGGGTATACACCACCTACAAGCCTTTGACCACCTATACCGTAAAATTTAACCATCAAATATTCAAAAAAGCCACAATACTCATCTGCCGTTGTATTTTTAAACATTTCAGGATAATTCATGTTTATTCCTATTATATTTTCTACTTCGTCAGGATATTTATTCACCCAATGAACAGCTTCTATTCCCGCAGTGCCTGTTGGAACAAGTATATATGGTCCCTCTACCCCCGCAAGCTCAAGAGCAGTTCGAGTTTCTTCTAATATAGTATCAATATCTCTAGACGCTTCACTTACATCACTAAAACCGGTTCCGCTTCTGTCAACATATGCAATTTTGTACTCAGAAAGTTCATTAAAAAGAGGTTGCAGGGCTATTGAATCATCAGTTATATCTCCACTATGTAGGAATACCAAAGTAACCTCCGACTCAAGATTTCCAGTTTTTAGGACATGCATATTATGGCCATTGACCTCAACAAGCTGCCCTGGTCTTTGAAGAACAACCATTTCTTCGTCAAGCTTCTTTTGGTGATTAAAATATATAAATCCAAACAACAACACATTAATTACAGCCGTTGCAATCAAGAAAATAATAAATATTTTAAAGAAATTATGTAAAAATTTTCTAGTTTTTTCTTTCATTTCTATTCTCCATATCTCTTTTGTTTTATATGTGTTTGAAACACACTTTAATATAATAATAAAGAAAATATATATTGTAAATAGTTTTTAAAAATTTCACATTTTTTCCCTTTCTATCCAATAAGCTCTGTGTTAGAATATGTTCATTGTTTTAGATTTTTACCACATAAGGAGTTTATATGAACAAAAAAGAGAATACAACCAACGCTGAGATTGAAGCAAAAAACGATAACGCAAACAATGCTGAAACCGAGGCAAAAAACGAAATTGCAAACAACGTTGAAACCGAAACAAAAAAAGATACATCTGCAGAAAAAGAATTTACAGGTGAAGATAATCTTGAGCTTTATAAAATGAGCCCTGCCGAGCGCAGAAAGGCTAAAAAAGAGCGATTCAGAAAAAACACAGAAGGCATGACAAAAAAAGAAAAAATGGCTTACCTTATTTATTATTATAAATGGCCTGTAATATTGGGAGCATTATTTTTATTTGTCACAATTTATGCCGCAATATCTATATATAACAACAGCAGACCTATAGCATTAGGCTATGCTATAGTCAACAGCTCAGACCCTGACCATGTCAATCAAGCAGTTCTCGATGAATACATGGATTACTATGGTTTTGACAAAGGTTATCAAATAATGGACGACAAAGAGGTCAGAATGAGCTACGAAGAATATATAGAACTATCCTCACAAGGCAACATGGATAATAACACCGATTATTCCCAGTTTCCACTTCTTTGTTGGAATGGATATTACGATATTATATTCACCGATAAAGCCGGTCTTGAATATTGTAGCAGAGAATCCGTAATAGAACCATTAGACAGTGCATTCACAAAAGATTTAAACGACATTATATATAGTAATTACAACGATTTATTAGTCGAAGCTCCTGACTACAACGATAACTCTGTTATATATGCAATCAATGTGACAGATTGTGAAAAAATAAAAGAGCTTAACCTCGGACTCGAAGAAGTCTATATCTGTTTTCCTGCAGGTACACCACAAAACGATGACAGAGACAGAAACCTTGCAAACAGAAAACGTTTCCTAAAGTTTATTTTCGACTTAGATATTGAGATATAATATAATTAAGAAGATAATGGAATAAATATAAACATAAACAAGAACAGCTATACTAAGCAAACATTTTGAACTGCGTTTTTAGCGACTGATGAAATCCACCGGCTACTAAGACTTAGGCGCGAAAGCATTCTTGAGCGTCTTAATCGCAGTTGACGGGTAGTTCAGCAGCGCGTTGCAGTATGTTTGCATAGTATAGCTGTTCTTGTTTATATTTATTCCATTATCTTCCCATAATTACTATTTTTATCTAGGCATTTCGATAAATCCAACTTTTTTCTTTACCTTGCGAAGTGTCTTATTTGCGAAATATGATGCCTGCTGGGCATTGTTTTTCATTATTCCGTCGATGTAGGCTTTATCTGCTGAGAGTTCTTTAAATCTCTCCTGTAATGGTGCAAGCTCGTTTGCGACAGCCTCTCCTACAATCTCCTTAAGCTTTCCGTAGCCAAGCCCATCAAATTCTTTTACTGCTTCCTCTGGAGTTTTTGAGGTCACTGCCGAATATATATCGATAAGGTTTTTGATACCTGGCTTCTCATCACTGTACGCGATACAATTATCAGAATCTGTAACGGCACGTTTGAATTTTCTCATAACAGTATCTTTGTCGTCTAAAAGGAAAATACTTGCATTTGGATTTTCATCTGATTTCGACATTTTCTTTGTAGGTTCCTGAAGACTCATTATCTTAGCTCCGGCTTTTCCTACGTATGCTTCTGGTATTGTAAACACATCTCCATAGATGTTGTTAAATCTTGTTGCTATATCTCTTGTTATCTCAAGGTGCTGCATCTGGTCTTTTCCTACAGGAACGTAATCTGCCTGATAGAGAAGAATATCTGCAGCCATAAGTACAGGATATGTGAACAGTCCTGTGTTTATATTGTCAGCATGTTTTGCAGATTTGTCCTTAAACTGTGTCATTCTATTCATCTCACCCATATATGTGTAGCAATTTAATATCCACGCAAGTTCTGGATGAGCCGACACATGAGACTGGAAGAAAATACAGTTTTTCTCAGGGTCAAGGCCCGCTGCAATATATAGCATAAGAAGATTTCTTGCACTTTTTCTAAGCTCCGCAGGATCCTGTCTAACAGTTATAGAATGTAAATCCATTATTCCATAAAAGCATTTTAAATTCTCATCATCATTTAAATCAACCCAGTTTTTTAATGCTCCGAGGTAATTGCCAAGCGTTATCATTCCTGTTGACTGCATGCCTGACATCATTACTTTTTTTCCATCTAACATGATACTCCTCCTAAGCCATACCATTATGCTTTAGGTATAGCGTTTTAACTAAATTTAGTTTTCATCTTCTGTATTCATATTCATAACCTGACGTTTTCTAGCCATTTCATCACTAGCAAGATATTCGTCATAAGTTGTCTGCTTATCAATAAGTCCTGTATTTGTTAACTCCATAATACGATTAGCAGTTGTCTGTACAAACTGATGGTCCTGACATGCAAAAAGCACAACGCCAGGGAATTTGATAAGACCATTATTTAAGGCTGTAATTGATTCCATGTCAAGATGGTTTGTTGGCTCATCTAAAATAAGTACATTTGACTGCATAATCATAAGTTTTGAAAGGAGACATCTTACTTTCTCTCCTCCGGATAATACCTTAACTTTCTTAACTCCATCCTCACCAGGGAAGAGCATACGTCCAAGATAGCCTCTTACATAGGTTGCATCCTTTTCCTCTGAATACTGTGCAAGCCAGTCTGCAATTACAAGGTCGTTATCAAATTCTTTTGTGTTATCCTTAGGAAAATATCCCTGAGATGTTGTAACACCCCATTTGTATGTTCCCTCATCCGGTTCCTCTTCTCCTGCAAGTATTTTAAATAATGTAGTTGTTGCTATTGTGTTTGGACCTACAAAAGCTACCTTGTCATCATGACCAATAGTAAACGAAATGTTATCTAACACCTTAACACCGTCAACAGTTTTGGAAATGTTCGAAACAGTAAGTACCTCGTTACCAATTTCTCTCTTAGGCCTAAAATCAATATATGGATATTTTCTGCTTGATGGTTTAATCTCATCAAGTTCAATTTTCTCAAGTGCTCTCTTACGTGATGTTGCCTGTTTTGACTTAGAAGCGTTTGCGGAGAATCTCTGAATGAATTCCTGTAATTCTTTAATCTTCTCCTCTTTTTTCTTATTTGCTTCCTTCATCTGCTTAATCATAAGCTGACTTGACTCATACCAGAAATCGTAGTTACCAGCATAAAGCTGAATTTTTGCGTAATCTATATCTGCAATATGTGTACATACTTTATTTAAGAAATATCTGTCGTGCGATACAACAATAACTGTGTTGTTAAAGTTGATAAGGAACTCTTCTAACCATGCAATAGCATCTAAATCAAGGTGGTTTGTAGGCTCATCAAGAAGAAGTACATCAGGATTTCCAAAAAGTGCCTGTGCAAGAAGTACCTTTACCTTCTGGTTACCATCAAGCTCACTCATCATCTTATAGTGAATGTCAGTCTCTACGCCAAGACCATTTAAAAGTGTTGCTGCATCTGACTCAGCATTCCAGCCATCCATCTCTGCAAACTCAGCCTCAAGCTCTGATGCTCTTATACCATCTTCATCTGTAAAGTCTTCCTTCATATATATAGCATCTTTTTCCTTCATGACCTCATAGAGTCTTTTGTTTCCCATGATAACTGTATCCATTACCACACAGTCATCATACTTGTAGTGATCCTGCTGCAATACAGAAAGTCTTTCACCAGCATTCATGATTATTTCACCGTTTGTTGGTTCAAGCTCCCCTGAAAGAATCTTAAGAAATGTAGACTTACCTGCTCCATTGGCACCAATAAGTCCATAACAGTTCCCTTCTGTGAATTTTATATTAACGTCTTCAAACAATGCCTTTTTTCCTAATCTTAATGTTACGTTGCTTGCACTTATCATATCTATAATCCTTTCTTTTTATCTGGCAAAAATCATATATTTTCGCACATAATAAACCATTCTTGAGTATATCAACAGTGCCTTTTCATGTCAAGTTAAAATAAGGACACATAAAAAAAGAGAATTCTCTCATGTGTTTTTCTATACACGTGAAAGAATTCTCTCTGCTTTTAGCATCCTAAATTTTTGACAATCGGATCATAGAGATCTAATTTGCAGTGTTCATCGTCTGCAAAGTGTTTACAGTTAAGACAGCTTTTTGTCGAATCTGATACACTGTTGCTCAATGAATCCTTATGACTTTTTTTGTCATAGGCACTACATCTTTCTGCAACCTGATTATATACTTTTTCTGAGCTACGCATAGATACTCCTCCTTATTAGAATTAATTCTACATAAAGAGTATCCCCAATAATTATTTTTTTATACGTACGTTATGCTACTAAAGCAACTTCCTGTTTTGATACTATATAAAGAAGCGATGCCATAACAGTCATACATGTTCTTACAGAATATCCACAATCATAATCCACGTTTGCGTTAAGTTTCATATATGAGCTGTGTCTATCCTTAATGTACGCAGTAATCTGACTTGTATCAGCCAAAACCGGAACATCATGTTTTGGCAGGGTTCTTCTCATATCTGCCACAAATTTATACATGCGATGTTTTAATTCTTCCTCATATATACAGTGGTCCTTAAAGCCACCAGGATAATTACTATTGTGCGGATAAGTAAAATAATCTGCGATATAATGCATAACTATTCCCATACGCCAGGTAGATGCAATACTCATATCTTTATTAATCTTATATTTTTGAATGAACTTGTCCATTTTGTTGACAAGTATATCAAAAGTTTCGTCTATACAATGTCTTTTTGTCAGGAAAGATGGCGTACAATCCGGCCAAATACTTCCTATAAAAAAGGATAAGCGATGATTAATTCTATCACCTATATCCAAACCGTGAATAACTCCTTTTGCCAATGATATGTGAGATTTTTTTCTCATTTTAACCTCATTTCTTTAAAATTATGTGGGTAGTTTCAGATAACAGTATTTTACCAAAAATACTATATATTATTATATATTTTACTTATCAAACATTCAATGGTAATTTTTTTAAATTTCAACTTTTTACTTTAATTTTATTATTTTATATACTACGGAAACTTTTTTAAAAAAAATATATAAACTATAATTCTGACAAGGGATTATTATGCCAATACTAACAAAACATTACAATTAAAGAGATGAATTTATATTTATTTTTACTTAGGAGAAATTTTATGAATAATATTGATTTTGTTACTATTGCGAAAAAGATTAAAGAAATTCGCATATCCAAAGGGATAACCCAAGAATATATTGCCAACAAGGCAAATGTAAACACCAGTCATATAAGCAATATTGAAAATTGCAGAGTAAAAATAAGTCTTCCAACTCTTGTCTATATCTGCAATGCGTTAGATGTAACCGTTGATTATGTTCTCGCATCAGAATATACTTGCGATTCCTCGCTTGATAACGAAATACTTAAAGAGCTTCACGAATGTACTGACGAGAAAAAAGAAAAGATTCTACAAATCATAAAGATTTTATAGAATCCTTCCATTATTACATAAGTAATTTTGTTATTTGATTTTTATATTCAAGAAATTTATCTGTAAGGTTAAAATCTACACTTCTGGTTTCACGCTCTTTTATTATTATTTCTTTACTGATATTTCCTGTAACACCTGATAACACATATATTCTATCTGATAAGAGTATTGCTTCATCTATATCGTGAGTTACAAATAGCGTAGAAAGATTAATCTCTTTCATTACTTCAAGATACCATCTGTGCATATCTCGTTTTGTTATCATATCTAATGCAGAAAACGGTTCATCCAGTATTGCAACCTCTCCACCAAAAAGATATGTTCTAAGAAGAGCTGCCCTCTGTCTCATGCCACCTGACATTTTAGCCGGATATTCTTTTTCATATCCGTCTATGCCAAACTGTTCAAACAAAGCAGATGCACTCTGTCTTGCCTCTTTTTTATTCATTCCTTTTATTATTAGAGGTAATGCAACATTATCAACAACAGTTCTATAAGGTAAAAGCATATCTTTTTGAAGCATATAGCTTATTTTACCCGATACCCCTGTTATATCCTCTGAATCTAAATATACATTACCTTTATCAGGGCAGATTAGCCCTGCTATAACATTAAACAATGTGCTTTTACCTGAACCACTGCTTCCTATTAAGGATACTATTTCTCCTTTATTTAGTTTGACAGATATATCCTCCAGCACTTTTTTGTCACCAAAGCTTTTAGATACATTTTTTACCTCTAATATACTCATTTTTTCACCTATTCTGGAAGATATTCATTAGAAAAACCTGTATTTTCAGGAATGTCATTTTCAAGAATTTCTTGTTCATTAAGCCAATTATAAAATGCGTTCCATCTTGCAGGCTCAATATAGCCCCATTGTTCAACCTCAGCCTTATATTCATTAGCCAAGTATTTTTGACTCGCCAAAACCAATTCATAATCAAGTTCAGGAACATGTTTACATAATATATCAGCAGCTCCTTCCGGGTCTTCTATCGCATATTCATAACCCTTTTTAAGCGCATCAAGAAACGCTTTTGCAGTATCCGGATTTTCTTTTAAGAAATCATTATTAGAAATCACTACGGGCGTATAGTAATCAAACACCGAGTCTATATCCTTAAAAGCAAAATAATCTGTTTTTAGACCTTCAAGCTCTGTTTTTACTCCTGCCCAAGCATAGAATATCCATATTGAATCTACACTTTCTGTTTTAAGTGCTGTCACCTCGTCAGTTACTGTGCTTGGTATAAGCTCAACCTTACCAAAATCTCCACCATCCGAATTAACTATATGTTCCATCATTGCAAGCTCTATAGGACCATTCCATGTCGCATAGGTATTTCCTTCTAAACCTTTAGGAGTATCCATTCCTTCTCCTTCACGGGAAATAATTCCTGATGTATTATGCTGAACTAATGCCGCTACGGCTGTTATTGGCAATGCTTCCTCGCCAGATACAGCTGCTGCCATCGTGTCCTGAAAAGATACACCAAATTGTGCTTCTCCCGAGGCAACCAATACCTCAGCACCATCCTCAGGTGGCTGAACTATTTCTACGTCAATGCCCGCCTCTTCAAAATATCCTTTTTCTAATGCAACATACAGTCCTGTATGGTTTGTGTTTGGTGTCCAATCCAACACAAATGTTATCTTTGTATTTCCTGTTCCTGATGTTTTTATGTCTTTTTTATCACATGCAGCCAGTGACAGCAACATTATGGTTGACATAACTATCGCAAGTGCTTTTTTTAAGAAAAATCTTTCAGTATGTTTTTTATTTGAATTCATGTGTATTCTCCTTTTAATTATCCAACATTTTCTTCTGAATTCTCCCACTTCATACACTTTTTCTGAAGCAATTCTACTCCTTTCATCAGAAGTAAACTGATAAGAGAAATCAAGAAAATTACTGCGAACATTTTATCAAAGGCAAATGCTTTTTTTACTCTTGTCATATATACACCCAGTCCGCTAAAGCCCCCTAACCACTCTGATATTACTGCACCTACCACTGCATACGAGGCAGATATTTTAAGTCCTGCAAAAAACTGTGAGAGCGAGCTTGGTAACTTTATATAAAAAAACACCTGGTATTTACTTGCACCCATTGATTTGAGCAAGTTAATTTCGTCATTATCCACAGATTTGAAACCATTTAGCATACCCACTGCTATAGGAAAAAATGTAGTTATAACGATAAGAATTATTTTAGGTGTCATCTCATAGCCAAACCAAAGTACCAAAAGTGGAGCTATTGCAACTGTCGGTATAGTTTGTGACAAAATAATCATCGGATAAAATGCTCGATAAAGTCCATTAAAACTATCCATCAAAACTGCCATTATAAAGCCTAGTATTACTCCTAAGAAAAGTCCAATAAACGCTTCTGTAAGAGTAACAGCAGAATGCTCCATTAAAATTGGCATTTCATTCACAAAAGCTTTTATAACCTGAACGGGCGAAGGAAGCATAAAGCTTTCTATTATACCTGCCATCGATACAAACTGCCAGATAACTAATATTACTACTATCGCCGAACAGGACCATATTTTATTTGTGATGTTTTGATACTTTTCTTTCAATGGTTAAAACCTCTCCTTCAGGTCTATAGCTTATTTTCACATAAGCTGAGACTTCTTTTGCACCTGCTCTTACCGCAACATGCTGACATTCCTTTATCACTTCCATAAGTTCATCATAGTCTCCCTCAATAGAAGTCTCACAAGGTCCTACATAGTAACTTAATCCTGTACTTTGTATGTATGAGATTACCTCATCTACTATTTTAATAAGTTCCTCGTCATTTTTGCTTTTTGGCAATACTTGAATTGCTACACTAGCGTTCATAATTTTTTTGTATGGTTTTCCATACTCTCCTTTCTTCTGTGATAGGATTCACAAGTTGAACTATTACATTCAACTTATAAATCTTCTTAGGACAAAAAATTATGAGCCTGATTAATACTTTTTGTTTGGCAAAGTTCATCTCCGCGAGCTACGCATAAAAAAGTGCCCGGGATATATCCCGAGCACATGAAAAAACTTTGTCATACACAAATAAGCTATTCCTACGCTGGCATTATCCAGATCAGGTTCACGGGTTCAAGATGACCACATCTTATCTCAGCCGGTTCAATTACCAGCGCCCCTTTATATTGTCATGGTAAAGTTTACTACATGATTTTTCTTTAGTCAACTATAATTTGTTCTTTGAATGCCACTGTAAATCTCGTTCCTAAATTTGTTCTTGACAGTACATCGATTGTTCCATCGTGTGCATCTATAATCCATTTTGCTATAGATAACCCGAGTCCCGAGCCACCAGTTTCGCCGTTTCGTGCCTCATCAGAGCGATAAAATCTTTCAAATATGTGGACTACCTCTGAATCCTCCATACCAATTCCCTCGTCCTGTATCACATAACTGACTTTTCCGTTTTCATTTCTGACCATGAATTTTATGTTGTTCCCGTCATCTGAGTATTTTGCCGCATTTTGCACAAATATTCTAACAGACTGTTTTATCATAGCCATATCACCATTCATAAAAGCTGGTGGATTAAGTATATTTCCATCCATATCTACAGCCATTCCCTGAGCATTTTCAAAGCTGTAGGTATGTTTTTCGTCTATCATCAGAGATTCTTCCCACACCTCTTTGATTACCTCATTTAAATCAAAAGTGGTATAGTTGAGCGTGTTTCTTCCACTATCTCCTCGTGCAAGGAATAATAGTTGTTCTATAAGCTCTTTCATATGTTCTGACTCATGCTTTAAAGCTTCTATAGACTCCTCAAGAATACTTTCATCTTCCTTACCCCATCTGTCAAGCATATTTACATATCCCTGTATAACCGATATAGGTGTTCTTAACTCATGCGAAGCATCCGACACAAATCTAGATTGTTGCTTTTGCGTCTCACGCATGCGATATAATAAATTGTTTAATGCAACCTCTATACTCTGTAAATCTTTATCACCTGTAGAAATTTTTGAATCCGGAGCATCTGGTGAAACATTTGAAATGGCTTTTTCAAGATGCTCGAATTTAGATGCATCCAACGGTATAGAGCTTATTGCTTCTGCTTTTTTTGCAAGCTCATTTAATGGTCTTAACTGTCTTCTAATGTGACCTGTATTGAAAAGGGCGAAGAATAAGCCCAAGAGTTGCACGCATATAAGTATTATTCCCGGTGCAATAAAATAATCAGTAAACTCATGTATAAGATAAGTATATCTATTGCCTTCCTCTGTTTTTATTATAAATTCAAGTTCATCATAATCAGACTTATTTATTACATATATTTTATCTGCATGTTCTTTATCCGGAAGCTGTTCACATCTCCAATACACAAAAGAACAGGTTATGAGAAGTATTATAAACAAATCTGTCAATAATACATCTCCAAAACGCTTTAGCCAGAAGGTCATGTTAATTCTTCTGGCTATTGATGTCATTCGTTTATTGGCATTTTTATTTGCAGTTTTGTATGCATCTATATTTTCATTCATATTAGTTTTCCTTTATGACATATCCTACACCACGAACTGTTGTTATCAGCTTGATTCCATATTTGTCATCTATTTTAGTTCTAAGATATCTGACATACACATCTATGATATTGGTCTCACCAATATAGTCATAGCCACAAACCTCATTCATAAGTTTCTCTCTATCCAGCACTATATTTTTGTTTCTCATCAGCATATGTAAAAGTTCAAACTCTCTATTCGTAAGTTCAACCGCTTCACCGTTTACGGTCACTTCATGTCGCTCCTCATCAAGACTTACTCCGTTTATAGAGAGCTTATGTGTAGCAACAGAACTTCCGCCTCTCTTCTTTAATGCAACTCTTATACGCGCTAATAACTCTTCAATCGCAAAAGGTTTTGTAATATAATCGTCAGCACCCGCATCCAGACCTGAAACCTTATCCATGACAGCATCTCTTGCAGTTAACATAATAACTGGAGTCTCTTTCTCCATACGAAGGCGTCTTAGTACCTCTAATCCATTAAGCTTAGGTAACATTACATCCAAAAGTATCAAATCAAAATCTTCAGAGAGGGCCTTATCCAGACCCTCTCTTCCATCATGTGCTTTGTCCACGGTGTTACCCTCATGTACAAGCTCAAGTTCTATAAATCTTGCTATTTTAACTTCATCTTCTATTATAAGAATTTTATTTGCCATAGCTTCTCCTAATAATTATTTTCCCTGAAAATCGTTCTTCATGTTCTCACAGGCTTCTGAGGCTTTGTCGCAGAAATTGTTTACTTCTACTGATGCATTTCCTTTTCCATCAAAGTAATACTTACAATCGCAGAACAAACCAATTACTAATAACAATACTACAAGACCTGTAAAACATACTGCCAATATTACAAGTAATATCACTGGCATTGATACGATTTCTCTTCCCTGCTTCATAACATTAAAGTTTGTCTCGCAGCCTTTTCTTACTATTTCACCAAACCATCTACAGAACTTTCTAAACATTTCTCCAAATGATGTACCCTTACAATCTTTTTCGTAGGTTGTCTGAGCCTGTGCAAATTCCTGTGAAGGCATGTTAGCTGGTGTTGTTGTATAGCTAGACATCTGTGGTGATACTACTTTACCAAGTTTTTCTAAATAGATGATTGCATCTAACATATCATAGTTGCAAGCCTCTAATGCCATTTTGGCATCCTCATAGGTTACTCCTGTTTTCTCTCTTAACTTTTCTACTTTTTCTAAGTTCTCCATAATAAAAACTTCCTTTCTAATTTAAATCCTCTTTTTTATTTAAGATGTTTTCTGTTGTTCACCTTATGGTTGTATAATACAACTGGAAAATTAATCTAAAATAGATAAAAGATTAAAATTAGATTAAAAAATAATTTATTGTTTTTAATTTATCACATTATTCTGTAGACTTTATTATAACATTTCTGCCTGCATTTGCATATACACTCTTTCTAGCATTTTAGCATATAAGTCATTTCTATGTCTTGTATAATCTCCACTTGATGATACTTCGATAAGCTTGTCATCATCTAAATAATATAAAGTATCCTGCCCATAATCGCAAGCTGTCCATTCTTCTTCAAAGGAAGAGTTTTCATCTATATTTTTTCCTAATATATCACATAACACAATATCCAGCTTATCAACTGTTCCGATTGTGGTATTATCCTTCTGTATTTCATATAAGTTTTCTATAACCGCCTCATCGTCCGGACCTAGCCACTCACCCTCCGGACTAACTAATCCATTTTCATAATAACCTAGTTCACACATATCAAAGCTATATACTTCTCCCTTTTCATTTATAAATATACCATTATCACAAGCTCCCCATGCATAATTGGTGCGTCTGTAAACTAGAATGATTTTTTCATCAGTTTTTTCTTTTGCCTCTACATCTTGCACAGTAGAACATATAGCAAATAACAACAAGCTTACTATAAGAAGCAATTTTTTTATTGTCTCTGTATTTTTTCCTGTTTTCTTTCCTATTTCTGCATAACCCCTATTGGATTCAACGTGTGTTTGTTTAAAAATATTCATCATGGTAACCTCCTGTATACTTGCGAGAGTCAATACCAAGGTAATTTTATCTCTCTTCATTATAAAATTTGGTATCATATAATATACGTCGGAAGTTTTGTTATTTATGGGTACAGGTAAAAAAAGTCTGCTCCAGTACCCACAATTTGACATAAAACAGGGTCTACACAGTAAGAAATTCTGTATAGACCCAACAAACTCAGCATGACTCCTTTCAATTTGTTTATCAATGCACTACCTCTACTTATTGTTCTATTAATGGTTCAATATGATTTGTAAATATATGCCTTACATATTTGGCATAAATATCACTTAACACTGATACATAATCTCCATCTGAATATACCTCTATCAACTCGCCGTCGGCAACATAATACAAAGTATCTGATCCACAATCATAACCAACATGCTCACTTTCCATATCTACATTAGTATCAATATTATTTGCCATCATATCACACCACAATATAAGTTCTAGGTCGATTGTGCAACTAGGAAGAGTAACTCTATGTACTTCATCTAACAAGCCCATAAATTCTTCTCCCTCAGGATATGTATAAGCATATATTTCTGCATCTAACTCGCTAAAATCAAACTGATATACATCTCCTTGTTTATCAATAAAATATCCATTATCTGAAATCCACCCGCCACATCTACGCTTTACAAATACAATTTCATTATCTGATTCTTTTTCTTCTGCTTTAATATCATATACCGAAAGCATAGCAAACAATAACATAGTTAATATCATCAACTTAGTTATCTTCTTGTGTATGCTATTTTTCGCATAACATCTTGAATTTATTTTTGGCATATTTTTTCTCCTATAACTTTTCTGGCATCTTGCACTATTTCTTTTGGGAAACCGAAACAAGATAATAAATCGATAGCATTAGTATTTCCGCCATAGCCCTCACATATCACATAGTCAAATAAAATGTCATTGTCCTGCATCTGACTATTAAAATGATAACTATCATACATGTCGCTCATTCTTTCGGCAAGCTGCATGTCATGAGTTGCTACCATCACATGGCAATTTCTTTCATAGAAATATTTAAGTACTGTCTCAGATGCTGCAATTCGCTCCATAGTATTTGTTCCTTTGAATATTTCATCTACCACGAAAAGATATTTTTTGCCAGTATCAAGTGAGTCTATCATACGTTTCAAATACTTAACTTCTGTTACATAGTAGCTCTCGCCTTTTACTATATCATCCCTAAGTGCCATAGAGGTCATGACTAAAAGTTTTGGCATTGAAAAGCTTTTTGCCACACAGGTATGTATGGTTTGAGCAAGTATTGCGTTAATTGCAACTGCTTTCATAAAGGTTGATTTGCCGGAAGCATTTGCACCTGTTAATATTGCGTTTTTTGATAGATTAAAATCGTTGCTCACACAATTTTCTATAAGTGGATGACAGACTGCCTCCATAAATATTCCAGTATTTTCATATGTAGTCTGATATGATGTTCTGTCTTTTAACGCATTCTCTTCATGTTCTATATATTTACCATTTTGCTTATCAGTTTCTAAATATATGACAGGGGCACATACCGTATCCTTGCTTTTTCTAAATGATGCAACAGAAAGCATCATATCGAGATTACCTATAAATTCATAAATCTTCCATACATTTTCCTGCTTTCCCTGAAGCATTTTTAAAATATGATTATATGTTGATAGATCATATAAAAATATTCCAAGCAGATATTCGAAAAGAAATGCGAATTCATTTCCCACAGTCGCCTGATTTTTTCTCATCTGAAAATTACCGACCCATTTGACGATTTTTCTAAGTTTATTAATTGACTCATCAACATCTTTGTCATACAAAATGTCCTTAAATTTGGAATTGGATAATATTGCATTTGCAGAAATAACCAATTGCTTTATGCTTCCAAGTGAATATAAAAATGTTTCGCACGAATCTTTGGTAAACGTATACACTAAAACATTAATAACAGCAACCACCAACGCAAGTATGCCCCATAAGGTTTTAAAGGTACATATTGCAAGAACCAAAAACAGTACGAGTAATGCCTGTAATATATGAAACGCAAAACCATACTTTATAGAAAGATATTCCAGGTTATTAAGAAACATTGGTACGCTGTAGTCATCATCTCTTTTTCCTATTGTAAGAAGTGCCTGTTCTAAATCTAATCTGTCTTCCTGATTATTATCGAAAAACTCAATCTGCTTTTCAAAGCTATCAAAATCTTTATTTTGTTCAAGCTCGTGCAAGCTGTCATATAAAACCTGTTCTCCTACATAGGTCTTTGTCTGGTTTATTCTAAAAAACACCTCGTCCATTTCAAGGTCATTCCAAGTAATATCATCTACACAAGCCCCACTTGTTTTCCCAGTTTCCTGTAGTTCTTTATAATATATGCTTATATTCTCAAGATTTTCTCTTGCGTCATCAATGCTAGGAAAATCTAATGGATTTTTGCCATATCTATCCAATAACCATTTTCTTATTCTCTGTTTTTTACTGCCTGACATATTATCTCCCCCAAGTAAATAAAAAGTTATAACCTTTATTAAACTTTTGTAATTATATAAAAGGTAGCAAAAAGCTGTCTGATAACTTTTCGCCACCTTATATAACTAATTAAAATATATCCATATTGTTATCATAATGAGTAAGAATCTCGTCTTTTAAATGCTGAAATTCTGGAATATACTCTTTTAAAATGTTATCAACTAGTTTTTTTGCCGCATTACCATCATATATGTGTGTCATGTCATTACGAGAGCGAAGCATTGACAACCAAGGTTCTTCATTAATAAAGTCGAATACTGAATATGCAGCCTTAATTATTTCACGTGGAGAGCCTGTTGAAGCAACTGATTTGCCCTCATATTTCAAAAGCTCCTTTAATACCTTCCAACCTAATTCAAACTGTATAAAAAATTTGTCTATAATTCCACTTATAATAAATTCATTGTTCAAATCCTCATTATGTGCTTTTTCCAAAACAGTCAGATTTGAAACATAGTTTTCAAATTTTTTCATATATAACAACACCATCCTTTAGGATTGAGTCTAAAAGTGCCTCGCTAATATTTTTCTGCAAATCTACTACATCAAAAGTCAAAAGTGTATTGACCTCTTCTTCTATATCTATAGAAAAATTCATTATATCCCCACCACTAACGGCTAAATCGATATCACTTTTGCAATGACTATCTCCTCTAGCTCTGGAACCAAACAAAATCACAGTATTTAAATTGTATTTTTTTGCTAACTGCACAATTTCTTCTAAAACCGTCTTGCTTAGTCCTGTCTGCTCCACAACACTTTACCTCATCATTTATTAATTATTTCCATTATATCCATAACCTGAAATAATTACAATATGAAGTTTTATTATAAAAAAACAGAGAGATTACCCAACCTTAATAATCTCTCTGTTCTTATCTTATAAATCTTACTATTAAACTCTAAACTTACTTATTCTATCCATAAGCTGCATAGACTCTCTTTGAAGCTCTCCTGCATTTTCTGCAACAGTAAAGCTTCCCTCTGTTACGTTCTTTGTCTGCTTGTTTAGCTCCTCTGTCGACTGTACAATCTGCTCTGTTGCCGACATCTGACTTCCAAAGATTTCCTCCATCTGCTTAGAAACACTGTCAACCTCTGTAACAAGGTCAATCATATGTTTAACCTTACCACTCGTCTCACCAATTTTGCCATATAAATCTTCGAATGTGGAGCTTGCAATAGAAATCATTTCTGTGTTTGCTTTTACTTCCTCTGAGCTGTAATTCATATATTCTACCGCATTTGCAACGGTTTCTTCAATTGCTGATGTGAGCTTAGAAATCTCATCGGTAGCTATACTACTATTAGTAGCAAGCTTACCAATCTGTTCCGCAACAACAGCAAAACCTTTTCCTGCCTCACCTGCACGAGCAGCCTCAATTGAAGCATTAAGCGAAAGAAGATTTGTCTCATCTGCAATATCTACAATCATGTGTACCATATTACCAATCTGAGACACTATTTGTCCGACACTATCGATATGGTTAGATAATGTGGTGATGCTGTCATTTATTCTGTCCATACCATCAACTATCTGTTCCATATTATCTTTACCACTCTGTGATAAATCAACGCTTTCTTTCATAAGAATATCGGCGGTCTCACCATCATCATGTGCTTTCTCTATAAGAGCAGACAAACCTTCCATTTGCTCTGCTGCCGCATCAGCAGCGGACGAAAGCTGTTCAACCATCTGCTCAAGCATATTCATTTCGTTAGCCTGATTCTCAGAAGAATCCTTAAGAGTATCTGAAACCTGTTCGTTACGAACAGACTGTTTATCTAATGTTCCCGCAATATAACCTATCTCTGCAATAGTTGCACGCATCTGAGTTATAAACTCCTGCATGTTGTTGCTCATTCGGGCAATCTCGTCATTACCCTGTGTTTCTATATTCTGAGAGAAATCGCCTTCTGCAATTCTATCAATAATATCTGTCATTTTCTGAACCGGTTTTACAACCTTATTCATAATACGAAGTATAACAAGAATAAGTATAACAGCTGCTATAGCTGCAATTATAATCATATATAATTCCATCTTATGAAGTCCGGACATAACAGTTTTTTCTTTAACATATGTAACCAGATACCAGTCAGAATGGTCCACAGGGTTCATACACACATAGTACTCACCATCATCTCCATCAACGGAGACAAAACCTGTTTTACCGTCAGCGACATGTTTACCAATGTTATTATAAAGCGTATCTATATCTTTACTATCTAAGGTTACAGCCATCATATTCTCATCAATATGTGCAATAACAGTATTAGTCCCTTTAGTAACTAAAAATGCCTCTACATCACTCTTATCAGCTATCTCAGTCATAAGACTTGAAACATAGTCGAGATAAACATCTGTTGCAAGAACTCTGGTTGCTTTGTCATAATCTACTAAAACAGATGCACTAACACATACCTGACCTGTCATGGAATCGTAATATGGTTCACCAAATGCAAGTTCTTCGTTATCCTTGCCATCTATGTACCAGTCTCTTTCTACAAGTACCCAGTCATCACCAGGTACCCAGCCTGAACCATCCAAATACACGCCTGAGTCATCGCCCATGTAAAGACCTACAGAATATGCCTCATTTTTATCTACTGAGGTTTCCATATATGCCAGTATCTCATCATCATTTTTAAATCCGCCTGTTTCTATTGTGTCCAAATAAATCTGCAATTCACCGAAAATCTGATTAGTCCACGAACTTATCTGTTCTGTATAAACTAATGATTCTGATTCTAGTTTTTCTTTGGAGGTCTTATCAACCATATTTCTTGCCAAAGCAAAGAAAGAAACAACTAATACTAATACTATTGGAATAACTATGCAGATTAATTTTAATCTAATACTCATACCTTTCTTTTGCATTTTTACACCTCTTATCCTTTATTAATGGAATGTTTAATTTTAAAGTTCTCCATCCTCTATCATCTGTAACATGACTGATACTATTTCAGGATCAAATTGTGTGCCTTTTCCATTTTGAAGTTCACTAATAATTACCTCACGTGAAAGTGCTTTTCTGTAGCATCTGTCACTCGACATCGCATCATAAGTATCTGCAACGCCTATGATTCTTGCTACGAAAGGAATATTTTCACCTTCAAGACCTTCTCCGTAGCCTTTACCATCATATCTTTCGTGGTGATATTTTGCACCTTCTGTTATACCCTCTAAGGCTGTGAAATCTTTGAGAATCTCACCACCTATTCGAGGATGAGTCTGGATGATAGCCATCTCTTCGTCTGTTAATTTGCCAGGCTTTGTAAGTATATTATCAGGTATACCAATCTTACCTATATCATGAAGCATAGCGAGGTAGTATATTCTTTCCTGCTCCTTTTCTGACAAACCAAGTCTTTTTGCAATTGCTCTTGAATACTGTGCAACTCTTATAGAATGACCATTTGTGTATGTATCCTTTGCATCTATGGTTTTGGCAAATGTCTGTAACGACTGTTCAATAATATCCCTATATTCTTCCTGGTGTTTTTTCAATCTGTTTATTTTTCTGCGGTCAAATAAATAGATTATTATTGTTAAACAGAAAATTACAAGTGCAAAAAGCGTTATCCAAAATGCTGGATATTCTATAAGTTTTTTAGCTTTATGTATCTTTATTGTATAACTTTGACCTGCTTCAGGATTTGTAGGATCATATATTTTAAGAACAAAAGTATAATCACCTCCCGAAAGATTTGTATAACTTACACTTCCACTCTGGTCAGTTCCAAATAGTATCGGCTCATCATCAAAATTTATAAGCTGATATTCCATCACCAATGTAGATGTCCCTGAGTATGATAACTCAGCAAAGTTAAATGTAATACGGTTTGATTTTTGAGATATATCAAGCGTTGTCGGATGTTCATGTTTCACATCATCCACCACAACACTGCTTATAACTGCTTTAGGTTCAGAGTTATCAATAGCCTCAAAACCAAATATGCTAATACCATTTCTTGTCACCATATAAAGCTTTCCATCGTCAGCAAGATAATGCCAAGTATTAGCATTTAATGAACCGGTAAGTCCATGATTGAAGCTGTATGCTATAGTATCAGCCATCTCCCCTGAAATAAGAGCTTCTTTGTCTACAGATAAAACACCATTGTTCTGTAATATCCAAAGGCGTCCATTTTTATCGTACATGTCAAATACACTTCCGGCAGCCTTATCCCAATTTGTTTTTTTGGTAAACACATTATCTTCCCAAATGTATAAGCTACTGCCAGCACTAACGAAAAATTTATCGCTTTCTGAATCAGGTAATATACGAAGAATAACTCCTTCTGACAACCCTTCATCAAATCCATGATTTGTAATTTTACCATCCTTTATAGCATATATTCCGTCGCCGTCACTTCCTGCGTATATAGTTCCGTCAACAGCCTCATACAAACACAATATAGACGGATTGACCAAACCATCATCAGAGTCATAACTTTCTATTATATTCCCATCTTTAATTATATTAAGACCTGACTGTGTACCCACAGCAATACTTCCATCCGACAACTCAATTAAAGCTCTTGTTCTGTCATTCAGTATTCCATTATCTTGATTAAAATGTGTAATTGTTTCTGTCGCAATATTATAACAATATACTCCTGCGTATGTCGCAAACCAGATATCGCCATCTGAATCAGTAAGAGAAGCTCTAACACGGATGCCATCTAACTCATCAGATATATCTTTATAAATATAATTCCATTCTTCATCGAAAACACTAAGTCCATCATCTGAACCCACATAGTACAAATTACCTGCTTTGCTTATTGTGTTTAAGGATTTACCGTCTAGAACATTATTCTCAGGTGTAACAAAATAGCTTTTTGAATATCTGATAACACCTGTACTTGATGATGCAAGCCATATGTTGCCTTCATAATCCATAACAGCCTCATTAACAGACACTGCATCCTGAGAATCATCAAATGCTATTGAATTACCATCGGCAAACAAAACATAAAAACCGTTCAAAGCACTAATTAATATATCTCCATCAGTTGTCACTGATATATTATTATGAGTACTTACCTCACCAGTATAATATAGCTCAGCTTGAATATTATCAGTTTCAAGCGAATCTCCTAATAAAGTAAGTTTTGCTACAATGTTAGAATTTGTTCCCAGATAAACAACATTATCTTTGCAAGTTAACGAATAGACATCTTCAGATTCAAAAAATTCGTTTGATTCAAAAATTTTTAAAACTACATTGTCACTTACAACTGCAAACTTGCCAGAATCCATTGCACACCATATTCTATTATAGGAATCAACTCCTATTGTGTATACTGTGTTTTCATGTATCTGCTCATCTTCAACAGGCACCAGTGTATTGTCTTTGATGTATGCAATTCCCGAATTTGAAGCAACATATATTGTCCCATCACTGGTTTCAACAAAATCTCTTATACACAGAAATGAAAAATCATCAGGTCCATCAATAGCTGTAAATGTATCCCCTTCAAAACAGATTACACCTATATCATTAGTTCCTATCCATAATCTTCCTTTTGAATCTTCGTATAACGAACGAACAGACGAGGAATCTATCTTCCCTTCTAAGCTGTAATTTCTGAACTCAGAACCGTCATATCTTATAAGTCCGCCATAACTTCCTATCCAAATATAGCCGTCAGAAGAATACAGGATTGTATTCGCTTCACCTGTAGGTAAACCATTTCTGTCATTATATGTAGTTACGACATATTCTTTATCTTCGTTTTCTTCTTCCTGTGCATAAACAGAAACAGATGAAAAAAATGAAAGTAACACAGAAAGGCTACATAAACCTATTATTATTTTTTTTATCTTCATTTAAGCCCTCCTATTGTTGTTTTTGTTTTTTAATATTTTTATCTATATACATTTTTTTATCAGTTACACTGATACAATCCTCAAGACGGATTTTTGCATCAATATCGAAAATATCATAACCATAACTCATAGATAATTTTGCACGTCTATTACTATTTGCATTATATTTATCTATATCATCACGAACCTTATCCCAGTATTTGAGAACTTCTTTTTCGTTGTATGCCATTCCCATTACTATAAATTCATCTCCACCATATCGTATAACATGATTTTTACCAGCATTTTTTTGTAATATTTTAGCTGCCGTCATTATTATATTGTCACCCTCCTCGTGACCAAACTCATCATTTATTTTTTTGAGATTGTCTATATCTATAAAAGATAGTTGCAGCTTAGCTTTAGACATCATATATTTTGTTTTTATTTCAACAAAAAATCTTTCCATTCCAAATCGATTATAGGCTCCTGTAAGCGAATCTTTTATGTACATTTCATCAAGCCTGTTCATTGCGTGTTTTAGCAAATTTTGTTTTCTTATGTTTTCTACTCCGTCTCCCATGTACATAACCCAACTAACATATAATGGGTTGTCAATTGGAAGTGAGCTGTCAACAAATACAAAATACCCAAAATTTCTGTCAAGATAATGAAATGGTGAGAAAATATATTGTTTCACACAATCGGTATCCATAAACAGTTCATCAAAGCCTTCCGCTGATAATATTGGAGTTTTTTTAATGAATGTTCCGTTTTTATATGCCACAATAACATTCATATTCTGCGAGTACTCTAATTTCTCCTCCACAGACATTTCTTCCTGCGTAAGTACATCGATTTCAAATATATTCTCAATAAAATCATCATTGACGCACATGTAAAATTCTGTAGGATTTACCTGTCTTATGTACTCTTTTACTGCTTCAAGCCACTCGTCAAAGCCTTCGCTTTCCATTATGTTTTTTTCCAGCAAAATCATCTCATGAACTAATTTTCTTTGACCATTCTTCGTACTGTTAAATGCTTTACTATATCTAATCTCTTTGCTGTCACTCTTACAACCACAGCTTTCTGCAAGCACTACTTCATCCGGTAAAAATGTATCCTTAGGAACAGCTTTACCATCAATTACATCAATTATAATTTTACAGGCTTGTTTTCCCAACTCCTCAAATCTACTTTTTACTGTAGTCAAGCTAGGAAAATGTGCCTGTCCTTCACCAATATAATCATAGCCCGTTATAATTACATCTTCTGGCACTCTATATCCTTTTTCAACCAAAATATCGCATACTGTAATTGCCATCATATCATTAGCACATATAATTGCCTCTGGAAACGGTAATTTTGAGCTAAGAATTTCTTTTGCTGCAAGTTCTCCGCCCGAAACATAAAAGTCCCCCTGAGTTATTCTGTCGTACACAATAGGTATATTGTGTTCTGTAAGAACATCCTCATATGCTTTATATCTAGCCTCAGCATCACCATTACCTTTAACACCTTTTACAAAATGTATGTTTTTTATATTGTGGTCTACAACTATATGTTCCACTAATTCTCTCATAGCCGTATAATTATCTGTACTTATATGGTAAGAATCTCCTACCTTGTCACCAATACATACAACAGGACATGTCAAATCAGACAAAAGTGCTTCAATTTTATGTCTTGACGACTGCACATGAAGAACATTTGAGAAAACAATAACGCCATCAAACAGACTTAAATCTGGCAATGCAGCAATGTTAGCTTCACCCATATTATGTTTTTCCCTTTCATTTGCTCCAGTGAACCAAACAAAAGCTGCCAAATTACAGTTGTTATTTTTACAAAATTCTTCTATTCCTCTTAATGTTTTGGCCTGGACATCCGAATCAAGTGCCGTTACCAGAACCGCAATATTTTTATGATTCATTTTTATTCCCCCTATACAACAAAAACATTCTATTTTTTATATAGCTTAATCGTAAATTCTGTTCCCTTCCCTAATTCGCTTTTTACATCTATCATTCCGCCCTGTCGCATTATAATCTGTTTAGACATGGAAAGACCTATGCCAACGCTACTATTTGACGCGCCATCAACTTTATAAAATCTTTTAAAGATATATGGCAAATGTTCTTTAGAAATACCAGCCCCATTATCTTTTATTATAATCTGTGTATATAAATTATTTTGTGTTACTTGAACATCTACATTACCGCCCTCAGGAGTATGCTCTATACAGTTTTTGATTATATTGGACAAAGCTTCTGTAGTCCATTGCTTATCACAAGCAAGTAACATCTCAGATTTTGCTTCTGTATTCAGTTCAACACCTCTGACATCAGCAAGAGTCTCTAATGATACTGTTGCATTTTTTACTAACTGCTCTGCATTTATTTGCTCGGATTTAAGAGGGAGCATATCTGCCTCAAGTTGTGACAGGGTTAGCAGATTTCTAATAAGCCAATTTATTCGGTCAATCTGGCTATCTATTTTAGAAATATAATCTAAACGTTTTTCCTCTGATAAATCAGGTGTTTTCATCAAATCACTCATAAGTGTCATAGCTGTCATAGGGGTTTTTATCTGATGAGAAATATCAGATAATAAATCAACAAGATATTTTTTTCGTTTATGCTCTCCGGAATACTGTTCCTTAAGTATCGCAACTAGCTTATATATTTCACTCTGTAATATCCCAATTTTTCCTTCCTGCATCGCCGACAATTCAGGTAGCTCTAATCTATCCTGAACCTTCATCAGATATGAAATCATAGCTTCTATATCTTTTTCTCTTTTTTTGTAGAAAACAACTGAGGTCACAAGCAACAGTACAATACACACCCCAAGCAAAATGCAGGTAATTTCCAAATCACCTAAAGCAAGACATAATATAGTTGTAATTGCAATTATAATAACTTGTATTTTTATTTCCATATAATTTAATCCATTCTATATCCCATTCCTCTTACAGTTGCAATAAGCTTACAATCTTCTAAATCTCCAAGCTTACTTCTAAGTCTTTTTATATATACCGTAAGAGTGTTATCATTAACAAAATCACCGGCGGCATCCCATATATTATTCAAAATCTGCTGTCTTGAAAGCACCTGTCCTCTGTTCTGTATAAAAATCAAAAGTAATTTATACTCCATTGCTGTAAGCACTATTTCTTCACCATTGCGGAATACTTTTGCAGACTGTATATTTACCTGATTATCTCCAACCATAATAATAGACTGTTCTTGTCTGCTTTCATCTCCACCGGCTCCACTTCTTCTCAGAATGGCTTTCATTCGGGCAAGAAGTTCTCTTATACGAAATGGTTTTGATATGTAATCATCCGCACCCTGTTCAAGTGCTAGAACAGTATGTACCTCATCATCACATGCAGTCAGAAAAAGTATTGGTATCTGACTTGTTTTTCTAATCTCTTTACAAATCTGATATCCATCCCCATCTGGCAACATAACGTCTAAAAGACATATATTAATTTCTTTATTTGTATGTACTATTTCAAGGGCAGTTTTTACAGTGGACGCGTACACAACTGTGTAGCCTTCCTGCTCTAACGAAATCTTCAATCCCTCTAAAATAATCACATCATCTTCCACAACTAAAACAGTCATTTTATCTCCTTTATAGCGAAGGATGTTGCACATCTTCTTCGTGTAATAACACCTTGATAAATCGCAAATTGGCTCCACCGCTAAAAAGCGATGAAGCCAGTCCTTATTTTTACTATATTATACACTTTCCCTGCGTATATCTTCAAGAATATTTTGCGATTTTTCTGTCTTGAAGGATATAAATGTTATCACAAATACAGCAACAATTGTAATTGTAATAGACAGTATATATACCTCCCAAGGAATAGGTAATTTTATATAACCATATAACTCTATAAGCTTGTTTTTTATAAGTATTATAACCGGTGTTGCAATTGCGACACCTATCAAAATACTTCTTGTTAAAATCCCCATACATTCATGTAAGAGCATTTTACTAAACTGCTTATCTGTCATACCCATTGACCTTAATATGCCATATTCCTTCTTTTGAGTAGCGATTCTACCCTTAATCGAATTGTATAAATTGAGCATACAAATTACAGATGTAAGTGCCACAAAGCACATGAGAAGAATTCTAATAACTGAATTAATAGCCTTTGAAATATTTTCCATATCAAGAGCAGCACCACTATATACAAAAAGCTGTTCATTATTATCTGAGTTCATTGTCATAAGTGCCATATCCCCAAGCTGTTTATAAAGTTCACAATCCGTATTATTAAATTTTACATACATAACTTTTGAAATATTTGTATATCCTTCTTTTACGCAGGCTGCTATTTCGTCCATTTCCTTAAGAGTCTCAATATCTGTTATAACCCAAATCGTATATGAGTGAAATACAAAGTAGCCTTCTAAGCTCTCGTTTGTTGCGAATCCAGCAATAGTGACAGGAAACATTTCATTTTCCTGCGAGTCAGGATTATAAATATTTATATCAAAGCTTTCTCCCACCTCTTTATCAGTCATCTTCTCAATCTCATAGAATTTGAAATCAGCATCGTCACCATATCTCATATTGTCTGTTGACAGCTCACCACTTTGCACAACTATCACAGGAGCTACATTTTCATCATACATGATACTTTCGTCTGTACCGGTCTTTTCAACAATTTCCTTGAGAGTAGCATCATCAAGACCTATTACATTAACAGTATACTGAGTTGCCCATTTTCTATTTTCTGCCTTCTCTTCCTCTGTGAGACCATATGCATCCATTATTTTTTCGTCAGCTTCAAGGTACTCCTCACTAATTATAGACTGGTCTGTAACACCCATGAACATGCCATCATAAAACTCTGTAACTCTTTCAACATTGCCATCTGCCATAAGCTGTTCCTTGATAGAGTCATACTGTTCATAATCATCACTATAAAATGGGCTAATTCCATAGTCATAGTCAAATTTTACATTCATAGTGCCATCATCAACCATAATATATGTAATCATGGTTGTAAGCATTTTTGTAGAGAAGGATGTAATAATAAGAATAATTATAAATACTGCTGCCGCACCAACTATACCCTTTGTCTTTTTCTTCTCCCTTTTAATAGAGTTGTTTGCAAGCATTCCCTCTACACCGAAAAACTTAATTACTCTTTCGTTAAGCTTATGTGTCTTTTTCTTTTTTGATATATTTCCTCTAATGCACTCAATAGGTCCAATTTTCCCAATTTTTCTTGCAGGTAAATATGCTGAAATCCAAACAGTAAGCATAGCAAATATTGCTGTAAAAAGCACACCTGTAAGTGATACATCAAGAGCAACCTTATCAATACTTACTCCCGAATATATTCCAAGAAATGTATCTAAATATGGCTTTATAGCCTTCATTCCAAGCTTTACCACACCAAGTCCTAAGACAAATCCTAAAGGCAATGCTAATGTAAGTAATGAAAATGCCTCATAGTATACACTGCTTCTCTTCTGCTTGCCTGTTGCTCCTACCGACGACAACATACCAAGATATTTACTTCTCTCTTCAAAAGATATGTTAAATACATTGTAGATAAGAATAACAGATGCAATTATGATAAGAGTTACAAAAAACACTGTCATAATTAACACCATCTGATTAATTGTATTATCTGCGGAATTACCTGAGAAAGCCAAAAGCATACCATTATATTCTATAGTGTTATCTTCACCAACTATATCAGATGTATTACCATAATAATTTCCAACCTTATCTAAATCAAATGTAAGTGCTACGTTAAACTCATCTGTAAGTACAAGTTCATCAACTAAAACGATTCCTGTATATGCAGCAGCCTCTTCGTTTTCGTAATTTGGTGCCTCAATAAAACCAACCACTTCGTACTCGGCTGTAAAACCTGTCGCTTCGTGTTCCTCGTAAAAATCTATATTTGCTTCATAGTAAGGAAAACCTTGAGGAGCCTCTTTTTTTTCACCTGGTGCAATCTCAAATCCATAATATGGAAATATAGTTGTTTCCTTGCAAGACGCATCTTTCACAATATATCTCTCAAAGCAGTCAACAGATACAGTGTCCCCAATTTTAATATCTGCCCCGTCATTAAGAACCTCTATACTTAACACAATTTCTCCTTCATCTTTAGGAAGTCGACCCTCCGCAAGCTCTATATTCATAAGGTCAAAGCTTTCTTCCTCATATACCTTTACCTGTAAATATGGTCTTTCGAGATTTGCAGAGGCATCAAACACTGTGTAGTCATAATCATCGGATATAACTATCTGCTCTACGCCTTCAAGCTCTTTTAACTGGTCGTATTCTTCCTTATTTATATCATAGATACACTCATGCCATTTTCCCTTGCTCTTTGCAGCGAGTTCCTCTAAATAATTAATTGCAGTATCCTTTCCCACGAATACGCAGGTCATGAGCATAACCATAAATATTATTCCAAAAAGAGTTGTAAATGTTCTCTTTTTGTTTTTCTTCATATATTCCCTTGTAACCTGATATACTATTTTTTTATTCCCCATCTTTAGTTACCTCCAAGAATTCGTATTCTCTCGTCTTTTGTAATCTTACCATCTTCTATGTAAATAATTCTATCTGCCTGAAGTGCAATACTCTCATCATGAGTTATAAGAATAAGAGTCTGCTTCTGTTCCCTGTTTGACTCTCTTAAGAGATTCATTATCTCTTCACCAGTTTTTCTATCTAAGTTTCCTGTTGGCTCATCTGCAAGAACAATTGCAGGCTTGTTAAACATTGCTCTTCCTATTGATACTCTCTGCTGCTGTCCACCACTAAGCTGGCTTGGAAGATTGTTTCTTCTATCTGTAAGTCCTAAATGCTCTACTATGTTATCAAGTCTTTCCTTATCCATCTTTCTTCCATCAAGCAAATGTGGAAGAAGAATATTTTCATCTACATTGAGCACTGGCATAAGATTGTAAAACTGATATATGAGTCCAATTTGTCTTCTTCTAAATATCGCCAGCTTATCCTCATTTAACGCATGCACATCCGTATCCTCTATAAATACTTTTCCGCTAGTTGGTTTATCAACTCCTCCTAATATATGAAGTAATGTTGACTTTCCACTTCCCGATGGGCCTACTATTGATACAAACTCTCCTTTCTCGACACTAAAGCTTACATTGTCAAGCGCTTTGATTTTAGTGTTTCCCTCGCCATACTCTTTAGTTAAATTTTCACATCTTAAAATTTCCATATTATTTCTCCTTATTCTATTTAAAAGCTACGAACGTGACATGACAGCAATTATGATATATAAATTGCAAATAACTGCAACGTGCTGACAAACTAACCAGTAACTGCGACTAAGTCTCTCAGGAATGCCTTCGAGCCTAAGTCTTTGTAACTGGTGGATTTCGTCAGTCACTAAGAACGCAGTCAAAATATTTGCACTTTATATATCATAATTGCTGTCATGCCACGTTCTTAATCTTCCTTAAAAGGACTATTGGCTTCCTTTGTTTTTATAATAAATCTATTATATGACATATAAGTGAATTATTGGGTGACATTTTTGTCACATAACTTTTTAAAATAAACAGTATAAAACAGTTGACAACAGTTCAATACTGTTATATACTGTTTATCACAGGAGGATGGTTAACCTATGAATCTAATAATAAACAACTCATCTATGACTCCTATCTATGAGCAGATTGTGTCGCAGATGAAAGAAAAAATTATTTCCGGACAGCTCAAGCCGGATACCATGCTTCCATCTGTAAGAACTCTTTCTAAGGATTTGAGAATTAGTGCTCTTACGGTGAAGAAAGCATATGATGCTATGGAGCAGGAAGGTTATATTGTCACAGTTCATGGCAAAGGCAGTTTTGTGGCTAATATTAATCCTAATCTTGCAATAGAAGAAAAACAAAAGGAAGTCGAGAAAATTTTCGAACAGGGAATACGACTCGGAAAAGAATGTGGAATGTCCGCAAGTGACATGAAAGAATTATTTGAAGTTGTATTAAACGAATTCTAGCTTTTCAGACGAAGGAAGAACTTGGAGGGATTTATAATGTTATTAAAGCTTGAAAATGTAAAAAAGAATTATGGTGATTTTTCTCTTGATTGTTCAATGGAGGTTAAAAGAGGTCAGGTTACCGGTATCATAGGTAGCAACGGTGCCGGAAAAAGCACAACCTTCAAATCAATCTTGGGATTGATTTTCCCAGATAGCGGAAACATCGAAATGTTCGGCAAAAATATCAACGATATCACAATCAAGGATAAAGAAAAAATAGGCGTGGTTTTAACTGAGGCAAACGTAAATGAAATCCTTAAAGCAAAGGATCTTGTTCCTATTATGAAAGCAATGTACAAAAGCTTTTCAGCAGAGGAATACTTAGGTAAATGTAAGCAATATAAGCTTCCTATGGATAAACCTATCAAGGAATATTCAACAGGTATGAAGGCTAAGCTCAAGCTTATTCTTGCTTTATCGCACGATGCGGAGCTCTTAATATTAGATGAACCTACAGCTGGTCTTGATGTTATCATGAGAAATGAATTGCTTGATATGCTTAGAGATTACATGGAGGACGATAACAGAGGTATTCTTATCAGCTCACATATCTCTACAGATTTGGAAGGCATTTGTGACGACCTTTATATGATAGCAGACGGTAAAATCGTAATGCACGAAGATACAGATGTACTTCTTTCTGAATATGGAATTATCAAAGCAACTAAGGAACAGTACGATGCAATTGATAAGGAATATATCATTGCTGTAAAGGAAGAGAAATTTGGATATTTATGTCTTACTAATCAAAAGGATTTTTATATGGATAACTATCCAAATATCGCTATCGAAAAAGGTAATATTGATGACTTTATTATATTAATGGTTAAAGGGGAGAGAAAATAATATGAAGGGTTTACTTATAAAAGATTTAAAAATCATTGCAGAACAAAAGAAATTTTTTATTGTAGCTATTGTATTTGCTGCATTATTTACATGGACTGGCAACGATATCACATTTGCCGCAACTTATATAATACTTCTCACTTCTATGCTTACACTAACAACAATAAGCTATGATGAGTTCAACGGTGGAATGGCATTTCTTCTGACATTGCCTACAAGCAGAAAGATTTATACTAAAGAAAAATATGTTTTTGCATTTATTAATCTTTGTCTCGCATGTGTTTTTTCAATTATAGTATGTGCCATATTCGCATTAGTAAAGGGTACAACTATTGAATGGGATTCATTGATTTCAGCCTGTGTAGGCTGTTGTCTTGGTATGGGACTCATGCTTTCAGTAACCATCCCTCTTGAATTCAAATTCGGTGCAGAAAAAGGCCGTGTTGCCATGATAAGTGCTATTGTTGCAATCACTGTAATAGGCGTTGGTATCTATAAGTTCTTAACTAAAGTCTTAGATATCAATGTAAATAAAGTCATTGATGATGTATTAGCTAAGCTCCCTACTTCAGGAAAAGGGCTTGAAGTTATAATTATCAGTGTGATGGCTGTTGCATTAGTATTGATATTATTTATCTCTTATCTTATTTCTAGCAAGATAATGAAGAAGAAAGAGTTTTAGAAATAATTATCATAACATATATAAGAGCAGGTGCTATAGCTGTCATTTATACAAACATACTGCAACGCGCTGACAAACTAACCAGCAACTACGACTAAGTCTCTCAGGAATGCCTTCGAGCCTAAGTCTCCATAACTGGTGGATTTCGTCAGTCGCTAAAAACGCAGTTCAAAATGTTTGTATACAATGACAGCTATTGCACCTGCTCTTATATATTCTACATATTTACTATATACTACTTTATACTACGAACTTATCCAGCATATCACCTAACTCACCAACAATTTCTTCGTTGATTTCTCCGTTAGCGCTTACTGTCTGCATCTTTCCGTATATGTTATCTGAAACTTCTGCTACATTAGTGATTGTTGCTGTTTCTTTTTCAATTACATCTGTTATTGTTCTTATATGACCTTCTATTGTATCCATGCTATCGGATAACTGTTCAGCGAGTTCACAGAATTTCTGGAATTTACCCATAAATTCTACTGTATCATCATGGTATGCTTCACCGATGCCTACCATAGTATCGTAGTCACTACTGATTACATCTTTAACATATCCAACTAATTCACTTGATATACCTACTAAGTCATTTACTGTTTCTACTGTAAACTGATTAATATTTTCTATCTCCATTGCGGTCTGTGTAGTTGCATCTGCCAACTTACTAACTTCACTTGCAACAACTGCAAAACCTTTTCCACCTTCTCCAGCTCTTGCTGCTTCTATACTCGCATTAAGTGCTAACATCTGTGTCTGCTCTGATATAGCAAGTATGTCTTTTGTGAGATCAATAATTTTGGCAATCTGCTTTGAAGCTTCAATTTTATCTGAAAGCACATCTGTCATCTCACCAACAATATCATACATTCGAGCCTTTGATTCCTGACAGGTGTTTCTTGCTTCGTCTGCCGCCTGACTTACACCACTGGCATATTCAGCACCTGATTTTGTCTGTCTATACAGCTCAGCAGACATATTTTTGACTGCCATAGCAGCTTCTTCTATCTCTAACACCGACTCACTTGTATTTTGCATTGACTGAGTCATGTCATTCAATGCACCAGAAATATGATTTAATTCATCTGTTGCTTCCTGTAGCTCTCTGTTAGTTTGGTTAGTAGCTTTTTCCAGCTTGTCACCATTATCCTTTACAGATAACATCATACTTCTAAGCTTAACCATGAATGAGTTGAAGCTACTCGCAACATTTTCTATCTCATCACCACTATGTATCTTAATCTCCTGAGTAAGGTCACCATCTGTTCCTGCAAGCTCTTCCATCTTGCGATTAATAGTGAGAACATTACGTGCCATTAATCTACCCATAAGCATTGAAATAACAAATGCTACAATTATGCAAATTATTTCTATTATAACCAATGTCTTAGTCATGTCACTAATTTTGGCATCAATACTGTCTACAGAACAATCAACACCAACTATTGCAACAACATTTCCTTCGCTGTCAAATATAGGTGCAAATGCACTGTAATAGCTTCCCCACTCGTCAGTTGTAACTTCATCATCCATAGATGTTTCACCACCTAAAGCTATGTCTATTTTGTCATAGGTCTCGTATTCTTCGCCTATTGCAGCACCTTCCTCTGTGTCTGCATCTACCACGAACTGAACAACACCATCAGCCTCTCTCATGGTATATATGTACTCGATGTCCTCGCTTACAAGAAAACCTTGAAGCTGTTCAAGAACCTGCTTGTAATTCTCAGTTTCTTCATCTCCCACCTGAATCTTAGCTATCTGGTCTCCATCAATTGTGTTTGCTGCCGACTCCGCCATAGCCACAGACTGAGCACGACTGGCATTAAGCAGACTCTCTTCCATGTAATTTATACTTATAATCCCCACCAGCAAGCTTACTACAACAGCAATAACCATAGTGGTAAGTGTTATTTTGGCACCAAGCTTTAAGCCACGCACTTTGTTTTTCATACCTTGTTTCTCCTTATAATTATTCTGTTTATTATATATTTATAAAATATTTTTATGTAATAAAAAAATTGCAATCTAACACACAATAATTATATCTTATTATATGTCAGATTACAATTTATTTTGGTGATACTATTTTTATATTCCGTACAAACTATTCGCCTCAATGTATTTTTGATATGTTGCTTCATCAAAAAGGACCCATTTTACCAAACTTAATTTGTCTGGATTAGCATGAATAAATTCTGTCGCAGTTTTAATTGCTATTTTCGCTGCTCTATCTACCGGAAAACGATAAACACCAGTTGAGATAGACGGAAAAGCTATTGTGCGGATGTTATTTTCCAAAGCTAGTTTTAATGAGTTCAAATAGCAGTTTTTAAGAAGCTCTTCTTCATTGTTATCGCCTCCAAACCATATTGGTCCCGGTGTATGAATAATGTACTCACAAGGAAGATTATATGCTTTTGTTATTTTTGCCTCGCCTGTTTTACAGCCATTTAGAGTCCTACATTCCTCCAAAAGCTTAGGACCTGATGCCCGATGGATTGCCCCATCAACACCACCTCCACCAAGCAAGGAAGTATTTGCCGCATTAACTATAGCCTGCACGTCTGTAATTTTTGTGATGTCACCTTTTATGCATTGAATTGTCATTTTAATCCCCCCCGTGAATGTTTATATTATATTATTTAATTATATCATAACATTCACCATCTATCTCTATAGATTTTACCTTATCAATATCAATAGGTACTATAAAATCCCATGAATAGAAAGAATAGTCTGACTCATATATTCCACTACCACTAAATACAAGATTATCTAAAATCTCGCCATCATCCATAATTATTTTTATATCATCTATTTTTGAATATGAATTCATAATTTCTTCTGGTGTGGCATCTGATTTGTTCTCGGATTTACGCATATTCATACTCACATTTGATATATATATTTCTCTTATATCAGAGTTCTCTGGAATAATGGCATATTTTACATCAGCATAATCAGTGATAGGAATGGTTAAATCCCAATGTCCTGCATCAGCTGTTTCTACACGATACACCTGTACATTACCGTTTTCGTCCACACAATTTGGTTCAGCATGCATAACATGTAAATTCTTAGCACATAGCACTATCTCTCCTGATTCTTTGATTTGAGAAGTATCTTCTACATCAAAATACGTACAAATTAATCTTTGATTATCATTTAATTGTAAATTTGGATATTCTGTGTTGCTGGATGTTGTACTCGAACTTGCATAGCTATCACAGGATTTAAGTATTAATTCTATATTAAAATCTGCATACTTTTCAGAATCAAACTCATCATAAGTTACAACCATAGCTATATAGACACTATGGTCTGTCACATTCATTCTTAAAATATCAAATGATACATCACTATTTGCATAAACTTCTTTTACATCAACAACGCCATCATAATTATTCGCAATGAATTCATTATCGATATATTCTTCTGAAACCTTATCTTCATTTCTTGCGTCAATCCATTCCTCGAATATGCCCTGACTATAGGCATACGCTGTCCCACCAGTCAAAGCAATCGCTCCTGCTATACAGGCAGCCGCCCATTTGACTTTATTTTTACTATTCTTATTAACGCTTATTTTTTTTACGATTTCTTCTATTTCACGTTCCTCTAATGCTTCATCTTCAACATCAACAGGCTTTACATTGTTAAATATGTCATATATATTTCTCATAACTCATACCCCATTTCTTCTAAAATTCTTTCTTACCTTATTTTTGCTTCTGGAAATTCTGCTGTAAATCGTACTCTCTTTCAGATTTAATTCCTTTGCTATATCTGATATTTCTAAATCCTCAATATATCTTTTTGTTAAAATTATTTTGTCTATATCTGACAACCCTTCAAGAAGCTCATCGAAAAGTGTAGATGCCATTTCATCCATCTCGTCAATATACACAGCGAATTCCATCTTGTTATCAGCCATATCTATATTCTCTTCTGCATATCGCTTAGAAAGCTTTTTTAGATAATTTATAGCCCTATATCTGGCAATAGCTAAAATCCAGTTTTTCAAGCTACCTTTACGCTCATCATATCTGTCAATGTTGTTCCAAACCTCAAAGAACACATCATCCATGCACTCCTGTACTTCCGACGGGAAATTATATAAAGTCTTACTTATAACAGTTTTGACTGCTCCACCATACTGACGGATTGCATATTCTAGCGCCTGCTGATTACGCTTCTTCATAAGCTTTACGCAGTTTCTGTCATCTATCACTTTATCATCTCCTTTCTTTTCGATTTAAGACGTCTCTATATATTAATACAATTATTTTGGCGGTTTTCTTGCAAGTTCTGTATTATATTAAAATAAAAATTTTTCAAAATAAATACCTCCGAAATTTTACTCGGAGGTATAGAAAAGTTTGGTGTTTATGAAATTATTATTTGAATATTTTTTGTGCATTCAATGTTGTCTGTTTTCTTTTCTCTAATGTTTTATCAAAAATTGCAGCTGCTATCTCAGGAAACTGCTCATATATGACTCTTGTTCCTTCTTCGGTAATTCCACCCTTAGTAGCAACACGAGAAATAACATCTTCATATGAATAGCCATTTTTAAGCATTAATTCGCCTGTTCCAATCATTGTTTGTAAAACCATTTGTACAATATCATTTTCTGGAATATCTGTGTGTTTTTTTGCAGCTTTACATATCACATCAAAAATAGCTGATATAAAACCTGGCATACAACTTACCAGTTCTGAACCCATTCCCATCTCTGTTTCTGGAAGTTCAATAACATCTCCTATATTTCTAAGAATTATGTTTAAATATTGTTTATCATTTTCTTGTATCAAACTATTATAACAAATCAAAGTTTGGGATTTATTTATCTCAGCAGTAACACTAGGAATAACTTTTGCTATTTTATTTTTGCAAATAGATTCTATCTGTTCAAATGTTATACTTCCATTTAATGAAACTATAATTTTGTCTTTATTTATACTATCTTTTATTTCTGTTAATACCTCTTTTAAATCAACAGGTCTGACACAAACAAATATAATATCCGCTATACCCGCAAGTTCTTTGTTGTTCTTACACACATTGTGTTCTTTATTTAAATGTTGTATCTTTTCATATGTTCTGTTTGCCACAAATACGCCTGTCTCTGTTAAATTCTCAGCTTGCGATAGTTTCTCTAAAAGCATCTTACCCATGCTTCCATAACCTATAATTCCTATTTTCATATTTTCGCCTTTCTATTTATCTGACACCTCTTCTAAAGCCTTGAAATCACAACAGAACTTAACCACTTTTCCAGTTGCCATCTGCTTACCATACAACTTATTGGCTTTTCCGATAACTTCATCAATTACCTTCAAACAAAAAGAATATTCCTTATTTAGCAAGTCCTTATATATCCGCTTGGCTTGTGATACACCTCTGAGCATGCATCATGCAGCTTTTTTAGATAGCTCTGGTCAATGTTGATAAATGTCAACTTTCCCTCCAATGTAAACATAATACTGCTCCTTTGTATTTTGAGTTAAAAAATGTGGGAAGACTAAGCTTCCCACTCGTTAACGTTCATCTCTTTACGGATTGATTACCGAAAGTTAATGGAGACCTCTCTATAATTATAATATGACAATTGACAGGCTGTGTCAACTTCATATTACAAATTTATCTTTGCCAAAATCAACAGTGTTATTCATCGCATACATCTAATATCCCGTAGATTAATTTACCGTCCTTATCCATTTATCTTTACATCATCAATCCCTTTAAATTCGGGAACAATTATCGAACGAATCTCAGCTTTAATTTCCTCTTTTACATTGGTAATGCACCATTATTCTTTTAACCATTTTATTTCACCCATTTCCGATTTCGTTTTGGTTTCCCATGTCCAAAATAAATTGTTTTCGCTCCCATTTCACCAATGCGTTTTGCACTTTCTAACATTTTATCTTTATCTGTGTAAAGCATTGATATGGTTGGATAAAACATATTCATTAAAGCATCTCCCACAAAAAGTTTGTCGCCTTCTATCTCTAAACCAATAGAACCCTCTGTATGTCCCGGCAATTCTACAACCTGTGCATCAACACCATATTCTTGCAAGTTATCTCCATCCTGTAAATACACCATCGGTTCAAATATATCTAAAACATCCTTATCAAAACTACTTAAAGATACTAATAATACTATTTTTCCAAAAAGAGTTTTTGCAGACATTTTTTGTTTCCTATTATCTGGTATCATATTAATATCTTTTTTACTCATTGCAATCGGAATGTTTAAAGCATTCGCAAGATAAGCTGCATTCTGACAATGATCCATATGACCATGAGTAAGTACAATTAAGCTCACATGAAACTCTTTACACTTTTCTAAAATCTTTTCCAGATATTTTTTTCTGCCCGTATCAATTAATATAGCTTTATCCTTATCAACCACGATATAACAATTCACATTACCCGAACTAATTCTATGTATATTAACCATAATATATATATATTTAACCTCACTTATATTGAACGCAACAATTTCCCTAATTTATCCGGAGCTTCAACATTTACCTCATGCCCTGCACCACTAACAATCTCTAATCTAGCATTCTCCAAAAGCATTGCCAATTCCTTTGCAGCCTTTTTATTTGCATTATCCTTTTCTCCACAAACTATTATTACCGGACATGATATATTATCCAATCTATACGTAAAATCCAACTCCATCATTGAGTTGCACAAACCAATATAATCTTTTTTCCTAAAACCCATCTGCTGAAACATGGACTTTGGCATAAACCGAAAGCATATGTTTTGCAGTTTCAAAAGCATTTTTGGCATCTTATATGGAGTTGCAATAAGAACCAACGATTTTACTTTTTCCGGTCTTTCAATGGCATAATTTAATGCCAAGACACCACCTAATGACAGTCCACACAAATTAATTGATTCATCAAACTCATCACACGACTCTGAAAATGCTTTATACAAATTCTTATAGTTCGCATTTTGATTCTTTACACCTTCTACCAAATTAGGACACACACATTTCTCCGTCGCGCCTATAGACGAAAGCACTGCATTCCAACTCTCAGGCGTTTGTCCTAATCCGTGAACAAATACTTTTCCCATGGCAAAATCTTCCTTTCCATTATATATCAACAGGAGCTGAAATTATAGATAGATTTCTTTCTTTTCCACCTTCATTCAACACTTGATACTTCTCTATTACATCCCCTATCTCATCCATTAATTCATCGTATCTACTATCTGAAAGTTTCAATATACAAGTCCTTAAACTCAGCCTGTCCTTTTTAGGGTTTGTATCATCTCTTTCACTATACTTCTGAAATTTAATATATAGACTCATCAGAAATTGATATGCATCCTGAGATAAATTCTCTGAAACACCAAACTTTTCTTCATTAATAGCTAACAAGCGCTCTGTCCCACCTCTAATTTTACGTTCTTCTTTTACCAGTAAAGCACCTTGCTCCAACATGATATTAATGTGGCGGTACAAAGTAGGCGTTGAAACATCACTTAGCGCTTCTGATATCTGCTTTGTTGTCGCCTTACCATAAGTTTGTAAATACTGCATCACTTGTATTCTGATTGGATTTGAAAGTATTTTTGTTATATTCATTTCGCCCCACCTTTCTTACTATTGATTATATTATCATTTTTGATAACGGTCAAGTAGAAACCAAATCCAATACATATTATTTTGATAATATACTACATCTGCTTTCGTTAAATTTAAATGTTACCCATGCGTCAGCTTCGTAAGACGCACATAAAAAGGCTCAGCCCCTAGTAAACAAAGGGCTGAGCCAATTAAATCAATTGATATTCTAAGAGTATTTAATTACTCAATGACAGTAGCAACACGACTGTTAATATCACAATTTGTATTGTTCTAAATATTTCTAGTGATGTTTTATTTTATGGAATGGTACATTTTGTGATTATTATATCTATTTCGAAAGTTTTTCAAGTCCAAAATAAACCCATGGGCTTTTTACCTCCAATTCAAATGAAAGGATCGATAAAAATGAAATTGATACACGCAGAATATAATCCGATGCACAACAGCATCGACATTAACCACTATAACGGCTACATCCTCCGGATTGACTGCAATCAGGCTGAATCCGGGATACGGACCACACCTAATTCACAGCGGTGCCTGAATGTTCTGGCAATTGACAATCCGCTGGAATATGCCCAGCTTGCGCTGGATGGCGAGATGCAAGCATGGGTGGATGCGTAGGATAGTTTAGAGCCTTTTTAATCTCCGTATCCATATAATTATAAACGGATGGCTCATTCGAGCCATCCACTATGTTTATTTTATTATATTCCATTCCAACCTCTATTTGTTATACGCCATTTCATAATTACCAATGCATGCTCAAAATATTCCCACCAACTCCACTTTTCTCTTTTTTCAATTAGTTCCATTCTGTGTTCCATAGATGGATGACCTTCAACTTTTATATATCTTCTGTAAAATTGGTCAATTATATTTGTCTCCTCTTTGCTTTGATTTTTTAAATACCCTTTCCAAAATTCAACAAATATCATTTTATTGCTTTTGCATACATTTATAGCTAGCCTATCTGCACGGAGTTCAGCAATCTGTTTCCAAAACCTTGCATCACACATAACTTTTCCAAAAACACTTTCGATACCCATAATAAGCAGCATAATAATTAAAAATATCGGTGAAATCATTGTTGCCATCAATCCTAACATATTCAATATCACTAATATCAAACACACCAGATTTGAAATTCTTACTCTTTTGCTTATATTCGAAAAATCATTATAATATATATGTCCCAGTTCGTGTGCAATCGTTATCAACAATATGTCTCTCGCTGCGTTATTTCGATAAATTTGTGTTATAAAACCATTAGAAATATCTATCTGTGGTATGCCCTGTTCACTTATTCTACTTTCTGCGTATCTCTCCCCCGTTGCTATAATTTTACACTCGAGAGATTTTATCCCTAATTGCGCACACATATTTTCTATGTCCTCTTTAACACTATCTAAAATATAACCCTCTATATAAATTCCTTCACCGATATCTATATTGTTTTTGGATGAGATAACGCTTGATTCTCGTATCATTACAAATACAAGCATAAGAACAGCAATAACCCGAAATACCTTGCTATCTTTGAATTGTTCTAACAAAGCAATACATGTTAACATTGCTAACAAGCCCATTAATATTATCAATACCTTTTTTACATTCCATTCAATTACTGGCTTTTGAACGTCTCCAACACTTAATAATTCTGGCTTTTTTTCTAATGGCATCATAACATTTTGTATATATGCATTAATTATTTCTATTGTCTTTTGTGTATCTTCTTTCAGTCGCGAAAATATTAATGCGCATAAAAGAACTATATAAAACAGATTTCCCAGTATACTTCTATTTTCATAATTAATAAAACATTTTAAAACAATTGGACCTAAAACAAAATATCCCATAAGCAAATATGTCGCCATAAACATTTCCAACAAATGCCTCTTGATACTACACATAGCCTGTTCTTGTTCTTCACTTATATTTCCCCACCCCAAGAAAGCAAAAATAACATTCTTTCTTTGGTTGAATAAAATTCGTATACTTCTCCGAACAATATTCTTACATTTAAGTTCCTTGACAAGTATAAATTTATACCATACAAAAATAATTATAAATTGCACTAAGTATCCTAAAAAAACCAAGACAATCCCTTCCCATCTTATGTAAAATCTACTTCAAATTTTCTATATCATTAACAAAAAACGCTAACATATCGCCCTTTTTAAGCTTTCTTCCAAGACCTACATCCTTCCTTATTTCATAAATTATATCTTCCATTTCCCACAAGATATTTTTATCACCTTTTAATGATGACTTTCTATACTTTAGCCATTTTTTCACAACTCTGTTTGACCCCCATAAAGTAAGACCTTTAGAAAATTCTGAGACCATTTTAGTCATTTCTTCCTCTGTCATCTTCTCTCCATCCTTCTTTTTGGAGTCTTCCATTATTTTATAAATCATTTCTACAAATTGCTTATACGGTTCTTCACGCTTATCATATAAGTACTTTTTTACATTGTATTTATATTCAACTATCTTGGCTACGATTGAACTGATGACTACACCGGTGATAGAAACAGCACCTGTTATCATAGCTACCACAATAACTTGATCGGATGTGTTTACGAAATTTTCCACAAAATCAACTACGCTTACAATCCAACTTCCTACTACGCCAAAAATCCATTTGACAAGTAATACCGCTACTATCACCATGCCTATTAACAACAGCAATCCGATTATAAAGTTAATTTTGGGATGCTTTTCTGCAAAAGTTTGATTTTCCTTCATTTATTATTCCTCCTATTATTTCTGTGACACTGCAAGTCAGAAAACTCACAGTGCCACACTTTTAGCTATGCAATCTTAGCATCTACATAACCATAAATCACAAAGTCAAGTTCCTCATCTGTCATCGGTTTTCCATGTTCCATGTAGAATCCCGGTAACTTTCGATGGTACTCGTCTAGTGCATCATTATTCTCTACCGTATACTTGATTGCCTCATCGTATTGCCAATGTGCACCAGAATATCTTTTGGATTTTACAATCTCTTTCTTAGGTATTGCCTTTCCGTCAGCATCTCGATAACCACCTTCGTCAATCATTCTCTCCAAAATAATTCTTGTAAAATACTGACTAACTCCAAACAAATAGTTCTTTCTAACAATATTTTTAGGAACAAGAAGCAGTTCTTTGCCGTTGACAAAATAAACAGGTTTCTCAACCTTCTTCCATTCACCAGCATGCATGTCCCATGTGTAAAACGTTTTCATGCCATTACTTGGAATGCCATATTTATGCATTTGCTCCATTGTAAATTCATTCAAACATTCATGAAGAATGTTTGTAAGTAAATCCGACATGCCATCTTCTGCGAATCCAGGTATCAACAAAGGTAAATCTTCCGCTTTCCCAATTGTCTTAATTGAACTTATCAATTGCTCCAATGGTTGAAATATCTCCAACAAACCATCAGCTGTATTACCTTTGCCGTTATCGCCATTACCATATCCCAATCTGGTTGCATTTTGCTCCCCGGCATGTGACAGCAAACATCTCATATCTTTTCTATTACATGTATTATATGCTTTAAACAAATTGTCAAAATATGAGTTTATATGCTTTGTTGCTTTGATAGCCCATGCATCATTCCATCTTTCAATTAAACACGGATCTAAAAAAGCAAATTGTCATCATTGACTGCTACATCTACGAATTCAAAGTTTTCGTGGCCCTTTTGCCTTAATTGCCACACATCAGATACATATTCTTTTTTCATCTTGTCTTACTCCTCAATATTATTTTTCTTTATCCCATCCGCCTTTGAACGAATATAGGTTGTTCCGTCAGATTTGTTTACCACTCGATAATTTTCATAATTCTTATTACCCTTGCTTATCTGTGTAACAGCCTGTTCTAACGGAATGCGTCTACCAGTTTCTACATTTACAAATTCTGTATTCAATCCGCTTGCGGATTCCTTAGATACCTTTAATTTCATAATTTCTCCTCCATTTTAGGTACACTTAATAAAGCAGTAAATAATACTGCCAGGTTGATTTATATAAACAAATAATGACCTAATTTGGAATTATACTTAAGTCGAACAACAGTTTCGGGATTGATTTATCGAATGATAAATGATAAATTAGACTTATTCTAAACAATCTAATGGTCATTTATGGTCATTAACAACTAGTCGAAGTTGCCGCTTCGGCTTTTTTGTTGCCACATTCGTTCTGTACCCGTATTTTTATCACCTTCTTTCTTTTCTCAATTTCCTAGCACTATCTCAAAAAACTCATTAATATTTGAGCCTTGATGTCCCAACTTGTCCCAGTTATATGTAGTCTCAACAGACATATTAAACATTCTCTTATTAAAAGAGTATTTGTTAACAATAAAGCGATTTGTACTCTTCAATGAAGTTAGCATAACTTCAAAAGAATTCCCATTCGAATTCAAAACATCATAAACTTTTGAATCTGATTTAAATTCTTCAACATTTCTATAGCCTAACTCATTAACTATAAATTGAGCTACACTTTTCCCACGATAAGTAGGAACATGCAAGCATGCAATATATTCAAAATCAGGATAGTTAACTATTAAAAAATGTGGCGTTCTTTCACTTTTGTTTTGAACAATGCAATATTCTAAAAGTTTTCTTAACTGATGCTTTTCATTTACATTATCAATCGCTCTGTCTCCATCTATAATGATAAACTTGGCGACACAATTCGTATTACTATCTACGCGAATACTATCCATGAAATTTGAATAACCGCCGCCTTTCATATTAATTGGTTTTAAAGCGATTGATAATTTTAATTGTCTTCGCATCTTATTAATATAGTTAAACTCAGTATCGCCCTCACAAAATACTTTGAATATTTTTTCTATTTTTCGTACTCGTCTACTCAACCGCAGTTCCCCCCAAGATTCCTTTCATGTAAAACTCATATATCTTTGTTGTTTCGTATCGTATTTCCGGAAAATCTGCCAATGAATACATTTCTGATTCTAAATTTTCTATTTCCTTTGTAATGAAATAAATTTGCTCCTTCATATAATTTTTCAGATCCAGATGCAATACATTATGCGTCGTAAAAACAAATTGTCCCTTATGTTCCTTACCACAAATAAAGGAAATAACTCTATCTGATAATACTGGATTCAACACTCGATCCATTTCATCTGCAAAAACAACCTTATTTTCGTATACGACCTTGAAAATTTGTACTGCCCATGCAAAAAATTCTCTTACACCACTAGAATCACTCGCCAATTCTCTTGTAAATATGGTTTCATCTGCACGCTTTCTTACTATCATAGTCTTAGAAAAAGGCTTTTCATCATCAATCTTAAGGTCAACTATACTATAGTCTATCATTCTAAATATTTCCAAATATCTTGAATCTTTTAAGATTCTTAAATCCTCTTCTTCCGCTTGCATTGACTTATAAATATCATAATTAATAACATTCGTCTCTGGACACAAGCAATTCTTCATATACTCAGTAAATCTAATTGCATGTTCGCTTCCTAAAAGTGCAAGTTTACTAATAAATAATCCATAATTTTTTTGATTTTCTGATGTCTTTTCAAATTGCTCTTTTAATTCAGATTCGAATTCATTTATTTCCAATTTATATTTTATAGAAATATCTTTATGACTCTCTCTGCATTTACAATTTTCATTGTCAATTTGGCAATTCCATTCACATTCAACCCTTGTCGCAGACAAAACTTGCCTATATTTTTGCTTATACTGAGTTTTATAGCTTAATTTTTCATTAACAACTCCCAAAAAATCCGTTTCTATACAATACAGATAGTATATTCCTTCACTAACAAGAATTTCTATCTCATAGCTTAATTTTGTATCATCTTCCTTAGGGCAATCCTTTTTAATATTATTAATATTAATAATGCTTTTATATGTTCTAACACGTTCATTATCGGTAAAATACATTTTTAAAAAATCAAAACTTCTAACAAAATTAGATTTTCCCCCCGCATTTTCTCCAACAATCACCGCCGTCTTTAAAACCTCAGCTCCTGTGTCAACAGATATAAAATTATCAGGAAAACGATTTTTTACTTTTGACTTAGGTGCTAACATTGAAAACTCAACATTTTCCCTAAATGACATAAAATTTTTAAATTTGTAATTAAGAATCATTTTTTATTCCCTCCGTCAAAAACACATTTCTGGTTTTCTCTTATATATACTAACCTATTTTATTTTAATAGTCAATAGTTAAACCAAAAAAATGTTTTGTATTGTTTGTTTGTACATTTATTTTCCCCGTTTTGGACATTAATATACCATAAATCCATTTTATACAAACTTTTTTAACTAATGCTACCATCTTACCCGATTACCAACAACGGCTTACGGTATTCCTCTAAAAAGTCTCTTACTATTTTTTATCCTTACCTTACATGCAAAAGTGCACCCTAAACAGTACCTTTTCTGTCTAGGGTGCATTCTACACAATCATACATATTCTATTATATTACTTTAATTTATAACGGCACTCATTCCCCATACGGATAATGATGCTCTGCCTTCGACTGAAACTCCTTCAAATCACAAATCTTCATATCTGCATCAAACTCTGCAATGGTAACTCCATCAAAACCATCCACACTGCCCTCATAATCACACTTAAAATACCATTCCACAACGGCTGTATTCCCAGAAACAATCACACGCTTTATATCCCACTGCAAAACAGTACCTTTCTGGTTCCAATCCTCAAACCATCTGATTATCTGTCCAATGCCTTTATATACCGGACCATAACACTCGCTGTAAACAATATCTTCGCTAAAAATACCCTTTACAGCATCAACATCTTTATTCAACCAACATTGAAAATATTTTCTAATAACTTCTTCCATTCTGCACTTACCCCTTCATCCTCTCAACCGTTTCCTCCACAGAAATACACTCCGCATATCTGCCTTTCCACATAAACTCATTGTAATACTTACAACTCTGCTCCCCCGTCATAAAAGCATTATCAAATGTAGAATTCGCATTCTCCGGCACAATCATTTTAAAACCATGCTCTAATCCGCACTTGATTGTTGCATCTATACAGTAATCCGTCTGCAGTCCCACAACCACTACTGTGTGGACATTCTTCTCCCTCAGGTATTCCAACAAGCCAGTCCCCTTAAAAGAACTATTTACCACCTTATCAAAAATCTTTTCACCCGGTTGTGGACCAAAACCTTCATATATCTCAAAACCTGGTGTTCCTTTTGTCAATTCCGCACCGACTCCATCATCGTGTCTTACATAAATAACTTCAACTTTATTCTCTCTGGCAGCTGCAATTAACGATTTAACAGCACTTTCAAACGCATTGAAATTATATAAATCCGGCGTAGTTATTAATTTCTGTGTATCGACTACTAACAGTACCATCAGCTCTACCTTACCTTTACTTTCTCAAATTCTTTTCCTTATCAAAAAATGCCTTCTCCAGCATCTCATACTCTGCATCCGAACAGACCTCTTTGCATCGTTTCTGATATTCTTTAGAACGCTCCAACATATTATTAATCTTCTCACAAGGAAACTCTGCACACTGATTGCATTTAACCACGTTATGCTCCTTTGTGCATTCTACCAAATGATATGTACACTGTTTATGTGAAGAACATCCTTCACATTTGATTTCTTCATTGGATACAATACTGTCTCGCCAGCCTACCCGATGCCATAACTCTGCCACATTTCGAAGTTCTTCCTCACTATGTGCATTGTATCTGGGACATTCTATACAATTATCTCCGCATAGGGTTATTTTTTCTTTCATAAACGCACTTCCTACAAAACTTTATTTACCAAAATCTAATTGCACCAGCTTCTTCCCATTTGGCAACGAATACTCTAAGGTCTGAATTAATTGATATCCTATCCTTTCCATACTATTTTGCAGTTCTTGTTCCTCCATCTGATGGTGAACACACTTCAATCCATCAAATGCATGCAAATATGGAGAATATGACACAAAACTCTCATCCGTATTAATCTGAATAACACATGATACATATTGCGGATTTACTATCTTTACTACTTTTTGAAAACACTCATATCCAATGTACTCAATCAGCAAATTTGCTATCAAAAGATTTGCTTGTGGAAG
>JAZSEO010000098.1:0-41757 GCA_045531735.1 Wujia sp. | reverse complement strand
ATTCAGTTAAAATACGGATGTAATCCAAATCAGAAGCCATCAAGAATTTACATGGAGGATGGAAGCGAGCTTCCTGTTACTGTATTAAACGGTAAACCAGGATATATCAATTTCCTCGATGCATTTAACGGCTGGCAGTTAGTTAAAGAGCTCAAGGAGGCTACAGGTCTTCCAGCGGCTACATCATTTAAGCATGTTTCACCAGCAGGTGCTGCTGTAGGTCTTCCATTAGATGACGTACTTGCAAAAATCTACTGGGTAGATGATTTAGGAGAGTTATCACCACTTGCATGTGCTTATGCAAGAGCAAGAGGTGCAGATAGAATGTCTTCATTTGGTGATTTTATTGCACTTTCAGATGTGTGTGATGCTGACACAGCTAAACTCATCAAGAGAGAGGTTTCTGACGGTGTTATCGCTCCTGGATATACTGATGAAGCACTCGAGATGTTAAAGGCTAAGAAGAACGGTAACTATAATGTAATTCAAATTGACCCTTCATATGTTCCAAATCCACTTGAGAAAAAGCAGGTATATGGAATTACATTTGAGCAGGGAAGAAATGAGCTTGATATTAACGGTGACCTTCTTTCAAATATTGTTACTAAGAACAAAGATATTCCTGAGAAAGCACTTATTGATATGAAGATTGCACTTATCACTTTGAAATATACTCAGTCAAACTCAGTATGTTATGTAAAAGACGGTCAGGCAATAGGTATCGGTGCAGGTCAGCAGTCAAGAATTCACTGTACAAGACTTGCAGGTCAGAAGGCAGATAACTGGTATCTCCGTCAGGCTCCACAGGTATTAGGACTTCAGTTCCTTGACAACTTAGGTAGAGCAGACAGAGATAATGCAATAGACGTATTTATCGGAGATGAGTACGAGGATGTTCTCCGTGAGGGCGAATGGCAGAAGAGATTCAAGGTTAAGCCAGAGGTATTTACTCGTGAGGAGAAGAAGGCTTGGCTTGAAGGCAACAAGGACGTAACACTTGGTTCAGATGCATTCTTCCCATTCTCAGATAACATTGAGAGAGCTAAGAAGAGTGGTGTTAAGTACATTGCTCAGCCAGGCGGTTCAGTAAGAGATGACCTTGTTATCGAGTGCTGTGACAGCTACGATATGGTAATGACATTTACAGGAATTCGTTTATTCCATCACTAAAATATAACCGTCCATTCAAAGTAAAGCGAATGGGCGGTTTTCGTTTGACATTGAAAGACTGTTAATGTATAATTTAACAAACTGTGCTCAAATGTAGTTTGGGTAAATATTTATATGTAGAAAGGGCAAATAAAATGGCAGAGAAGAAAAACATGCTGACCTACGAAGGTCTTAAAAAATTAGAGGACGAGTTACAGGATTTAAAGGTTAACAAACGTCAGGAAGTTGCTCAGAAGATTAAGGAAGCTAGAGAGCAGGGAGACTTATCGGAGAATGCTGAGTATGATGCTGCCAAAGATGAGCAGAGAGATATAGAGGCTAGAATCGAAGAAATCGAGAAAATTCTTAAGAATGCAGAAGTTATCGATGAGGACGATTTCGACCATGAGACAGTAAACTTTGGTTCAGAGGTTACTGTTCTTGATAAAGAGTTAAAAGAGAAATTTACTTACAAGATTGTTGGTTCAACAGAGGCAGACATTCTTAAAGGCAAGATTTCTAATGAGTCACCACTTGGTGTTGCGCTCATGAAGAAAAAAGTTGGTGCAAAGGTTGTAGTTGAGGCACCAGACGGAAATTTCGAATACAAGATTGTTGACATCAAGAGAAGCTAGTTTTTCTTGATTCACAGATATAATATATTCAGGAAAGCGAGAGATATTTACAGTGGCTGAGAATAATAATCAGAATAAGCAGCAGGATCTTAATCAGCTTCTTAAGGTTAGACGTGAGAAGTTGCAGACATTACAGGATGCAGGTAAAGATCCGTTTGAAATAACTAAGTATGATCAGACTCATCACACAGATGAGGTAAGAGATTTATATGATGCTCACGAGGCTAAGCTTTTAGCAGGAAGAGTTGCACCTTCTGTTGAAGGTCTTTCTGAGGAAGAAGCAAGAGATGTAATCAACAAAGATTACAACGAGAGACGTGAAATTATGGATGCTGACCTAATAAGAGTATCCATTGCAGGTCGTATGATGTTTAAGCGCGTTATGGGTAAGGCATCATTCTGCAATATTCAGGACATCAAAGGCAAGGTTCAGGTATACGTTGCAAGAGATGTTGTTGGTGAAGATGTATATGCAGATTTCAAAAAATCAGACATCGGTGATATTTATGGTATTAAGGGATATATCTTCCGTACAAAGACAGGCGAGATATCTATCCACGCAGAGGAGATGACACTCCTTACTAAGAGCTTACAGATTTTACCAGAGAAGTTCCATGGTTTAACAGATACAGATACACGTTATCGTCAGAGATATGTAGACCTCATAATGAATGAGGAAAGCAAGAAGACATTTATCAACCGTTCAAAGATTATAGCAGCAATAAGAAAATATCTTGCTGGCGAGAATTTCCTTGAGGTTGAGACACCTATGCTTGTTTCTAATGCAGGTGGTGCTGCAGCAAGACCATTTGAAACTCACTTCAATGCCCTTGGTGAGGATTTCAAGCTTCGTATTTCTCTTGAGTTATACTTAAAGAGACTTATTGTTGGTGGTCTTGAGAGGGTTTATGAGATTGGACGAGTATTCCGTAACGAAGGTCTTGATACAAGACACAACCCAGAGTTCACTCTTATGGAGCTTTATCAGGCATACACTGATTACAATGGAATGATGGACCTTACAGAGAATATGTTCAGATATGTTGCTCAGGAGGTTCTTGGAACTACAACTATTACTTACAATGGCATTGAGATGGATTTAGGAAAGCCTTTCGCAAGAATCACTATGACAGATGCAGTTAAGCAGTACGCAGGCGTTGATTTTGATGCTATCGAGACTTTAGAGGAAGCTCGTGCTATCGCTAAGGAAAAACACGTAGAGTTCGAGGATAGACATAAGAAGGGTGATATTCTCAACCTCTTCTTCGAGGAGTTTGTAGAGGAGCACCTTATACAGCCTACATTTGTTATGGACCATCCAATCGAGATTTCTCCACTTACTAAGAAGAAACCAGATGATCCAAACAAGGTTGAGCGTTTCGAGCTTTTCATGAATGGTTGGGAAATGTGTAACGCATATTCAGAGCTTAACGACCCAATCGACCAGAGAGAGCGTTTCAAGGCTCAGGAGGAGCAGCTTGCTCAGGGTGATGAGGAGGCAAACACAACAGATGAAGACTTCCTTAACGCACTTGAAATTGGTATGCCACCAACAGGTGGTATCGGATACGGTATCGATAGATTGGTAATGTTACTTACTGATTCACCAGCGATTAGAGATGTATTGTTGTTTCCTACAATGAAGTCATTAGACAAATAAAGAATACGATTAAGACACTTTCAAATTGGAAGTGTCTTTTTTGTGTTCATGAAGTGATATTTTATTATAAAAATGTAAAATAAATCTAAAAAATATGTCACATATAACAATTTTATTGCAAAAATCGTCAAAATATGCTACATATAACAATATAGCAAAGAAAAAACAGGAAATATGTTATATGTGACAATTCGACGGATATTTTCTTGGAAATATGTTATACTTAACATAAAAAGGAGGCTGTTGTTATGAATAATGAGGATATGAGTTCTATATTTGAACAGATAAATAAATTGAAAAAACCCGCTTCTGAATCAATAGAAAATACTATAGATATTTCAAAAGATACTGTTCGTGAAGTCTTAAATGGAGTATCAGAGGAAATACAAAGAGTGTTGGATGAGAATAATCTTACACAGGAGGATTTGTGTCGTATTACAAATATGTCCCAATCTAACATCAGTAAAATCCAAAACGGTAAAGTTGTTCCCCGAATAGAAACTTTACAAAAGATTGCAACGGCTACACATACAAGACTGGTAATAAGTTTTGAGAGTATTGAAGGAGATGAACAATAATGGCATTTATTAATTCGATTGAAATAAATCAATTCAGGGGTATTCAAAAATTAACTGTTTCGGAATTTTCTAATATTAATCTTATAGTAGGAGATAATAATAGCGGTAAAACAACATTCTTAGAAGCAATACAGTTGCTGTTTGCTAAATCTCAGCTAAGTTCCATTAAGAATGTCATTAATCAAAGAATAATACTCAAACCTAATAATAACAGCTTTTATACTTCCTTTATAAAAATGTTTAATATGGAGCAGAACAAAGAACAATTAGAATTTGGGGTTTATGCTGATAGCAATAATGGACCGCTCGAGTTTGAGCTTAGAGGATGTGAGCGAACTGTTTCTGGTGGCGACGCTCTTCAGTTCTCAACGCTACCAGAACGCCAAAAAGCACAGTATAAAAGATTGTTATCTTATATTCCTGAAATGGTTAAAATATTCACGGGAAGTATTATTACCCAAATAGGAGATAAGACGGTAGAAAAAGATATACGTTGTACTTCTATGGATACTGGAATCTCAGGTCCTATAGTAAAAAAGGAGGTTTATTATATACCATCTTTTGGCCACTTGCGTTATGATTTATTGAAGAATATTGTAGATAATCCGGAATACAAGAAACTTTCAATTGATATTTTAAGACAATTTGATGATTCTATTGAAGATATTTGCTATACAAAAGCAGATGATGGAACATATTTGGAGACAATTATCACAAAGACTGGTGTAAACATGCCTTTTTATGTATATGGTGATGGCATTAAAAAGATATTGTATATTCTTAATAAACTGTTTGATGCGACAGATTCAATATTAATGATTGATGAAATAGAAACTGGATTACACAAAAAATATTATGATAAATTGTTCCCGGTTGTTTTTGCATTGGCAAATAAGTTGAATGTTCAGTTGTTCATTGCAACACATAGTATTGAGGCTATTGATGCAATTTTAAGATATGGTAATTATGAAAATAATAATGGTAACAACGATCCGATAAAAGTCATTACACTTAAGAAGGTTGATGATAATAATGGTAGCAATATAGTTGCTCGAAATGTTACAGGCAAATATGTATACGAGAACAGAAAAGTATTTGAATTCGAGGTGCGCCTATGATGACAGAATTAATACTTGTAGAAGGCGTGTCGGATGTACAGCTAATAAGTTATTATTTGCAGAATGTATATGGCTGGAAGCATGAGAGAGAAAATATACTTGGAATCGAGTCGCTTGACGAGCACGAGCATATCGAGAGTCTTTCTAAAAATGGAAATCAGGTTGTTATATGTGGCGTCGGTGGTAACGGTAAATTTGCACATTTCGTAAAACAGCACCGTATAAATTATATAGTTGTTGAGCAAGAGATATCATCACTCATGGTTGTTACGGACAGAGATGAAGCATCAGACAAGAAGATTAAAAATCAAATTAATGCTGCTCTTGAACAGATATCTGTTGAGAGTAATCGTTGGAAAGACAATGCTATTCAAGATTCATTTGGACAGGCAAAGAATATATATACATATCTTTTAATCATTCCGGCAAATAAAAAGGGTGCGTTGGAAAGAGTGATAATTGATGCGCTGAATGATAATCCAGAAGAAACTGCTTTGATGGGGGAAGTAGAACAGTTTATTGATGTTCTAAAAGCGGGACTGGTTCCGGATTTAAACCAGATTAATAATGCTAATAAAGCCACAGTAGGAACTTTTTTTAGCGTTCGATATCCTAAAAAGGCAATGAGGTCATTTGGTATGTTTATTTCTGAAATTGATTGGTCAAAATCAGCATCTTTAAATCAGTTGTTTTTGCCATTTCAATATTTAGGAGAGGGCAAAATACAATAACAAAATACAAAAATATCCCCATATGTCTTGTAAATACTTTCCGAATGTGACATAATTATGCTATATGTCGAAACAAGCATGAGCGAGAGGGGGTATAATAATGGAAAAAGTTGCATATTTTGATTATTGTGCATTTATTATTATAATACTTATTCTTGCTTCTGTTTTGTCTAGAAAGATGATTCATGGAAAAATAAATCGCTATTATCTTATTACTATAATAGTTACATTTTTGACTATTTTCTTTGATATATGGGCTATTAGTTTGGATAATCTGCCAGACCCTAACATTATATTGAAGTATATAGTTCATACAGGATATCTTTTCTTTCATAGTCTTACAATTCCTGTATATATAACATATTTGGTGGCACTTACAGACACTTGGCATGTTATTAGAAAATATAAATTCAACACTATACTTTTACCATTCCCGATTTTGGTATTAATAATTACACTTATTGTAAATGTTTTCAATCATAAAACGTTCTATCTTGATGATAATTTTGCATATACTAGAGGTGATTGGTTCTCTGTTGTTTATATTGTGGGATTTATATATGCATTATATGGTGTTGGGTATATTTGCTATTACAAGAAATTATTTAAAGCTAGTCGTTTTTGGGCACTTATGTCTGTTTTTGCGCTTGTAGTAATAGCAACTTTGTTCCAAATGTTTTTTCCAAAATATCCGATAGAAATGTTTGCTACAAGTATAGGTCTTCTTTTTATAGCTATGCTTATTCAGCGACCTGAAGAAAAGGTAGAGCTTATAACTGGTCTCCATAAACTCGCAGGTTATACATCTGACATAAAAAAAGGCTTGGCTAATGGCAAACAGATTAATATTATTTTTATTAATATAGCTAATTATAATTCGATTAAAGATATGCTCGGATATGATGCAACTAATGATTTATTACGCTTGATTGCAGGTAAGCTGGTTGAATTAAACAAGAAGAATAAACTTCGTGCGGATTTATATTATTTAGATAATGGTAAATATAGACTGGTTGTTGATCCTTACTATGTTGAGGATATTGAAGCAATTGCAGCGCTAATCAATAGAGCTTTGAAGCATGGTGTCAATATTCAGCATATGGATATAAATCTTATAACTCATATATGTATAGGAAGATGTCCTGAGGATTTTGACGATTATGAACCGCTTATATATTTTGGTGAGCGTTTTTCTATTGACAATGAATATACTGGCGAGGTTTCTTACGCCAGAGATTTATTCAAAAAAGAACAGTTTGATTTACATAGCAATTTAGATGGCATTATTGAAAACGCTATAACAAACAGAAAATTTCATGTATACTATCAGCCGATTTACTCAACAAAAGAGCAAAGGTTTAACTCTGCTGAGGCATTGCTTAGACTTATAGATGATGATTACGGATTTATTCCACCTGATGTATTTATACCGGTTGCTGAGAAAAGCGGAGCTATACATAAAATAGGTGCATATGTTTTAGATGAGGTATGTAGTTTTATTGCCAGTGAAGATTTCGCAAAGCTTAATATAGATTATATTGAGATTAATCTTTCTGTGGCGCAATGTATGCATAAAGAATTGCCGGATTTAGTTTTGGATACGCTTAAACGCTACAATGTATCTCCGGACAAAATTAATCTAGAAATAACTGAGACGGCTGCCTCATTCTCACAAAATATTATGACAGAAAACATTGAAAGATTAAACGAGGCAGGAATTGAGTTTTCACTCGATGATTATGGCACCGGTTATTCAAATATCCAAAGAGTATCGACGCTTCCTCTTAAAATCGTTAAGCTTGATAGAACCTTTGTAAATGCAGAGGACAACCCGAAGATGTTTATCGTCTTAGAAAATACTATCAAAATGCTTAAGGATATGGAGATGGAAATTGTTGCTGAAGGTATTGAGACAGAAAAATTACTTAACAGATTTTCGGACATGAATTGTGAATATATACAGGGATATTATTTTTCTAAGCCTATTCCTAAGCATGATTTTATAGCTTTTATATCAAAACATAATAAGAAAAATTAAAGTTATGAAAACGTTGTAGATAATGATACCTGCAACGTTTTTTGTACGCAAAAACATACAAATTATACGCAAATTAACAAAAACTGCAAGATAAGTATATAATATACATATCTGAGCAGCACAGAGATTAGAGGGTAAATTTTATGAAAAAAATGATTGCTGTAGCAATAAGTATACTTGTCATTATTATCGTTGGTATGCTTTTTATGAATGGAAAAAAAACTGACACAGAATTTACGGATAAAACCACTAAAGTGGGTTTTGTGTTTAATGGTGAAATAGATGACAAAGGCTGGGGACAGTCACATTACGAAGCAATTTATAAATGTGCTGAAGAACTTAATCTGGAGGTTATGTATAAGGAAAATGTACCTTTTGATAATACCTGCAAAGAAATTATGGAGGGTATGATTTCAGAAGGGTGCGAGATTATAATTTGTAACTCCTTTAATTATGGCGAATGGATAGAAGAGGTTGCAGAGGCAAATCCTGAGGTTGTTTTCTTTCACGCTACAGGAACAGAGATTGGCGATAATATAACTACGTATTTTGGAAGGATGTATCAGATTAGATATTTGTGTGGAGTTGTGGCAGGCTTACAGACGGAGACTAATTCTATAGGTTATGTAGCGGCATTTCCTATTTCAGAGGTCAACAGAGGAATAAATGCATTTACATTAGGTGTTCAGTCGGTTAACCCGGAAGCAACGGTTCATGTTATTTGGAGTGAATCGTGGACGGACTATAATGCTAATGAGGTAGCGACACAGACCTTGATAGACGAATGTAACGTGGATGTGGTTACAATGCACTGTGATAGTGTTGCCCCTTTAGATGTTGCAGAACAAAAAGATATATGGTCTATTGGTTATAACATGGATAATAGTGAACTTTATCCCGATAGCTTTTTGACGGCTGCAATTTGGAATTGGGAAGCATTTTATTCACCACAGATTGTTGAATTTTTACAGGGAAAATACCATTCTGGTAATTATTGGCAGGATTATGAATCGGGTCTTATGGATATTGCTCCTTTTACAGATAACGTTAAGGCTGGTACTTACGAAATCGTAGAGCAAAAAAAGGAAATGTTGAATTCGGGACAATTTGATGTGTTTTATGGACCTGTATATGACATAGACGGAGAAATAAGAATCGGAGAGAATGAGAATATGTCAGACGAGGCAATGCTTAATTTCTTTGATTGGTATGTAGAGGGTGTGCAGATTTATGAAAAATAAAAAAATTATAAGCAAAATTCTGTTGGCATCAGGAATTATAATTATTGTTGTTATATTTGCTATGATTTATTTTGTCGGAAACGAAAAAACGAAAAAAATAAAAATAGGATTTATCATGTCGGGTGAAGCGTCAGAGCAAGGCTGGAATGGTCTACACTTTGAGGGAATAAAAGAAGCATGTGAGGAACTTGATATAGAGCTTATTGTCAAGGAAAACATAGAGGAATATTCTGGGCAATGTGAAATGGCTGTTAAAGAGCTTGCAGATGAAGAGGTTGAGATTATTATTCTGTCAAGCTATGGATATGCAGAGGAGGTTCAGGATATTGTTAAAGAATATCCTGATATTACATTTTATTCAGAGTCGTTTGACTATTATGGTGGCAATTTAAATTGTTATTTTGCAAGAGGATATCAGGCGAGGTATCTTGCTGGTATTATTGCGGGGATGCAGACTGAAACAGATTGTATAGGCTATGTAGCAGCCATGCCTAATAGTGAGGTCAACAGAGGAATAAATGCATTTACATTAGGTGTACAGCTTGTTAATCCGGATGCTAAAGTAATAGTTGCATGGAGTAATTCATGGGATGTTGCTGATGAAGAGAAAAGACTGGCACAGGAACTTATTGATAATAAAAACGTAGATGTACTTACATATCATCAGAATCAGCCTAATGTAATAGATGTTGCTGAGGCGAATGATATATATTCTATAGGTTATCATGAGTTATATGAAAATGCGTCGGATAAATATTTAACTACTGTGGTGTTTAATTGGGATTATACATATAAGGAGCTTCTTAGTGACTATATAAAAGGTAAATCTGATGTGATAAATTCATATTGGTTTGGCTTGGAAAAAGAAGCAATAGGATTAGAAGATATATCAAGTATTGTATCACAAGAAACCTTGCAAGAGGTAGAAACAGCTAAGCAAAGTATAGTTGATGGATATGATATTTTTTCTGATGTGATTTACGACAATGAAGGAAATCTTCGTTGTGATGAAGGTGAGAGAATAAGTGATGATATACTAATGCGAGAGATGGATTGGTATGTAGAAGGTGTAGAGTTTTATGAAAGATAAAAAACGTCTAATAAATTTCAGAACAATTTTAGGTGTAGCAGTATTAGTTGGAATTATGCTTATTGTGGGTAGCTTATTAGGCTTAAAAATGAATCAGCTTCTCACAAAGCATATAGAAAGCCAGGTTACAGAGCAGGCTAAAAATATTTCTCAGCAGATGGAACAGGTCATTGAAGTTCAGTTTGTGCAGTTAAGCAATTTAGCCAATGCGTTACAATCTAATCCTGAATATCTGCAAGATGTTCTTCAAACTGTTAAGAGTGAAAATGAAGGTATTTCTGTAGGAATGATTGCTTTGGATGGCACACCGTTACTCGGAGATGAAATAGATATATTGGAATATGAAGGTATTAGAAAATCATTTAGAGGAGAAATGGTTATTTCGTATTCTGATGGAAATGGTGTTGTTTTTTCTGTGCCTGTTTACAATGGACAAAATATAAAATATGTATTATATAAGATATATGATGAAAGTGTCTTGGGAGAAACCTTTGGCATGGATTGTTATAATAAACAGGGGCAAGTTTTATGGGCAGGTGCTGATTATGAAATAATGGTGCCTTTTGTTGAGGATGTTTATGAAGAAAGCTTTTTCAATTCAGAAGAAATGCAGGAAGGCTTTTCTGAGATAAAAGAAAAAATGAATGTATCCACTTCAGCAAGTGCACTCGTTAAATCAGATGAGGGCAGATTTTTTGTGTTTGTTTCTGAACTAGCTCAATATGATATATATGCGGTGGGTATAGTTCCTGAAAAGGCTTTATCAGAAGGCATTACTTATATAACAACTCTTGTACTTTGGGTATTTGGATTATTGCTTCTTTTGTTCATAATAGGAGCAACATATTTATTTATAACAGCAGAAAAAGCCAAAGAAAGCGATGAACTCAGAGAGGCAAAAGAAGAGGCTGAAAACGCTAACAGAGCTAAGAGTGAGTTTTTAGCGAACATGTCTCACGAGATAAGAACACCTATACATGGTATTATGGGCATGAATGAAATGGTGATGCGAGAGGCAAATGATGATAATATTCGTAAGTATGCTCAAAACATTAAGCATGCCAGTGAAAATTTATTAGAAATAATAAATGGCATTCTTGATTTTTCGAAAATAGAGGCTGGAAAAATTGAAATTCAGGAAATTGATTATTATATTAGTAGTTCATTAAATGATGTTGTTAACATGATTAAACCTATGGCTGAAAAAAAAGAACTGGAATTTAAGGTTGAGATTGATGAGAAATTACCATGTGAATTATATGGAGATGAAGGAAAGGTTCGTCAGATTATAATTAATCTTTTGAATAACGCAGTCAAATATACAAAACAAGGTAGTGTAACTCTATCTGTGGATGGAATTGATGATAATGAACTTTTAAAACTGAGAATTAAAGTGTCTGATACAGGAATTGGGATAAAAAAAGAGGGTCTTGATAAATTATTTGTCGATTTCGAGAGAGTTGATTTGGATAAGAACCGTGATATTGAAGGTACTGGCTTAGGCCTTGCTATTGTATATAGATTGATAAAATATATGGGTGGAGAAATTAATGTTGAAAGTGAGTATGGAAGAGGAACAACATTTATAGCAGAAATACCGCAAAAAATAACTGATTCTCAACCTATTGGGGTTTTTGAAATCAAGTATGATGTTGATGAGGATTCTGAGTATAGAGAGACTTTTATTGCTCCTGAAGCAGAAATTCTGGTTGTTGACGACCATAAAATGAATCTTTCAGTAATGGAAAATTTGTTGAAGACAACTAAGGCAAATGTAACAACCTGTCAAAGTGGTGCAGAGTGTATAGACAGTATGATTAAAAAGTCTTATGATGTTGTGTTTTTGGACCATATGATGCCAGAGATGAATGGAATAGAGACTTTAGAAAAAATACTTGAAAATAATATTAAAAATGATACTGTAATTATAGCTTTGACAGCTAATGCAATTGTCGGTGTAAAAGAAATGTATTTATCTAAAGGTTTTGATGATTACTTAAGTAAGCCTGTGGATGTGCGTAGACTTGAAAAGCTTTTGAAAAAACATATTCCGAATAATAAAATTATACAGATAAAACAACAAAAAGATTCAAAACAGCAAGAAGAAAAAAACAGCTCAACAATTAATATTGATAAAAATATTGGAATGAAATATAGTGCACACAGCAAAGAAATGTATATGTCATTTTTGGAGGTGTACTGTGAATTCGGTAAAGAAAAGGGTACACAGCTTGAAGGAAGCTTTAAGGATGAAAAATGGGATGATTATGTAGCGTATGTTCACTCTGTAAAATCAACTGCGTTAAATATCGGTGGTGTAAGGTTGTCAAAGTTGGCGGCAGATATTGAAGAACATGGAAAATTATATCTGGCTGGTGTAGGTAAAGAACTGGAGTACATAAAAGATAAACATCAGGGATTAATGCAATTGTTTTATGCAACCTTACAAGAAGCTGAAGAATTAAGAGAGAATAAGATTTAAATAAAGTAAAGTGGTTTAAGGAGCAATTCCATGAAGAAGTTAAATAGAAGATGGTATGTGCTTATGATTTTATGCACAATAGTAGCATTGTTTGTTATGGTGTATTACAATCATATTAATTACAAATCGAGCTTAAAAGATAGTGTTGAAAATATTGGAGTCAACAGCATTGCACATAGCAAAGAAGAACTGGAGAACTACATCGGAAGACGTATGGAGGTCGTTAGAACTACTGCTGCGTCCGTTGAGTACATGATGGAAAATGAAGCGAGTTCTAAAGAACTGGAAGAATTTCTTACGTATGAGTCGGCAAAATATTCTAGTGAGATAGATGAAAATTTTACAGGCATGTATGGTTATATTGATGGTGTTTACATTGATGGTGCTGGATGGGAACCGGATGAGGATTACGACCCTACGACCAGAGTGTGGTATCAGGAGGCTGTTGCTGCAAAAGGAGATATGGCACTTGTGTCTCCATATTTAGATGCACAAACAGGTGATATTATGCTTTCCTTTAGTAAAATGCTTGCAGATGGGGAAAGTGTTATTTCTATAGATGTAAAAATGGACTATTTGCAGGAATATATTGAAGGGATTTCTGTAGAAGGTTTGGGATATGGGTTTGTCATTGATGGTGATGGAATGGTTGTCGCACATCACGATGTAGGAGAAAAAGGTAAACTATATTCAGATGAGACTTCGGAAATGTCGGAGCTATTACGCAAGGTTTATTCAAATGAAAAACAAGTGTTTCGTATTGACTTAAACGGAAAAACACATATAATATTTTCTGATACAATAATGGCTGAATGGAAGATAGTTATGGTTGTGGACGAAACAGAGATGTTTAAAGAAGCAACAAATATTTTGTATCAAAATATTATAGTATCTGTAGGTATTTCATTACTTATAATCATATTCTTTTCTGTTGCATTTATAAAAACTAACCAGTCGATGCAATTAGAAAAAGAAAGCAATGAAAAAGTAGAAGAAATGAACCGTAAAATAATAAAAGCACTGGTTAAAACAATTGATGCTAAGGATAGATATACGAATGGTCATTCCCTCAGAGTTGCAGAATATTCAAGAGAAATAGCAAGGCGTATGAATATGACTGAGAAGGAACAGGAAACAGTATATTATTCAGGTCTTTTGCATGATGTTGGAAAAATACGTATTCCAGCTAGTGTAATAAATAAAGCGGGAAAACTTACTGATGAAGAATATGAAAAAATAAAAATACATCCGGTTACAAGTTATCATATAATTAAGGATATTTTTGATGATGCACAGGTAAGAAATGGTGCAAAATTCCATCATGAAAGATATGATGGCAAGGGTTATCCTAATGGATTAAAGGGAGATAATATTCCGAAAATAGCCAGAATTATCGGTGTAGCCGATGCTTATGATGCGATGGCGAGTAATCGAAGCTATCGTAAATATCTTCCTCAAGATGTTGTACGAAGTGAAATAGAAAAATGCAAAGGGACTCAGTTTGACCCTGAGATAGCTGATGTTATGCTTGAAATGATAGATGAAGATAAGGATTATGCTATGAAGGAAAGTAAAACTCTTCAAAAAACAATATTGGTTGTGGATGATGAGCCAATGAACATAAAAATGGTAGAAATTATCCTAAAGGAATCTACAATGTATGAGGTTATAGGTGCAACTAGTGGTAGGGAAGCGATTCAAATACTTTCGGAACACAATGTTGATATGATTCTTTTAGATGTTGTTATGCCTGGGATGGATGGCTTTGAGACAATTTCTGTAATTAGAGAAAAATATACAATGCCAATTGTACTTATGACAGGGGATAGAAGTTTAGATACAATAGAAAAAGCATCTAGGTATGGTGTTGATGATTATTTAACTAAACCATTTCTTCCACTTGCGTTGAAGGAAATTATTCACAGTACATTGAGCTAAGGGGGCGATTTAATTGGAACAGATTTTATTTAGTGAAAATATGATGAGGTTTTACGAATTCTTTCGTGATGATATAGGCTCAGCTAAAGATTGTGCTGATAGAGCTATTAGAGCAGTTCGTGAGATTGCAGAAGAAATGAAACTTGGTAAATATGTTATCACTCTAAATGCACCATCAAATCAATATGATTTAAATGATTTTTCTATCGAAACTAAGCTTTATGAATATGAAGATGGCTTTGAAGAAGAATTTGTAACCTATGAATATATTACTGGAGAACATGGAAAAGTATTTATCTATGCGTATCCGAGAAAAAATCATACATGGAATGAGGAAGAGAAAAAAGCACTCAGTACATTTTCTCTTAATGTATATATTTTGTTTGGTCGCTCGCGCCTTAGTGAAATGATGAAAAAATCACTTGTGACTGATAGTGTTTCAGGCATTGATAACCTGACAGGCTTTATGAGATATGCGAGTGAAGTGAGCTATAGAGTAGGCTTGGAAAAATATCATGCGGTACGTTTTAATATTAAAAATTTCAGTGTGCTTAACAAAAATTTATTTAGAAATAAATCAAATGATGTTATTCGAACCTACAGTAACAAAATAAAGGATTATATTAAAGATAGAGGAATTGTTGCAAGACTTGGTGGAGACAATTTTATCGCTTTGATTGAAAATGAATTTATAGACGAGTTTGTTGGATTTATATCGGCAGTACCTGTTAGAATAGAACCTATAAATAGAGAAATAAAAATTGGTGCGAGATTAGGTGTTTGTGAAATAAGACATAAGGATAGCATAGGTGCTGTAATGGATCATTTGGATGTTGTTATCAATATCGCAAAAGAAGAAGGCAGGAATGTTGTGTATTTTGAACAGCCTATGATAGAAAAAGCTAACAAGGAGAAAGCTATCGTAGCAATGCTGCCGGAAGCACTTGCCAATAAGGAATTTCAGATTTTCTTTCAGCCAAAGATTGACTTGAAGGATAATTCTTTATGTGGCTGTGAAGCTTTAGTTAGATGGGGAAAAGATGGACAGATTATTCCACCTATGGATTTCATTCCTGTGTTAGAAGATGAAGGTATAGTGTGCGAGTTGGATTTTTATGTATTTGAGGAATGCTGTAAGATAATTCGTGGCTGGATAGATAAAGGATATGAACCTAGCAACGTATCTATTAATTTCTCAAAATTACATCTTAGAAATCCTGATACAGCAGAAAAGATATTTGATATTATTGAGAAATATCAGATTGATGAAGCTCTTATAGAGATAGAATTAACTGAATTATCAGGACATGAAAATTTTGAGAGCTTGGTTGAACTTGTTGATAGGCTTAAGGAAAGAGGAATTCGTTCTTCTATAGATGATTTTGGGACAGGGTATTCGTCTCTTGGTCTTCTTAAGGAACTTAATGTAGATGTTGTTAAAATTGACAAGTCATTTCTGGATTCCCTCAACGAATCAAAAGGTAGGGCAAAAACTTTGCTTAGAAATATTGTTGACATGGTTCATGACATGGATTACAAAGTTATTGCAGAAGGTGTAGAAACCAAGGAACAGGCTGAATTTTTAAAAGAAATAGGTTGCACGATGGCACAAGGATATTTGTTTGATAAACCGCTTCCTGAATATGAGTTTGAGAAATGGTTGAAAAACTATGTATCACATAATTAAAAAAATAAGTACAATTTACGGCAAAACGTAAATTGTACTTATTTTTTATGATAATGCCATTACTGTTATTTGGTTTTTTCCTTCGCTTTTTGATTTGTAGAGTGCCTGGTCGGCTAAGTGAAATGCGGTTTCGTAGGATATGGTTGAGTTGCATGTCAATATACCTGCACTAAAGGTAATGTTTTCTTCCATGAAGTCAAATTTTGTTTCAGAAAAGGTTTGTCGTATATCGTTCAAGATTTCTGTGTATTCAGATTGAGGCTCTCCATGAAAAACCACTACAAATTCTTCTCCGCCAAAACGTCCTGCATGAAAGAAATCGGAAGAGAATTCATTTAGCAATTGTCCTAATTTTTTTAGTACAATGTCTCCATTGTCGTGTCCATATTTGTCATTGATTTGTTTGAAGTTATCTAAGTCGAGTATTGCGATTCCTACAGGAAAACTGTTGCCTACTATGCCAAATGAATTGTTGAAAATTTCTTGCATGTATTCTCTTGAGTGGACTCCTGTTAAGAAATCAGTTTCGAGGCGTTTACGGTATTTTTCTTCGTTGTACATTGCAATACGAGTTAACTCTTCGACCTTGACTTGATATTTTTCTACTTCATTAGCAACTAAATTAGATAAAAAAATAATGCCGAGAACAACTATACAATGTTGAATATAAAAAGCCGTTTGTGTTGGCGTGGAGAGACAGATGTATATTGTAGCAATAAAGAGTAATATACAATTATAGGTTAGCATTACTCTGTGGATTTTCTTGCTATGAAAAACTGTACAGAATAAAAGTGTCATACATGGAATACACCATAGTGGTGTATAGTAGCTATGAAATATCCCCATTGAACCACCTAGAGTACAAAGACCTAAAGAACATACTAGGTTTTTTGTGTCATGAGAGTATTTGTCAGAATTGTTTATCCGTTTTGTTATGATATATGTAAGCATATTAACAGAAAAAGGAAGGCATAGATATTTTAGGACGTATCTTTGCACAGTGGTACTTAAGTCATCTGTCAAATAGAAAAGTAGAAAAAAACAAACATCTAAAATAATGCATCCCCATACAAGAAACCCTAATACATTTACAATTTTATGTCTTAAATTTTTTTCGAGTTTTTTCATTATGATATCCCTTATCGTTTGTTTAAATTATACTATTAGTTACTATATAAGCAGTATATCACATTGTCGAAGATAAGACTAATATTTAATTTATAATATACGAAATATGCCTTAATAGCGAAAATGTGAAATGAGTTGATATGGATTTGATTTTATGTTAATATGATATAGTGTATGTAATAAAATAGAAAGTGTATATATTTATTAAGAGAGGTAGTAGCATGGTAGACGAGAAGAAAGTCGCACTTATGACTAAACTTGCAATATTTGAAAAGCATGAAAGCAGTAATAGTCTTGTGTTGTCAAAATACTATAAGAGTGACTATGTCAGATTTAATATGTTAAAAACATTAATAGCTGCAACGGTTGTATATTGGGCTATTATAGCTGCATATATATTTGTAAAATTTGATCAGATGTTGGCAGATATAAACAAACTAAATTATTTTGATTTGATATACAAGGTTCTTGTAGGGTATGTAATAACGTTACTTGTTTTCTTTTTGTTTTCATCTATGGTATATAGTTATAGATATTACAAAGCCAGACCAGGACTTACAAAGTATAATTCGAACCTCAAAAAATTAATAGAACTTGAGGGTGGAACAGGAAAAAAAGTAGGCAGGGTCGTTAATGAAGTAATTGAGGATAGACAGCCAGTTTATGATAGTTCACCAGTAAAAACTCCTGAGCAAAAAGCTGATATGGCTAGAAGAACAGTTAGTCGTACAGCATTGGTTCGTCAAAGTCAGGAGAGAGAAGATAAGATAAAACAACAGCAGATTATCGATAATGTTAATCAGCGTAATGCAAGATTAGCTGCTCAAAATGATGCAAAATTAAGACAGCAGCAACAAAGAGAGTATGACAGACAGATGATTATGGAGAGGCGCAGACAGCTCGAACAGGCTCAGATGGAGCAGAGAAGAGCACAGTCTTTTCAACAGATGCAGTCTACAAACACTAGCAAAATGGAAGGGAGAGATAAATAAATGTCAGGCGTATTAGCAGTAAAAGACGCAATAAGAGACTTTTTGAGAAAATATGACGAGGTAACAACTCCACTTGTTCGTTTTGTAATGTCACTTATTTTGTTTTGGTCAATTAATTCTATGTATGGATATTCAGATTTGTTTGAGAGAGGTATGGTAGTATTCCTTTTGTCAGTTATCTGTGCATTGGTTTCTAATCCTGTAGCAGTGATGCTTGGAGCTATAATTATAGTAGTTAACTGTTTTTCAGTTTCTGTAGAGGTAGGAGCAATTTCAGCATTACTTGTATTAATTGTGTATGGCACATATATGCGTATGTTCCCAAAATGCAGTTGGATTTTAGCATTTGTGCCAATTATGTACCTTATTAAATTAGAATGTGCTGTTCCTATTGTGGTTGCGATATTTGCAGGAGCATCAGGTATTATACCAGCAGTCTTTGGTGTACTTCTTTATTATTTTTCTGTATATACAGATGAGGTTGCGTCAATGATACGTACAGCTGTTGACGAAGAAGATGTACAGCCATTTACATATATTGTAGATGCAATATTAAAAAATAAAGAAATGATTCTTACCATGATGGTATTTGCTGTAGTAATAATGATAACATTTGTTATCTACAAATTACCTGTAAATTATTCTTGGTATATTGCAATAGGTGTTGGGGCAGTATGTACAATTATTGTGTACCCTGTATGTGGCTCAGCACTTGATGTTGAAGTAAACATGGGGTCGGCGATACTTGGAGCATTAATTGGCGTGATTCTTGGATTGATTGCTCAGTTTTGTAAAGGTATGGTTGATTATTCAAGAAAAGAAGTCGTACAGTTTGAGGATGATGACTACTATTACTATGTAAAAGCAATTCCAAAATATGTTGATCCTGCTAGAAAAAAGAGACTTGAAGAGAAAGCTGCTGCTGAGAAAAGCAAAACTGCTCCAAAAGCAAATCCAACAAGAACACAATCTTCAGGTCAACAGACTGTTTCTCAGATGTCGAGAACTCAGACACAGTCTCAGGCTGTAAGAAGTCAGCAGACAGCACAGATGAACAGAACACAGCAGGCAAGAACAACAGGTAATACAACATTAAACAATAGACAGTAGAACTATTAGTAACGGGGTGTTAGTTTGAACAAGTTATTAACCGCATTAAGCATAAATTTTGATTGGTTTTATATTCCGGATATAACTTTCACAGATATAGTAGAGATAATTCTTTTATCTTATCTGCTATATCATGTTATGCTGTGGTTTAAAAAGACAAGAGCATGGACATTATTCAAAGGTATAATTGTTTTCTTTGTTTTTGTGGGCGTTGCCACTATATTCCAACTTAATACAATAATCTGGATTTTCAAAAACACTATAAGTGTAGGTATTATAGCTATAATTATATTGTTTCAGCCAGAACTTAGAAAAGCGCTTGAAGAATTGGGTCGTAAAAATATCATCTCAGATGTACTTATCAGGGAAGATAAAAATACTAAGGGAGAAAAACTTAGTACGGATACAATTCAGGAACTTATTTCTGCGGCTATGGATATGAGCAAAAATAAGACAGGCGCTCTTATTGTTATAGAGAAAGAGGTCGCATTAGGTGAATATGAAAATACCGGTATAAACATAGATGCCGCTATTTCAAAACAACTTATTCTCAATATTTTTGAACACAATACTCCTCTTCATGATGGAGCAGTGATTATTAGAAACAACAGAATTGTTGCAGCAACGTGTTATCTTCCTTTGACGGATAGATTGGATATTAACAAGGATTTAGGAACAAGACATAGAGCTGCAGTTGGCATAAGTGAGGTTTCAGATAGCATGACGCTTATAGTTTCAGAGGAAAATGGAACTATATCTATTGCATATCAGGGTAATCTTCATAGAAACCTTGATTCTGAAAGCTTAAGAAAGCATTTGACCTCCCTTCAGGCTAAACCTGTAGAGTCAAGACGATTCAGGAGAAGGAAAGGGGGTAAGAATAATGAAAAGAAAACTATTTAATAATTTTGGTTACAAGCTTCTTTCCGTTGTTCTTGCTATAGTACTCTGGATTGTGGTTGTGAATATTTCTGATTCTGCGGTGACGGTACAGATAGAAGATATTCCTGTTGAACAGCTTAATGGAGAAATTTTTGATGATTTAGATAAACTATATGAGGTGTCAAGCGGTGATACTGTTGATATAATCGTAAAAGGCAGAAGATCTATTGTATCCGAATTGGATGTAGATGATTTTATCGCAACAGCAGATTTGTCAACAATGTCTGTAACAGGAGCTGTTCAGATTTTTGTTAAACCCAAAAGCTCTGCTGTAGAAAAAGATATTTCTATAACCGTTGTAGATAATACTATGACTTTGATTTTGGAATCTAAAGCATCTACGCAGTTCCCTATCAAAATAAAAACTATGGGAGCTACAAGAGATGGATATGCTGTAGCGGGAACCTATGCATCGCCAAACATAGTTACCGTGGAAGGACCCGAGAGTTCTGTTGCAAAGGTTACGGATGTTGAGGTATTAGTTGATGTTGCAAATAAAGATGATACGTTTGTAGAGACGGCGACTGTATATTTGTACGATGCGTATGGCGAAAAAATAGAAAATAACAAACTTACTGTAAGTGTTGAAACTGTAGATGTAACAGTAAATATTTATCCTACAAAAGAAGTTCCTGTAACAGTCGGAACCGTAGGTAAACCTGCAGATGGTTACACCGTGTCTGAGGTTATTTATCAACCACAGACGGTAGAAATAATAGGTCTACAAGAGGATTTGGATAGAGTAGAGGCTATTGTGGCTGAGAGTATATCCGTTGCGGGATTATCAGAAGATTTACAGACAACTATCAATCTTACAGAGGATTTGCCGGATGGAATTACGATTCCACAGTCGAGCTCAGAGGTAGTTATCACGATAACTATAGAGAAATTAGATGAAAAAGTATTCAAACCACTTATTAGCGATATTGAACTGACAAATAAAAATGATAAATTTAAATATCTTGTGTCTTTATCAGATGATTTTGCAATTGAAATATCGGGCTTGAGTAGTTCGCTCGAGGACTTGTCGTTGAGTGATTTAGGTCTTAGCGTGGATTGTACAGATCTGGCTCTTGGAGATAACAAAGATATTGCGATAATATGTGAAGATATAGAGGGAATTGAGTATACTGTGACAGGAACAATTTCAGTATCTGTTAGTGGAAAGTAAGGTGATTACATGGATACAATTCAGCAGTTTAAAGATGCAATTGACGAATGTAGTTATATTGTGTTTTTTGGTGGTGCAGGAGTTTCTACTGAAAGTGGAATACCTGATTTTCGAAGTGTAGATGGTTTATATAATCAAAAATATAAATATCCGCCAGAGACGATAATAAGTCATTCCTTTTATGTAAGAAGACCAGAGGAGTTTTACGAATTCTATAAAGATAAAATGCTTTTTACAGATGCAAGGCCAAATGCGGCGCATCTAAAGCTTGCAGATTTAGAACAACAGGGTAAACTTAAAGCGGTCGTAACTCAGAATATTGACGGATTACATCAGGAAGCAGGAAGTAAAGAAGTTTTAGAGTTGCATGGCTCTGTACATAGAAATTATTGCCAGAGCTGTGGCAAATTCTTTGATCTTGCGTATATTAAAAATTCAGCAGGTGTTCCATTATGTGATGAATGTGAAGGTATGATTAAACCGGATGTAGTTTTGTATGAAGAAGGCTTAGACCAGCAGACTATATCAAAAACAGTTCAGCACATATCTAAAGCAGATATGCTTATAATTGGTGGAACATCGCTTGCTGTATATCCGGCAGCAGGACTTATAGATTATTTTAAGGGAAAATACTTGGTAGTAATCAATATGGCACCTACGCCAAGAGATTCGCATGCGGATATAGTGATAAACAAAAAAATAGGAGAGGTTTTCTCACAGATATAAAACAGCATATATATAACAGAAAATGCACATTTCTAGATATAATATGTAAACATTTTGAACTGCGATTTTAGCGACTGACGAAATCCACCAGTTACGTAGACTTAGGCTCGAAGGCATTCCTGAGAGTCTTAGTCGTAGTTAATGGTTAGTTTGTCAGCGCGTTGCAGTATGTTTACATTTATATCTAGAAACGTGCATTTCTGTCATATATATGCCGTTTTATATCTGTGAGAAAACCTGTATTGTTTTACTCAAGATTTAACTTGTTCTTGCATACATTGATTGTAATTTTGATAAGTATAAATGTTCCGATGAACATGACAAGGTTTGAAATCAAAAGCATAATGAGAACAAGTAACGCTTCGCTTTCTACGGAGCTTATCCATCTTCCGATTGTTTCATTTACAGATGGTATACTTATAATTGCAACAAAAATTCCGGATATAATTTGCATTATTGTATATATTACAATGTAGAATACTACTGACATTACACGTTTGCTACTTGTAAAGCTGTGTCCTAATGCATATGCGGCATTGTACTGCCATATAGAGAATATTGCACTAAGGAACATTGCTACTACAAAGAGTATAGCATCTAAAGTTATTGTGGCTTTGCTGATGCCGTTTCCGCTCATTGCTAAAAACTGATAAACAATATCAATAAGTTCCTTATATAAATCAAAGTTTCTTGTTACAATGCACATGCAAAGTGGATATACGATAACCATAGCAACTATGGCAACTAAATCAAATACAATTCTTGCAGACATAATATCTCTTGTCTTAACTGGAAGGGTATGTGTCAGATAACCCTGATCCTTGAACAATCTCTTACCGAAGTCGAGGAACATAAGTAGTATAATTCCAACACCACTCGCAAAAAGTACAAAAACATAGAATACTGATGTCATAGCAACAAACATTTCGAAATACTCGTTATTAATAATCTCTTTATCAATTAGAAAATGTAAAATACATTCAATAAAACTGTAAAGTAATATACCACCCATAATTAGAAAGGTTGGTTTGCCTCGCTGAATAAATTCGTTTTTAATAAGCTTTCCTAACATCTGAACACCTCCCTAAACATTTCATCAATGGATTTTCCTGTTTCCTGACGCAGTTCGTCAGTGTTTCTGTGGCAAACTATGTTACCCTCTTTTAAGAAAATGACCTCATCTAAAATATTTTCAATATCATAAATAAGATGAGTTGATATAAGGATTGTTGCCTCTGAATCATAGTTAGTGAGAATTGTTTCTATGATGTAATCTCTGGCAGCAGGGTCAACGCCTGCAATAGGCTCATCTAATAGATAGAGCTTTGCTCGGCGACTCATAACCATAATGAGCTGAACTTTTTCCTTGTTACCCTTTGATAATTTTTTGATTACCATGTTAGGGTCAATTTTTAATAAGTCCATCATATGATAAGCTCTGGTTTCGTCGAAATCTGCATAAAAATCCTTGAACATATCAACAAGCTGTCTTATTTTAAGGGATTCGTTAAAATATGTTCTTTCAGGAAGATAAGAAACTACAGCTTTTGATTCGTGTCCGATAGTTTTACCGTCTACGGTTATAGTTCCTTCCTCTGGTCTAAGAAGACCTGCTAACATTTTAATCATAGTGGTTTTACCACTTCCATTAGGTCCAAGAAGACCAATAATTTTTCCGCTTTCCAAGCATAAATTAAGGTTGTTAAAAATCATTTTATGAATTCCGTAGCCTTTTTTTATGTTGGAAAATTCAACAAGATTTCCCATTATTTCTCCTCCTCTATAAAATAGTTTTTGATTGCATCAATTATTTCATCATTACTGTGACCTAAATCTCTCATGCCATTTATATAGGTCTCAATGTGTTTAGAAGCGATGCTGTTTTTCAGATTAGTGTTAGCTTCTGATTGGTCTGAAACAAATCTTCCAGATGTTCTCTGGGAATGAAGTACACCTTCTCGTTCAAGTTCGGATAAAGCCTTCTGCATAGTGTTAGGATTAACGCCGGCTTTGAGTGCTAATTCTCTAACGGCAGGAACCTTATCCCCGGGTTTTAAACGTCCCTGCGCTATACGCAATTTAATCTCATCCATAATCTGTAAATAGATAGGTGCATCGCTAGTGAATTTCCAAGCCATTTCTTCACCTCTACTTTGCGTGTGTTATTGTACTAACTAACTAGTACAATAGGATAATAATACAATTCGATTTATTTGTCAACATATTTTTTAAAATTAATATACATTATATTTCATGCGTAAAAAATATTGCACAACCACAATCAGACTATGTTGCGATATTTTCTTTTAATCATGGGAAATATAATGTATAGTAGTTTTAGAAAAAATATGTTGACAAATAAAAATTTAGTGTTATAGTTGAAGTAGAACAAATGGAACAAGATGTGGCATATGGTGTAGGATTTGGGTAATTTTATATGAAATAAATAAAATGATTAATATAAGATATTACAGGAGGTTTTAGTTATGGATGCAGAAAGATTTACAAGAAAATCAATAGAAGTGATTGAAAATTGTGAAAAGCTTGCCTATGAGTATAATAATCAGGAGATAGACCAGGAGCATTTGTTGTATAGTCTTATAACTGTAGAAGAGAGCTTGATAGCTAAATTATTAGAGAATATGGATATAAATGTGGAAAGCTTTGCTAAAGAGGCTGAGAAGCTTGTTGCATACAGACCTAAGGTGTCTGGTGGTAAGCTTTTTACAAGTCCTGATTTTTCTAAGGCGTTGATACAGGCGGAGAAAGAGGCTAAGCAGATGGGTGATAACTACGTTTCTGTAGAGCATATGTTTTTGGGTATTTTAGAGAAGATGAATAAGGCTATTAAAGGTCTTATTATGGGATATGGAATAAACAGAAACAAATTTCTACAGGTTCTCGCTCAGATAAGAGGAAATAGAAAAATAGAAAGCGACAATCCAGAAGCTACTTATGATACGTTAAGTAAATATGGATATAATCTGGTTGAACGAGCAAGAGAACAAAAACTGGACCCGGTTATAGGAAGAGACACAGAAATTAGAAATATAATAAGAATCCTTTCTAGAAAGACTAAAAATAATCCTGTTTTGATTGGTGAGCCGGGTGTTGGTAAAACCGCAGCTATTGAAGGACTGGCTCAAAGAATAGTCAGAGGAGATGTGCCAGATTCACTTAGGGATAAAGAAATATTTGCTCTTGATATGGGGGCTATGCTTGCTGGTGCAAAATACAGAGGCGAGTTTGAGGAGAGGCTTAAGGCTGTTTTGGATGAGGTTAAGTCTTCTGATGGACAGATAATTCTGTTTATAGATGAACTTCACACTATAGTTGGAGCAGGAAAAACTGACGGTGCTATGGATGCGGGCAATATGCTTAAGCCGATGCTTGCGCGTGGTGAATTACATTGTATAGGTGCAACAACTCTCGACGAATACAGAAAATATATTGAAAAGGATGCTGCTTTGGAGAGAAGATTTCAACCTGTTTTGGTAAGTGAACCTACCGTAGAGGACACTATTTCTATATTACGAGGAATAAAAAACAGATATGAGGTGTTCCATGGTGTGAAGATAAATGATGGTGCATTGGTAAGTGCTGCCACATTATCAGACCGATATATAACAGACAGATTTCTTCCTGATAAGGCAATCGATTTGGTTGATGAGGCCTGTGCTATGATAAAAACAGAGCTTGATTCCATGCCGGCTGAGCTTGATGAAATATCAAGAAAAATAATGCAGATGGAGATTGAGGAAGCAGCTCTAAAAAATGAAACAGATAATCTGAGTCAGGACAGATTAAAAGCACTACGTTTGGAATTGGAGGAATACAGAGAAAAATCAAAACAGATGAAAGCTGTCTGGGAGAATGAGAAATCAGGCGTTGAAAAAATAAGACAGCTTAGAGAAGAACTTGAGGATTTGAATGATGAAATTCAAATTGCGCAGAGAAATTATGATTTAGATAAGGCAGCAGAACTTCAATATGGACGACTTCCACAGCTAAAAAAAGAACTGGAGGAACTTGAAATTGCATCTGCTAAGCAGGACAGAAGTCTTGTGCATGAGTGCGTAACAGATGAAGAAATTGCAAAAATAATCTCTAAATGGACAGGGATACCTGTTGCAAAGCTTACTGAGAGCGAGAGGAATAAAACCCTACATTTGTCAGATGAGCTTCATAAAAGAGTTGTAGGTCAGAATGAAGCAGTTGATTTGGTGAGTGATTCCATAATACGTTCAAAAGCAGGTATCAAAGACCCTACAAAGCCAATAGGTTCATTTTTGTTCTTGGGTCCGACAGGTGTTGGTAAAACGGAACTTGCAAAAACGCTTGCAGCAGCACTGTTTGACAATGAGGCAAATATGGTCAGGATTGATATGAGCGAATATATGGAAAAACACAGTGTAGCAAGGCTTATAGGTGCACCTCCAGGATATGTAGGTTACGACGAAGGAGGTCAGCTCACTGAGGCGGTAAGAAGAAAACCATACTCAGTAGTTCTTTTTGATGAAATAGAAAAAGCACATCCAGATGTATTTAATGTATTATTGCAGGTGCTTGACGATGGACGTATAACAGATTCAAAGGGAAAAACTGTAGATTTCAAAAACACTATTCTTATCATGACATCAAACATTGGCTCGGAATATCTTCTTGAAGGAATAGACTCTGAAGGAGAAATCAAAGCAGATTGTCAGGATAAGGTTATGGGAACATTAAGGCAATATTTTCGTCCGGAATTCTTAAACAGATTGGATGAGATAATCATGTTTAAGCCACTTGACAAAACTGCCATTGGTGGAATAATAGAGCTTCTTCTTACAGAACTGAACCAGAGAATATCAGACAAGGAACTGAAACTGGTTCTGACAGATAAAGCAAAAGATTACATCATAGAAAAAGGTTACGACCCAATCTATGGAGCACGTCCGCTAAAACGCTATCTTCAGAAGAACGTAGAAACACTAGTGGCAAAAAGCATTCTAGCAGGTACATTAAGAACTGGCGACACGATAACCCTTGACCTAGAAGATGGAACGTTAAGAATTTTACATTAGGTTGCACTTTTGCTGTAGTCATATGATACTGTACCCGAAAACCCACTTGCGTTTGAGTCGGAACGCAGCGGTACGTAAGCTTGTGGAAATAAGGTATATACGAAATATATATGCACAGGGGACTGTCTGGGGACGCCGGCACTTAATGGGGATAAAATAGAAAAATCTCACTAGCACACATTCATGTGTAGGCTAGTGAGATTTTTCTATTTTTCTGAATTTAGTACCGCTGCGTCGGAAGTCAAGCGAGAGCCGTGTCCCCAGTGTATATATATTTCGTATATACCTTATTTCCACAAGCTAAGTGCCGGCGTCCCTCCGACAGTTTTCTTCGCACAGTATCATACGACTACAGCTAAAGTGCAACCTAATGAAATATACCTAACGTTCCATCTTCCAGAGGGCTGCGCTATATGGTGCCAGTTCTGAGCCACCACCGAAGTCGTGGTTTTTGCCTGTTATGAGGTCTACTGCCATTCCGCAACCAGCATCGAAGTGTGCTGTATATGGTTGGTCGCTTGCATTTATGGCTACTAATACACGCTCATCGTCAGTCTTTCTTTCAAAAATGCATTGCTGATTTGTAAGAACTATGGAACGGAAACCACCGTAGTTTAATGCTTTGCTATTTTTCTTTGCTTCAGATAAGGCGGAAATAAAATCAGTAAGCTCGTTCCAGATAGGCTCATCATAGGATAGACGAAGAGAAGGATCCCCTTCTTCTTTTTTGCCTTCTGCACCCCACTCGCTACCATAGTATACACATGGGATACCAGGCATTCCGTATGCAAGGGCATATACAAGTGGAAGATGATTTTTGTTTGTGAGAATGCTTGCTATTCTTGTTACATCATGGTTATCCACAAAGGATAAAAGATGTTTACCTTTGTATCGAGTCCAATCCTCAGGACCGAACTGCTGTAAAAGGCTGTGAATTATTTCAAACATGTTCATGGCATTGAAACTTGAATAAAGTCCCTTATAGCACATGTAATTAGTGCAACTGTGGAGCATGCTGTCATTAACAAATACATTGTAGTCTCCATGAAGAAGCTCGCCTAGCAGAAGGAATTCTTCTTTAAGTCCATCACAATGTGAACGGAGTCTTCTTAAGAAATCGTGGTCTAGGCAGTAGGCGACATCAAGTCTTAATCCGTCAATGTCAAATTCTTCAACCCATCCTTTGACACATTCAAAAATATGAGTGATTACCTCTTCGTTGCGAAGGTTTAGTTTGACTAAGTCGTAGTTGCCTTCCCAACCCTCGTACCATAATCCGTCATTGTAGTTGGAATTTCCGTCAAAACTTATATGAAACCAGTCTTTGTAAGGACTGTCCCATCTTTTTTCTAATACATCCTGAAAAGCCCAGAAACCTCTTCCGACATGGTTGAAGACACCATCTAAAACCACCTTTATTCCTTCTTTATGAAGATTTTCGACAACTTCCTTAAAATCTTCGTTTGTACCTAAACGGCAATCGATTTTCTTATAATTTCTGGTATTATATCCATGTGTATCGGATTCGAATATAGGTGAAAAATAAATTGCGTTGGCACCAAGCTTTTTGATGTGAGGTATCCAATCATTCACCTTTTTAATTCTTGAAGTTAATATGCCATCATTTTCAAATGGAGCACCGCAAAATCCAAGTGGATAAATCTGATAAAATACGCTTTCATAAGCCCACATGGTAATGCCTCCTTTCATTTTAAAATACGCTTGATTATAGCATATTTAGAAAGCATACGCAACAAAGCCACAAGTAGATGAGTTTTATTTGCAAATTGCATGTGGTATAATGTGATTTACACAGCGTCTTACTTGTGGAAAAAATCACAGTAAACGGAAGGCATATTTGAGGTTAGTAATGTTTATTAGAAAATTGTTAAAAAAAATACTGGTAATAATTTTATATTTTGGATTTATTGCACTATTTAACGTGACATTCTATGAAGTAGATAAAAATTGCGGAACAGTGATGTCTGATGAACAATTGGCATCAAGCTCAAATACGTATGAGGATAACTATGTATTTGATTTATCGAAGATTCCTGATTATGTGGGGGAACCCTACTGTGTTTTAAATAACAATCAACCACTATTTTCTGATGAAGAGCTCACTACAGATAACTTCGAGATATACAGTGAGTTGGATTCTCTTGGAAGATGCGGAGTGACATTTGCAAACATTTCTATAGAAATAATGCCAACGGAAGAACGTGGTGAGATAGGACATGTAAGACCAAGCGGCTGGCATACTGTAAAATATAATGGGATTATTGATGGAAATTATTTATATAATAGATGTCATCTGATAGGATATCAGCTTTCCGGTGAGAATGCTAATGAAAAAAATCTCATTACTGGTACAAGGTATTTGAATATAGAAGGGATGTTGCCTTTTGAAAATATGGTTGCAGAGTATGTGCGGGAAACAGGGAATCATGTGTTGTACAGAGTAACTCCAGTTTTTGAAGGCGATAATCTTGTGGCTACGGGTGTGATTATGGAGGCCTATTCTATAGAGGATTCAGGTGCAGGAATATGTTTTAATATATTTTGCTATAATGTGCAACCGGGAATAAGTATTGATTATTCAACCGGAGAGAGTGAACTTGCACAACAATAGTATAATATAAGAAGAAACACATTTTTTTTTGTGAAGCATAACATAATATAAAGCATTAAAATAAGGTGTTTTATATGGCAACAAAAATTATTATAGATGCAGGGCATGGTGGCTACGATAATGGAGCCTCATATCAAGGAAGAAGAGAAAAAGATGATACTTTGCGACTTGCTTTGGCGTTGGGCGATGTATTAAGGGGACAAGGATATGATGTGGAATACACTAGAACCTCAGATGTATATCAGTCACCAGTTGAAAAGGCTAGAATTGGCAATGCAAGTGGGGCAGATTACTTTATTTCTCTTCACAGAAATGCGGCAGCTACACCAGGGCAGTTCAATGGAGTTCAGACTTTGGTCTATGACAAAAGTGGTATAAAAAATGAGATGGCAGAAAATATTAATTCACAGCTTGAGGAGGTGGGTTTCAATAATATAAATGTAGAAGCAAGGCCAAACTTAGCCGTACTTAGAAGAACAAATATGCCGTCTCTTTTGGTTGAGGTTGGCTTTATCGACAGTGATGTTGATAATGAAATATTGGATGCGAATTTTGAACGTACAGTCCAGGCAATAGCGGATGGAATAGACCAGACAATCCAAAATGTAGCACCAACATTTGCAGACAATAATGATAGTAATGAAAAAGAGTATCAGATATTGGTTGGAATTTTCAGAAGCTTTGGTTCTGCGTCTTATCAGAAAAACAGATTAGAAAACAGGGGCTTTGATGCAGAGATTTTTGTGGAGGATGAATTATATCAGGTAAGAGTAGGGGAATTTGATACTGTTGAGGAAGCACTTAAGACCCAGAAAAGATTACAGGATTTAGGATATGCTACAATGATAGTAAGAAAATGAAAAAATATATTGACAATAAATCATGTCTATGATATTATGTCTCTCGATGAACTGCCGTAGACAGTAGGTGCCGTTATGGCGTAAGGTTAAAACGCCTACCGAGGAAGAATCGTAGATCTTTGATTTAACGTATTTTAACTCTTGTGCTACGCACGAGAGTTTTTTTCTTTCGCGAATCATTTGCAGTTTCATTAATATATAAGGAGGTGCAAGATTTTGGCAAAGGTAGAATTAAAGCAGCCTATAGTTGAAGAAATCAAGGAAAACATCAAAGACGCAAAGTCAGTTGTATTAGTTGATTATCGTGGACTTACAGTAGAACAGGATACACAGCTTCGTAAGACTATGAGAGAAGCAGGTATTATCTACAAGGTTTACAAGAACACAATGGTTAAGCTTGCTATCGATGGTACAGAGTTCGATTCACTTAAGGATGACCTTGAGGGACCAACAGCGGTTGTTATCTCTAAGACAGATGCTACAGCTCCTGCAAGAGAAGCAGCTAAGTTTGCTAAGATAGCTCCAGCACTTGAGCTTAAGAGTGGTGTTGTTGAGGGAACTCACTATGATGCAGCAGGTATCAAAACTATTGCGACTATACCTTCAAGAGATGAGCTTATTTCTAAGTTCCTTGGAAGTATCCAGTCACCTATCGCTAACTTCGCTCGTGTTATTAAGCAGATTGCTGAGAGCAAGGAAGCATAATTATTTAACAAATTTATAAAATATTAGAATTTATGGAGGATTATTAAAATGACAACTCAGGAAATTATTGAAGTTATCAAAGGTTTATCAGTATTAGAGTTAAACGATTTAGTTAAAGCATGTGAGGAAGAGTTCGGCGTTTCTGCAGCAGCAGGCGTTGTAGTTGCAGCAGCTGCTGGAGATGCAGCAGGCGCAGCTGATGAGAAGGATTCATTCGATGTTGAGCTTACAGAAGTAGGTGCAGAGAAGGTTAAGGTTATCAAGGTTGTTCGTGAGGCTACTGGTCTTGGACTTAAGGAAGCTAAGGACGTTGTTGATGGCGCACCTAAGGTTATCAAAGAAGGCGCTTCTAAGGATGAGGCTGAGGATATCAAGAAGAAACTTGAAGAGGTTGGAGCTAAGGTTACTCTTAAGTAATTTAAGTATACGATTTCTAAATCAAAGACCAGTTCACAGTGAACTGGTCTTTTCTTAATTCAGAAAAATCTTTTATTAGTTTTCAGAAAAAATTTCCATTTAATATTGACATGAATTATTTGGGGTGTTAGAATGGTAAAATGTCATTATTATGGACATGTGTGCCATAATTTCAGATAGATATGAAAAACCAAATAAATTCAAGGGGTGAATGCGTCGATGAAAAAGTACAGAATGCGTCCTGTTAAATCGGGAAGAGGAATGCGAATGAGTTTTTCAACTGAAAAAGAAGTTTTGGATATGCCAAATCTTATTGAAGTTCAGAAAGATTCATATCAGTGGTTCTTAGATGAGGGCTTAAAAGAAGTTTTCAAAGATATTTCTCCAGTAACTGACTACACAGGACAGTTGAGTTTGGAATTTGTTGATTTCCAGCTTTGTGAGGATGATGTCAAGTATTCAATTGAAGAATGTAAAGAGAGAGATGCGACTTACGCAGCTCCACTTAAAGTTAATGTACATCTCCGTAACAATGAGACCGGCGAAATCGCGCAGCACGATATTTTTATGGGTGACCTCCCTCTTATGACAGAGACAGGTACATTTGTAATCAATGGTGCTGAAAGAGTTATAGTTAGCCAGTTAGTTCGTTCTCCTGGTATTTACTATGCAATAGGTCATGACAAGATAGGAAAAACATTATATTCTTCTACAGTTATTCCTAATCGTGGTGCATGGTTAGAGTATGAGACAGACTCAAATGATGTATTTTACGTACGTGTAGATAGAACAAGAAAGGTACCTATAACAGTACTTATAAGAGCACTTGGAATCGGTACTAATCAGGAAATTATTGATCTTTTTGGTCAGGAGCCAAAGATTATGGCGAGCTTAGAGAAGGATCCTTCTACTAATTATGAAGGTGGTGTTCTTGAGCTTTATAAGAAAATTAGACCGGGCGAGCCAGAGGTTGTTGAAAATGCAGAGAGCTTAATCAACAGCATGTTTTTTGATGCAAGAAGATATGACCTCGCTAAGGTAGGTAGATATAAATTTAATAAAAAACTCGCTCTCAAGAACAGAATTTCAGGACAGGTTCTTGCAGAGGATGTTATGGATCCAAGTACAGGGGAAATTATGTTTGCAGCAGGTACTACATTAACACGTGAAGACGCTGAGGCAATTCAGGATGCTGCTGTTCCTTTTGTGTGGGTTCAGTCAGAGGAAAGAAATGTTAAGATTCTTTCAAATATGGTTGTTGATTTATCTGGTTATGTTGGTTTTGATCCAAAAGAAATCGGCATTACAGAAGACGTTTATTACCCAGCACTTGAAAAACTCCTTGAGGAGTATGATGACGAAGACGAGTTAAAAGCTGCTATCGAAGCATCTATTAATGACTTAGTTCCAAAACATATAACAAAAGAAGATATTCTTGCTTCTATTAACTATAACATGCATTTAGAGTATGGTATTGGTAACTCTGATGATATCGACCACTTAGGTAACAGACGTATCAGAGCAGTAGGCGAGTTACTTCAGAATCAGTATAGAATAGGTTTATCAAGACTTGAGAGAGTTGTTCGTGAGAGAATGACTACTCAGGATATTGATAGCATTACCCCACAGTCACTTATTAACATAAAGCCTGTTACAGCTGCTGTTAAAGAGTTCTTTGGAAGCTCGCAGTTGTCACAGTTCATGGATCAGAACAATCCACTTTCAGAGCTTACTCACAAGAGACGTTTATCAGCTCTTGGTCCTGGTGGTTTGTCAAGAGATCGTGCCGGATTCGAGGTTCGAGATGTTCACTATACTCACTATGGTAGAATGTGTCCTATCGAGACTCCTGAAGGTCCAAACATCGGTCTTATCAACTCACTTGCAACATATGCAAGAATCAATGAATATGGATTTGTTGAGGCTCCATACAGAAAGCTCGATAAGAGTGATGCAAACAATCCTGTTGTTACAGATGAGGTTGTATACCTTACTGCTGACGAAGAGGATAACTATATCGTTGCACAGGCTAATGAGCCACTTGATGCAGACGGACATTTCATTAAGAATAACGTATCAGGTCGTTTCAAAGAGGAGACATCTGAGTTCCCTAAGGCATCAGTAGACTTAATGGACGTATCACCTAAGATGGTATTCTCTGTTGCTACATCAATGATTCCTTTCCTTGAGAACGACGATGCTAACCGAGCACTCATGGGTTCCAACATGCAGCGTCAGGCAGTTCCACTCTTAAAGACAGAGGCTCCTGTTGTTGGTACAGGTATGGAAGCAAAAGCGGCTGTAGACTCAGGTGTATGTATAGTTGCTAAGCGTGATGGTATTGTTGAGATTTCATCAAGTGATAAGATTGTTGTTAAATGTGATGACGGAACAAAAGACGAATATCATGTAATTAAGTTCGCTAGAAGCAATCAGGGTAACTGTATGAATCAGAGACCTGTTGTTAAGCGTGGAGATAAAGTAACTAAGGGTATGGTTATCGCTGACGGTGCTTCAACTGCTGGTGGTGAGATTGCACTCGGTAAGAACCCTCTCATCGGTTTCATGACTTGGGAAGGTTATAACTACGAGGATGCGGTACTTCTTAGTGAAAGATTAGTACAGGAAGATGTTTACACATCTGTTCATATTGAAGAGTACGAAGTAGAAGCTAGAGATACTAAGCTTGGTCAGGAAGAAATTACTAGAGACCTTGCTGGTCTTGCTCCTGAAGCATTAAAAGACCTTGATGAGAATGGTATCATCAGAATCGGTGCTGAGGTTCGTGCCGGAGATATTCTTGTTGGTAAGGTTACTCCTAAGGGAGAGACTGAGCTTACTGCTGAAGAAAGACTCTTGAGAGCAATCTTTGGCGAGAAGGCTAGAGAGGTTAGAGATACATCGCTTCGTGTACCACACGGTGCATTCGGTGTAATCATGGATACAAAAGTATTTACAAGAGAGAATGGCGATGAGCTTCCTCCAGGAGTAAATAAAACAGTTAGAGTATATATTGCTCAGAAGAGAAAGATATCTGTTGGTGACAAGATGGCTGGACGTCATGGTAACAAGGGTGTTATCTCACGTATCCTTCCAGTTGAGGATATGCCATTCCTTCCTAACGGTAGACCACTTGATATCGTTCTTAACCCACTTGGTGTACCATCCCGTATGAATATCGGACAGGTACTTGAGGTACATCTTGGACTTGCGTCTAAGGCTTTAGGCTTCAATATATCTACTCCAGTATTCGATGGTGCTAATGAGTTTGATATTATGGATGCTCTCGAGATGGCTAACGACTACGTTAACTCTGATTGGGATGACTTCTATGCAAAATATAAAGATGACACAGAGAAAGAGGTTATGGATTATCTGTATGAGAATAGAGACCACAGAGAAGAGTGGAAGGGTGTTCCTATAAATCGTACAGGTAAGGTAAGACTCCGTGATGGTAGAACAGGTGAGGAATTTGATTCACCGGTAACTATCGGATTCATGCATTACCTCAAACTTCATCACCTTGTTGATGATAAGATTCATGCACGTTCAACTGGTCCTTACTCTCTTGTAACTCAGCAGCCACTTGGTGGTAAAGCTCAGTTCGGTGGACAGAGATTCGGAGAGATGGAAGTATGGGCTCTTGAGGCATATGGTGCATCATATACACTTCAGGAGATTCTTACAGTTAAATCCGATGACGTTGTAGGACGTGTTAAGACTTACGAGGCTATTATTAAGGGAGATAATATTCCTGAACCTGGTATTCCTGAGTCGTTTAAGGTACTTCTTAAGGAGTTCCAGTCACTTGCGTTAGATGTAAGAGTACTTAAAGATGATCAGACAGAAGTTGAGCTTGGTGAAACTCTTGATTACGGCGATGATAATGTAAGAGCTGTTATCGAAGGTGACAGAGGTAGCTATGAAGAAGATATCGAGTCACAGGGTTATAGCGGAATCGATGAAAATGATGAGCTTACATCTCTTTCAGATGATTACTCAAGCGATGACTATGACGATAATTATGACGAAGATGAATTTTAATGAAAGGAGATTTGTAAGATGTCAGCTATAAACAACGAAACAGTTCAAGAGCAGCCTATGAATTTTGATGCAATCAAAATTGGACTTGCATCTCCTGACAAAATAAGAGAATGGTCAAGAGGCGAGGTTAAGAAGCCGGAGACTATTAACTATAGAACACTTAAACCAGAAAAAGACGGTCTTTTCTGTGAGAAGATTTTTGGACCAAGCAAGGACTGGGAATGTCATTGTGGTAAGTACAAAAAGATTCGTTTTAAGGGTGTTGTCTGTGACAGATGTGGTGTTGAGGTAACAAAAGCAAGTGTTAGACGTGAGCGTATGGGACATATTGAGCTTGCTGCGCCTGTATCACATATTTGGTATTTCAAGGGTATCCCTAGCCGTATGGGACTTATCCTTGATATCTCACCAAGACTTCTTGAGAAGGTTCTTTACTTTGCTTCATATATAGTACTTGATCCAGGTGAAACCACACTTGAGTATAAGGCTATTTTAAATGAGCAGGAGTTCAGAAAAGCAGAGGAAGAGTTTGGTTATAACAAGTTCCGTGTAGGAATGGGTGCTGAGGCTATCAAAGAGCTTCTTGGCCAGATTGACCTTGAAAAAGAGGCTACTGAGTTAAGAGAAGAGCTTGTTGATGCATCAGGACAGAAGCGAGCAAGAATTATTAAGAGACTTGAGGTTGTAGAGGCATTTAGAAACTCAAACAACAACCCTGAGTGGATGATTCTTGATGTTGTACCTGTAATTCCACCAGATATCAGACCAATGGTACAGCTTGATGGTGGTAGATTTGCAACTTCAGATTTAAATGATTTATATAGAAGAATTATCAACCGTAACAATCGTCTTAAGAGACTTCTTGAGCTTGGTGCTCCAGACATCATTGTTCGTAATGAGAAGAGAATGCTTCAGGAAGCAGTTGATGCTCTTATCGATAACGGTAGAAGAGGTCGTGCAGTAACTGGCCCTGGTAATAGAGCACTTAAGTCGCTTTCAGATATGCTTAAAGGTAAGCAGGGACGTTTCCCTCAGAACTTACTTGGTAAGCGTGTTGACTACTCAGGACGTTCGGTTATCGTAGTTGGACCAGAACTTAAGATTTATCAGTGTGGTCTTCCAAAGGAGATGGCGATTGAGTTATTCAAGCCATTCGTTATGAAAGAGCTTTGTGCTCAGGGTAAGGCTAACAACATAAAAGCAGCTAAGAAAATGGTAGAGAAGCTTGAACCACAGGTTTGGGATGTTCTCGAAGAGGTTATTAAAGAGCATCCGGTTATGTTAAACCGTGCCCCTACTCTTCACAGACTTGGTATTCAGGCATTTGAGCCAATTCTTGTAGAGGGTAAGGCTATTAAGCTTCATCCACTTGTATGTACAGCTTACAATGCGGACTTCGATGGTGACCAGATGGCTGTTCACCTTCCACTTTCCGTAGAGGCACAGGCTGAGTGTAGATTCCTTCTTCTCTCACCTAACAACCTTCTTAAGCCTTCAGACGGTGGTCCTGTTGCTGTTCCTTCACAGGATATGGTACTTGGTATCTACTATCTTACTATGGAGAAATATTCTTCATTCGATGAGGAAGAGGTTGCCAAAGCTACAATAGTTAAAGAATATCTCTCAGATGATGAGAGCGCTAACCTTCACGATTTAGCTGAGGACTGCAAGGCAGGAAAAACTAAATTATCTGATGTTATCAAGGTAAAAGTTATTGCCAAAATGTCTAAGGATAAGAAGGAAGTATTCTATAAAGAAATCGTAAGTACAGTAAGAAACTTTATCGGACCTGAGTTCGGTAGTGCAAACCTTGCTATGCTTGCTTATGAGAATGGAGAAATTACTCTCCATCAGAAGATTAAGGTTAAGAAGACAGTTACTACTGTAGAAGGTGAGACAATCACTGGTATGGTAGAATGTACTCTTGGTAGACTTATCTTCAATGAAGTAATTCCACAGGATTTAGGATTAGTTGACAGAACAATCAAGGCAAATATCCTTGAGCCAGAAATCAACTTCCATGTTGGCAAGAAGGGATTAAAGAAAATTCTTGATAAGTGTATCAATACACATGGTGCAACTAAGACAGCTGAGGTTCTTGATGATATTAAGGCTATGGGTTATAAGTTCTCTACAAGAGGAGCTATAACAGTATCCGTTTCAGATATGACAGTACCTGCGGCTAAGAAAGAAATCCTTGAAACTGCTCAGCAGACAGTTGATAAGATTACTAAGCTTTACGGTAGAGGTCTTATGACTGACGAGGAGAGATATCAGTCAGTTGTTAAAGTATGGGCAGAGGCTGATAACAAGCTTACTAAGGCTCTTCTTGATGGTCTTGATAAATATAACAACATTTACATGATGGCTGACTCTGGTGCCCGTGGTTCTGACCAGCAGATTAAGCAGCTCGCAGGTATGCGTGGACTTATGGCTGATACTACAGGACGTACAATCGAGCTTCCAATCAAGTCAAACTTCCGTGAAGGTCTTGACGTACTCGAGTACTTCATTTCTGCACACGGTGCTCGTAAGGGTCTTTCTGATACAGCTCTTAGAACAGCCGATTCAGGATACCTTACAAGACGTCTCGTTGACGTTTCTCAGGAGCTTATTATCCGTGAGGTTGATTGTTGCGAGGATCAGGATGAGAAGCCAGGTATGTATGTAGAATCTTTCATGGAGGGTAACGAGGTTATTGAGAGCTTCCAGGAGAGAATTACAGGCAGATATGCTGCAGAGAGTATTTTCGATGCAGATGGCAATATGATAGTTAAGAAGAACCATATGATTACACCTAAGAGAGCAGAAAATATCATGAAGAATGGTGTTGATGCAAATGGTGTTCCATTCCATGAAGAAGGTTCTACTAAGGCTAGAAGAGATGCTAAGCTTAAGATTAGAACAATTCTTACTTGTAAATCACACTTTGGTGTATGTGCTAAGTGTTATGGAGCAAACATGGCTACAGGTCAGGCGGTACAGGTTGGTGAGGCTGTCGGTATTATAGCTGCACAGTCAATCGGTGAGCCTGGTACACAGCTTACAATGAGAACATTCCATACTGGTGGTGTTGCCGGTGATGATATTACACAGGGTCTTCCTAGAGTTGAGGAATTATTTGAGGCTAGAAAACCAAAGGGACTTGCAATTATTGCTGAGTTCGGTGGAGAGGTTCAGATAAGAGAGACTAAGAAGAAGAGAGAAGTTGTTATCACTAATAACGAAACTGGAGAATCAAAGGCATACCTTATACCTTATGGTTCAAGAATTAAGGTAATGGATGGACAGATGCTTGAGGCTGGTGATGAGCTTACAGAAGGTTCAGTAAATCCACATGATATCCTTAAGATTAAAGGTGTTCGTGCAGTTCAGGATTACATGCTTCGTGAGGTTCAGAGAGTTTATCGTCTTCAGGGTGTTGAAATCAACGATAAGCACGTTGAGGTTATCGTTCGTCAGATGCTTAAGAAGATTAGAATTGAGAACAGCGGAGATACAGATTACCTTCCAGGTACACTTGTTGATGCTCTTGACTTTGCAGAGATTAACGAAATGCTTGTTGAGGAAGGAAAGACTCCAGCAGAAGGTTCACAGGTAATGCTTGGTATTACTAAGGCATCGCTTGCAACAGACTCATTCCTTTCAGCTGCATCATTCCAGGAGACTACTAAGGTTCTTACTGAGGCAGCAATCAAGGGCAAGGTTGATCCACTTATCGGTCTTAAAGAAAACGTACTCATCGGTAAGCTTATTCCTGCTGGTACAGGTATGAAGAGATATCGTTCAGTAATGCTTGATTCAGGACTTAATGATATTGAGATGCCTGAATTAGAAGAAGATATTGTTTCTGATGAGGATTTAGCAGAGGTTACTGAAGAAGTAGTTGATGCTGAAGAGGTTACAGAATAAATTATATTCTTATATAATGAAAGTACCCCGTAAAATACGGGGTACTTTTGTTTTATACACAAAGGTTATCCAGTGCAATATTGTATAAGTTTTTGTTTCCGCTTTTTGATATGGATAATAGACTTGGATTTATTTGTTTTATATGAAGACGAAGTGACGGAATGCTGATTTCGAGAATTTTAGCTAATTCATTTACTGACAAACCATCTTCACCAAACAATGTATTTTGGACAAGTACAAACATTAAATCGCTAATGTTTTGAGTGTAATTTAATTTATCTATACATTTACTATAATAATTTAGTTGTTCCAGTTTATTAGACAGAGTAGAAATTAATCGTTCAAATACTTCTTTTATTAATTCTAAAAAGATTGTTATAAATGGTGTAATGTCACCTTTGTTTTTACTGTCGTTTACTATTTTGAAGGATTTATAATATAGTTTGATTTGTTTTTTTAGCGTGTACGAGAGACTATAGCCAACTAAAGGGTGGAATTCTTTTGATAGGAAATAGCTACTTATAAAACGGCTCAATCTACCGTTGCCATCATAAAATGGATGAATATAGCCTATCAGATAATGAAAGGCAGAAACAGATATTAATTTATTGATTTTGTCATCATTAATTAATTTTAAACCTTCCTGTATATATTCGATGATGGTTTCTTCGGGATTAACTCCGTTATGGATGATTTGCAAATCAGGTCCCTGAATACTTACAGGTCCACTTCTAAAATATAAACCGTCAGGTGCATTATCTGGGTCATCTGCCAATACTTCCTTCAAAACTAAATCATCATAGATATTACGAATATCTTTGCATGTGTGTAAAGGAATATCAACCTCACCCATAAGCATAAGATATTTTTGTACTAAACCATATAAACGTTTGCCAGCATATTTATTTGCGCGTTCTGTAGGAGAAAGAAGTGCTTTGATTTCTTTACGCGTGCTGTGTACACCTTCTATTTCATTTGTTAGTTTTATTTCATCAACAAGACTTTTGATGGAAAATTGATCTAATGCTATAGGAGGCAGGAAGTTTATTATATTAGTAAGCTTTTTGTCTAGCTTATATATGGAAGTAATATTATTTATTATCTCGTTTGTGTATACTATAAAAGCATCATTTCCATTTATTTTTATTGGTATATGAATAGTTGCTTCGCTGTTATATCTGGTGTTATAGATAGTTTCATAGTTTTCGCGATTTTTATAAAATAACTTTGATAGTTGAATATATTCCATGTTATCACCTCCTGTCGGTATATTATAACACAAAAATTATAAAAATATAACCAAATAATTATAAACTCTTAATAAAAAAACCTATTTTTTATTAAGAGTTGCGTGGAGATGTATGAAGTTTTATAAAAAAATAAATATTTATATTTATATAAAGCAATAGTAAGTATTTATAAACAATATTATTATATTAGATATTAATAAAATTATGTTGGAAAATATATATTTCTGTTGACATTCATTTGACAAAATAATATAATATCAAGGCATGCGTTGATTAACGCGTGCCGTTTGTGTGTATAATTACACAATATAAATTTTTGAATTGGAGGTGAAAACATGCCAACTTTTAACCAGTTAGTTAGAAAAGGAAGACACTCTTTAGAGAAGAAGTCTACTGCACCAGCTCTCTTAAGAAGCTACAACTCTCTTAAGAAAAAGCCTACAGAAACAGCTTCT
>JAZSEO010000102.1:0-2768 GCA_045531735.1 Wujia sp. | reverse complement strand
CCAAGAGTATTGGTTGTAATCAATGTATCCTCAAGTAAAGGATATTCCTTAATATCTGACAAGGAAAAAGGTCCAAAGACTGTCTCTTCGAAATTTACATAAAACTGTAGGTCAGGAGATGAAAAGACATCTCCTGATTCAGTAGTTTCCGTCTTCTTTTTACAGCCAAAGAGGCGTTTAAAGAATCCCATAATCGATAATTACGCCTTTTGGCCGAATGTGTTAAGATTATATATTTTGTTGACAGTGTTATGCTGCTTTACATAGCGAGACATTACAAATATTCCCCATATAATTTGAGCAACATAAAGTATCATAACAATCAGTGCTAAATCTCCGGAATATGTATATTGATACAATGTTGAAGCGTATTGTAATGCAAATGTTAATATAAATGTGATTAACATTAGAAACACCAAACCACCTCCACTGAGTATTCCACCTTGGTTTCTGTTTCTAGTTAGGTACTCATACTCTCTATTTGCCCATTTGTAATACCAAACGAAACCGTAGATGCCTAGAGTAATAATGGAGAGAAATATCGCACTCCAAAACCCTCTCGTATGCTTGCCATCTTCTGCACAAGAGATGTTAGTTTCTTTTGCCATTGCAAACATAACGACTACTCCATATATGCCTAATGTAAGGAAAGATAGTAACCATATCTTCCACACTTTACGATTTGTAGGTAACACCTGTGGTGTTGTTCCTTTTACTTGAGAGAAGAAATAGTCCTCTCTAATTATTTCACCGTATTCGTTAATTGTATAATTTGTTTGTCCCATAATTATATATATTATTAAATGTGGATATAATATTTACTTGAACCCTTCAACAAGCCATCGGCCATTATAATTGTTAACTAATACTTTGACATTTGTTTTCATATCTCTTGTTATATCTTGAAACCCCGTTGTCCCAATTTGTTCAGAAGGAATACAATCTATATATATCTTTTTGACTCCTGGCGTTTCCTCTTGTTCATATAGAACTGCTATTTCATAGCCATTTCTTAAAGGGAGCCATTGATATACATTCAACTTAGAATCATTCTCAAGACTACTTATTAACTCATCAAATCTACTGCGTACAACTTCATTAAATTCTCCTTCTGATAGCTGTATCATTTTATCTTGATTTTTATTAATCATTGCAATAACAAAATTATAAGCAACGGCTGAAGGAGTGTTGCAAGATGCAATTTCTTGATTGCTCATTCTATGAACTATTGGATTAGGATAGTAACTTGATTCTACCTTCTCATTTACGGTTTCTAAACTATCATTAGTTTCCACCGCTTCAACACATTCCACCGCTTCAACGCATACCACGCCTTCCTCATATTTTTCCCCACCTCTAACTATCCATTTTCCATTATCCATTTCAACAGAAATCTGAACCAATACATCATTATAACGATGTATGTCATTGAATGTACTGCGATTAATCTCAGAAATTGGACAACATGCAACATAAATAGTTTTTCTGTATATTCCTATATGAGGATTTTCATCGCCAGGGATATACACCATTCCATCTTTAACTGTTTGTTCTGGATGTATTGCCCAACCGCCATCAGTTTTTGCTGCCCAACAATCTTCGCCTATGTCTGTTACTGTTAACTCATAACCATTTTTTAAAGCTTTGTCCCAATCTTTTAAACCAACTTCGTTTAAATAATAATCTTCGTACAAATCAACACCATATTCTCTAAGGTCTCTCTTAAATCTAGTAGCTTCTGATAATTCAAGATATGATGCCGCTTTGTCATAATCTTTTAATATAATGGTCATAACATAATTATATGCAACGGACAAAGGTGTATTTGATGCTATTTCTGTTGCGCTTAAGCGTTTAACAACCGGATTGGAAGATTGTGCTTTAACAAAAATACTTACCTGCAAACACAAAATTGATAAGAAAACTCTAAATATTATCCTTTTCATCATAAACACCTATTTAAGTAGATTCCAGCAAGTTTGTGATTCGCTCTTAAATTGAAGAACTGCCCAAAGAAGAATTGGAGATAAAATACTTGCAATGCAAAATACAAGTCCATCAGATGTTTTACCACCATTGTATAATAGAATAACATCTATGACAAATGCTATGACTGAGGAGCCAAGTACCATCCAATATCCAAGCTTTTTCCATTTGAGGACAAGAAAAGTACCTATTGCATTAATTACATATAGTATTCCCATTGCAAGAACTCCATTGATGAATAAATCAACCATATCGTGCTGAAAATAGAAGAATTTCTGAGCATTTTCCTCTGTGGCAAATCCATAAATAGCATACTTGCTAATAGCAATAAGATAAATAGTGCAAAACACAAATAAAAGCATCAGAACTACCAATAAAGCAGTTGTGATCGTGCTACGTTTTCTAATAATTTCTCCCATAATAGTTGAGTGTTGATAAGTGAATAATAATCATTCCTTAGGAGCATACGGCACTTCTATACTTGTCGTTACCTGCAATGGATACGAGAAGATTTCTGCATTATCCCCGCCAATCTTAGGATTGTTTGTATTGCAAATTAGAGTATATTGGGAAAGATGACCCAACAAGCGAGTTGTGTAGTTTGGATTATTTCTATTTAGGATATCAAGAGCTAACTTAATTGCAATAACAGTAACAAAATCTATATCTACAGAAATGCCTGGTTCAAAAGTAGCTTTCTCCAACTCTTCCTCATTGGTATAGAATTTTCTGTTTTGATTCACACGTCCGGATGTATCACCTAACGCATACATGAAATCCTC
>JAZSEO010000042.1:0-77833 GCA_045531735.1 Wujia sp. | reverse complement strand
TTAAAAAATGCATCATATAAAATCTTCATTCCACGCTGACCTGTGCAAAACGCTAGGAATTCCGATTTCTCCTCATCATTCCAGCTAAGAAAAATAGATTTCAAATGAGGATTTTCATTGATTTCCTCCAGTATTTCCAGTCGGGTTCTAAACACAGGAAAATACTGCTGTAGCTTTGTTTTTTTCATAGGCATAAGCCCTCCTTATAAAATATTTAATTGTATCTGCTTGAAATTCGGGCGAAACGCCTTGAAACAAATCTTTCTTTCGAAAGATTCTAGAATTTTAGAAAAAGCAGAAATGTATTTTTACAATAAAATATTAGCATATTACTACATTCTTGTAAAGTTAATTATATTCAAAAATAGTATGCATCAAATCTAAAAACCATAAACGTTTCATGATTTAATGCACACTATTTATTATATGTTAATCTCGCCCCATTTAGTATTCATATACCTTATCCAACACCTGCAAAGGCCATTCAGATATTGCTACAAGACCAACTTCTCCGTTCTTTTTCTTTCTATATATAGCTACTGCCTCCATCAACAGCCACTGCACAAATATTCTATTTTTGTCAGACTCTTTTATTGTATATGTAACGGTTTCTCTATTGACACGGTTTGAGGATTCCTCATGCACATCAGAAATTGAATATTGACTTTCCAATTCAGCCGCTAAGCTTGCAGACTCTGCCTTAGATATACTTGCTTCTAATGTCGCTTTAATAGATGTATTATGTGTCAATGTATCTTTTATAAATGATGTAACCTCTACAGAAGTTTCTTTTACAGTATTTACTCCGGCAGCTATTGTTTGTATACTCCTGGTATCCGTATTTAAAGTATATATTCCCACGCTAAAATACTCATCGACATTTTTAAATTTCTGATACTCTGTTTCATATAATGGATCTCCAAAGCCATCCCAAAGCTCTTTGGGTATTACTGTTGCTTCTGAACGAAGAATTACATTAGGTGGATATATATATGATACAGGAATGATTTCTGTTACCGGAATATATTCGACTGCATTTATTTTTTCTAATTCCTCCCACTTACGAATCATTTGATTAAAATTATTTCTTTGTTTCAGGTACACTCTATATGCTTTTTCATCCTCATCATTCTCGCTTGATATTTGTATTTTCCCATCTACCATAAATATATCTATACTTCTCGAGAATTTATGTCCATCTTCAGGCAAATCCTGCCATCCCGATATTTTTATGTCCCCCGATACATTTAACTTAGACGAATTATCCCCAGAAAATGGTACATCGATTTCCAAATATATCGTTCCATAGCTGCTTTCATTCGTTGTATCTACCCAAGTACAATCACACTGATAGCCTGTCCATGTTCCTCTCGCAGCTTTAATACCCAAAACCTGCGCATTTGTATTTGGCTTGATGTTAATTGGTTCCTTATCCTCCACATCATTCAAATCCCAATATCCCCAGTTGAGATTTTTTGAAGTTACCTTAAACTCTCTGTCTGTGTGATTATTTACATTCAACTTAAATTTCCATGATGTCGCCATGCGAAGTCCTCCTTTCATAAAAACTAACAACATTTCCCCTAACTAAATATTTTGTTTGTACAAATCAAATATTTTGTTGTAATTTCATTATAAAAAGGATTATTCAAGGTTTCAACGAAAGTCGTGTTACAAATAAAGACAGAGGCAGACAAGCTTCGACTCGGTGCGGGCTTTCGCCCTCCTTTTTCGCATTATCTGCTTCCGCTGCACTTCGCCTTCGGCTCAGTGTTGTGGAGATTCCTATGCTTTACTCCCATGAGCCATGCCACCTCCTCTTCGCTTCGCTTCGACTCGGTGCGGGCTTTCGCCCTATAAAATGAAAAAGACACGCCTCTGTATGTGCAAGCACATCTCGGCGTATCTTTTTCATTTTGCATGGCTCATTATAGCATATATTCAATCATTTTGAGGACGGCGTCTCCGAACTTAGCAGAGAGTTCTTTTGCTTCCTCTATATTTTTTCCTACTACTCCATAGTAGAATTTTATTTTTGGCTCTGTTCCTGATGGTCTTACACATAACCATGAACCACCTTCAAGCTCATAGTATACTACATTCGACTTAGGTAAGCCTGTTGGAACAACTGCTTTATTTACCATGTTTGTTGCAGTATCGTTGTCATAATTACGTGCCCAAAGCACCTTGTATCCTGCTATCTCTGTAGGTGTGTTGTTCTTTAGATGAGTCATAATTTTTTGAATCTGCTCTAATCCATCTATTCCCTGAAGAGTAAGCGTTTTAATATCATCTACATAATAACCATACTTTTCATATACTTCTATCATTGCATCCCAAAGTGTCATATCAAGGGATTTATAATATGCAGCCGCCTCGCAAAGCGCCATAGTAGCTACAATAGCATCTTTGTCTCTAGCATGAGTTCCGATAAGGCAACCATAGCTCTCTTCAAAACCAAAGAGATATGTGCCGTTCTTCTTAGTTTCAAACTCAAGCATCTTCTGACCAATAAACTTAAATCCTGTGAGAACCTCGATAAGCTTAATTCCATATTGTTTTGCCATCTCATCAACTAAGTTAGTTGTAACGATAGATTTAATAAGAGCACCATCCTCAGGAAGACCCTTTGTAGCCTTCATCTGACCAATCTCGTAGTCTGCAAGCAAGCTTCCTGACATATTACCTGTAAGACAATGATATTCACCAGCCTTGTCCTTAACATAAACACCAAGTCTGTCTGCATCAGGATCTGTAGCAAGTACTAAATCTGCATCTACATCCTTAGCAAGCTTAAGTGCAAGTTCGAAAGCTTCTGCTGCCTCAGGGTTAGGATAGCTAACTGTTGGGAAATTACCATCAGGAAGCTCCTGCTCTGGAACAACATATACCTTTTCAAATCCAAGCTCACGAAGAATTCTTCTGGCTGGAATATTACCTGTTCCATGAAGTGGTGTATAAACGATTTTAAGTTCACTTCCGTATTTATCTATACATTCCTGATGAATAACTAATTTTCTAAGCTCTGCCATGTAAGCATCATCAACCTCTTTACCAATAATCTCATAGAGACCTTCATGGATTGCTTCCTGCTTTGGCATAGTTTTAGCATCCTGTACTGTAATAGCTTTAACCTCTTTCATGATACCTGCATCATGTGGAGGAGTAATCTGAGCACCATCCTCCCAGTACACCTTATAGCCGTTATACTCAGGTGGATTGTGACTTGCTGTAATATTGATACCTGCTATACAATTTAAATATCTAACTGCAAATGATAACTCAGGTGTAGGTCTTAACGAATCAAACACATAAGCTTTAATTCCATTAGCTGCAAGACAAAGTGCAGCAACATCTGCAAATTCCGGAGAACATCTTCTAGAGTCAAAAGCAATCGCAACACCTCTTGACTGTTTCTTGCGGTTGATAATGTAGTTGGCAAGCCCCTGTGTTGCTTTAGCAACAACATAATCGTTCATGCGGTTAATACCAGCTCCAATTATACCTCTAAGACCAGCTGTACCAAACTCAAGGTCTGCATAGAAACGCTCTTTTATTTCTCTCTCATCATCCTTGATGGCGAGCAGTTCCTGTCTTGTCTCCTCACTGAAAAATGGGTTTGTAGTCCACTCTTCATATATTTTCATGTAGTCCATGATGTTCCTCCTTTATTCCACTAACTCATGTAAAGATGTAAGATCCGCAAAGCTGTATTCATCATCTTTACCGTCATTAGTCGCTTGTATAGTATAACTCTTTATTAAATAACCTGACTTGTACAAGGTAACGGTATGAGAACCAACCACCTTTGTAAATGAAACAGGTGCAATTCCAATATAATCTCCATCAACATACACACTGGCACCGGTCGGTGCTTTAATAGTTATAGTGTTATCTGTTACCTCACCCGTAGTTTCTGTTGTAACAGTTCCTGTCTGACTCTCCGTAGTAGACTCTTCTGTCGCATCGGTATCTGATGCTTTTTCTTCATCTGTTGTCGACTCAGTTGTTGATGAGTCCTCCTCTTCCTCGTCATCCTCTTCTTCAAGCGAAACGAGGTTAATAGTATACGTATTTACTGTTTTATTTATTTTAAAGCTTCCATTGAAGTTCTTATAACCTTCTGCTTCAATTTTAATCTCATAATTACCATACAGGTTAGTATAAGTATTCCCACCAATCGCATCGCCATTCACATATATTTTTGCCTCCGATGGAGTAACCGTAAATGTAGCTGTACCTGTAGGAATAGAAATATCTCCGATATTAACTGTAGTTTCTTTGTCGCGGTTTACAACAACTGATTTGCTGTTTGAAAAGCCATTTTTGTAGATTCTGAGAGTATATGACCCCTCTCTGACAGCTACAAGCATATCTTCTGTAACAGGCACAATAACATCATAACCAACCTCAACCATTCCACCGACATAGGTCTCATGATTTGTAAGTCTAACATAACCATGCCCCAACTCTACCGATACAGAAACAAGTACATTGTTATAGAAATTAAGAGTAACCTGATCCTCTGAATTAATCTCTGTAATATCTATAATCTGCCCTTTATCTATAGCCACAACATGCTCTGACATGGCGCATGTAGTTCCTTTATATTTTGCTTTCGCAGCAGCCACATCAGCGGTAAATTTAGTGACCTCCTTCATTACTCTGCCGGACTCACTAACATCAATACTAACAAGCTTAAGAGTATCTGAATAATACACAACCTCTACAACTGTTCCTTCTGCCACATCCTCCTGAAGAATAACATCACCGTATGTATTACTAACGATAACTCCGCCATGATAAATCAAATCATGCGACTCACCACTTTTACAATCAATGAAACTAAAAATATTTTGTTCTAAATCTTTGTGCGCTATAACTGCCGTCATTGTCACTTCTTCATGAGAACTCACTGCCTCATTGGTAACATCATAGACTTTGACTTCACCGCTGTCCGAGCAACCTAAAGTAAACATTAACAGTAATAGCATCACGGTTAATATTATATTTTTTCGCATAGTTCCCACCTTAACTTCTGTATTATACTAAATATTTTGTAAAATGTGAAGTAAATATATATATTTTAATTCAGTTTTATTTTTTCCATTCTATCAAGTATGTATTTTTTATTATCCTCATCTCCTATAACCTTCTCCAATTTTTCCAGCATTTTAGGCGAAATCCAATTTTTTGACGAGTTAATATACTGATTGCTAATTTTATAAAATTTCTCAGGATATCTGTATAATGTATAAATATATTTAACATCCATATCATTCAGAGGACATATCTCATTATACCTTTGCAGTATATCTTCAAGAACATCAAAATTATAATTATTTTTTTCAACTGTCTTTCTTATAAAATGATATAAATCCGTAAGCTGATTTCCGACATAGAATTTATCAAAATTAATTGTACCGGCAATACTATTTTCGTCCTGGAGCATTACCACACTATGCTGATTATACATTCCATGGCAATATCCCATGTGCGTGCCTTCATCTCTGACTTCCATAGAAATATTATTTTTTTCACATTCTATCGCCTGCTTAAAAAAATAGTCAAAAGCTTTTATATACGTATCTTCAAACTCTTTTCTGGGTCTCTTTTTGCAAATATAATTCCGAACTCTCTTTAACTCCGCATTTCTCCTTCTAAAATCGCCGCTTACACGAATATGTACATCTGACTCTGTGCTATCAAAAACTTTTTTCCCGGCAATATGCAATCTTGCAAGATTATCCACTGCAAGATTAATCTCTTCTTTATTAGTAATATTACATTCCTTTCCCTCAAAAAAATATCTAAGCACAAAGGGATTTCCGTATCTGTCATAGGAAACAAGTTCATCTTCTTTATTTTTTATACATCTGTCGATATTTTTAAATCCTACTTCATACATTTTTTCCTTGAAAATGTATTCTGCATTCAATCTGCTTTCATTTACATCCAACTGTCTAAGTTGCAATAAGCCCTTATCAGTCCTCAGTAAAATTGCGCCTCTTCCTCTGGAAGTTTGCTGTACCTCTATGTCATATGCCTCATATAATTCAACATTCTTGTCAGACAAAAAAATCCCCTCCAAACATCAATCTTGTAAATTGTATGTCCAAAGGGAACTTTTAATTCATATTTTTATTAGACAAAAATCTTTTAATTTGCCGACTTTAATCTATGTTGAACCTGCTCAATCAAAATTTCTTTCTGGTTAAGCTTTGGCTCATCCAAAACCAAATCCAAAAGATATTTTAACATATCGCCCATATCCTTGCCCGGCTTCATTCCTAGCTGCATTAAAATTTTACCATCTATAGCTAAGTCACTGATTTTTAGACAATGTGCCTCTGCTTTTATGGTGTCATATAAATCCTCCATAACCTCTAAACACTTTTTTCTATAGTCCAAATCATAGTCACTCTGTCCCGCCATATCTGCCTTACGAATAATAAAAAAGTCCGGCATATTTTCCAAGCCCATTTTAGCCGTAAATCTTCTAAACGCTTTTATATTTATAGAAGCTTCTTCTCCATCGATACCATAATCATGATAAAGAACTATGCGACATACCCTGTCTATTGTTGCATTATCCATCTTGAGACGACGCATAATCATTTTACACATTTTTTCACTTACCTGCTGATGTCCATAAAAATGGTCAACCCCATCAGCTCCGGTAGTTTTACACGAAGGTTTACCTATATCATGAAAGAGTGCTGCATACCTAAAAGCTGTATCCTTCGGCACATTTTCCATAACCTTTACTGTGTGAATTCCAACGGTATATTTGTGATATGGATTATTCTGAGAAGTCTCCATAATAGCATCAAATTCTGGTAAAAAGATTTTGGTAAGTCCCAACTCATAAGCCTCAACTAATCTTCCCGGATTGTCAGAGCAAATAAGCTTAGTAAGCTCAACCTGTATTCTCTCTGCACTAATATCCTTCAAAAATTTTGCCTGTACACTTATAGCCTGTTTAGTAGTTCTATCAATCTCAAAACCAAGCTGAGCTGCAAACCTTACAGCCCTAAGTATTCTAAGCGCATCCTCATCAAATCTTTCTGAAGGATTACCGACACAACGAACCACATGATTATTTAGGTCCTCAATACCTCCAAAGATATCAACAATACCATCTGTGTCATTGTATGCCATCGCATTAATCGTGAAATCTCTTCGCTTTAAATCCTCCTCAAGAGAAGCGGTAAATTCAACCTCTGTAGGTCTTCTATGATCCTCATATTTACCATCTATTCTATAGGTTGTAACCTCAAAGGCATAAACACCCTCATGTTCAGACTTGCCCTTAGCGACAATATTTTTATCCACAAGAACTGTAACCGTACCATGTTGAATACCAGTATCAACAGTTCTTCTAAAAATCTCTTTAATCTGAAGAGGAGTAGCAGACGTAGTAATATCCCAATCATTAGGGACTTTACCTAATATACTATCCCTAACACAGCCACCAACAATGTACGCTTCATATCCTGCGTCATTTAATTGTTCAATTATATATCTCGCACCAACTGGCATATCAATCTTTATCATATCTACTCCTCCTCTCCATAAAAATTATATCTTTATAAATATTCAAATAAACAGAAAACATATGCGTGCATCTCGGTTAATTAATATATATGAAGCTGACACGTCTGCGAAAGTCGGCACTTAGCAAGTCAAATTGGGATATGATACACACATTTATGTGTTGATATCATATCATAATTTGACGAGGTTAGTACCGTTACTTGAGCAGCTCGAGCGAAAGCGTGGTCAGCGCGTATATATTAATTAACCGAGATGTACTCATATGTTTTCGTCAAATTGTATATATGATATTTTAGTACGCCTTTCCAAAATAAACCATCTTCTTAGCAGGCTTTCCACAGTGAACACATACCTCACCTAAGTTCTCCTGCTCAAATGGCATACATCTTGTTGTCGCACCAGTTTCTTCCTTGATTGCAATCTCGCACTCTTGGTCGCCACACCACATACCTTTGATGAAGCCCTGCTTCTTCTCAAGTATATCAGTGAACTCTTCCCAGTTAGTTGCTGTGTGAGTATTTTCCTCTCTGTGTGCTAATGCTCTATTAAACATATCCTGCTGCATCTGCTCTAAAATCTCACCAATCTTAGTTTCGAGCTCCGCAAATGGAACTACATATTTTTCTCTGGTATCTCTTCTTACAACAACAGCCTGTCCAGCCTCAATATCCTTTGGACCAACCTCAACACGAAGTGGAATTCCTCTCATCTCCTGCTCAGCAAACTTAAAGCCAGGATTCTTATCTGAATCATCAACCTTAACTCTATATGCCTTGAGCATTTCTTTAAGCTCTGCTGCCTTCTCAAGAACGCCTTCCTTCTTCTGCATGATAGGAACTATCATAACCTGAGTTGGTGCAACTCTTGGTGGAAGTACAAGTCCTGAATCATCACCGTGAACCATGATTACAGCACCAATAAGTCTTGTAGTCATACCCCATGAAGTCTGGTGAACATACTGGAGCTTATTTTCCTTATCTGTATACTGAATACCAAATGCTTTTGCAAAACCATCACCAAAGTTATGCGATGTACCTGACTGTAACGCCTTACCGTCATGCATCAAAGCTTCTATAGTATAAGTAGCCTCTGCGCCTGCAAATTTTTCTTTGTCAGTCTTTCTACCCTTAATAACAGGCATAGCAAGAACCTGCTCACAGAAATCTGCATAAACATTAAGCATCTGAATAGTTCTAGCCTCTGCATCCTCTGCTGTAGCATGAGCAGTATGGCCCTCCTGCCACAAGAACTCTCTTGAACGAAGGAAAGGTCTAGTCTCCTTCTCCCATCTAACTACCGAACACCACTGGTTATAAACCTTTGGCAAATCTCTATATGACTGAATATCTTTTGCATAGAAATCACAGAAAAGAGTCTCTGAGGTAGGTCTTACGCACATTCTCTCCTGAAGCTGATTAAATCCACCATGAGTTACCCATGCAACCTCTGGTGCAAAGCCTTCTACATGATCCTTCTCTTTCTGGAGCAGGCTCTCAGGAATAAACATTGGAAGGTAAACGTTCTCAACACCAGTCTCTTTAAATCTTGCATCTAACTGGCTCTGAATAAGCTCCCAAATAGCGTAGCCTGCTGGTTTTAAAACCATACATCCCTTGACACTTGTATAGTCAATAAGTCCAGCCTTAGTTACTACATCTGTATACCATTGTGCGAAATCTTCCTCCATGGAAGTAATCTGCTCTACTAATTTTTTGTCTTTAGCCATTATTTTTTCCTCACTAATCTTTTATTTTTATTCAAATTCATCCATTTCTATAACATCAAAAGCCTCACCCTCAGGCTCGTGTTTAAACACCATATGTTCTCCGGTCACCGGATGCTCAAGCTCAATCCTTGAGGAATATAATCCAATCTGCATATATCTTCTTTTTGTTTTTGAGAATTTCGGATTATACTTCGTATCTCCCCATATACCACAATCTCTTGCCGCCATCTGTGCTCTTATCTGATGATGTCTTCCAGTAATAAGCTCGATAAGTACATAGGACAATACACCCTCACTTGTCTCAAAAACATCAAGCACCTCATAATTAAGAACTGCCTTTTTTGCTCCCTTATCACCTTTTTTAACAAGTTTTGCAGTATTGGTCTTTCCATCTCGGGCAAGATAATCTGTGAGTTCTCCAAAATCCTCCGGTAACTCACCTGTAAGTATTGCCTGATAAAATTTAATTATATCTCCATCCTGCATTGCATCAGAAAGCTTTGCCGCAACCTCTGGTGTTTTCGCAAAAACCATTACACCCCCAACGGGTCGGTCAAGCCTATGTATAACTGCCACATACGGCTCATCATCTGAGTCAGCCTTGTCAAAAAGATAATTCTTAATTAATGTAATCATATCCTCATCATTTGACTTGTCTGCCTGAGACGGAACACCACACGGTTTGACACATGCAAGCATATATTCATCTTCATATAAAATGTTCAGCTTCATAAAAATCAAATCCTTCTAAATTATAATTAAGAAAAAAACACTTTCCTTATTATACTTTGAAACTTTCACATTTTCAACTAGACATTTCTATGCTTATTTTCTCCAACCAAATTTCTTTTTAACTTTTGTAGCCGCAACCTCCTCATTTGCTCTTTGAATCTGTCTTAGACATTCATCTAATTTTCTGAATCGTGCTTCCTCTTTCTCTTCTTTCTCTCTCATTACAGTATCAAACTGTCGCATGACATCCTCTGTAATTTCCGACTTAATTGAACTTGTTATTATTTCTTTATTTTCTCTTAATGCGTTTGCGACCAGCTTATTCATAACAGTCTGAAGCTGTGCCATTTTAAAATCTACTATCTTTCCTTCACTATTTTCTTTTTTTAATGTATTCTCAATATTTCTCAAAACAAGCTCTTCGTTTTCTTTATCATCTTTTTCCTGTATGTTCTTTATACTTTTTATTTCTTCATTCTTGTTCACACATTTATCCTTACGCATCTGCTCAATTCCAGCTTTAATATCCTTTAAAGCAAATCCTCTATCCTTCAAGTCCATTATGTCCTTAAACATCTTAATGTCTCTGTCATCATAATATCTATGTCCCATAGAATTTCTTTTTATTTCAAGACCGAGTTCTTCTTCCCAATATCTAAGAACATGACTTTCAACACCTAACATTTTTGCTGCATCTCTTATCATAATTCCATCCATAACAAAATCCCCCTATATTTTTTCCATAATTCACTTTAACACAACATATACTCTTTAACCCCAAAAATCGTCTTACATTTTTCGGCATATTTTGTGAATATTCTATGTTATATACTTTCCCATTTGATTTTTATTTATAATATGTGTATACTTATTTTTATTACAGAATAAATGGGGATTTCATTTAATATTATATTGTAGTTAGAGGAGGATATTATGACTAAATTTAAAAAGAAATCTATTGTCGCAATAGCAATGTCTGTAATGATGGCATTTTCATTATGTGCCTGCGACAAAAAAGAAAAAGATAACGACAATGATGAAAAAGACGAGATTCAGAGTGAGACTGATGCCTCTGATTCAGACTCTGACACAGAAGAAGTCGTAATCGTTGTTCCTGGTGGAAACAGCGGTTCTCAGTCTGCCGAAGACCCATCTTCCCCAGAAGCTTTAGAAGAACAGGCAGAATTTGACGAGTGGCTCTGGGAAGCCTTTGTTGACAATGTAACCAGCGATACCATTACATTGCACTACACATTAGCACATCCTGAAAATTATGATGTCGAAGCTCCTGAAGCAACTTACGGAGACGTTGATTTAAGTGAAGAGGGAATTGCAGAAGGCAAAACTGAAAGTGAAGAGGCACTAGCTGAAATGGAAACTTTTGATTACGACCTTCTTAGAGCAGACCAAAAGCTTTCCTACGACGTATTATATGATTACACAGAAACCGATTTGGCTTTCTATGATAACGTATATCTGTATGAGCCATTTGCATGTACTAGTGGTTTACAGACTAATCTCCCAATCACTATGTCAGAATACACATTCTACGACAAGCAGGATGTTGATGACTACATTGCACTTTTAAATCTTACACCTGACTATTTTCAGGCTTATCTTGATTTCGAAAAAGTAAAATCCGAAAAAGGATTTTTTATGAACGACATAAGTGCCGACGCGGTAATCAAACAGTGTGAGGACTACATTGCAACACCTGAGGAAAATCTTCTCATCGAAACCTTCAATGACAGAATTTCAGAGGTACCTGACATAACAGATGAAGAAATCGAAAGCTATAAGCAGGCAAACTACGACGCCGTTATGAACAGCATCATCCCAACCTACGAAAATGTTATTTCAACCTTCGAGGAATTAAAAGGTACAGGAACTAATGACTTAGGCCTTTGCTATCTTGAGGGCGGTAGCGATTATTACGAATACCTCATCGCGAGCAAAGTTGGAACAGATAAAACTCCTGATGAAATAATAGAAGCATTAGAAAATGGTATAGATGAGGTAATGGCAGATTTTACAACCTCTGCTTTTGCAAACTATGATGCCTACGAAGCTTATTTTGAGGAATTTGATTCTCTCTACGTTGACCTTGATGCAAAAGAAAGTATTGAAACTCTTCAGGATATGTGTACAGATGCATTCCCTGAAATACCAGATATCGAATTTACAGTAACTCCTGTTCACGATTCACTCGAGGATAGTGTAAGTCCGGCATTTTATATGACTCCACCTATGGATGATTATTTAAATAACTCTATATATATTAATGAAGGAAGTGAAACAGGTGCCACTTGGAATACATTTGCCCACGAAGGAATTCCTGGACACATGTATCAATTTGTTTATTTCCTTTCAAACGATCCGGAACCTATCCGTACTCTTTTAAGCTTTAACGGATATCAGGAGGGATGGGCAACATATATCGAAATGATGTCCTTTGACTATTATGACGGATATACACATGATGCATATGCAGATTTCGAAAGAGCTAACAGCCAATTAAATCTCTTAGTTAGTGCTCGTATTGAAATAGGTGTAAACTACGAGGGATGGACTCTTGAGGATACTCAGGATTATCTATCTGAAAGTGGCTTTGACCCAACTGTAGCTCAGGACATTATGGATTATGTAATTGCTGAGCCAGGCAACTACCAGATGTATGTAATGGGCTGGCAGGAGTTTGAAGAATTACGCGAGATGGCGATGGATGAGCTCGGCAATAATTTTGTAGAAACAGAATTCCACAAGGTAATTTTAGATGCAGGTCCATGCCAATTCTATAACCTTGAAGAGTTAGTGATAGATTATATCAATAGTGCAAATTAAAAACTGTTGACTTCTTTTTAACTTGCTTATATACTAAGATTGGTTAACTTTTATCACAGTTAATTATTATAGTTCTATGACATGAACTATTAATCAAATATACAAAACCAGGAGGAAAAACAATGTCAACAAAAGCTTATTATCCAATTAGCGAAATCGGTGCTGGCAAGCCAGGTTTCTCTAAGACTCGTTCAATCATTGAGGCAGCTTTCTACGGCAACAACGTAATTAAGGTTAACACACTCAAGGAAGCTTACGAGTTAGCTAAAAACTCACCAGGAACTATCGTAACTGATATGCCAATTTTACGCGGTGAGGAGTTCGGTCTTGAGGCTGACGCAAAAGTATTATTATTCAACGACGGTGCTGTAACAGGACGTTATGCAACTGCTCGTAGAATCAAAGGCGAGCCAGGTGTTGATGACGCTAAGCTCGATAAAGTAATTATGGATGCTATCTATGAGACTCGTTGGAAGACTATGTACCATGCAGAGGTATTTGTAGGTCTTGACCCAGAGTTCATGGCAAAGGCACATCTCTTAATTCCAGAAGGAGAAGAAAACCTTCTTTACAACTGGATGCTCAACTTCCAGTATATGTCTGACGAGTACGTAAAGATGTATAAGAAGTCACAGCCAATCGGCGGTGGTAACGAGCCAGATATCTATATCTTCTCTGATCCACAGTGGGTTCCTGGAAATCGTCCAGATGTTGACTACAGCTGCTTAAGCGATCCACTTACACTTTGCTACTTCGATACAAATGAGAACTGTGCTGCAATCCTTGGTATGAAATACTTTGGTGAGCACAAGAAGGGTACACTTACTATGGCTTGGGCACTTGCTAACAGAAATGGTTATGCATCTTGCCACGGTGGACAGAAGGAGTACACTCTTGCAGATGGTTCTAAGTTCGTTGCTTCTGTATACGGATTATCAGGATCAGGTAAATCAACTCTTACTCATGCTAAGCATGATGGAAAATACGAGATTAAGGTTCTTCACGATGATGCATTCATCATTAACTCAGATACTTGTGCATCTATCGCTCTTGAGCCAACTTACTTCGATAAGACTGCAGATTACCCAACAGGCTGTGCAGACAATGACTACTTACTTTCAGCTCAGAACTGTTCTGCAACTCTTGACGAGAACGGAAAGATTCAGTTAGTAACTGAGGATATCAGAAACGGTAACGGTCGTGCTATCAAATCTAAACTTTGGTCACCAAACCGTGTAGATAAAATTGACGCTCCTGTTAATGCTATCTTCTGGATTATGAAGGATCCAACAATCCCACCAGTAGTTAAGCTTAAAGGTGCAGCTCTTGCATCAGTTATGGGTGCAACACTTGCAACTAAGACTTCTTCAGCTGAGCGTGTTGCTGCCGGAACAGATATGAACGCTATTCGTATCGTACCATACGCTAACCCATTCAGAACTTACCCACTCGTTAACGATTATGATAAGTTCAAGAAGCTCGTTGCTGAGAAAGACGTAGATTGCTACATCATCAATACTGGTGATTTCATGGGCAAGAAGGTTCAGCCAAAGGATACTCTTGGAATCCTTGAGTCAATCGTAGAAGGTAAGGCTTCATTTACTCAGTGGGGTCCTTTCGAAGATATCGAAATCATGGATTGGGAAGGCTTTACTCCTGACCTTAACGATGCAGCTTACAAGGCTGAGTTAAAGAGTTCTATGCAGACTCGTGTTAACGCTGTTGAAGGCTTCGCTAACAACAAGGGTGGATACGATAAGCTTCCAGATGAGGCTCTTGCAGCTCTTAAGAAGCTCGTTGATGTACTTTAATTAGTACCTTATAGAATAAATTAACCCCACCGCAAATAATTGCGGTGGGGTTTTATATTATCCTGCATACAATGCATCATTTTTCGAAAGCAAATACACACAATATTGGTTCATACTAACACCCTCTCTCTGCGAATGCTCTGCCAAAGCTCTGTGCAAACTACGAGGTATTCTTAATTTGAATTGTCCTGAGTACGCCTCCAGACTATCTGGTTCGCGAATTTCTATCCCCTCTTCAAGAGCAACTTCAAACCATGCTCTTTTAGCATCCAATGCATTTTTCACTGCACTCTCAATAGTTTCGCCACATGTAATACAACCTGGTAAATCCGGATACGTAACCACAAAGCCACCTTCATCCTTATCTTCCACAATCTCCATACGATATGACATTGCCATATACTCATTCAGCGTCTTCATCTTTTTTCGCCTCACTTTCTACAATCCTCTCACCATTTCGACATATATCCTTTTTATTGGTTCATGTTTTGGTTTTCAATTCATCAAACCGTAAATCTTTTGATAAACTGTAAATTCTTTCTATTAATTTATCCCACTTGGACATAATTATGCCTCCTATCTATATTATACGTGGTGTCATATATGGTGTCAATATTTTTTATTTAACCTACGATACAACAATATAATTACCTAATTTTAAAAGCTGAATTTATACAAAACTGTAAGAAATATAAAATAAGAATTCAGAAAAATATAATGATAGTATCATTATAATATAAAGATTTTGAAGATGTAAATAAAAAAAGTATGGAATTTGTATACATTTTGTATACAAACTGATACAATCAACAGGTAATCAAAAGCCGCTTGTGGATTACACAATCGGCTTTTAAATTTATAATATATAATTACCAATATTTTATCGTTCTCGTCTACATAAAACCTTCATAAAATATCCAGCTATAGCAACTCCAGCAAACCCAAACAGCAAAGCAGTATACCACACCTGACTCTGTAACATTATCGTGAATATACCAGTGAATATTAACACACCTGCTATCACTCCCACAAACTTGAAATAAAACCCTTGCTTCGATATATCCTGTAACTTTGTAAGTAGCACTCCAAGTCCTATAAGCATTGCACCTATTAGTAGATACGAGAGTGCATACCCTATCCACAGCTCAATATCTTTAAATCCAATCATACTTCTTTGACCCGACAAATATTCCGCCCCATTCATAGTACTAACTGTATGCTCTGTTTCAGCATAAGTAAAATCATATAGCAAATTATTTGTTCGCCAATTTGCATTAATACCATATGTATAATCGTTTATCGAATAAACGCAGCCACCTGCTGAATATAATTTTAAATATGCAAAAATATCATTAAACAAACATTTCTTTCCATAGGTTATTGTTTCGTATACAGTATTAATACTTAGATAAATAACTGCTAAGCTTCCAACAGTTGATATAATCTTTAAATCTCCCCTTACAACTAAAGCCTCAATAAAATACATTATACCAAGTATCATAACTATGTAGCACACCAATGTCATTCCCATACCTGCCATAGCTTCAAACAAACAATCCAACTTAACATCATATTTCTTAAAGCCATCACATACATGTATATAATTTGCTGCAACAGAAATTGCTACAGTTATTATCAATAAGGCTATTTCTATTATCGCTCTATATAATACAATTAATTCTCTTTTGAATGGAAGCGTTTCCAAAAACTCTCTTTGTGATCTGTTTCTCTGCCCCCAAAGCATCACCGCATGCAATATAATGTAGCCAAATATAAATAACTTAGAGTACACACCTAAAAATAATGTTCTTATGTCAGTAGTCACAGACATTATTTCTTGGCATATATAATTAATATTTTCTCTTCCATCAGGCAAAATTTCTATGCCTGTAAAAATAGAATAATTATTCATAATATTACTAAGCATAATATACATAATTACAATAAAGAAAACTAAATAATATTTATAATTTATCTTTAACCATTTCTTCATCTATTTCTCCCCCTCTCTTTCCTTAAGTGTAATATATAATTCCTCAAAACTCATATCTAGGACCTCTATGTAGCTTGCTCCTAATTTTTTTAACCATTTCTCCTTATCCCCATCATAATCCTCAATTACCAATGTATAAATATTTCCTATATTCGTACATTTCTTGACAGTATTTCTTAACAACATTTTCCTGTCCACGCCATTATCAAACACAATCTGTAGCTTTGTAAGACTATTTTTAAGTTCGTCCAAACTTGAATTGTTAAACACTTTTCCTTCTTCTAAAATCGTAATTGTATCGCAAAGCTTTTCCAAATCATTTAAATTGTGCGAACTAATTAACACGCCAATATTTTCTCTTTCAACCTCATCGATTAAAATATCAAAAAATCTTTTCTTTGCAATAGGGTCAAGACCTGATGTTGGTTCATCCATAAGAAGATACTCAGGTTTTTTAGAAAGCTCCAACATAAAGCCAAACCTCATTTTCTGACCTTTAGATAAACTCTCTATCTTCATCCTTGTATCTAGTTTAAACTTTTCATTCATCTCATAAAACTTGGTCACATCAAATTTAGAAAAACCTTTTTCATATAGTTTCAACATTTTTGATATTGTATATCCTACTATGTAATCATTTGCATCTGATACATAACCTATTTTCTCTTTTAATTTTGGGTTAGAATATATATTTTTATCTTCACATGTTACACTTCCTGAATCTGCTTTATATATACCCGCAAGACATTTTATTAATGTGGTTTTTCCCGCGCCATTATTTCCTACAAGCCCATGTATCTCCCCGGCACTCAAAGTAATATTTACCTCTTCAAGAGCCTTTTTTCCATTATAACTCTTGCTTACATTCTCCATCTTAATCATTGGCTCATCTCCTTTTTATATTTCTAACTTAGTTTTGCCTCATAACACACATAGATTTCTTTAACCAGCTTTGTAACCTCGTTCTCATCAAACCCCATCATCTTCAACTCCAAAATACTTGGTTCAAGCTTAGTTTTAATCTGCTTTATTTTCTCTTCATCTGGTTTTTTCTTTATCTCGCCTGCAATAAATGTACCTTTTCCCCTAATCGTCTCAATAATACCCTGGCGTTCAAGCTCCTGATATGCCTTTGCAACCGTACCTGGTGTTATATTTAACTCCAAAGCCAGCTTCCTAACTGACGGAATAGACATTCCTGGCTCAATATTCCCCTTAACAACATGAAATTTAACCTGCTCTATAATCTGCTCATAGATAGGTGTATCCTTTTTCAAATCCAACTTAATCACAAAATCACCCCTTTCTACACTTTTGCAACTGTACTACTTGTATTGATACAGTTATAACACACTTATTTTCTCCTGTCAATATTTTATATAAAAAAATAAACATAAAAAAGTGGGTGCCATTGTATCGTACAGCAACCCGTATAAAAAGCATATAATAAGCAAACTGGTTAGTTCGGCAGCACGTTGCAGTTGTTTGCAATTATATGCTTTTTATACGGGTTGCTGTACGATACAATAGCACCCACTTTTTATATTAAGATATTATGTTTTTATCTGTAATAATACTCGTATTCATTCTCAAAACGAATTTCTACTTCGTACTCGTCTGGAGAATATCCTACATTAACATATATTTCAAGGTATGCAGTCCACTCATCACCCTTCATAAGCTCCTGCAATACTTCGTCATCCTCATACCCTAATTCATCTACTAAAGCTTCAAGGAATGCATCAAATGGATCATCCATATAATCACCACATATGTAATATGTATCATACCAATATGCATCATCATATGCATCCTCGTCATTAGCAAGAATATCTGCTACAATAGGCTCTACCTTATCGTAAAGTTCTTCAGCGTAATCCTTAGTAAATGCAATATCCACTGTAGCATCTTCGTCTGATGACTCATACTCGTCTCTGTCTATCTCTAAAATGTTTTCTTTTGCATCAAACTCAGCCTCAATCTCATCTCCGCTTAAGTCTGTCATTACAACTTCGCCTTCTTTTTCATCATACTCATAAGTACCTGCAGAAACAATTATCTCTCCATCTGAGTAACTATCTTCGCAATATATGATGTAATTACCCTCATCAAAAGTTGCTCTAAATTCGATATCCTCATCTTTATCCTTGAATTCATACTCACCCTTAAGGTCAGCTTTTAAAATCATAGGAAGAATAACAACAAAGAATACCACCAAAAGTGCGATAACAGGAATACCTATTATAAGTCCAAGCTTTAATGCTTTAGGCATAGGCTTTTTAGGTGCCTTTGGTGCACTAGGTTGTCCATACGCCTGCTGCATAGGTTGCTGTGTGTATTGCTGCTGTGCATATGGCTGCTGTGTATTTGATGGTTGCTGAGTATAGCCTGTAGGTGTAGGCTGACTGTAATTAATCTGCATAGATGGATTTGGATATGCAGATGTTTCACCCTGTATTGGGTTTCCACAAGATGTACAGAACATTGTTCCGTCTGGTAGCTGTGCTCCACATTTTGTACAATTCATAATAAATCCTCCCTTTTGTATAAAATTTTACCTGCCGTGTTTACCACAGCAGGTAATCATTTTAATCTTCTTTTTTACTAATGTATTTGTTTAATGTCTCAACAACAGTATTAAGATTATATGGTTTAGCTATGTAGTCATCAAGCTTGTTCTCGAGAATTCTTTCTTTATCTCCAAACATAGCTCTTGCTGTTACTGCGATAATAGGAAGTCTCTTTCTGTGTTCTTTCTGCTCAATCTCTCTAATCTGCTGAGTAGCAGCAATACCATCCATAACTGGCATCTGAACATCAAAGAGTGCCGCATCATACTGCTTTTGTTTGAAAAGTTCAACTGCTTTCTCACCATTCTCAGCTATATCGTATGAGAAACCTGCCATTCCAAGAAGCTTACCAATAACCTGCTGATTAACCGGCTCATCCTCTGCAACAAGAATTCTTGCTTTGCTATGTGCATTGATTGAGAAAAGAGCTGCATCATCCTGCTTAGCGTCTGCTGCCTTCTGTGCTTCAACCTCTGCTGCCTTAACAACCTTAAGAGGAATTTCTGCAATAAATGTAGAACCAATACCCTCTTTACTCTGTACACTTATTGTACCACCCATGAGCTCAGCAATCTGTTTAGAAATAACAAGACCAAGACCTGAACCACCATATTTTCTTGTGTCTGATGCATCAACCTGAGAGAATCTGATAAAGAGCTTATCCATATCCTTCTCAGAAATACCAATACCAGAATCCGCAACTGCAATTCGAAGTGTGATACCTTCTTTTTCTGAATCAATGGCAGCAATCTTAACTCTTACGCTACCTTCTGCTGTAAACTTAAGTGCATTTGAAAGGAGACAGTTAAGAATCTGCTGTATTCTCTGTCCATCACCTTTGACAAGCTTAGGAATGTTGTTACCAAATGTACAGTCAAGAGCAAGACCTTTGTTAGTTGCTGTAGGTACCTGAGCTGCAACAGTCTCTTCAATAGCACTCTTAACATCAAAAATTTCTTCTTTGAGGTTGTATTTACCTGCCTCAAGTTTACTTATATCAAGAATATCATTTATAAGTCTTAAAAGGTTATCAGCACAATTTTTAGCTGTGAGAAGGTTATCTCTGTAATCAGCCTGTAAATCATCAGCCATAAGTGTGAGCTGAAGCATACCAAGAATACCGTTGATAGGTGTTCTAATTTCGTGGCTCATGTTTGCAAGGAACTCTGCCTGAGTTTTATAAGCCGCATTTGCATCCTCGATAGCTTTTGAAAGCTTGTTCTCAGTTTCCTTCTGCTCTGTCATATCAATGACAACCATGTTTATGTAATCCGCTTCAGATTTATACATAACAGTATTGAATACTTTGCCAAGCTTTTCCATAGTGATTTCAACATCCATGAAATCGCCTTCTTTTGTTCCTGAAGTGTTATATGCCATAAACCATGCGTTTATATCCTGAAGAACTTCTATCTTACTTTCACCTAAAATTTTGTTCTCGTAGTCAGAGGTGTCAAGGTTAAAGTAATTACCGAATTTTTCGTTAGCCTCCTCAATACTGTATCCTGTCGCATTACCCATAGAATCTGTAATGATTTTCGCATGAGCAAATCCAATAGGAAGATTCATGAATAATTTTTTGTATTTATCACTCTTAGAATGACCACCTATCTCATTGCCACATAAGATGTAAATCACTCCACCGGTTATAGCCGCTGCCAAGATACCTGTAACAATACCTGCTGCCACTTTACCCATAATAGCGCCAACTATAATCCCTAATACAACTTCGATTGCCGCTGCTGCAATCATAAGTTTCTGCCAACCAAGTTCCTTTAATTTTTCCATCCGCTGATACACCCCTATCTTCTATTTTTCACTCTTATTTAAAGAATACTGACATAATATCATAGTATGAATATTTTACTATATATTTGTTTCTCGGTCAATGTTATTAACGTCATTTTTTACAAGATTTGTACAAATTTTTTTCTTATTATTGTTCACTACTCCTAATAAAAATAGCACCGCCGAGATGACTGAAATAACAATTCCCTCACGTAACCCTTTAGGAACATATATCATTTCAACAGTATGTTCACCCGGATACATATCTACACCGATAAAAGCTTCTCCAATAGCGTAATATTCGACTTCCTTCCCATCTACCTTAATAGTCCAACCCTCATCATATGGAATTGATGTAAACATCGTATGTCCCACAGTCATATCTATTTTTCCATAAATATATCCGTCATCGTATTCCTCCACCTCAAGCATATGATTGTTCAACGTCTCATATATAATTTGATATTTAGCTTCATCATACGTAAATAGATTTAATGTCGCAGTTCCTTTTACAGCCGTTGCATGATCATAAATATATTCGACAGAAACATACTGGCCAATCTCTAAATCTCCGATATGGAACAACTGAGACTGATATCTGTCACGGGTAAGCTCTTTACCATCTACGAAAAACTTTATATTAGTAACTCCGTTACTTCTACAATTCAAAAAATAATCTCCCGGTGTCTGAACGTAAAAGGAAGTAATAAAGCTGGCTTCTCCCGAGTTATAAGGAGTGTAACTAATTATGCTCCCGTTTACCGAAACCTCACAGCTATCGCTATCTACAATAAATCTGCTATAAACCTCCTCAAAACAGCTCTCCTGTCCGGTCATACTTTTAATCAAATTTGTCTGATTTATCGCAGTAATAGATGCATAACTACACCAATTTTTAACATCCTCTAAAACGGTAAAGCCAATCGAAAGCGGATATGGATTTTCATATATCCTAATTCCAGCCTCCTCAGTAACATAATCAAAATCAAAATTATTATAATCTCCATCTCTCTCCAGTATATATCTCACATTCAAAATAGAGTTAGTAAATGGTGTAGAACCCATATAAAGAAATTCATTTGCACCTGTATAAAAACCAAGTCTTCCCATAAGAGTAACCAGTTTGCCACTAACGGTCGAATTAAATGTACCTACACTAGGCATATTATACCAAGTCACCTCATCTAATATTTTAGAATCGACAAGCTCCGCTCTATAAAAGGATACATCCTCTTCCTCAACGATTTCTTTTACCTTGTTGTAAGCTGCCGTAACCTGTGGTGTGCATTTATATTTTTCTAAGCTTGCGTAGCCATTGCTACCCATGCCAAATGCACCGTTTACCAATACCTCAGCTATACATATAGAAGAGAAAATAATGCTAAACACTGTCTTTTTGTATACTCCACCACTATATAAGATACAAATTATTGCATATAGAGCAATCAATGCGATTGTAAGTGCCATTATTTTGTCATCAAGTCCACCTGTCGCCTTGTTATCACATAATACTACAAAGCAAATGGCAACCACTGCTCCCGAAACAAGATACACAATATGCATCTTGTCAATATATTTCAAAACATCATATGCCATCACAAGTATTATGAAAATAAATAAAAATGAAAATCTGTTTGGTATTCCATATTGGTTATGCATACCATGCCATATATAATTTGGCAGCTCATTGTTAAAGCTGACAAAAATAATCACCATTAAAATAATGTTTTTCAGCTTGTCCCATATTTTTATGTGACTGCTAAACATATATAAAACAATTGCCATTATGGCAAAGGTTCCACAATATAAATTAACTCCACCGTCAAAGGTCTGATTTGTTATAGGCTCTGTCATAAAAAACATCTGCTTAAACATATCAAAAAAGCTTCCGTACCAGCTTGACTCCGGCAGCTGCATATTTCCTGCCGCAGTTGACATTATTCCAAAATATGCCGGAATCAACAAAAACGCCGCCAGACCGCCTGACAAAAGAGAGTATATTCCAAATCTAATCCCATCTACAAAAAACTTCTTTATTCCACCATGATTGAAAACAAAGAACCATAACACTAAAAATACACAGATAATAAATCCAATATAATAATTACAATATAAGCAATAGAACAGTGACAAAGTATATAATTTAGGGTCCCCCTCCTTCATCAGCTTTTGGAAGCCAAGAATAATCAGAGGGAAAATCATTATACAATCCAGCCACATGGTATTCCAATAATATCCTATTACATAATTGCTCAAAGCATAGCATACTGAAATAGCTATAATATTAAAATCTCTTACCTTTTCTCCGTCCTTGTTAGACAGATAATACGCCATAGTTGTTGAAGAAAGACATATTTTAAGCACCATTATAATACAAGCTATAACAGGAATGTTTTCTTTGCTAAACAAAAGAAGCAAATAGTTAAACGGACTCGACAAATAGTACGCTGCCAAAGACATGAAATTGGAGCCGAGTGCTACATTCCACGAATAAAACAAACTTCCTTCATTCAATAACTTATCTCTATACTCAGAGAAAAACGGTAAATACTGGTGGAGGCTATCAATAATAGTAAGTGTTCTAGGCTCTATCGGAGTTATCTCCATCGCAATCCACACACCAGTCATAAGTAAAAATACAATCAAAAAAGAAATATAATAACAGTAATTGTCCTTAAAATTCTCCTTCAAGCTTCTACGCTCTTTTTTGAATACAAAAAGCTTGCTGAAAACATAGTTAAGCACCAACACTACAAACTGAACCAATATTTTAGATACGGCTTCATTCTGTCTAAAGCTATCGCAGAGTATGGCAAATCCCAGCACCTCTACTACCATTGATACAAGTCTTGCACCAAAAAAACTTATTGCCTCAATTATAGCTGCTGATATACTGTTATTCTTACTTCTAAATACAAAAAATTTATTCGCAAAATAGGCAAATGTTATAGCCATCAAAATGGCTATAACATTGCTTAAATTTCTGCTTAATGTAGTTAGGTTTCTTAGTAAGAAGAACGCTATTAAATTAACAAATGTTGTGCATCCACCTGCAATCAGGTAACGCATTTTGTCATTGGCAAGCAATTTCTTCGCTAATTTTAACATTTATCTAATGCTCCTATTACTTTAATCCAGTTAAAAGATAGATAAGTGGAGAGTTCCAGTAAATTGTAATCTCGTTACATGAGAAGCTCTGTGCATTATCTACATAACATGTTGATGGAGAATATCCATAAAGAACAGCCTGTGCATATGGGTCCTCCAAATTCTGGTCAGCACCACCAACAAGCATACCTGGCATTGTAACACCAAGCACCTGCGATGGTCTGTGATGTGTAGACTGAGGTGAAAGTGTACCATAACCTGTCACATAACAGTAACCTGTACCATTTACACCGAAAATATAATCTCTTTCTTTCTGTGCGTATTCTCTGTATGCCTCATCACCAGTTAAGTTATATGCCATAAGAAGAAGCATACCATTGTTACATACGTCCATGTTACTTCCCCAGTTATAGTTCTTAAGACCTACATAGAAACCGTCTGCCTGACAATCTTCAAGAAGGTCATCTGCCTGCTTAAAGAACGCCTCAGTCGCTGCTGCCTTAAGAGTTTCATCTATTCCCTCTGCTTTTGCAAGGTCATAAAGTGGGAATGTACCAATACTAGCCCAGCCAAGACCAGTTCTATATGAATCAGCCATAGTAACATTTACAGCATCAAGATATTTTGCATCTTTTGTAGCAATATATAATTCTGCTGCTGCCCAAAGATACTCATCAGCAAGATTTCCGTCAGGATATTCTCCTGTAACAATCTCTTCTGGGTTGTGGTAAACCTTTCTGTCTGGGTTAGCATCGAGATACTCAAACGCACTCTTTGCTGCCTCAAGACATTTTGCTGCAAAATCAGCATCATACTCTTCGTATAAAACAGATGCCTTAGCCATAACTGCAGCGAAATCACCTGTTGCAGTATAAGATATAGGAGCAAGCACCATCTGGTCTGTCTCCTCAACCGCAAGTACAGTCTCTGGGAAGACAAGCGCTGTTACCTTGTGGTAGACACCACCTGTTGCAGCATCCTGCATCTTTAACATCCAGTCAAGCTCATATCTCGCCTCATCCAAAAGGTCTGGCACACCATTTCCACTTTCTGGAATACCAATATCATCTGCTGAATAATCATAATCCTCATAAGCAAGGAATAAATCCTGAACAGTCTTTGCGCCAGGTACCACATATCTTCCATAATCACCGGCATCATGCCATCCACCTGTAACATCAACTGATGTACTCTCATTACCATACACGACAGCCTCGCCTGTATGACATGCAGCATGGGCAAAATCACCTGAAATATTTGCATCTAACTCACAACCACATCTCTGATTGTATAACATAAGAACAACATCTTTGTAGATATCGCTGTATAAGTCTACACCAACGCTAAACTCATAAGACTCACCCGATGGACTCGATATAATCTTATATTTACCAGGTGACTGGAAATCTGTGAAATCTCCACGTTTAATGTTTGAGCCAACCTTACTGTCAAAAATAAGCTGATCATCATACTCACCAATGTAAACAGTCTCTCCGGTATCTGCTTTTACAATTTTAAACTTCTCTTCGTCCTTAGAAGTTGTGATAACAGTTTTTACATCAGTTGGGTGATAACCAATCTGATTGACCTTTACCTGAATAGGTGTAGGAGCACCCTCAATCTGAGCCGCATTTGAGCTATCAGTTACAAAAAGTGAAATGTTATCGAAATAAATCTTATGAGGCTCAATGCTTTCTGACATTCCTTCATAGTAACCCATATTAACAACAAATCTTGGTGCAGGGTCCGAAGCCTCATTCATAGTAAATTCCATAGTAATTGTCTGTGGTTCTGGAGACAATGTAACCTTCTCACTTGCATAAGCATGATAGTCTCCACCATTAATCTGAACACGCCATTCTACCGGACGTTCAACAGTACAGTACGCATCGAACGAAACTGTGTAAACACAGCCCTCTGCCATTGTAAATCCGTCATAGTAAACCTGACAGCCATGTTCAACAGAACCAATCTTAGCGATGTCACATACCATCTGACCATCCTCGATATAAAGGCTGTACTCACCACCATTAACATATGTAGTAAATCCTGCTAAGCTGTCATCATCAAAATTGATTCCCAATACATCTGCTCCCTCAACAGTAGTAAATCTGTCGTCTTCTACTACAGGAGCTTCTGTAGTTACCCACTCTTCGGTATCCTCTATAACAACTGCTTCCGGATACGACGCATCTGTTTCAGTTGTAGTTGCTGTATCAGATGTCTTATCTTTTTTGTCACAGCCTGCCATAGAAAGAACCATAGTGGCAGCTAAAAATATAGCCGCTGCTTTTTTCATCTTTCTCATATTAATCCTCCTTATTATTAATAAATGATATAACCTCTTCGTATATCAAATTACCTCCAAAAATATCAAGAGCACTACCTATAGTTACATCCAGCTTGTCTTTGCCCAATTCTTTAAGACAACTTAAATCCTCAAAGCTTGAGACACCACCCGCATAGGTCATAGGAATTTTACCCCAACTGCCAAGCAGTTCAACCAGTTCAGTCTCTATCCCTTGTGCCTTTCCCTCAACATCTACAGCATGTATCAGGTATTCACTACAATACTGCGAAAGCTTATCCAATGTCTCAGGACAAACTATCTCTTCTGTAAAATTCTGCCAACGGTCAGTAACAATATAGTACTTTCCATCTTTCTTCCTACAGCTTAAATCCAAAACCAGTCTGTCTTTTCCAACTACCTCGTAAAGTCTCTCTAGGTTTTCGTAATTAATTTTTCCATCCTTAAAAACATACGATGTAACTATTACATGTGATGCACCCATATCAAGAAAAGCTCTTGCATTATCCGCATTGATACCTCCACCTATCTGAAGTCCCTGTGGATATGCCTTAAGTGCCAATTCCGCCTGCTTCAAATCAGCCTCATAATACTGACTGTCCGATTTATTCAAAATAATTATATGTCCCCCAACTATTCCACTTCTCTTATACATATCAGCATAAAAATCCGCTTTTAGCTCTGAAACAAAATTATCCTTAGCGCTGTCTGCCTCATCCTTCAGGCTGCCTCCAACTATCTGTTTAACAGCCCCATTATGTATATCTATACATGGTCGAAATCTCATAATTTCCTCCATAAAACACAGTAAATCCCACATTAGTGCATACCGATTAATTGTACCATAATAGAAGCAAATGTGCAACAAGGGACACTCGACTTCTTGATAACATACGATTGCTGAATATAGGTATATAAAAGTAATAATGTGCGAAGAAAACTGTCGGAGGGGCGCCGGCACTTAGCTTGTGGAAATAAGGTATATGGGAAATATATATACACTGGAGACACGTTCTCACTTGACTTCCGACGCAGCGGTACTAAACTCGGAAAAATAGAAAAATGCTTCATTAGTTTACACATAAATGTGTACTAACGAAGCATTTTTCTATTTTATCCTCATTAAGTGCCGGCGTCTCCAGACAGTCTCCTGTGCATATATATTTCCCATATACCTTATTTTCGCAAGCTTACGTACCGCTGCGTTCCGACTCAAACGCAAGTGGGTTTTCGGGCACATTTATTACTTTTATATACCTATATTTAGCAATTATGTTGTAACCATAATACCGTGTCCCTTGTTCGCGCATTTTTGCTACTTTACGGTAATGTAATGAAGATGATATAATTAGGGATATTATTTGATAAAGGATGGTTGTTATGAGTGCAAATCTTAAACAGGAATTAAATGATTGTTATATGTACGGTGAAATTATTACACAGCAGGGATTTGGTCCTGAGACTGATATAACTATGCGAGAAATGATTAAGTTTGACCTACTTCAGTTTCTTGCATATCTTTTGGACCCACAGGATGGAACTATGTATCCTGAGCTTACATTTATAAATAGTTATCTTGGAGAATATTTTACTCCAGAAAGACTTATGAGATTTAAGACAGAGAGAACATATGCTACGCAGTTTGCCACAAATGTACCACGCTCTTTTACATATTTCGCAAACGCTGACCTTTCAGGTAAATCGGCTTATACAACTAAAGGTTTTTCTAAGTCTAGAAATTTATATAATATTTATGTCGCATTGGGACAAGCTTTTATAGCATGCAATAGCAAAACCTCTGACATAGAAATTGAGCATTTAACCAGCTATACCGAAAACATAGAGAAATATTTACGAGAACACGGTTTGTTTGAGGCTGGCAAGGGACCTATTAAGGTTACACCAAAAGCTGACCAAGCATCTACGTCTTCAAGTGCCAAGAACACTTCAAGCGTTTCCTCTAACTCGAAATCTGCACTTGAAGCCATGAAAGGACAACTAAACAAAGATGAGGTTTCAGAGGAAGATGTCACATTGGAAGACCTTCTCGCTGAACTCAATGAACTTACAGGTCTTGACGAGGTTAAAAAGGAAATTAAGACAATGATTAATCTTCTCAAAGTTAAAAAGCTCAGAGAAGAACGCGGCATGAAGCAACCGGAAATGTCTCTTCATATGGTTTTTTCCGGTAATCCAGGTACAGGTAAAACCACTGTTGCTCGTCTGCTCGCCAAAATCTACAAATGCCTTAAGGTTCTCCCTAAAGGTCATTTAGTGGAGGTTGACCGTTCAGGTCTTGTAGACGGATATGTCGGACAAACTGCAATCAAAACCAAAGGGGTTGTCGAGAATGCCTTAGGCGGTGTACTCTTTATAGATGAAGCCTACACATTAACCGCAGGCAAAGATGGCAAAGATTTCGGTCAGGAAGCTGTAGATACAATCCTTAAAATGATGGAGGATAACCGTGACAACTTAATTGTTATCGTAGCAGGTTACACAGACCTAATGAAAGAATTCGTAGATTCCAATCCAGGTCTCCGTTCTCGTTTTAACAAATATATTTTCTTCAACGACTACAGCGGAGAGCAATTATACGACATATTCCTCTCTATGTGTAAAAAGCAGGAATATGAGCCTAACGAGGCTGGCAAAAAATATGCTAAAGAATATCTTGCCGAAAAATCCGACACTCGCGACGAGAACTTTGCAAATGCACGTGAAGTCAGAAACTACATCGAGCGTGCCATTGCCCGTCAGGCATCCCGCATAGTAAAACTAGATGAGGTCAGCGATAAGCAGCTCAAGACCCTTACTAAATCCGACCTTACTGAATAGTAGCTCATCATTTACACTATAACAGCTCACCAGATGTGCACCTTATGACAGATAATACTGTAAGCACTATGTATTGCCATGCTTTTTCCCGACCCAATATACTGTGTCCGAAAACCCACTTGCGTTTGAGTCGGAACGCAGCGGTACGTAAGCTTGTGGGAATAAGGTATATGGGAAATATATATGCACAGGAGACTGTCTGGAGACGCCGGCACTTAATGAGGATAAAATAGAAAAAAGCTTCGTTAGTACACGATTATGTGTAAGCTAATGAAGCTTTTTTCTATTTTTCCGAGTTTAGTACCGCTGCGTCGGAAGTCAAGTGAGAACGTGTCTCCAGTGCATATATATTTCCCATATACCTTATTTCCAAAAGCTAAGTGCCGGCGTCCCTCCAACAGTTTTCTTCACACAGTATATTGGGTCAGCAAAAAGCATGGCAATACATAGTGCTTACAATACCATTTATCATAAGGTGCATATTTAATGAGCCACTACAGAGTAAACGGTGAGCCTTCTTTTTTGAAGTTCGGATTGTAGTAAGGGTCTCCGCTGCTTAATTGCTGACCCCACAGTATACTAAAGAGCTCTTCCTCCTGACGAGCAAGCTGTTCTGCTTCTTCTCTGGCTTTGGCTTCTATTTTGATAGGTTGAGTTGGCTTATGATAGTACCAGCCTGCATCTGCTACACCTACCAAAAGCTTGTTATACTGACATATACGTAGCCCGAAATCAATATCTGCTATATCTGTTTGAAACTTCTCAGAGAATCCACCTACCGCCCGAAATATCTCTTTCTTTACTAAGAGACAGGATGCGGATAACGCGCTAAAATTTTCATTAACTCGGTTGTGCATCAAATAACCGAATTCACCTTTCTTTACACCCTGATAAAGGTATGTGCCTACCCCATTTATTCCTACTGCAATACCCTTGTGAAACGTTGCATTAGAGTCTGTATAAAGTGTGCCTCCTACAGCGCCTACCTCTTTACGCATACATACACCCAGCATTTCCCCTATGGCTGTCGAATCTATAATTTCTGTATTATTATCTAAAAATAAAATGTAATCTCCATTAGCAAGCGATGCCCCATAATTACGAATTGCCGACATGCTCTGTAAATCTACATTAGAAACCACTCTTATATTTTTTCTTTGTCTCTCAAGATCCGAATAAAATTTTGGTATAGCCGGATTATCAAGCTTTGCACATACAATTATTATTTCAAAATTGCTGTATCTTGTTTTTTCAAACAATGGGTTGATACATATCTTCATAGTAGCCATGTCATCGCCACCCGATATAACTATCGATATAAATGGGTTTCCCGGTGTATCATAATTAACCTTGTATATTCCCCACATATCTGTATGAGAGACCGTCGCATATTCTTTCATACGTTTTATATGGTCCGCAAGTGCTTTTCTTCCAGCCTCTTTTGCGTATTCTTTTTTATGCACATTCGAAGCTACCGAAGTATTGTTTATTCTCCAATGATACAATACTCTGGGAATATGCTTTATCCTAACTGCAGCACTTGGATTATCTGAATAAACATTTTCACAACATCTTAAAATAAAATCATAATCCTGTGCCCCATCATATTCTTTTCTAAATCCACCCAACTTAATTGCAAGCTCTCTTTTTGCAACAAATAAATGAGTTATATAATTATGTGCTCTCAGCAAATCTATACTAAAATCCGGTTTAAACGCAGGATCTGAATACTTTGAGCCATCCTCAGATATTTTGTCTTCATCCGAATATAAAGCATCATATTTCTCTTCCTGCAAGGCTTCAACCATATAATACAACGCATCCTCTGTAAGAATGTCATCATGGTCAAGTAGCGCTATATAATCACCAACAGCAAGTTGCAACGCCTTGTTGGTGTTTTCTGATATTCCTAAATTTTCATCCAGAATCTGATAGTCAATTCTACTATCATTTTCCATATATTCATGAACTACTCTTTCAGTCTCAAGACGATATTTTATGCTTTCATCTTCTGCACTCTCCTCCACCACAGCATAAGATGACTCATCTTTTGACAACTCAGCTCCACTTCCATCAACTATACAAAGCTGCCATTTACCATAAGTCTGTTTGCACACCGACTCTATCATTGCACGCAAAAGAAGCTCCGGTGTCTTATACACAGGAACGAGTATGCTTATAACAGGTTCATAGGAAAATGTTGTCTCTCTCTGTCGCTCCAGCTCCTCAGCATCAGCCTCATGGTTTTCCTTATACCAACTGTTGTAATTAAGCCCAGGGCCACTCATCTTATATTTTACTCTGGACCAAACACCACCCAAACCGTTATAACGTATGTAGTTCATCCCTTTTTTAATGTTTTGTGCATTAATAGACGATAAACTGAATTTCATATTTACCCCATTTCTCTATAATACAATTAAATCTTCTTTTTCTTTTTACCTTTCCATACAGATGGACTAAAAAGAAGTAACAATGGGAATATCTCCAATCTTCCAGCAAGCATATCAAACATAAAAACATATTTTGATAAACCAGAAAAATGTGAGAAATTCTGGGTAGGACCTACCATGCTAAGTCCTGGTCCTACATTGTTTATTGTTGCTGCTACCGAAGTGAAATTTGTAACCAAATCATTATTATCTATTGTTATCAAGAATAAAGATGTAACAAAAATCAAAATATAACTTACGATAAATACATTTGTTGCACGAACTGTATCATGCTCTACAACTTTTCCTTCTACAGTTACTTTCTTTACACTCCTTGGGTGCAAAAAAGAAGTTATTTCTTTAAACATAGTCTTAATAAGTATCATAATTCTTGATACTTTTATTCCACCACCAGTACTACCGGCACAAGCTCCGATAAACATAATTACAACCAATATTGTCTGTGAAAGAACTGGCCATAAATCAAAATCTGCACTCATAAATCCTGTTGTTGTCATAATTGAAGCCACTTGGAAAAATGCATGACGTATAGCATCTTTTCCTGATGGCATAATGTCATATATATTTTTAAAAATTATAAGTGCCGAAACAATAATAATTATTAAATAAGTTCTAGCTTCTTCGTGCTTTACAGCCTGTTTAAACTTCCTTGTAAGCAAAAGAAAATACACGCCAAAGTTAATACCAAACAAGATCATGAATATCGTAACAACCCACTGAATGTATGGACTTAGGCTCGCAATACTGTCGTTTCTGATTCCAAAACCACCTGTACCCGCTGTTGAAAAAGCAGTAGTAAAAGCTTCGAAAACAGACATATCCCCTATTACCAGAAATACTATCTCCAAAACAGTAAGAGCAATATATATTCCATATAAAATAAGCGCATTATATCTTACCTTTGGAACAATTTTATCAACCGAAGGACCCGGGCTTTCAGCTTTCATAAGATTCATATTAGTACCGCCTGTCATCGGTACAATCGCAAGAAGGAAAACAAGAACTCCCATACCACCAATCCAATGTGTAAAGCTTCTCCAGAAAAGACTACATTTTGCAAGTACCTCAACATCAGTTAAAATAGTTGCACCAGTTGTAGTAAAACCTGAAATTGTTTCAAACAATGCATCTGTAAACTCAGGAATATCTCCGTTAAATACAAACGGAAGACATCCTACAACTGACATTATTATCCAGCTTAATGCAACTGTTATGAAACCTTCTTTAACATAGAAATTCATATTCTGAGGTTTTTTAATAACCAAAAGGCCTCCCAATGCAGCACTTCCAGCAAGAACCCATATAAAAGACCAACCTTGACTTTCTTTATATATTAATCCAACCATAGCCGGCATAAGCATAAGTGCCGACTCTACTATCATTATCCAACCTAAAATATATCTTATAACCGAATAATTCATATCAATACCTTTATCTTAAAATATCTACAATATCATGGAATCCTGTATGCGCAGTAACAATTATTACTCTGTCACCAGCCTGAATAGTATCTGCTCCACGAGGAATTATAATTTTGCCCTTTCTACTTAAGCATGCAATAAGAAGCTCATTTTTAAGTGGCAACTCCATAAGCGGTTTACCTATTACAGGACAATCTTTTTCAACCTTAAACTCAATAGCCTCTGCTCTGTTATCAAACAAATGATACAGAGTTTCAATGTTACTTCCTATAGAATTTTGCATTGCACGCACATAACCTATAATTTTCTCCGTAGTCATATATCTAGGATATATGACACTTCCTAAATCCATATTATCGATAACATCGTTAAATGTACTTCTGTTTATTTTGGTTATAACCTTTGTGTTAGAACATTGCTTTGCAAACAAGGTTAATAAAATGTTTTCTTCATCCAGACCTGTAAGTGGCACAAACGCCTCAGCATGCTCTATACCCTCTTCTCTAAGCAACTCCTCATCCGAGCCGTCACCATGTATAATAAGAGCCTTAGGCAAAAGAATACTAAGTTCCTCTGCACGTTTCTGATTCATCTCAAAAAGCTTGACACTTATATTAGTCTCTGCCAACTGTTTAGCCAAATAATACGAGGTTTTTCCTCCTCCAATAATTGTACAATTTCTAACCTGATGCGTTTCTACATTTATTTTTTTAAAGAAATTTTGTATATTAACAGGTGTTGCAAGGAAAGATATTGTATCCATCTCTCTAAGTACAAATGAACCATCCGGAATAACAAGACTTCCCTCTCTTTCTACAGCACAAATAAGAAGGTCGCATTTTAAACTTCCAATAGAAGCAATCTTCATATCATTAAGAATATTTCCTTCAGGTATTTTAAATTTAACAATCTCTACATGTCCTTTTGCAAACGAGCTTATCTCTAATGCAGTTGGAAGACGTAACAAACGAGCAATTTCCGCCGCAGTCTCAAGCTCAGGATTAATTATTAGAGAAATACCAAGCTGCGCTCTTAAATAGCTAAGCTCAGCGCTATAATCCGGATTACGCACTCTGGCAATCGCTGCACAGTCACCAACCTTTTTTGCTATTGTACAGCAAAGAAGATTAAGCTCATCAGACTCGGTAACCGCTATAATTAAGTCTGCATTCTCAATTCCCGCATCAATCTGTACATTATAGCTTGCACCGTTGCCTGGTATACCCATAACATCGTATGTGCCTGCTACTCTCTGCACTATCTGTGGGTCAATATCTACAACTGTGATATCATGGTTTTCTTTACTAAGTCTCTCAACAAGAGTAGTACCAACTTTACCACAACCTACGATAATAATTTTTAATCCCTGAATTTTCTTAGTAAACGGACTTTTCATTTTTACTCTCCCAAAATCTTACAATACTAATACGCACATATTACTCCTATTTTATTAAAGTTTCAACAAAAAACTGCTTATCAGTTGTCATTATTCTTAATGGCACTATCCATCTGAGCCTTAAATTTTCTACCGACATTCATAGAGTTTTTCATGACTGAACCACGCATTATTTTATCCATTCCAAATTTTGTCCTAATCGAGTCCATAGTCGCATCTACCTTTTTCTGTTTTTCTTTCCCTTCATCTACAAACAAGGAAAGCTGTTCATCCTCGTCCTTTGATATGTTAGAAAGTGCTATTCCAATTAGTCTAAGTGGAGTTTTACCATCCCATAAGCTTGCAAACAATTTTTTGGATGTCTCATAAATTTCCTCTGTGACATCTGTCGCTTCAGATAAATTAATCTGATGAGACCTATTCTTAAAATCGTCTGACCTTATCTTAACTGAAACACAATAAGCCTTTGCTCCCTCTCTTCGCATACGTGCAGAAACACTATCAGCAAGCCCAAGCAACATCTGATTAGCAACATCATAGGAAACAATATTTTCCTCTACAGTTGTAACAACACTGTAGCTTTTTGCCTCTCTCTCCTCATCACTGACCGGCGAATCATCTATACCATTAGCAAGATTATGAATATGTTCACCTGACTTATCACCGATAAGCATTTTTATAAAATTCAAATCAGCCTTTGCCAAATCGCCTATTGTTTTTATCCCTGCATCTATCAGGCGTTTGGTCGATGCCTTACCAACACCAAACAAATCACCTATCGCGAGAGGCCACATTTTAGTCTCCATTTCTTCCTGGTCAAGCAATGTATGCACCTTGTCAGGTTTTTCAAAATCACTTGCCATTTTAGCAAGAAGCTTATTGCTACCAACACCAACATTGACAGTAAAACCTAAAGTATCTCTTATCTCATTTTTTATGTCATAAGCTGTTTTTATAGGATCAGTATATATTTTCCCTGTCCCTGTCATATCAAGAAAACATTCATCTATGGAAAATTCCTCAACGACAGGTGCATATCTGCGACATATATCCTTAAAAGCTTTAGAACAGGCTTCATACAATCTAAAGTCACTCTGAACCACCACCAAATCAGGACATTTTCTAAGTGCCATCGAAATAGGTTCACCTGTGTTTATGCCGAAGGCTTTCGCAGGAATGGATTTGGCTGTCACTATGCTTGTTCTCCTGTCGGGACTTCCGCCCACACACGACGGAATAAGCCTTAAATCCGGTTCACCAAGCTTAACTCTTCTAGTCGCCTCCCAGGATAAAAACGCACTATTAACATCAACATGAAAAATAAGTCTTTCCATTATTAATTCCTCTTTATACCGACTGTAAATATTCGCACGCTGCAAGTGCTGCAACTGCACCATCTGCTGCAGCAGTCGTAAGCTGTCTGACTGTTTTTGTACGGCAGTCTCCTGCGACATAAATTCCTTCCGTACCTGTTTTGCAATCCTCGCCTGCTTCTATATATCCATATTCATCTGTAGCAATAAGTTCATCAAACGCCTCATTATCAGGCATCTGACCAATAGCAACAAACACTCCTGCTACAGAAATCTCCCGTTTATCACCAGTTTTCTTATTACCAACCTCTATTGCTTTAAGACGCTCTTCTCCAATAAGCTTTGTCACATTGCTATCAAGAACAAACTCTACATTAGGTTTTGACTTAAGCGCCTCGACATGCTTTATCTCTCCTCTAAAGCTATCTCTTCGGTGTATAACATATACCTTATTACAATAGTTGGAAAGAAACTGCGCATCCTCCAAAGCAGTATTTCCACCACCTACAACAGCAACATCTTTACCTCTGAAAAATGCGCCGTCACAGGTAGCACAATAAGACACACCTGCACCAATAAGCTCCTGTTCTCTGTCTATTCCAAGAGGACGATTTTTAGCTCCTGTAGCAAGAATAACTGCCTTTGTCTCATATTCTCCCGAATCAGTTTTAACAATCTTTTTATCAGAATTATCAATGATTCCTAGTACTTTTTCGTATTTTACCTCTGCCCCAAGTTCTGTTGCCTGTTCATATAAATTAGTGGCAAATTCAAACCCCGAAACTTTTTTTATGCCGGGATAATTTTCTATCTCAGGTGTGTTAATTATCTGTCCGCCATAGGTCTTCTCCTCGAAAAGAAGAACACTTTTCCCCGCACGAAGACCATAAATAGCTGCCGACAAACCTGCCACACCAGCTCCTACAATTATAATGTCATGCATAATAACCTCCTATGCCTCTAACATCTCCTTAATCTTAGACTTAGACTGTACACCAACCTCTGTCTTAACAACCTCGCCATTTTTTACTACCATAAGTGTAGGTATAGACATGATTTTATATTTTGAAGCCAAATCCGGTTCCTCGTCTACGTTTATTTTACAGATTTTAGCATCTGCCATCTCTGCCGCTACATCCTCAATAATTGGCATGAGCATCTTACATGGACCACACCAATCTGCCCAGAAATCTAGGAGCACCGTCTTGTCTGATTTTAATACCTCTTCTTCAAAATTCTCTGCTGTTACGTGTAATACTGACATGTTGTTTCCTCCTTTATATTTATAGAATATTTTAAATTACATCATTATATATTTTACTCTTAAAATTATATCTCATACTAGCAAAACAAGCAATTATTAGAATCATTGACACAAAAAACCCACTGTAGCTAGCTACAATGGGTCTTTAAAATATACAACAAATGGCGCATACCATCTCTTACAGTTCTAAGCTTTGATTTTCTATTTTGTGTACATTTTCTTAGTGGTACAGGTATCTCTCTCACAAAAAGAGTTTTCCTCGCCGCTTCAGCAATAAGCTCTGTAGCGAACTCCATACCATCGGTTTTAAGCTCCATTTTTTTGTACGCTTCTTTTGTAAATCCACGTATTCCACAATGGAAATCATATACCTTGATACCAAATTTTATTCTGCCACAATATGATAAAAATCTTACGCCCAGCTTATGCAACTGGGACATGGCTCCTTCCTCTATGCCACCAGCATAGCGATTGCCAATAACCATATCACATTTGCCTAAAGCCAAAGGCTCATACATCTCCTCAAGGTTCAAAAAATCATATGTAGTATCACAATCGCCCATTATTATTACTTTGCCTTTTGCATTTTCAAAGCCAGTACGAAGTGCCCTTCCATAACCACGCTTAGGCTCAAAAATAACATTTGCTCCATGAGCCCTAGCCACATCAGGCGAAGCATCAGTTGAGCCGTTGTCAACAACTATAACCTCTCCTGATATGTCATTATTCTTCATAAAGCTCAATGCATCATCAACACAAAAACCAACTGTAGTTTCCTCATTAAGACATGGCATGACTATAGATAAATCAACCTCGTTTCCTCTTACTTCTTCCACAAGCAAGCCACCTCCTGTCTGTGAGCAAATCCAATATAAATATAGTCGCAAGCACAGTTGCCATCTGCGCTCTATATGTAAAGAAATAATGCAAATACGCATGATTATGCAAAACTATAAATCTTATATATGGTATGAATGCAATAAAAACATACATTGGAATCATGCTTTTATCCACTTTTTTACCATAATGAACATAACCGACATAAAGTACAAACAACCCTATGCCCATACCAACGAACAATCCACCCGCACCGTAATCTAACGGAAACAGGCATCTTATATTTCTCGCAACCGCTCCAAATATATACTGGAAGATATTGATTCCGACATCTCCACCCAGTCTTTCTCCTATATGTTCAGACACATAAGGCATAACATTCTCACCTAGAACTATGGCTGAAATAATCCATTTAGAAATCCACATACCTACATATCCAATTCCCCACGCAACCATATTTTTAGCAACAAATCTTATGCTGTCTTTTTTGTCGGTTTTTTCCTCTTTATCCTTTATCCAAAGAATAAGCAAAAGAGGTACTGTTAAGGTAAGCGTTTCTGTAGAAAGGAAATCCAGATAGTTAGTCACCATTCCTCCCACCATGAATAATACGCTAATATTATCCAATTTTTTTCTATATGATAATTTTACGCCAACTATAGCCATAACAAGCATAATCAAATATGTCCATGTATACTCAAGAGACATAGGAACAAGCCATACAGCCGTCGCAATAAGACTCACAAAAACTCCTATTGCAGGTACATACGCCTTTTTCTTTACAAGCATAGCAACAAGAATTACGACAAGCAGTGCCATAATAATCGCATTAAAAAAATATATCTGTTCCAAATTAAAAACCAGATGCAGAGTTCTTACTATGACATTAGAGCCATGCCAATAACGCAAATACTGTTTATTTGCCTCTACACCTTCTGTAACAGCTACATATAAGTTATCGTTTTCATTTTTAAGTGGGTTATTATAGTAAGACGACCAGATAATTGACTCAAGTGAAGCATCACTATCGTATTGATAAGCAATCGCAAGCAATATTGAATCGGCATAACGGTCTAGCTGAGTACTATTTACACCCTCAACTGCATATGTGAACACCTTATCCTCACATAAAAACTCTGCCGATTCAATCATGTTATCCTGTATTTTCGACTTTGGAAGCTTTGCCGCAAGGACTAACATAGCTGTCAGTCCCGCAAGCACACACACAAATATAACCAAATGTTTAACAAATATTTTTTTAGTATTTGCCATCAATAAAATCCTCATTGTTAGGATATACTTCAATATCCTTGCCAGAAGCTGTTCCATCGGTAAGCGAAATCTTTGAAACCTTACCACTATCTTTATCATATTCTATCTTCCAAAAATAATCCGGATGAGCTTTTGATGCAGGTACACCGTTAAAATCCTTGAAGGCGTAATCCTCAATTGTTACCTCTGGCGAGTTAAGTGCTGTATCATATCTGACTACAATATACCCCGATGTATAGTCAGGTCTTAATACTATTTTGTCATGAAGTGTAGCTGCTGCTCTGGCATAGCTTTGTTCAATCTGTTTTGCAGTATCAGCATCCATAGTTCTTCTACTCTTCTTTATATAGCCAATCACAACTACTCCAACGGCACCTGCCAATATAGCAATTACCGCTATAACTACTATTAATTCGACCAAAGTAAATCCCCTGTTATTCTTCTTCATATAAATCCTCCTACTGCTGGCTAAATACGTACTCCCCTTCTTCTACAACATAAAACGAAATATTGCCATTATAGCTGGTTGCATCTCCCTCAAGCTGCCAACTACCTTCACCTAGCTTATATTCGTAATCACTTATAAGACTTACACTTTCTCCTGTAGGAACAACACCTTTCTTCACCCACTCAGACGCAACGATAAACTTAAGCTCTTTCTCATTGCCGGCTAAGTCAGTAATAACAATTTCATATACCTTAACACCATTTTCGGAAGAGAGCTTGATTTTTGCCATACTGCCTTTAAAATCCTTAAACTCCTCGCCGTTAATTGTTATTTTACTCAGGTTTTTGTCCTCGATTGTAACCTCTTTAAATTCTGAATAATATGTTTTCCCTTCTACAGCATCTATGGAAGGTGCTATAATATCAATCAAAAATCCGTCAGACCAGATTCCTGCTGTTTTTTCGCCTGTCTCAATATTAAGCAGATAGAAATAACCTGCCTCTCTTGACTCACTTAAAACAAGACTTGTAGAATACTCACCATCAAGTGTATCAGAAATAAGATAACCCTCTGGTGGCTCTACTGTAACAGGAGAAGTGTAATATTTATTTGTACCTGATGTTCCGCTCACGTCAATATCACTATCAGGCGCTGGCAGATAGCTTATTGAAAAACCATCTGTTAAAACTACACTATTATATGACTCATTCTCAGGTATTGTCACTCTTGCTGTATAGCTTCCTACTTCTGTAGGTACTGTTGCCGAATAAGTTGCATCTTCTGCTCCTGCAAGCTTATACTCTACAACTGCAATATCCTTATCATTTGTTGATGTCTTTATCTTAGGCTCTATTAAGCCACCATAATATATATCTTCTATCTTAAAATCTGCAATTCCGTCTGCCTTCAATATCGAGAAGTTTGTTGTCTTAACAACTTTTTCATATGAAATATTTGAAGGTAATGTCACTCTTGCTGTATAGCTTCCTACTGCTGTTGGCACTGTTTCCGAATAAGCAGTATCTTCTGCTCCTGCAAGCTTATACTCTACAATTGCACTTTCTATTTCATTTGTCTCTGATGCAATCTGTGGCACAAGTGTTTCTCCATAACGTATATCAGCTATGCTAAATGTTCCTGTTCCCGCTGTTTTTAGTATCGAGAAGCTTGTTGTCTTAACTACCTCTTCATATGATTCATTTGTTGGAAATGTCACTCTTGCTGTATAGCTTCCTACTGCTGTCGGAACCACTGTTGAATACGCATCTTCTACCGCTGCTGCTATCTTATACTCTATGACTGCACTTTCTTCATCATTTGTTTCTGATGCAATCTGCGGCACAAGTGTTCCACCATAGTTTATATCTGCTATACTAAATGTAGCAGTTCCCTCCGCCTTAAGTATAGAGAAAGATGCTGTTGCTTGAGTTTCTTCGTATGATTCATTTGTTGGAAGCGTAACTCTCGCCATGTAGCTTCCTACTGCTGTTGGAACCACAGTCGAATACGCGTCTTCCACCGCTGCTGCTATCTTATACTCTATAACTGCGCTTTCTTCATCATTTGTTTCTGATGCAATCTGTGGCACAAGTGTTCCACCATATTTTATATTATCTATGCTGAATGTCACTGCACCGTCAGCCTTTAATATAGAGAAATCTGCTGTCAAAACAACCTGACTATACTCCGCATTAGCAGGCATAGTTACTCTTGCTGTATAATCTCCTACTGCTGTAGGTTTTACGTCTGTATATGTATCATCAGAAGCATCTTTAACCTTATACTCAGCTGTAAATATAGTTGCATCGTTAGTATCGGATTCCGGCTGTACTGCGTAGTCCTCTCCAAAGCGAGAATTCTCGATACTAAGAGTTCCTGTACCCTGTTTAATTGTTGCAGGGAATTCATAGGAAACAGTTATTCTTCCATCAACATTCTCAGTCACTGTTGCATCATTTCCGTTCACTTTAGCTATAACTCCTGACGAAAATACAATATTATCTTCTGAGTATAATACAATACTAGCTGTATATGCTGTGTCATAGTCAGCCACTCCACCATCTAAACCTTCAGGTGTCCAACTAATAGAAGGAGAAGTTGTTGCAACTCCTGATGTTGCTGTTTCTCCTGTCAAAGCAAACTCCACTTCTGCTTCCGGTTCATCAATAGCAATTTCAACTTCACCAACTTCCGTATAACTTCCGGCAGTAAGAGTCTTAGCATATGTCACACCGTCTACTGTAGTTTCCAGCCATATCTTACAATCATTCACAGCAATATCCTCTGACAGGTTCAAAGCAGTTTTGATTTCATCCATTTCAATGATTTCACCGTATGTTAAAGCTTTAGTATAATACCAGTCGTTAGTTCCGTCATTACCCTGCACCACAACAGATACGGTTCCTGTGGCTTCAGATGATTTATTTACATAAAATTTTTCGCCTTTGGCAGAATCATAGATTACACTTCCAATGTTCATACCGCTTCCATCCAGCCTTAAGGTCATTGCCTTACCCGATGGGATAGTCTCTGCCACCACAGTTTCAGATGATGCTGCTGACGCTGCAGATGCAAAGATGACAGATGACAGATTTAGATTAGAGGCTGGCTGAATCCCTATGGCGAAATCGAGAACGGTATCGATAACATCCATCAAACGATCTGTTGTTAGGATACTATCCCTTGAACCACCAGGCGAGCGGAGCCAGAAGTCGCTTTCTGTACTCCAATATGCACTTTTTAGCAATACCTTGTCATTATTACTTCCAGCATACACTTTTACTTCATCTTCAACACCATGTAACGCATAGAGGATGTCTGTGGTAGTATAAGATGCACTATTAAGATAATCCTCTGTCACAACTGTTGTCGCCTGTAGCAAAGACTTTTCAGAACTAGTAAAATATGTTGTGTTATCACTTGCTACCATGTTGTTTAATTGATTACGCAATATGCTTGCTCCATAATGGTTTGGATATACCTCTGTCGGAGCACTCGTATATACCCCATGATAACTAAGATATGTAGTATTATAATTTGAATCATTTGCAAATATTATTGTCGCGATATGACTTGATGCAAAAATAGCTGTGTTCTCACCCTGCACGCCACTATCGCTTCCTAATATATACCATTCCAAAGGATTACCAGAACTGTCTTTACCGAAAACGATTTTTCCGACAGTGGTATCATATGCCCAGTTCATAAGCTCATCCTTAGTCGCATAAGCCGTAATGCTAGGTGCACTTCCGCCTGCTGCCTTAACCACATTAGCATTCCCCGGCATTACTGGAAGCAAGCCAATTACTAATGCGAATGTTAATATTAATGATAAACCTTTCTTAATTTTGTTTTGTTTCATAAAATCTCCTCCACGCTTATATCCTAAAAACACTTTTTACTTCCTATCTCACGTGGTTACTTTTGGGTAACCGTATTACATTACACTATTTCAATTAAAATTGCAAGCATTTTTTAAAATTTTATTCCATTTTTTTAAAATATTTTTTTATATATTATCTTACCTTACAGAATTCCTTGTTCATACACAAATTTTGCACAATTTATCATACCATATATAAGGCTTTAAATTTATTTTTGCGTATATTTCATGCATTTTTGAGTAAAATTTGTTATTATTTAGATGAAATTTACCTCAATTTGTGTTAAATTGTATGTATTAGTGTGAAGGAGGTGAGATAATGAATATTGCTATTTGCGATGATGACAACCAGTGTAGCGGAATGCTTAACATATTACTTAAAGAATATGCTTCACAAAAAAATATTACTAACCTTTCTGTTTCTATATATACTGACGGTCACGATTTACTCGACGCATTACAGGAAGATAAAAGCTTTGACGTTTGCATATTAGACATTGTAATGCCAGCCGTAAGCGGTATAGACCTAGGTATTAAGCTGAGAGAAATCGGATATAACGGCATAATAATTTATCTCACGTCAAGTAGAGAGCACGCGCTTGATTCCTATAAGGTCAAAGCATTTAATTACATATTGAAGCCTGTTATCCCTGAGGAATTATTCTCCACTTTGGATGATACCTTACATATTATATCGAACAATGCCGATAAAAATATCATTGTTAAAACCAAAGAAGGTAATGTACGTTTATCTGCCAGCAACATTTTATATGTGGAGCTATGCAAAAGAATACTTATATACCATCTTGCTGATGGCTCAACTTTAGAAAGCATATACATTAGAGTCCCATTTACAGAAGCCACCAAGGAGCTTCTTGCAGACAAACAATTCGTTCAATGCGGTGCAGGAAAAATCGTCAACCTTTCTCATATAACTATGGTAACCAGTGACGAAATAATATTTAAGGACACCTATAAATTTTTCTTTAGCAAGAAAACATGTAACGAAATACGCTCTATTTGGTTAAATGTTGATAAATAAAAGAACTCTCCAGTTATCAAACTGAAGAGTTCTTTTATTTATCAGCATCTATATTTTTACATATCTTTGATTCCTGCTATTAGGCTTATCAGGAATCGTCATGCGAATCAAATTCATATCTATTGCCGGACGCAAATAATTTCTACGAAATCCTTCTTTTGAATTCAACCCTAACTTTTCCATAATTACTTTGCTCGTATATGGAATATCATATTCCATAGCTTCAAGCATTTTTTTAATATTTTCTGGAAGATATTCGTTATCTTGGTTACTCTGTATAGAAATATCATCCAAAATTTTATCAATCTGTAACAACATAAACTCAATAAAATTCGTAGATGACCCGTCTACATGACACTTTGCTATCGCATCATAATATTCATCTTGAAACTTTTCTATCTGACTTTCAATTGGAATATATTCAAATATTGATTTCCATTTTGATAGAATCGCAGTGTGCCATAATCTTGCAATTCGACCATTACCATCAGAAAATGGATGTATAAAAACAAACTCATAATGAAATACACTGCTAAGAATCAGCGGGTGGACATTATGTTTCTCTTCATTCATCCATTCAAAAAGGTCATTCATTAACTGCGGAACAAATTGTGCAGGCGGTGCCATAAAAATACATTCATCACCATTAAAAACGCCTTCTTCTCCTTGACGGAAGTCACCTGATTCTTTCACAACATATTTAGTCATAATACCATGAAATTTTTTCAAATCACACATACTGTATGGATTAATTTCAAAAAATTTCTCATATGCATCATATGCATTTTTAACCTCTTGGATTTCTTTCTGCTCTCCTAATACAATCTTTCCATTGATAACATCCCTAACCTGCCCTAATGATAATGAATTAGCTTCAATCTTTAAAGAAGAATGTATGGATTTAATACGATTGTTTTTTCTCAGATGTGGTTTTGATTCTAAATTACTAGTCGCCGTAATACGTCCTACCTTTTCAGATATAGACGATACATATGATAATATCTTATTTGTAATTGTAAAAGGTGGTTTATAATCTCCCACGAAAAACGCCTCCATTCACTTGCGTATTATCTTACGTATTTTCTTCCTCTATTATACAGCAACATGAAATTTTTTCCAACAGCGTTCTTTCATAAAGGTCGCAATAACAGATATATCTTCGCCTTCATAGTATTTTACAAGCAATTTTTTAAACTCTGGTACTTCCTTTTCCGGAATCACCAAAAAACCTCCGCCGTGTGAAATAAGATAGTGGTTTGCAAAAATAACAGAAGCACGTTTATTGCCGTCCAAGAATATCTGAGTTTTCATACAGTAAAGGCAAAGTCTGATGGCAATGTTAATGGCATCATTATCTTCCTCAGCAATCTCTCGGATTCTGTCTTTTACATCCAGTTCGTTCGGTAAGGGTGGAACATAAGATGAACCACCTATGGTAACCGGAACACCACGAATTCGACCACCTTCTGCAAAAAAGCCTTCATTGACAAGTCTTGCAATATGACTAAGCATATAATAGTCAGAACGGCTGGCAACTACATCACGGTCCAAAATAAATTCCCATGCGTGTTTCAAATTTAGAATCTTCTGCACGTCAGTAGCCGTCATGCCAGATACTTTACCGTTCTCTATGATTGCTTCCGTCTGTGGAAAGGATGTTGCAACACCCTCCAAAACAGCCTGATCATAGATATTGATTTTCATATTTGCACGTGCAAATGCGATATTATTTATAACGTCAGCAGAAAGTTCATCCTCAGAATATCCCGCTTCTACAAGTTGTTTTTCAATACTGCGTAAGTGTTTTCTGATTTCACGAGCTTCTCTGGCATTTCGCAGAAGTAGATTATACAGTTCTTCAGTATATACACCTACATAAGTAGATGTCTGTTTTCCTGCTACACGTTTTCTGACATAAAGATATTTTCCGTCACCACGTTCCTTGATTTCAGGTGTACCATCATAAGGCATTAAATTCAGTCTTGCATGAAGGTCAGCGCGACTTCTGAGCAATTCCTGTACTTCACTATATTGTACGGCCATTGTATCTCCTCCTTTGGGGAACAATTTACTCGAACATCATACCAAAATGCTCCCCAATAGTCAATATATTGGGACTATCAAATTGCAATGAAAAAGAGTTCTTATTTTATTTATGCATTTCTTTTCTTTTTATTTCCGAAAATAAGTCCCATAACACTTATCATCATCATAACCATAACTGCCGCAAGTGGAGTATTATCTCCTGTCTTGGCACTGTCATCTGCATTCTTATCTGTAATAGTTTCTGTTGTTGTGACATCTGCCTTAACCACACCCAAATCCTCATCATCTATTACAATTAGATAATCAGATGCATGTGTAAATGTAAGCTCGGCAGTTCCATCATCCGCTATCACATCCGCACACACGAATTCCAATTCCTTACTTGTAGGATTGTAGTAGAACAGGTTTGCATAGTATCCTGCATTGGCACTACTAAGCTTAGTTGTAAGGACTGCTGTAAATCCAAACTCACCTGAGTATGCCAGATTAACCTCTATAGTACTCTTTTCGCCTGTAATATTATTTATTACATCTACAGGAATATTATTAAGAGGATTATCCTCTGACTCAATTGTTGTACCAAAATTGATATCTCCTATGTCACCGTCAGCTACTGTTCCGCCATCGATAGTCCAGCTTACATCCTCATCAACCACAAAAGTAATTGTAATGTCCTTATCTCTTGCTTCTTCGATGATATCTCCCGGTACAACAGTTGCGCCGTTCATATCCACTACTACCTCATCGCCAGTCTCTGCGTCTGCTATTTCATCACTGATAGCATCCCAGCCCATTTTACCATCATCGCCCATGATAAATGGAGCCTCATCTTCTGCAAGCACCTCTAACACACCATTTGTATAAATATATGTGTAGTTTCCTTCACTTGAAACACCAGAAACAGTGATGTCATAGGTTCCTACTGTATTTGTATCCGATGCTGTACAAGCTATACTTACCGTAATCGGAAGTGTCTCATCATTAACCAGACCTGTTACATTATATTCAAAAACAGGTAGTTTATCTCCCTTTTTCACAGTATAGTTTTCTGCCTTAATATTTACAGGACGCTTATTTACAGTCACTCTTATTTCACACTCTGATTCTGCATAAGTATCAGACGCTTCTGCTGTAATTTTGATTATCGCTGTTCCTGCATTTTCTATGCTTACCTTACCATTTGCATCTACCGTTACCACATAACCGTTATCATTTGAATCCTCAACCACTTCATAAGAAAGTTCTGTTTTTGCTCCTGTTACGGAAATTGTGGCATCCGCATCACCATAGGTAAGAGTAATATCCTCTGCACTGATATTCTGCGGAATCTTTTCTGTTCTTGTAATAGTAAGCGTATAGATTGCTGTTTCATAATTTTTCATCACTACATTAACAGAAATAGTTCCTTGTAAATCATCCGTATAGCTATCCAATTCTTTTACATCATAGGTAATCTTTCCGTTTGCATCTACTGACACATTCTCAAGCATATCACTTGACATACTTTGTAAAGAATATGTCACTTCGCCACAATCAGTCGGAAGTCCGGTAATACTTACACTCTCACCTTCATAGCCTATGCTGTACACATATGCTTTGCTTCCACTTGGCAAGGTAGGGGCAGCTGCCTTGCTGATAGTAACAGGAGTTGTTAATGGAACATCTTTCACACTTGTTGCAATGGAATAATTTGATGCCGCACTTCCTGTCAATGTGATGTTTGACAAGTCAACCTTATTGTATACGCCAGCATTTATACTACCAATTGCTGCAGTAGCACTTACTGATACCTTATCCTCATCTTCATCTAATATGCCCTCAACAATTACCTCTGAAATCTCAACTGTATTTGTTCCGTCAAACGCTCTATTAATTGCAGTAACAGAACTGATTTCAACAGTTTTTGGAGCAATCGTTACCTCAACCTTTTCAGGTTCCGTATCGTTATGGTTTTCATCACCGTCCACCTTATACCATACTGTGTAGGTCTTTGCGTCTGTTCCTGTTGGAATTGCAGATAAATAGTTTGTGCCATCAAGGCTATACTGCATTTCACCGCCTGTTGCTGTACCTGCATTTATAAGATTATGTGCAGTACCGTTATATTCAACAAGGTCAGCAATAGGTGTCGGAGCTGCTGTAATTACGGAGTCTACCTTTTCAATGGTAAAATCAAGACTTGCCTCAACACCTTCTGCATATTTAAATGTACAGGTTGCTGTTCCTGCATTGATATTAAATGAATAGGTACAATTATTTTCGCTTGGCTCTATCTCATCTCCGACCCAGTCATCAGGATAACTTACGGTTACAGCAGGTTTTATTTCTTCACCTGTATAATATATAGGCTCATCAGAGCTTAAGCTGAGAGTTGCTGTACTGCTACTGTATTTTCCACAGGTACATCCGGAGCAATTAATTTTATTACCCGAACCGCTATACTCATACAAATGATATTGTTTTAATGTTGCATTGAATGTGTTATTCTCTGTACTGTAACCATTACCCTCATTATAACTACAACTATATCGTATTGTAGCACCTTTATAAATACTTGTGAACGCAGAAGGAGCTATAGATGTCACGCTTTTCGGCAGTGTTATTGTAAAATTTGTTCCTGCATTACACCCCACTCTGTAAAACGCGTGACCTCCAATAGATTCTACTCTATTACCTATAGTTACAGAAGTTAACATCATATTCTGATAAAAAGCTTCTTCTCCTATACTTGTCACACTATTCGGTATTACTAAAGATGTCAATTTCTCACAATATGAAATAGAGCCATAACCTATGCTTTTTACTGTATTCGGTATGGATATGGAAGTTAATTTTGTAAAGTCTTTAAATGCAGAGCTTCCAATATGTGTTACGCCTTCTTCTACTACAACTTTTTTTATGTTGCTATTTTGATATCTGCCATCATTATCAGTATTATGCCATGGCGTAGTATAATGATAGGGATAATCATCAACAACCAGCTCATAATCTGCCATAGCGCCCGTTCCGCTGATGGTAAGGGTGCCTTCGTTGTCTAACGACCAAGTTACGCTACTTTCATTGCCCTCTGCACCACAAGTGCCGCTTGCCACTATTTCATAAGCTACCGCTGTATCCTCGCCCTGACACGCACTTACTCCCTGTACACCACAAACATCACACCATACATTCAAGGTGTCATCCGTACATTTTTCTGCACAAAAGCACTGCGGATTTTCCGGTGCGATATATGCCGGACAGTTAGTTGCATGGAATGCCGGGTCATCGGTTTCGCAGGTGCATTCTGTCGTTTCATCAGACACTTCATTTCCCGATACTGTATCTGAACCATCATTTGATGCATTTGCACATTCCTCGCATTCAAATATACAAGGTGATATTTCTAAACCATCTTCTCCTTCTGCATATCCGCATTCAGCAGTATGTTCCACATGATGCTCGCAAGAAACATCCTGACTACCTGCCGCAACAATCGGCATATCTACAGTAGTCCATGCTAAGATTACTGCCATCGCAAGTGCAGCAAATCTTTTCTTCATACTCTTCCTTTTTTTCATAAACAAATTCTCCTTCCGAAATCCCTGTATAACTCCATAAATGTATTCACTATTTTATTTCTTTAACTTATTATACATGAATTATAATTTCTACTTTACATTTTGTAAACAAATTATAATGCTATTTGTACAATGTTTACATTTTCATTTTTAACGCTAATCTAGCACACATTTTCTAAATTACATTTTTTTGCGTAAAAATAGCCACTTTTTGCGTATAAAAAAACATTGAAATTTTTTCTTGACATAGTATCATAATATATGATAGATGACCTCGGTTACCCAAAAGTAACCGACGACTAAAGAAACTTGTAAAGTTCAGGTGAACGTAACGGGGAATATATTATGAAAATGTTGATTAAAAAGCAATCAAAAAGAATACTTGCTATTTTACTTGCAGGAATTATGATGTGTAATATGCCATACTTTAAACCTATAATTGCTATGGCAGAGGATATTGAGGTTGGGGGTGCAAACTCGACTGAAGTTGTTGAAAGTAGTACTAGTAATAACTATATATTTGGCGACCCTCTTACATCATGCACCCTAACCATTAATGAAGGGGTTGAATTATCAGGTAATATAACTACTGGTGATGACGCTTCTGGTGAGATCCTATTAAGTAATAACGGAACCATTTCAGGAAATATTATCTTAACAAATAGCACTATAGATAGATTTGTGATTTATAACTCAGGTTCCATTGCAAATATATCAACAACCGGAGTAGACCTTGACCTTTCAGGTGGAACAATCGGAGTATTGTCTACCTCGGAGGCATTAGTAACTGTTTCATCAAATATAACAGTTACTGACAGCTTATCCCTGTCAGGAGGTAGATATATTCAGTCAGGTAGCGGTAGCATAACAGTATCTAGAAGCACAAATGTATCCATATCTGATAATGTAACTGTAACTGTCACATGCGAAGGAAAAGAATTCATCTTATCTGGTGTATCGGGAAGAATGGATGAGGTATGTGGTATCAAGATGACCATAACTGCTACAGATATTGCAGGACTAAATTTGGTGGATAATTCTTGTTTATCCTCTTATTATATGCATGATGACACAATTAGCTCCGTGCAGTACAAATTACTTCCTGGATATGCAATCACAGCTGATTACATTTCAACTGTAAAGAACAGTTGCACTGGTGCAGGAACTCCTGATGTTACATATTCAGAGGCTGATAATATTTTGTCCATATCATATACCGTTGCCCAATCAGATTTAGATATAGCAAGCAGAGAAGTTAACATTACTTTAACAGCTCCACAAGCCCTGTCTGAGGGAACCGTTGTATTTGTAATTCCTGATATATACGAAGGTCAGGAGGTTACATATACCTTTGGTGCAGCTACTGAGTACGATACCTCAACTGCAACTGTAAAATTCAAGAAAAATTCAGAAGATGACAGTGCTTATACAACTACAAAGCCAACTGCTGTTGGTGACTATACTGCTCTCGTTGAGTTTCCTGCAACTTATGATTATGGTGCGTATTCTCAAACATACAGCTTTTCCATCAAAAATTTAGAAGATGGACTTGCTGAAATATCAGTTGCAGATATTTCCTACGGCGAGACTTTAAACCCTCAGTATTCATCTTCTACTAATGATACTACACCTACCGTAAAATATAAGCTTGTCAGCGAGGATGAATCTGCATATACAACAACTGTTCCAACTGCTGTGGGAAGTTACAATGCCAGAGTTACCTACCCTGTTACTTCATCACATACTCAGGCAGTTGCTACTACAACCTTTGAGATAAATTATCTTCAGGGTAATGGAAGTATTTCCGTAGATGACGTCTATGTGGGAACAGAGGTTAATCCTGTTTACTCATCTACGAAAAACGGAACTGCTCACGTAATTATCGAGTACAAACTTACAAGTGATACAGAATACACAACTGTTAAGCCAACCGCTGTGGGAAGCTACGAAGTAAGAGCTACTTTCCCTGCAACCTTGATTTACGACGAATTTGTGGCAACAGACACATTTGAGATTAAAGCGCTGGAAGACGGAGAAGGTTTTGTAAATATCGAAGACGTCTACGTGGGTACAGGTATTACAACCACCTACGGATCAGACACTAACCCTGTTACTCCTTTGATTGAGTACAAATCGATTTCTGCTGATGACAGCGAATTTTCAACTTCTGTTCCTACAGACATTGGCGAGTACATAGTTAGAGCTACATATGAGAAAAATTCAACTTATGATACACTTGTTGTAACTGACACATTTAAAATAAAGGAGCTTGAGGTGGGCTTTGCCGCCATAACTGCTGAGGATGTTATATTTGGACTTTTGGTTTCGCCAACATTTTGGACATCAACCAACCAAGGTGCCAAGGTTACAATTCTCTACAAAGAGGCTTCAGCAGATGATTCGACCTACACAACTACAGTTCCTAGCCAAGTTGGAACTTACACAGTAAAAGCTGTATTTGAAGCATACGGCATATACAAAGAGGTTGTTGTAACAGATAATTTCACAATCAGCTATCTTGAGCTTCCTGAGCAGCCATATACGCTTTCAGGTACTCTGGGTGAAAATGACATCTATACCTCCGTGGTTGAGGTTGTTCCTATAGAAGGCTACCTCATTTCAGACACTTTAGGTGGTAATTATAAGGAAAGTCTTACCTATGACAAAACTACTTTCGGTAGCTATATTTACTTCAAGAAGGCTGAAACAGGAGAAATGTCAGCAGGCGTTCCACTTAAGGATTTCAAGGTAGACATTAGCGCACCTGCTATCAACCTTGAAAACGAAAAAGTCTACTACGGAGATGCCTTAGACATAAACCTTACTGACAAAGATATATCACATGTTGTTATAAACGGTAAAACCTATACTGTAGAAGATTTAAGCAAACTTGATAACAAACTTACCCTCGATTCAGAGGGTGGTGTTACCGAATACACTATCCAGATTTGGGATATGGCAGGCAACATGACTGAAATAACTATAACAGTTGCTTCCGAGTGGACAAAATCCGGAATCATCCCTGTCGGTAACGAAGTAAAGCTTACCGCCGACAAAGCATATATTCTCGGAGAAGGCAACTGGCAGGTAGAGGGTGATAACACAAGCTACTCAGGAAATATTACATTTTATGTAAGCGAAGATGGTAATTATACATTTACGCAAGAATAAATATCATTATAATATTCATAAAAATAAGCGTAACAGATTTAGTCTGTTACGCTTATTTTTTATATTGCGATAATCTTTGTGTCATTTTTTTATTGTTCGTGACAGTTCTTCTGATGCGAATTTCTTATTATTGTATTCCCATTTCCACTTACCATCACCATGGGAATCTTTCCGCCCTCTCGTCGACAAAGATTTTTTCTCCTTCATTATAGTAGCTTTATTCCCTGGCTAAGATATATTTCAAATTACTTGTTGCACCCTGTTTTTTCAAATATCCCATTTTACACATATCTGCTAAAACACTTCTAGCTCTTCTCTCTTTTACACCTAGCACTTCACAAGCAATTACTGTTGTTATTGATTTATTTGTCAGAACGTATTCATAAATCACCAACTGTTGACCTTCTAAGATTACATCTTCGGCACTCTTCGGCATATCTTCGGCACTCTTCGGCTGTTCTTGATGCATTAAGCCTGCCGAAACCGCATCCACAAGATACTTCTTACGCATAATTTACTGTCTTGTCAGAAATCTTGCTTGAAAATGCTAATAATTTCTCTTGAATGTCCACTTTTGCACTTTGAATGTCCACTTTTGCACATTCAAACGCTCCACTAATATGCATTGTACGATTATGAAGCTCATTTCTATTGCATTCTTTGTATACACGCTATACATTCCGTATGTGTCGTAAAAGGAAACATATCACACGCAACCATTTTATCTACTTTATACAAGCCTTTTTTAGTCATATATTTTAAATCTCTCGCGAGACTTTCAGGTCCACATGATATATATACCACCTTCTGAGGTTTAAGTTTAATTATTGAATCCATAAACTCCTGACTGCTGCCGGAACGTGGTGGATCCATAAATACAACATCGACCTTTTTCCCTTGATTCGCAAGACCCACCATGAATTTGCCTGCATCATTATTGTAAAAATCTATATTTTTACAGCCGTTTATTTTAGCATTAGTAATGGCATCCTTAATAGCTTCCTTATTCAACTCAACGCCTATTACTTCTTTTGCTTTATCAGATGCTACCATTCCTATGGTTCCTATTCCACAATATGCATCTATAACAGTCTCCTCTCCCGTGAGTTCTGCAAACTCCATAGCCTTGTTGTATAAAACCTCCGTCTGCACAGAATTTACCTGATAAAAGCTTGTTGGAGACAGCTTAAATCTTTTGCCACAGAGAACATCCTCTATATATCCTCTTCCATACAGAACTTGATTTCTTTCACCCAATACCATACTTGTAGCTTTAGGATTGATATTTTGAACTATAGTTGTAATCTCAGGATGTCTATCCATCAATGCCTTCGCAAAATTTTTCTTCGATGGAAACATAGGGTTTGAGGTTACAAGAACCACCATTATCTGTCCTGTCTTTTTCGCACTTCTTACCAGAACGTGTCTTAGCAGACCATAGCCAGTGTCCTCGTTATGAACTGTTATTTTGAAGGATTTCACGAGGTCTTTTATTGTCGCAATAATCTCCTGAGATTTTTTGTCCTCAATTAAACAATTAGTTACAGGCAAAACATTGTGTGTGCCTTCCTCGTAGGTTCCTGCTATTATCTCTCCATTTCTCTTATGCCTGAATGTCGCTGTAACCTTATTGCGATAGTTATACGGATTATCCATACCAAGAATTTCTTCTACCTCGCCGAACTCCTTAAGTAGCTCTCGCATATTCTTAAGCTTTACCGCAAGATGTTCTTTGTAATCCATATCAATAAACTGACAACCACCACATCTTCCGAAAATGTCACATCTACTTTTTTCTTTATTATCTGATTTTTGCCTAACACTCTTATTTGATTTTTTCACATTATGTTTTTGATTCTGCATACTACAATCTACTTTCTGCCTCTTCAACCGATTTATAGCCATAAAGCTTAGCGGTGTTATTCATTATAATGTACGCCAGATTTTCGCCTTGTTTTTTTAAACCAACAATAAATCTGCCATACATAAGAAATGTTTCCTCTGAATATGTTCCAAGCTCACCTCTCAGGTAAGTCTCATACGAAGTATTATACATGCTATCCTCGTAAGTGTGGATACTTCTGGCATTGCCTGCCATCTTTGGATATTTGCCTGCGAATTCTTCCATCCACTCCACTTGAATTTTTATAATCTCTTCCTGAATAGCAATTCTTTCTTCCGAACGTTTTGGAAAGCTTGCTTTTATTTTTTCATATTCTAATGGTGCTGTACTTTCCATCATTCGACCATATTTTTCTGTTATCAAATTCCAGCCTTTTTCGCCCGCATCAGTCAAATCCTTCAAATAGCTTGCAAGAAGCTCCTCATTCCATGCCATATACTGACTTTTTCTCATAATAGAAAATGTATTCCAATCATCCTGACAGTCAGCCCGACCGCCCACATTTTCCACCTTATCAAACTGCTGCCACTCTAGCAGTACAATCTGATTAATGAGACTATCTCTATCCTGCACCATCATATCATCAAACATAACTTCCTCACTCTCAAAAATGCTTTCAGTAAGCATACTACAATAAACCTCTAAAAACAAATCCTCGCCTACTACAAGCTTTTGTCTATTGAGTTCCTCTAAAATTGTCTTCGCCATATCCTCAAAGGCAGTAACAATTTTATCCTCAGCATTTGCTACATACGGATTGTATTCCTTATCCTCCCAAGCCTTTACCTGACTTTCCAGAGAAACAATATAATCCACCATAAGACCTATCTCTCTAAGTCGTGGCAAACGACTTAACGCCTTTCTCTTCCATTTGTAATATGGTGCATATGTCCTGTTTAACAAAAATGCTATGTCCATAGCGGCCTCTATTCCCTTATATACACACAAATTAGCAGTTACATAGTCCTGCCTCGCCATCATGCGCTCATAATTACTCTGTCCATACTGCGAAAAATCATGTAACCTCTCTGCCAGCTTTAATCTCCAAATTTTGTCCGGATAATACTCGAGCAATGTGTTTCTCACCTCAGAAAATATACCGGCATCGTCCTTGTATACCTGTCCGTTGGTTGCCACCGCTAATTTATCCTCAGTTATCTTAAGCCACTGGTTGTCCGTCAAAAGAGGCATGTCATAGTTAATCTCCTCACACAACAATTCCTCATAGAATTTTTTGAGAGGAATTACACCTCTTCTTTTATCCATGAATTTGTTTATGGCTCTACCCTTTAAATTCTCGCATCTGTCTATAAACTCCTCAGAGCAATTTTGTATAAGCTTAAGATATTCCTGCTGCAAATCTTTTCCAATTTTCTTATAATCTGAATCCGATAGCCACATGCAAAAGCCCACACCATAATCGTGGTCTTTGGAAATGTCATCATCAAATCCAAAACAATCAGAGCCTTCACCTACTAAGCCTATCGCAATCCTCTCCTCATATTCTGGGAACTTTTCTCTAATCATAGGCTTGCCGTATTTTTCATAGAAGGTTTTGCATCTGTCCATGTTGTTTGTGAATGCATACCTCACACCAGCTCTTTTCAATGCATCATTATAATTGCTTTCAACTCTGTGATAGCTCTCAGTTTTTCCAACATGCTTCTCGAGCTCCTGCATAGCCTTCTTATAAAATGTAGCAGCATCCACATATTTTTCTTTTATGAACATTGCATCGCCCATAGCCGAAAGTGCCGCGCTATAGTGGAAATCCCGTCCGCCATCTCTCTCATGTATTGCAAGTGCTTCGCCAAGATATTTTTCAGCCTTCTTAAATAAATCTTCGCTTTCTGCTACATCTGCTTTATCTTGTGCGACTGTTTCTCTGCTTAATCTAAACAAACTAACTGCGAGATTAATTCTTGTTGTCGCCTGCTCAATAATCGCATTTGAGTATTTGTCAACCACAGAACGTGCCTTTTCAAGCAAGGAACACGCCTTAGAAAAATCGCCTACCTCCTGATGCAAAAGTGCCCAATTGTTATATAAACTCGCATATCTAAAATCGTATCTGTCTAATTTTTGCAGATATATTTCCTCAGTCCTTAGATATAAATCTTCTGATTTTTGAAACAAACCAAAGGCTCTGTATGCATTTGCAACATTAAGAAGCGAGGTTGCATATTCTATACTTCCCTCCAAGCCCTGTTTTTTTAATGTCGAAAGTAGCTGCCCACAATACATCTCACCCTTTGCATTCTGGCTTGTATCTCTGCAAAATCCAATAATCTCATTGAGCAAGGTTATTGCAGAAAAAATATCCGGCTCTTCCAATGCATCATCAAGCTTTTCGGTAAGAAAATCCATAATCTGCTCCATAGAGCTCACACCAAACATACTGTCATATTCCATCAATACTTTATCTATGTTCATAGGGCACCTCCTTTTTGTCTACTAATATTATACACAAGAAATCGAATATAAAAAAGAAAAAGCTGACACAAAATGTATTATGATTTTGCGTCAGCCTTTTAGCTCACATATGTAATAAAATATTTAGCCTACTAATGTTTCAAGCTTGCCTTTTATAACGTTACTTATCTCTGTTATATTAGCAGATGATGCAGCCATCTCTTCTGTCGATGCAGCAAGATTCTGAGTTCTGTTACATACCGTATCTACTACACCTAAAAGTTTCTGTGCATCCTTAAGAATGTCGTTGATAGCATATTCTATCTTCTTCTGACCTTCATTACTGCTGTTAGCAGTTTCCTTAGAGCTTACTGCAAGTTCATTAATCTCGCTAGCAACTACTGAGAAACCTCTTCCTGCCTCTCCCGCACGAGCTGCCTCAATAGATGCATTAAGTGCAAGAAGATTAGTTTTTGTTGCAATGTTAACAACCTGATCATTGTTATCTTTAAGCTCTGTTAATAGGTCATTAATCTCATTAAGAGATTCCTCTAATTTACGGCAGAAAACTGTAACATCCTGAACATCCTGAGAAATACTTGTTGTATCTTCGGCATTAGTAGTATTACCAGCCTCCATCTGCTCAACAGATTCGTTAAGACCATCAAAGTCTCTGTTAACCTCTGCTATCATCTCTACAAGGTCTGCTTTCTGCTGGTCAAGCTCTTCCATAAGCTCCTGAATTTCTAACTTCTCATTCTCAACCATATCTTTGATGTAATGGATACAGTTTTCCTTAACATTAAATCCGTTATGGATAGCAGTTGCCATCTCTGCACAACTCTCATATCCACAGCAAGAACAGTCAATACATCTAGACTCAGGAGTAAGCTTATGCATATCCATAAATATTGCATTCTGCTCTTCTCTTGTAGGAACAAGATGATGACATCCGCTAGAACGGTTAGTATATTTACGCAAGAAATCCTCTAATTTGAGATTTTCGAACTGTTTGTTTAAGTATTTTAATCTTTCTTCTGGAGTTGCCTTCTTAGACCAAGCTGTCTTTTTCTCATCTTTTTTACAGCTTTCACGTATTCTAAGTATCTCGTAGTATACGTCCTCAGTCTCGCCCTTTTCAGGTTCAGTTGCTGTACCATAGAGACAACCCTGTGAACAGTTAAGTGCATCAATAAACAGATATGGTGTTGCACCTTCTTTTATGCGCTTCTTGTTCTGCTCTAGGTAATGATACATGTGCTTCTCGCCTTCCATCTGACGAACAAGAGCACTCTCACCCAAGAACCAGAATACGTTTTCCTTAAGACCACCTGGCATAGGGTATTCCGAACCAAGACCATACTCTATCTCATCTGTACATGGTGGTCCAAAAAGATTATGCTCACGAACATATTTCATCAAATGGTCAAAAGTTACGTTATACTGGATGTAACCTCCACAGTTAGGATCATCAATCTCCATCTTTTTAGCAATACATGGACTGATAAATGCAAGCTTATCAGTAATTCCCATATATTTTTTAGCATAAACCGCACCACACATCATAGGACTATGTACTGGGAAAAGCTTCGGTATAAGCTCTGGTGTATATCTCTCAATGTATCCTACTACAGCAGGACATGGCTGCGAAATACCACCTAAGAAATTATATTTTTGAACATAATTAATATAACCCCAAGTCGTAATATCAGCGGCAAAAGAAATACTAATGATTCGATTAACACCAGCCTTCTTTAGTCCACCCAAAACTGTCTCGTACTCTCTTGGATAATTTGCCTGGAATGCAGGTGCTAAAAGAATAGAAATCCTCTCGCCTCTGGCAAGGTCAGCAAAAAATCTTTCTGTATCGTCATTGAATTCTCGAGCTTTATGCTTACATACATCAAAGCAGGCACCACATGCAATACATTTGTCGCCGTCTACTTCTATACGGCTTTTTCCGTTCTCTTCAACGTGGATATTTGCACCCATAGCACTACAAGCACTTATACACTTGTTACAGCCTACGCAATTATCGTTAGTAAAAACTAGTGACATGCTATTCCTCCTATATTAAATAAATTCCGAAACCCGTTTCACAACTATGTGAACTAATATAAAAATATTTTATCATTTCTGATAATTTTTTTCAATAAATTTTGTTTCAGAAACAAAGAAAAAGCGAAGATTTCTCTTCGCATTTTCTTTTAATCGTATAAAGATACTCCGTATTTTGCTTTTCTGTATATTTTTTTAGCAATTGTTCCGAAAAGAACTGCAATCTTCAGTTTCAAGATTGCATAACATGATATCTGACGTTTTTATGTACACACCATGAGAGTTTCTTTTTTCGGCACGAATAAAGCGTGAAGCAGTTTTCGTACCAAGCATTTCCATCGTGCATATCTCGCTATTTGTAGTAATAGAGTCATATAACTCGACATCTCTTATTCTTCAACCGTGATTTTTATCTCTAATTTTCCTCCTATCCCTTTAGCCAATCTTTCTAATGTCGCAATGGATGGATTACCTATCCCTCTCTCAATTTTACTTATATCAGCCTGATAAATACCTGTCTTTTCAGATAGCTGTTTTTGAGTCATTTTAACAGATTCCCTTGCAGACATAATTTGATATGCTACTAGTCTGTTTATATCTAATTCTTTTTCTGTTTCTATTAAAATACCATCTTCCCAAATTGTTTCTGCCTCTAAATCCAAATCATCATTCCATGAAATCCCATATCCACCAACATCAACCTTCACATCATAGAATAATTTTTCATCTATTAAAAGAGACTTAAACTGAGGTAATGCATCACATATCTTTTTTACATCATATTTTTTTACATCTCCACACAAAAAACTCACCTTAATAAAACACTCAGGTAAAGCTTCAACCTTTTTAATTAAATGCTTCATAACGACACCTCCTATTAACACAATATAGGATATATCCTATATTGTCAAGAATAAAATAACAGGCAGTATTAACCGCCTGTTATCACACTACTCTGCATATAAAGGTGTCGACAAATATCTGTCTCCAGAATCAGGAAGTAGAACAACAATATTCTTACCTGCATTCTCAGGTCTTGATGCGAGTACTTTAGTTGCATAAAGTGCTGCACCTGACGAAATACCTGTAAGTATTCCTTCACTTCTTGCAAATAATCTTCCATATTCATATGCCTGTTCGCTGGTAACAGTTATTACCTCATCGTAAATGTTTGTATTAAGAATCGATGGAACAAAGCCCGCTCCAATTCCCTGTATTTTGTGTGGTCCCGCTACCCCTTTTGATAAAACGGGACTATCAAATGGCTCTACCGCAACCACCTTTATGCTTGGGTTCTTTTCTTTTAGGTATTCACCTATACCAGTTATAGTTCCTCCTGTACCAACTCCGGCAATAAATATATCTATTTTTCCGTCTGTTTGTTCCCAAATCTCAGGACCTGTTGTGTCGACATGAGCCTTTGAATTTGCTGGGTTATCAAACTGTCCTAAAATGATTGACCCCTCTATTTCCTTGTTAAGCTCCTCTGCTTTTTCTATAGCACCTGTCATACCTTTTGCTCCTTCAGTAAGAACAAGTTCGGCTCCATACGCCTTAAGCAAAGTTCTCCTTTCCACACTCATTGTTTCTGGCAAGGTAAGAATAGCCTTATATCCTTTTGCTGTTGCAACAGTTGCAATACCTATACCTGTATTACCACTGGTAGGCTCTATTATTGTTGCTCCAGGTTTAAGCAAACCTTTTTCCTCTGCATCCTCAATCATCGCAAGAGCAACTCTGTCCTTTACAGAACCAGATAAATTTAGATACTCAAGCTTAGCTAATATTCTCGCACCATCTACTTTTGCTTCTCTTGCAAATTTTTTTGCATCTAAAAGAGGTGTCCCTCCAATAAGCTCCATTGAACTGCTTATTATTTTTTTCATAACTATTCCTCCATTAAGGTACTTATATTATAGTAAGTAGCAGCTGTGCCGCCTGGTCTACTCCCACCTGAAAATATACCTGATAAACACCGATTGGTGCCAAATTCTATATATATGGACTTTCAACTTCCTTCTCGGCTTTTTCTACTGCTTCCTCTAAAGTCATTCCATGAAAATCTGATGCCGCAAACCATCTGCCTGATTTTTTGTCATCTACAAATGCTCCAACTACTATTCCTGGAATTGCACTTTCTGGTGAATTTGGTGCATTTGGTCCTCCGAGGTCTGTTCTACACCAGCCTGGGTCTGCCAGATTTATCATTACATCAGTTCCTTCATACTTTGAGCCCAAATCTCTAGTAACCTTATCGAGAGCTGCCTTGCTCGCTGAATATCCCGCCTGTTGTGGATCGAGATTAATGCCGCTTGAGGTATTTACAATTCTCCCAAAACCTCTTTCAACCATTTTAGGAAGATAGTGATAGCATATCATCATCGGTGCCATTGTATTAATTTTGAAACTTATCTCATAATCAGACATAGGTGTATTGATATAATCATCTCTATATGCAATCTGCAATCCTGCATTATTAAGAACAATATCTATCTTGGTACCATTATCATCTATTTTTTTTAACATTCTTTCTACACTACTAAGCTCAGAAAGCTCTGCAGAGACAACATATGCCTCAACACCTAACATCTTAACCTCTTCTAAAACTCTATCACAATGCTCTGCATCTCGGCTGTGCAATACTAAATTGCATCCTCTCTCAGCCATAAGCTTAGCTGCATGATAACCTAACCCTCTACTTGCACCTGTTATAAGTGCCCATTTTCCTTTTACATCTACCATACGCATCTCCCCCTATTTTATTATATTTGCATTATACTTATTTTAGCCATTTATACATTAACTAATCAATATTATACATATTATATTTGACTTTTTCAATTTAGCAAAGGAATTATAAAAATATGTGTATTTTTTGGCTATTTTTGGCTATATTTTGTTGCATTATGTCGTTTTTTGATGTACAATTTACGCATGTATATTTATTGGGGAGGCAACTATATTGAAGAAGCGTTTAAACATCGGTCTATTTATCGATGACATTGATGCAGTATTTACCAGCGAAGCAGTGAAGGGTGCTGAGCTTGGGGCTATTGCTATTGATGCCAATCTATATATTTTTCCGGGAATGTATCTAGATGGAACTGATATTTCTGATGACCATATCCGATATGAATACCAATACAATACTTTATTTCAATTTGCCAGTCAGAAGCATTTAGATGTTCTTTATGTTATGATGGGTATGATTGGTTCGCGCGTTTCTGCCGAAGAACGAGTTGCCTTTTTAGAACAGTATCTTGGAATTCCTGTTGTAACCATGTACACAAAAATGGATGGCTATGCGTCTATAGTATTCGACAATCAGATTGCCTTTATGCAGGGTATCAGACATCTTATTGAAGACCATAATGCCACTAACATAGGCTACGTAAGTGGTCCGGCTACTAACGTTGATGCGATGGAGCGTTTAGATGCCTATAAAAAAGTATTAGAGGAACAAAACCTCCCATACAATGAGGATTATGTTGTTTACGGCAACTTCGAAGAAAGTAGCGAACAGATGATAGGGGAATTTGTCGCTTCTCATCCCGAACTAGATGCCGTTGTTTTCGCCAATGACCGTATGGCATTAGGTGGTTACAGGGCATTTTCTAAAATGGGAATAAAGGTCGGTAGTGACCTTTTAGTAGTAAGCTTTGATAACTCATCCTTTGCTGCAACCTTAGTTCCACCTCTTACAACTGTAGAGGCCAATGCAGCAGAGCTTTCATATAAAGCAATTGCCAAAGCCGGTACCTTTATCCGTACTGGCAAGCTTGATAACCTCAAAGTCAACACACACCTCATGAAACGTTCATCCTGTGGTTGTGTAGGCTATGATTATCAATCTATGTCAGAAAAGCTTGGAATACATAACATACTTGTTGGTGATAACAGCACACGTATGATGAAACAGATTCATGAGTACCTGTTTGGTACTTATGTTAAGGGTGACAGAATACGCCAGATTAAAGACGAGTTGACCGCATTAGTCAGTGCACTTTGTACAATGACTAATATAAATATGTTTAATTCACACAAAAAAACTGCTCTTGTTAATTTTTCAAGGCTCATCTCTCAGCCCCTTTTCAGATATACAAAAGCAGAGCTTTTTTCGGACTTACTAATGTCTTTGCAGCATGAACTTAAAAATGCTACTGACGATACAACTTTACAGCTTGAGCTTATGGATTTATTTGCCATTTTCTATCGCGAACTGGCTATTATAAACTGGCAGGTTATTCATGGTCAGCAGGAAGGTATTGAACAGATGTCACGTATTATCAATACAATGACTGTCGATATGTTTAGAATGGATGAAGCGGGCAAAATTCCATACGAGAGAGCACTCGATAATCTTTCAGGTATAGGTATACGAACTGCTTATATGTTTACCTTTGAGGAAACCATTCATCACCAAAGAGGCGAAGAATTCAAAAAACCTGAAAAGCTTTTGTTCAGAGCATATTACAACGAATCCGGTTCATATCATGTTCCTGATGATGAGCAGCTTATTGCCACAGAAGATATTTTCTCAAACGATAAAGTACCTATAGACCGCAGAGTAACGATGGTTTTAGTACCTCTTTTCTCCTGCGAGGAATTATATGGTACATTAATGTGCGAAATACATTATGAGCATTTCAGAAATTTAGCACCTGTTACGGTACAGATTTCTATTGCTCTAAAATCGCTTTTATTACTTGAACAGCAAAATAAAATACATTCACAACTCCAGGAAAGTCTGGCTCAGATGTCCGAAAACAATCAGCGTCTTGCCGAAATATCTAAGACAGACCAGCTTACTGGCTTATATAACCGTTGGGGATTTTTGGACAACGTTCAATCTATTACCACAAATCCTATGAACTATGGTAAACAAATTATGGTTCTCTACGCTGATATGGATAACCTCAAACTTATTAACGACAAATACGGTCATGACGAAGGAGACTTCGCTATTAAGGAAGTTGCCTCGATATTAAAAGAAGCTTTTCGAAGTACAGATGTTGTTGCACGTTTCGGTGGCGACGAATTTGTTGCATTTGCTTTAATTGGTATTAGCGAATATGAGAATGTAATAAAACAGCGTATCTTAGAAATAGCTGCTATGCATAATGCTACGGCAGGCAAGCCTTATCCTATTGAAATGAGTGTAGGCATCTGCGAATCCTTCTGTACACCAGCTATGGATATAGCAGATATTTTAGATATCGCAGACAAACGATTATATTTAGAGAAAAAAGTTAAACGTGAAAATCGTAAAGCCTTTCAATCTGTACAACCTGATTAACATTTAAACAAAAAGGATGCCTTCATAGTCAAAAGACTTAAAAGGCATCCTTTTTTAATCTAAAAATCCTGCTCTATTTCCTTTTTCTCTATGTGCACCTTGAGTGCGTTGAACAAATGATACAAAAAGGTATCTAATTGCATCCGGATTTACAAAGAAACGTAAAACTGTTCTCAGATATAGATTTTTTATCTTATAGAATTTATTTACTTTCTTACGTTTTTTTACTAAGCTATGCTCTGGAAATTTTTCAAAAATCATTTCGTAGAAATTATCTACATCCTTCTGCAAAAGCTGAGCAAATCTACTGTTTTTCTGTGTAGAAACACCCTCACCCATCTCGTACCATACAAGATACTCATCAAAAAGTGTCATGCTTCTGCCTTCCAACGCGGCTAAAACTTGAAAAATATCCTCTTCGTATTTTACAACCCCTTCTATTTTTTGCAAATATTCCATATAGTAATCTCTGCGATAGCAGGTTGCTGCCCCAGATGCATGGTCACTATAGAGGACTAAATTTTTGAGAATTCTTTTTTCTTTGTTTTTCGATGACACTCTGTATGCATTGATATCAAAAGGATGACTGAATTCTTTTTTGCATATATTTCCGTCAGCATCTTTGTAAAAACCACACATTAAACCAAAACAGCCTTCTTTATCACTTTCTTCAAGAAACTGATATACTCGTCTAAGAGTATCTTTTGCATAGAAACAATCACCTGTCCCAAAATCTCTTATATATTTGCCTTCAGCAACCTCAAGTCCGGATAGAATATTTTTTACTGTTCCTACATTTTGTTTGTTAGAAACAAGCTTGTAGTTTGTAAAATTTTTTTCCGCAAAGTATTCCTCAATCTGCGGAAACAAATTATCCTCTGAGCCGTCATCTGCAATTATAATTTCAAAATCCTCTAAATCCTGTTGCACTATCGAGTCTAAAGTAAATTTAACCTTTGACAGTACCGGATTATATGTGAGTACAATAACTGAAAATTTCATATTATCTCCCTTTATCTAGGAATATTAATCTCATAGCTTTCTTCAAAATCACGAACCATTTGTATTTTTCCGTTACCTTTGTGAAGAAGTATTCTTGGTAGGGTTCTACTAAGGAACAAATATATTCCTTCTGTCACGGAATACGCCCCTGTATTTTTGAACACTAATATATCACCTAACTCTAATTTATCCAGCTCAACACGTCTTACCATCACGTCATTAGTAGAGCAGATGCTTCCACATAGACAATATTCTTGCTTCTCATCACTATTTAATGTGTTATCATATTTTATGTGCTCAATCAATGGAACCTTAAGACCCATTGTCTGTCCTAAATATGACAGATGATTCATTCCACCGTCCATAATAGCATACATAGTTCCATCATTAGACGATTTTATGTCTTCTACCTCAGTAAAATAATATCCACATTCCGCAGTATAAAAACGTCCCATTTCAATAGTAAGAGCCACTTTTTTTGCCATGCTTTTCAAAGCTGGAGCAAGCTCTTTTATAGGTGCCAATGTGTCGTTAAAATCTTCTTTAGAAAAATATGGTACTGGAAGACCTGGACCATATTCTAATTTCTTAACCTCGTAAGCATAAGTTACTTTTAATTCATCAATCAGAGCCGCCAACATTTCAAGCTCTTCTACCTGATCCTTAAGACGTTTTCTCTGTGTACCGGCAAAATAGTGAATTCCCTGTATGTCAATATTAGGATATTTTTCTTTGTCTTTTATAGCACTAATTAAATCTTCCTTTGACATACCAAACTGACTGTTCGCATTTAATCTCAGCAATACTGGTCTTGTTGTATTTGTAGCTAACGCCTCTTCTTGTAAAAGTTTTAACTGATGCAGAGACTCTGCCGTATAAATATATACGTTATACCCCATTGCATCTGCGATATCCTTTTTGCCTTTATTTACACCTGAATATATAATTGTTTCCGCCGGAACATTAAGTCTTTCGCAAATTGAAAGCTCACCCGGACTACATACCTCAAGCTTATCCACACAACTAAGCATTGTATCAATCAAAAATGGATTAGCCTTAATAGAATAGCACAAGGAAATTTCTTCTCCTACAATGCTTTTTATCTCCTGCATTCTGCATTTTAATGCTTCTGTATCAAACAAAAAAGCAGGAGAACCATATTCTTTTGCAACCTGAGATAATAATTCTTTTGTCATTATTTTTCTTCCTTACATATTTTTTTGCTATTTATTGAAATAAAATTCTTCCATCAAAGCTTTTCTGTCGATTTTTCCGTTTTTATTCATAGGCATTTCTTCGACCTGTATAACGGAATTTGGAATCATAAAAGGTGGAACTGTATCCCTTAACTCTTTTAGTATAGATTTTTTATCAATCGTTCCTGTATAGAAAAGTATCAGTCTTTGTTTCTCACTATCATACTGACAACACGCTCTTGTTACACCACTACAGGCAGTAACATGTACATCTATCTCACTGAGCTCTATTCGATGACCTAAATGCTTAATCTGGTGATCTTTTCTCGACGCGTAAACCAAATCACCGTCCTGATTATAGAAAGCTAAATCACCTGTTCTATATATAATTTCCTGATATTTGTCATTTAACGGATTTTGTACAAAAACCTGTGCGCTTCTTTCAGCATCCTTATAATATCCCAATGCTACAGATGTACCTGAAACACAAAGTTCTCCCAACTCATCTGTTTTTTCAACAAGTTTATCATTATCATCTAATAAAAATACTTTCTCGTTAGGAAATGCTTTTCCAATAGGAATAGCATCGGTATCACCATACTCTCTGTCGAGAATGTGGTAAGTACAATTACAAGTTATCTCTGTTGGCCCATATAAATTTACAAATGTGGCCTCTGGTAAAAATTGTTTCCATTTTTTGTAATGTTTAATAGGTAATACCTCTCCACTAAACATTACTAAGCGAATATGCTCAGGTAACTTGTACTCAAAGCCCTTCATAATAGACACAAAGCACATCGCACTAACCGCCCAAATGAGTACGGTAACTTTTTTATCGTACAAATAATCCATAAGGTCCGTAGGCTTTGAAAAATATGCCTTAGGTATAAGCTGAACCTTTGCACCGGTCATTAAGCCACTATAAATATCTTTTACCGATACATCAAAATCAAACGGTGCCTGATTAGCAATAATGTCTTCCTGATTTATTCCAAATATGTCTACAAAGCATTCGATAAACTCTATAACAGAACGATGAGATACGGCAACACCTTTTGGAATACCTGTGCTTCCACTTGTAAAATTAACATATAATGGATTTACATCACAAAAAGAGGAACGAATTTTTTGTAATACTTCCTCTTCTTCGTTTGAAATATCATCCTTCTGTAATATTTCATCTAATACTATGATATTAATATTATCCCCTGAAATCTGTTTTGCACCTTCAAAAAGAGCAGAAGTTGTAAATATCACTGATGGCGTCAAAACATCAACAACTGTCTGAACTCTGTTTATTGGCTGCTTTACATCCAAAAATGAATAAAAGCCACCTGCATAAACTGTTCCAAACATTCCACATACTGCATCTACACTTTTATCCATATAAAAAGCTACAGGCTCGGAAATCTTTATCTTGTCAGACAAAAAAGCACCTACTACTTTTGATTTTTTCACCAGCTCTTCAAAAGTTATATCTTTATACTCATCTCCAAAAGCCAACTTATCAGGTATATTTTTTGCTTGTTTTTCTAATAAATCAAGAATATTTCTATACATAAATCTGTCCTTAACTCAATCTCTGAATCATATCCCATAATCCCTGTACACTATTGAAATTATCAGGATTAATTTCTGACGCAGGTACGGAAATATTAAATTCGTCTTCTAGTTCACTAATAATCTGAAGAATATCAAATGAATCTAAATATTCTCCATCAACTAAATCTGTAATGTTTTCATAGTCAATGTCTTCTTTAATATCATTCAAAATCTCAAGTAATCTTTCCATATCATATCTCCTTTATATTCCAAATTTCTTTGCTGGATTTCCAAATACTTTTATATCATCTTTTACGTTGGTAATTACCACCGCACCCATTCCCACTAAGGAATTAGAGCCTATTTTTATTCTTTGTTTTACTGTCGCATTCATACCAATATATGTACGGCAACCTACCGTTACTAACCCTGCCAATGTGGCCCCTGCTGTAATTGTAACATGCTCTCCCAATACGTCATCATGTCCAATGGAAACCTGTGAGTCAAGCATTACATAATCTTGTAATATAGTATGACTGTTGAAACCACGTTCAATAACTGTCTGTGCTCCCAAATCAACATTGTTGCCTATTTTTACAAGACCGAAAGATGGTATTCTAAACTCTTCCTCTTCATTTTCTGCTAAAAAGAAGCTGTCTGAACCAATAATTGTTCTCTCTTTGCAAGAAAAATTGTCACCTATTATTGCATTACGGATTATTGTACCTGCGCCAATTCGTGCATTTTTTCCAATAACTACATCGTGGTCAAGCATAACCATCGGTTCAATTATTGCACCTTCACCAACAATAACATTCTCACCTACATAATACCCTTCTGGTGTCAATGTATATTTTCTTGTCTTGTTTTTCTCTTTGTCCGCTTTGTCAATTTCTATTGCAAGATTTGCATATTCATATTGAGAATTATCAGCTATAATAAAACAATTATCTTCCTTTAGTTCATCTGGAATTTCAACTTCTTTATCTACAAAAACCAAACAATTTTTATGCCCCTTTAGCTTGGATATGAGATGTTTAACTTTTTTTGTAACAAAAAGCATAGTTTCATCTCTTGGCTCACCAATAAAGCTTGCACCTTTTATCTCAAAAGAATAATTTTTGTCAAGATTTTTTACATTATAGTTCATGAGGCACCTCTTTTCTTAAAAAAGTATTTTATCACATAAACCTTCTATTCGCAATAATACGTCTAAGCTTAATCCATACAAAACAAAACAGTTTCCATAGCATCGCTACATCTGTTTTTATTTTATCACCTAAGGATTTTTGATTATACGAAAGTGCTTCTAGCGTGTAAGTCAAATTATCACGCTTTGCCTGCGGAATATATTTTTCTAAAACCTCACTAGGAATATGTTTACGTTTTCTCCATATAAAAAACACATGATAAATATAGCGTATTTCTATTTCTTTTTTGTAGTCCAAGTTAATCTGTGTTTCTATATCAATATTCATCAGATTTACTATGCTCTTATCATAATCCGAAAAAGAATTCCACGAGGAACCTTCTATCTGTCTGTAACATGCCATAGTTTCAGGAATATAATAAAATTTTCCGAACTTTAACAAATAAAATGTAATCGTGTTGTCATCATAATAGCAAGGATTAATTTCCTCAGGGAAACCATCCTTAAATAAGTTTTTAAACAAGACCGCATCGGTATGAAAATACATGCAGTCCTTCCACATTTTTTTGCCCTCTAGCTTAAACTCTTTATTGTAGTTGTTAATCCTGTATTTTTTATCTTCATTCCAGTACATATAGATATCATGGCAACACGCCACACAATCCGCATTATCTGGATTTTCTAATACGTCAACCTGTTTTTGTAATTTGTCTTTTGTAATATAAAAATCATCGCCATCAAGAAAAACTAAATACTTTCCTTTTGCATGATTCAACAAATTAATTCTGTTTTTGGATGCTCTTTCTATTCTGTCATATTTTATATTTTGGTCCCTGTCCATAACAAAATAAGATATTATTTCAGGATATTCTACCTGCATTTTTTTGACAACAGCTACTGTGTTATCTGCCGAGCCATCATCACCAACCAAAATCTCGTATTTGAAATTCACTTCCTGCATTAGAACAGATTTTAATGTTTCTTCTACATATTTTTCTAGATTGTATGTGGTTACCATTACACTAACCATAATTTCATTATTCATGCATAAAATCCTTCTTTAATAATTCTTTTATCTCGTAACCAGAGCCTTGTTCAGGTATAAAATATTCTGATTTGATAAGTTGCTCTCGTTTCTCTTTAAGAGGGTCATTGCCTTTTTTAAGATTTTCAATATGAGCTTTTACTTCGTCCATATTTTTTGCCCAATAAAAGCCTTCTGATAATTTGGTCGCAAAATCATTGAGATTAGTTTTCTTATAAGTAAAGATAATTGGTTTTCCAGTCAAAAAATATTCCGGCATAATAGAGGACTCATCTGTAACAAGCACATCTGATGAATAAAAGCTCGGAAGATAATCCGCTTGCGAATCAATTCCTATATATGAGCCTTTTTCATAGATTGCTTTGTATGCATCTACCTCTGGCTGTGTCATCTCTTTTTTGGCAACAAATTCTGAAAATGCCTGAGGATGTGGTCTGAAAAGCAGCTCCATATCTTTAGCCGCTTCCATATATTTAGGAAACTCATCCTTCAAATCAAAAAAAGTACAGTTGCCTTCACCTGTATTCCATCTCGGGGTCCACATTACACGAAACAAACCTTTGTCCTTTGGCTGCTTCCATGAAATGCTCTCACAATTATGATACTTTTCCACGCCATCAAGCTTTGGATAGCCTGTTAATACTATATTTTTGTGCTTGTGAATCGCATTTTCAGAAATACGATTTATATAATAATTCTGCATTTCTTTAAACTCTGCAAAATGGAAATACGTATTAGTAAGGAAGCATTTTGGAAAAGATTCCTCTGCAATATCGCCTCCCATGAAAGGCATTCCATAATGCACATATGCCAGACGTGTATATAATGAAACCACATCACTTTTATATCCAGGTGGGCGACATATATCATACGCTGTCTGAAAGAAAACGTAATCTGGCTTTAAAGCTTTCAAATCAAACCATGACTTTTTCTCGTAATCATATCCTTGAATCACGTCACAAGGAAAATCCTTAAAGTAATCCTCTGCACCTTCCGAAACATATTCTTCATGGCTTAACCCAAGCTTCGGAAGCTGTTTTTTATTTGGAATTGTCACGATAGATACTTTAAATGCCTCGTCATTATTACAGGCTTCAAATACTGTCTTCAACGAATTCCACAAAGCTCCTCTGTGGCAAACAAATACAACATGTATTTTTTCTCCATTTTGTTTTTTTATTTTATGAGACATCTCAGTTATCATACATGCCTGAACACGCAGTTTTTCTTCTATACTATGATCACCATAATCTCTAATTATTTTCTGCACAATTTTTTGAATAATACTCATATTTTATCTCCAACGCTGGAATCATAATCTATTTCTTTCATATTATAACCTCTATATACCTATTGTTTCAACCAGAAAATAAAACAGGACTATAAAGGCTAACCGATAAGCTCCAACTTTTTCTTATAAAAGGTATCTCCACCGTTTTCCAGTACAAAAGCACGATGCTTTATCCTTTTCATATAGTGCTATCGCCGAACATGATATCGCGCTATAACCATATATGTGGTCAACGCCTTATTGGCACTACATTCGTTTACTAAGTTGTTTATTCGTATCTTATTTTTCTTTAAATAGCGTTTATATAAGAAAATAGCGATAATCAAAAGAGCAACATACAAAAAACATCCTATGTATCCACCAAACAAATACAAAAAGAAAACAAATAATACCCCCATTGGAATAAATGTGTTATAGTAATCACCCATTCTCTGAAAGTTCTTACAGTACTTTTCTGTCTTCAGTTCCTCTTCTTTATCTGGTTCAAAATCCACAATATTTAATAAATCATCATATAATTTACCCATAGTTTCTCCTACTAACCTAAACATTTAAAATAGATTTAATGTATTATATCAGATATATCAGTGGTTTGCGGTTTCCGGTAATTCTGCTCTCACTTCGCTATGCTCGTTTTCGCTAAGAGCACACATGTTTCAACTGTTGTTTCGTTGTCCCAATCCAATTCGTATATCTCTTTCCCATTGAAAAATACAGGAAATCTAAACTTGAGACTACGAAGGATTCTTCCGTCCGCCTGCTCTTCCTCGTAAATATTTACATCTGCAAGGAAGCTCTTCATAAATGTCTTCTTTTCAATATCCATAAATCTGTCGTACAACTTATCAAAGAATAATAAGAACTGGTACACATTGTCGCCGGATATTTTCTCCTGCCTAATATTATACAGTCTGGTCTCCACTTCTTCAATCAGAGTTTCAATTTCTTCTATCTCATCATAAAGCTTATCCAGACGCACCTGCATGTCCTCATACTTCTTGTCATAATGCTTGTCTGATACAGGCAAGTTATCCATTTGATTCGCCAGCTTATTCTTGGCACCGATGACCTGCTTTAACCGCTCCTGTAAGCCTGTATGCTCTCTGTCCAGCTCCTGTGTATCAATGCTTTGTCCGATGTGCTTCTGAATCTCTGTTTTAAACTTTGGATTGTTTACCAGCTTACGAATCACTTCCTCTACAGCTGCATTGATTTTATCCTCACTCCACTGTTTACGGTAAGTACACTTATGACCATTTACAAAGGTTCTGTGCTTGCAGGCATAGTAAAAATAATCTTTGTAATGTCCGCCGTCGGGATGCTTTTTGCGATTTACATTGCCATACATACCACTTCCGCAGATGGGACATTTAATAATGCCGGATAAAATATGCTCGTGATCCAAGCTGTGGGTTTTGATATTGGCAACACCGGTTTCCTGTCTCTTTTTGTGTACCTGATTCCACAATTCTTCCGATACAATTGCCTCATGGATACCATCGTTAAGCATATACTTGTCCTGCTTCACAATATGGTACTCATTTCTTGTGCACGGAATCTTCTCATTCTTTCTTCTGCCAAAAGCAAGCTTGCCACAGTACACCGGATTATCCAATACACCTTTTACAAAGGATGTAGAAAAGCCTTCTATGGTATTGTTCTGACGAAGCTTTTTCTTATATCCGCTATTGTTTAAGAATGTAGCAATGGCCGCAATTCCCATAGTGGTATTGGCAAACTTATCATAGATAATGCGGATAATCTCCGCTTCATCCTCGGCGATGTGTAATTCTCCGTTGATAAGCTGATATCCGTAAGGCGCAAAGCCGCCATTCCACTTACCTTCTCTTGCTTTCTGTCTGCGTCCTTCCATGGTCTGCACTAATATATTCTCACGCTCAATTTCAGCCATTGCAGATAACACGGAAATCATTAGTTTACCTGCATCTTTGGAACTATCGATATCATCTTCCACACAGATAAGATTAACACCAAAGTCTTGCATTCTTTGAAGGGATGATAAAACATCGGCTGCGTTACGACCAAAACGGGATAATTTGAATACAAGCACAAAATCAATGTTATCTTTACCCGCTTCAATGTCCTGAAGCATCTGCTGGAACTGTGGTCTACCCTCTACACTTTTACCGGATTTACCTTCGTCGGAATATTCCCTTGCGATAATCATATCCTGATAACCAGCATATTTATGCAATTTATCTTTTTGCGCATCTAAGCTGTAACCATCTACCTGCATGGAGGTGGATACACGGGTGTAGATGTAGCATTTGAGTTGGTTTTTCATGGACACTTCTCCCTTCCTTCGCAAAAACTTATACTTAATCTACGCATTAAATCTAGGTATTTTTTCTTGTATATCCTTAATCGATTTTCTTATCTTATTTATGGAATCTTCCACAATAGTATAATTTATGTCGTTTATTGAATGTTCAACATTACCTATTCTCTTGATATGTCGCAGTTTTTCTATAATATTTTCCTTAATAGGTAGTAGCTTTGCTTCATCAGTTATCACAACAATATTAAGCATATCGTATAAATACAAAATCCTTTGCGCATCTAAAGGATGGTCTCTCTTTTGAATTCTATCTGGGTCATAATAATTCTGCATTAATTTGTCATTATAAAATTCTTGATAATTCTGTCTCTGCATATTTTCAAACAGAAAATATACTGCTAAAAATAGCTTCTCTACTTCTTCAGTAATATTCTCAATAGGATGAATAAATTGAATATATTTCATAAGATAATCTATTGAAAACATATCTGCTTCACATTCTTCTGCAATGAGTTCATTCGGTTCTGTTAATCGTACATCCAAGTGTCCACAAAAAATATGTGCATACTCATGTGCTGCTATAAAATAAAATCCATATTCAATAATATCATCCAAATATTGTTCTTTCTCTTCCTCGCTTGAAAAGAAATTCCAATCATAACGTCTAAGATATTCCTTTTGTTCTTCTACAATACCTTTATATACAAAAATACAATATTCTTCGTCAATCTTTGTAGATATAGCATTTATAGACGATTCATTTATTAATTGCAATTCCATCCCCGGTGGAATAATTTTTTTCTCATCTCTTATAACCGCCCTTTCACGTGTTATCATTTCTTGAAAATGATTTACAAAATCGCCTCCTTGCTCTGTTATATAAATAGAACCTTTTCCTTCTTTTTGTAGGTATTGCATCATTCTTTCGATAGATAACATTTGAAACTCCTTTCTCTTCTCATTTTCCTCGCCTGTCCCAACTCAATTGTATATCCGTTCCAACTCCATTTCAAGAAGAAAATAGGTAGCCAATATTGACTACCTATTTTCAATTTGCAATTCATATTATTTCTGTTAAATAATTATATTTATTCTATTCTAAGCCTTCTTTTTATCCAAAGAAAATTTAGAATTCGCAAAAATTATTTCAATAATATCAGAAAAACACGAAAGTACATTATACTTAGTTATAGGAGCTTCGCCAGGGTGTCCAGAATGGCATCTCATTTCAAAGCAACTTACCAATCTTGTTTTTTGATTAACGTCAATCATTTCCATCCCCTCCAAAATTGCTAAGATATCACTATCAAATACCATCCGTAATTCACTTATAGAATGTACATTTTGATTCTTGTTAAATCTTTTAAAGCGACCTACTGTTTGATTTTTCATAAATTCTGAAGTTGAATTAAACTTATCAAAACCAACATGTTCTATCACTCTATGTATCCTGTCAATAGCAGCGCACCACATCAAAACAACCGCTGCTTTATAGAAACCATTTTCCCAACAACCTAAGGCTTCGCACAAATATTCATTCTCTTCTTTGTCTTTGATTTTATCAAGCAATTCTAAAACTTCATCAGACATTTTATTAACCACTGCCACTTCACTTTCATTCGTGTGAGTTTGCAAGAAAATGATAATTTCACTTGCGTAGTTTTGTCTAATTATATCCATTTGTTTTAAATAAGAACTACGCCGGCTATTAGTACTTGATAATTTTAATAATTCTTCAAACGCATAATTATATTTTTCCAGCACATCTTTTGAAATATTATGTTCGGATAATGATTTTGCGTAATCTAAAAACCATTTCGCTGACATATCATTTATCTGATTCTTTTGTTCTTTATTTGTTATCTGCACCGTACTTGTTTTATTGACTAAATTCCATAGTAGTTCAAAATCACTAAAGAATTTTTTAAGGTGTTTTACTAATTCATCCATATTTACATTCCCTTAGCTAACTCTATAATAATTTTTGCTAATTCCTTCTTTCCCTCTAGTGAAAGATTGTAACTTACATTTTTATCATATTTTTCATCAAAATTATCTATAAGTCCACTATTCTTTTTAAAATTTGTTGAAAAATTAGCAGTATCATAACATTTCATAGCTTGACATTTCTGACGAACAACCTCCCCATTAAAGTACATATCTCCGTTTGTATCAGAATATGAATTTTCAAACGCGGTTAATAATGCAATCCTCATTTGACATTCACTCATTTTAGTACTTCCCAGTGTTTCATACAAAGGCATCAATTTATCACTTTCCTTATAATAAAGATTATTAATATCTGAAATACTTATTCCATTGGTATTCATAAATCTCTGAACTTTTATATGAAAATCTGTCTGCTTAATCTCATCTGTCTGACTGTTTTCTTCCGTATATCCAACCTCAACATTTTTACTTTCTTCTACAATCTGATGTTTCTTGCATTCACCCTTAATTTCCTGCTTGTCTCCTTTATAATCCACTATATACTGATTAAGTAAAATTTCAAAGCATCTTTCTTGAAATTTCTCTGGGCATTGTTGCACAATCCCAATAATGTTTTTAATTTCTTCCTTTAGTTCCAAATACATAATTTTTCCTCCTTATTTTCTCATCTTTCCTTTTATCTCCTCCACCAGCTCATGCACCGTCGTACAAGGGCACATCTCCGATGGTTTGGTTTTACCTTCTCTTTTACACTGCTCCAGCTTCTGCTGTGCTATCTGAATTGCCTTTTCCTCGTCACCGGCTTTACAGAGTTTTCCATACATCTGTTCATCTGACTTGGAATACTTCTGCCCTGTCTTGGCTTCATATACTCGTCCAAATTCCGAACAACAAGTCCAAGAGTCTTGGATTGCCGGCATGGAACCAAAGTAGACATACATCCATATTTCAAAACATGGATTGGACCAGCCTACCTGTATTCCTTTATCCTCTGCTTCTTTTATAATCTCATCAAAACCCTGCACTTGGTCTCTGTCAAACACAATCCAAGGAATACGATATTGTGCATCATAAGCAGTGAGTTCTAGGCATTTATCAATCATGGTACGAGTCTTTGTCTCTACCACCTTTATTACAAGCTTGTTTCTCACATCCTCCGGCAATGCCTGATGGAGTCCTGTGAAGAAACAACGCTCTGTAGCTTCTGTATCTGTAACAATCAAATAGTAACCTAATTCAGGCACCTTGAATTGCTTTCTCTGTTCGCGAGTTTTTCTGTTACCTGTTCTGTCTTTTCTCGCCATTCTAATCTCTCCGTTCCACTTCGGTCGGCGCTAAACCAATGTCCCCCGGACATTGAGCGCCCTTAAAAATATCAATACTCTTCAAGGTAGGAATCGCACCATACTTTCCTATCAGATAATTCTTCTCATAGCTTTCATCCTTACGGATACGAGTGCCATCCTCGTCTACGAAATCTGCCAATGAGTATAGTGTAGATACACCCTCTTCATCCTTCTCCACAAACCAAATTTCATCACGGCGTAAAAGCTGATTAGACAGCTGCCATGTATCGTGAGTTGTAAATACAAGCTGAGCGTGGTTAGTGTTAATTTCCGGATTCAAGAATGTAAGCAAGAAGTTTCTTACAAGTAACGGATGCAAACGAGCATTTAATTCATCAATGAAAAACACACTGCCCTTCTCCAATACTTCCTGCAATTCCGGATACAACGCAAACATCTTCAATGTACCCGCTGATTCTAACTCCAATGGAATTTCCGCCAGTTCATCCGAACCAATCATCTTATGAAG
>JAZSEO010000082.1:0-1551 GCA_045531735.1 Wujia sp. | reverse complement strand
ATAAAACAACGATACCACTATCAACACAAATTGTATCAATAGTGGTATCTGATTTGGTTGCGGAGGAAGGACTTGAACCAACGACCTTCGGGTTATGAGCCCGACGAGCTACCAACTGCTCTACTCCGCGATATTTACTTTGCTCTCTCAAGAGTGCTTTAATATAATACACTGATTTTAATATTTTGTCAAGTGCTTTTTTGTAAAAAGCAGATTTAATCCGTTAGTTATTATATTATATTTAAAAATCACAAAAAAATACCAGTAAATTAAATAAAATATATTGACAAAATGACACTAATATATTAAAATATTGACAAAATGACACAAGGAGGTCTGGGCGTGAAGTTTTACGAATTAAAGTGCATAGTGGAATCAGAAGAATATGCGGAGGAGAATTATGGTGTATTGATTGTGAAAGATGATGACAGCAGGGAATATATCTGCAATCTGTCAACAAATTCTCTTGCTGTTACAAGGCTTGTAGATGAGCTTAATGGTACAGATGTTGAATACTGTCATATTGATTCTGTTATCGAAGATTTTAAATACAATCAAATAAATCAGTAAATAATTATTTGTTGATTTACAAAACACAAGCAAGGTATATTGAAAATGAAGAATAAATCGCATTCTGAGATGGAGTGCGATTTGTTGTTATATCTGATAAAATTTTCACAAAATGTAATATTTTTACTTGACAAGCAGTAATAATTATAGTATTATAATGTTCGGTTAGCGGGAGCTAACTTGATTTTAAAGCATAAAGTTAGCGTTTGCTAATTTTATTTAACATTCAGGTGAGTAAAATGAATTTAACTAATGCACAGGAAGGAATTGAATATATCATTAAGGACATTGTTACTGACGATGATGAACTTGATGCGTTTCTTTTTTCACTTGGTTGCTATGCAGGTGAACCTATAACAGTTATCTCTCATAAAAAAGGTGGCTGTATAGTTTCGATTAAGGATTCACGATATAACATTGATACTCAGTTAGCTGAAGCAATATCTATATAAAATAGGTAGGGTAGAAGCAGACTGAAAATTTTTATTCATCAGTTAGCAGATGCTAACAACATGTTTTGTTTATTTTTTTGTAACATAAATTAAAGGAGAATGTACTTATGAGAATTGCCTTGGCAGGTAATCCTAACAGTGGTAAAACCACAATGTATAATGGTCTGACAGGTAAAAACGAAAAAGTCGGTAACTGGGCTGGTGTTACTGTTGACAAGAAAGAAAGCTCTATTAAAAAGAGTCTTTACAACGGAAGTGAGGAGCTTATTGCAGTTGACCTTCCGGGTGCATACTCAATGTCACCATTTACATCAGAGGAAAGTGTTACAAGTGATTATGTAAAAAATCAGAAACCTGATGTAATTATCAACATAGTTGACGCAACAAATTTAAGCCGTAGCCTTTTCTTCACAACACAGCTTCTTGAATTAGGCGTTCCTGTTGTTGTGGCACTTAATAAGACTGACATTAATGAAAAGAAACAGACAGCAATTAATGTGGCTGCTTTAGGTAAAATGCTTAATTGTCC
>JAZSEO010000086.1:0-9685 GCA_045531735.1 Wujia sp. | reverse complement strand
AGCTATTCGACCAATTATCGTTTCATACAACAAAAGCATGTAAACTTTTAACTTTTGTTGAAACATTCGAATTGTAATACAACTACACTATAATATTATACTTAAGCAGAGGCGCCCCCTCTGCTTTTTTTGTGTCGTTGTCCAACCTTTTCGGTTGGATGTCACTATCCTTTCAATGAAGCGACCTCAATCGCACAGACTTACATTTATGTTTAACAAATAAAACCAAGAACTATGGAAGTATTAACTATCGAACACAGCGCTTTCCAGCAGCTTATTAGCAAAACGGTGGAAATACGTTTTGTGTAAGAGTATTTCTCTATATACTTTTTGAGGACGAAGTTTTGAACAGTGGAAGTGACAATGAATATTTGTTATTTTTACCGAGCAGCTAGTAATCTAATATTTATTTAATGAATATCTTGCATTGCGTTGATTATGCGACAATTATGATGTTTACTATATCCAAAATTAAACATCTTATGTGCTAGTTTTTTGCAAAGTTTTATGTGTTTTTATTGCTCGCTAATTACACCATCAGATACTAATAATTTCAGATTCAAAAATACAATCCTTTCATATACATACAACCCCGCCTTTTGCGGACTTTGCAAAGAATCACAATACCCATAGTGCAATATATTGCACAAATGTTTTGAAGATTAGAAAACTTTTTATACTTTTGCATCAAAAGTGCAATATACTGCCTATGGACTATAAGATTATTAAGGAGAGAAGAACTATTCTCGGTCTGACACAGCAGGATTTGTCGGACTATACTGGGTTGAGTGTTCGCTTTATCAAGAGCGTAGAAGCGGGCAAGGGGAATCCCTCGATTCACTCCCTTGCAAAGATTGCAGAGGTACTTGGCTTGGAGATAGTGCTAAAAGTTAAAGAGAGTAATGTATGAGAGTAGCGGAGGTTTTTACAAACGGAGTATTAGCTGGCACTTTGTCGGAAACAGATGATGGCAAGTACATCTTTAAGTACGACGATGCCTACCTGCTTGATAGTCGCAATCGAGCTATATCCCTATCTCTCCCTAAACGCAAGGAGGCATTTGTTGCGGATGAGTTATTCCCATTCTTCTACAATATGCTTTCCGAGGGAGCGAACAAAGCGTTGCAGTGTATGACGCTCAAAATTGATGAAAACGACGCCTTTGGTTTGTTGTTAGCAACTGCCGACAATGACACCATTGGGGCTATAACGGTGAAGAAATTATGAAAAAGATAGATGTATGTCCCGGAACATTGGCGGTAGGCTATGACAAATATAGTCCATCTTGCATCCGCAATATGTTTTATGGGGTAAATGTTGACCACATGCTAGACTTTAGCTATGATGCTGAACATATAGACTTTGCAGATGCGGTAAATCGTATTTCTATTTCTGGTGCCCAAGAGAAACTATCTGCAGTCATAAAAGATAAAAAGATTTGTCTAACGCAGGCGGATGAACATGGTCGATATATCATCAAGCCGGCGCCAGGTGATGAGCGCTTGAGGTTTCGTCAACAAATGCCAGCCAATGAGCATCTCACAATGCAGATAGCAAAACAAGTTTACAAAATCAAGACTGCGGAGTGTGCTATTGCCTTCTTTGCTGACGACAAAATAACTTATATCACAAAACGTTTTGACTATACACTAGACGGGGCTAAGATAGCACAAGAGGATTTCGCCTCACTTGCAGGAAAAACAGAGAAGAGCCACGGAAAAGATTTTAAATATACAGGTAGTTATGAAGATGCAGCATTATTACTGCGTCAATTTGTTGCTGCATGGCGGGTTGAGATTGCCAACTATTTTATCCTCATAATATTTAACTATCTATTTGGTAATGGCGATGCACATTTAAAAAACTTATCATTACAGCAAACAAAGAACGGAGACTATATTATGACTCCAGCATACGATCTTTTGAATACATCAATTCATATTAATGACGGGGATTTTGCTTTGCAGGATGGCTTGATGCCGAAGGATGCTCATTCGGATATATACTTGAATACAGGACACCCTTGTCGTGATGATTTTGCAGAGTTTGGCCGTAGAATAGGTGTGTTACCCAAGAGAATAGATGCCATTATAGAGTTGTTCGCAACGGAGCAACCAATGGTCTATGAGCTAATAGAACGCTCGTTCCTTGATGACCGCACAAAGCGTATGTATAAGCGATCATACGAGGAGCGATTACACCGTTTCCAACGAACAGACAAGTAAAATGACATCGGAGAAGTCGCAGATTAAGTTTGCGAAATCGGAAAGAACGGGAGAGCTTATTGGCTTTGTTTCCCGAGATTCAAAAACTCGTCAATTGAAAGGAGTCCGGGAGAATTATGCTCTCGGTAAGCAGATTTGTATCCTGGCAGAGGATCTAAAAGACACTATCGAGCCAAATGTTCTCTATTCGGTTGAATTGAAGCCTATGCACAAGTCTAAGGGTTATGTGGTTGTTGCCGCCACACCCGTACAGTTTCCTGCGACAGTAGAGACCATAATCGTTCCCAAAACGCTGTACAAGGTTACAGTGTCATTCGGCAACAAGACCATCTATCTCGATCCGAAGGACGGCAAAAGTGCAATGAGCCGAACACTCGATGGAGTGCTCCCTGTCCTCAAAGAACGCAAGGACATCAAGAACCACGAGGAGGTGATAGCCGACTTCATTAAGCAGGCCCAGGAGTTGATACGCCGATTCGAGCAGGACGGGTATATCTACACCGGCAAGCGTTACATAGGAGGTGGTCACAAATGAAGCGCCCAATAGTAGTAATAGCTACTGACGGCGCACATTCCACGAAGGAGAGGTTGACACGCTACAGAGCGGTTGACCTCTCTTCTGGTTTGGAACTCTTCAACCATTCCATAGGCAACAAGACGAATAACATCGGAGAGTTTCTCGCCATCGTAGAGGCTGTCAAATATATCCTCAAACATCCCGAAGCACCTCGTATTATCTACTCAGATAGTATTACCGCAATCACTTGGTATAAGAATAAGGCTACAGCGTCAACAAAACGCTGTGAGCAGTTGCAATTAACCGAGATATTCCTCAAAGTTATGGCGGCTAAAATAGACGATATTCAGGTGTTCCATTGGGATAATCGTGAGCGGGGAGAGACACCTGCTGATTTTGGGAATAAGTAAGCAAAATCAACAAAAATGACACCTAGATTACTCGTTTTTTAAAATCATGAATAATTAATAACCATTCAAATTGTATTTGTAAATATAAATCACTACATTTGCGTAGGTTATACCATATTATATGAAAAAGTTTTGCATACACAAATTTGGGCCTATTGAAGATGTATCTGTAGATTTTGGAGACTTGACAATTCTTGTTGGGCCACAGGCTAGTGGAAAAAGTATAATGCTTGAAACACTTAAATTAGCTGTTGATAGGAATAATATTATTGACACTTTAGATAGATACAATTATATTATAGGGCATAATATAGATAAAATTCTAAATGTGTATTATGGAGAAGGTATGTCTAATATTTGGAAAAATGGCACCAGAATAGACCTTGATGGACAACCTTTTTTGATAAAAAATTTACCCAAGAAGAGTTATTCACAAGATGAGTTGTTATTTTATATTCCAGCTCAGAGAATTATGAGCATATCAGATGGCAGACCAAAGAATTTTATGGAGTTTGATAGCTCCTCTCCATATATACTTCGTTCATTTAGCGAAACACTTAGGCTATTTATGCAACATGGTTTGGGAGCCTCTAATGTTATTTTCCCAATTAAAAATCGCTTGAAAGGCTTCTTGAAAAACTCTTTTGATGCCAACATATTTCATAATGCAAAAATTATGATGGATGAACGGTATGGGCTAAAAAAAATGGTTTTGAACATAGATGATATGAATATTCCATTTATGTCATGGAGTGCAGGACAGAAAGAATTTATGCCATTGCTGTTAGCTTTTTATTGTCTATCAGGCCCTCCATCAAAAGTTGTAAAAAAGGAAAAATACAAATATGTGGTTATAGAAGAGCCTGAAATGGGCCTTCATCCTAAAGCTATTATAAGTGTTATTCTTCAGATTCTTGAGTTAATACAAGTCGGAGGATACAAGGTAATTGTTTCTACGCATTCTCAAATTTTCCTCGAGTTTGCTTGGGCTTTTAAACTCATCCAAAATCAAGTAAATGATAGAGAAGTTGCGCTGTGTGAGATGTTTAATATACCAAAGAATTCTCCTATTAGAGATATGCTGAATGGAATTTTTAGCAAAGTATTTAAGACATATTATTTTAGTAGAAATACAAAAGGGAGGGTGATATCCAAAGATATTTCTACTCTTGATGTGTCGGATTCTAATGGAATTATATCGAGTTGGGGTGGACTTTCTGAATTCTCAAGTAGAGCATCAGAGGTTGTCGCAAAATATTTAGTTGATGATGAATCTTAATATGGATACAATTATGTGCAGTTCTCTCCAAAAAGCCATAGAAAAGACTGCTTGTGTAGCTAGTCAATATAAAAACGGTCTAAACGCTATCCGTGGGAATGAACGTCATAAATTTATAGTCCCCGATACTAGAAAAATAGGCGGAAGTTTAGATATTGACTCTTCTGTCAGAACAATGTATCCAGAAGATAATAGATGGGATTATGCTATAGAATATGATAATGAAGTATTTTTTATAGAGATACATCCAGCTATCACAAGTGAAGTTGCTACTGTATTAGCAAAACTGGAATGGCTTAAAAAGTGGCTAAATGAGCATGCCCCCGCAATAAAAGCACTGAAGCCAACTCAAAAACAAGCATACTATTGGGTGTACACTAATAAGTATGCTATCGCACCGACATCAAACTATCTAAAACAACTTGCGACGAAGAAAATAGTACCTATTAAAAATTGGAATTATAGTTCATTATAAGCAAGAATTGTATAGTAATATGGAATAGTGATAATAATCTCAAATTATTTATTAGAATATATTTAGCTTATATTTTGGTTTTATATGCACCCATCATTGTTGCAAAAACCGTTTGTGACCTAAGATAAACACCAACATTTCAAAAGCTTTAAATAAAAAGCATACAACGAAAGGGGGCTCCCATCTTGTATGAGTGTGCAATGTAAACACCTGTAAAGTTCAATATGCCAATCTAAAACCCTAATAAAGATGAATCAATTTCACTGACAAAACGGTTTGGCTCTTTTCTCAGCAAAAGGTATAGGTAAATAGAGGGCATTCTGCATCGTTAAGTTTACACTAATAATATTCAAATTGATATTATATATTTCTATAGGAATTGCTATCTTTGAAGTACTATTCTATTAAACGTGCTTATTATGAAATTTGAATACAACGAAGCCGAATATGAACAAGAACTCAAGGGCTCTTATAGAACAGGATGTTTTGAGATTTATATGAACGGTTGTTTTAACCCAGATATAAGCAAAATGTCAACAAATGATTTAGGGACATTCTTGCATGAGTATGTACATTTCCTTCAAAATATATCTACTCCCTGGGGCATCTTTTCGGCTATTGTAAAAAACAATGATTTGTGTGAGTTTGTTCATTCAATGAATGATAAAAAAGAAATTCATTTACCGTATACTTTCTCCCGATCAATAGAACAACAACGACGAATAGATTGGTTTGTTTGCAGTTCTGGATCAGGACATCTAAATGTGAAGATAGATAGGACCAAACCAACATGCTACTACTTTGTTGAGATTGAAGGTTTTCCTATCTCGATGCATAATGTAATATTTAAGGTACAAGATACTAGGGGTGAGACGATAGAATTGAAAATAGGAGCTACTATTATTAAAGAAAGTATGGCAGCACTGTACCAATCGTTAATTGACCCCAATGCGCAGCATCCTGATGTGCCATACAACATTGTGCAATTTTTGTGCGATAATCATTTCCCCTATATTGCAAATGATAAAAGAAAACTTATTTGCCTTTGCTATATTTCATTATTTAGTTTAGACCCGGGGTTTGCCCTAATGTGTGAATTAAAAAAAGCTAATGCAAATCCGAGCAAGACAGGCTGGGAAATTTTTGATGATTTCATTATACAAAATGTAACCATCAAAGGTCAAATAATTAGGATTAAAGATTTTTTCAATAACCTTATTGATCAATACAAACAATCGTTAAGAGGAATTTTGCCATGTGAGTTATCATATACCAATATTCTCCTTGATAGCGTAAAGTTAGATAATGGGATTGTCCCCATACTTAATGTAATTAACACCAACCAATTTGGTATTGATAACATAGAGGCACTAATCAAATATCTTGGAATACCATTTTTGCACCAATTTGATGGGAAACAGTTTTATCCTCAAGTATTAGGTGTTGAAAATTCCTGTCAGGACATTGTTGTAATTGTAGGGAACGCTATTATGTACGATTATTTTAAGTCACCTAATAGTAATTATGGAGTTTGCCCATTTAAGAATATATGTGGTGGTGATGATTTAGAATGTTGGGGTAAACCTTGGCTTCATAAACAGTGTATATTTGATTGCGGAATAGATTCCCTTCACATACGAGGCAAAACAATAATTAAAAACTAATCAACATCCATACGGATGAATATAATCCGTAACTAGCAGAGATACCACTTTACTTTTTGCACTACAGTCCAACCTTTTGAGCCAGACTGTCTAATGCAGGATGGCGTGTTATGTCTCGCTAAAAAAGTATGTAAGAGTGTTGTACCCTTTTCAATAATTATATTTAGGGCGAGCTTGTGTTGTAATTTCTTAAGCTAAGAAATTATGATTACCTTCGTGGTTGTAATAAAAATACAGCTGAAAGTATGATGTTCGAAGATTATTTTCTCACAAAAGAACTGAATGATTATTGGACAGATGCAATAATTAATGCATTTCCAATTCTTGCAGAATCCACAAATACACATTTTCTATCTTTGCAGGAATACATATCTTCCGTACCTCAAAAGTTTTATAATAAGGATTTGTTCAAAGACTACTATCAGTTCTGGGATAATTTAATAAATAATAATCCGTCTTTTATTAAGGAATATTTTAACAATCAATACCATAAATTGGATATAGCGTTTGATGTTATATCAAAAATTAATCATTTATCTTTTCATGACACTAAAATACCAACGGAAGAGCCTCTTGCAATAAAATTTATCAACGATAATATTAATTACAACTATTTGAAATTAGTTGAAAGTGTGCTATATGTATTAATATTGCCCATAGCGATACAAACTCGTATAGCACGAAATGCTCAAACCGATAAACTTGATGTATGGAATTGCATAGAGGAAATTAGAAATACATCGTTTTCATACATTATTGATTGCTATAATAACACTATAAGGAACGGAGTTGCCCATGGAACGGTGGCATATTCCGCATATAACATAACTTATTTTGATAAAAAAGGGAACATATATACTGATAATGTTAATCAAGTAGTAGGATTATTTGATATGCTACTTGATAATTGCAATGCTATGATGGCCGCACTAAAGTGCATTATGATAAAACATAGTACTTTCTTTTATGAACACGAGATAAAAATACCATCTTCATATTTAATTCAAGAATTAAAAGCCATTTGCAACACACCACAATGGGAAGTTCAAGATTGCTTAAGTAGCCAAATATTAGGTGGTAAAAACCAACTAAATATATATGTAGATAATAAACATTATCATTATGGCAGTGTGGCATGGTTAGCTCTTAGAACGGCAGCTCTTGCCGAAGCTTTTACTCCAGGATATTCTAGGTACTTTATTCACATGAATGTTAAATATGGAAAATATTCAGCTGGATGGGCTGGATATGATGGAACTATATTACAAAAGGGAAGACAATCAAACAACATAAAGGATTTGCGAGGGGTAACAGATGCAGTATATTTTTACCCTAAATACAAAATACCTCGTTTGATAAACTCAATTCATGCAACCTATTTATCTATTAAGAATAAGTCGATTGCCAATAGGCTATACAACCAACCGATTTACATCATTCGAGATACTAAAATTTATCGTAAAGAACATGGGTACTGTATCAATGATGCTCGTATATATTTGACAAATATTGACAATATTACAGTTACAATTGATCGCTATTACAAAGAAATTGTAAACGATGTTATAAAATACTCTAAAAAGCGATTAGGAAAATTCCATATCAAAAGCATGCTGCCTGTAATCTACATCCGAGTTATGGTTTATAATACTGATATGCGATTAAGAGCTTATGATAGCAACGGATTAAAGCCCACTTTGATATGCACAATAGGATTCAATGTGTCAAAGCATATAAAGAACATAGATATATATGGTGGAACGACTAAGCTATTAGGCAAATACAGAATCGTGTGGAATCACAAATGGTTGATAGAAAACAATATAAATATTAATAGCAATTAGAGCTCAGAGTACGGTTTTAATGCGGACGCGATTGACCAATAAGCCGAGCTTTGTATTAATCCTTAAAAATGAAAACCACCCTCGTCAAAGCTTTTCTTGCGAGGGTGGTATTGTTAAATAAGACTCGTTAGAATGCGACTGCATTACGCAATATAACCATTTAGAGTGGTATAACTTTTAAACTACATCAGGACAATCCATCGTCCGTATTTCTTGCCACCAACTCTATCGATACAATGTTCGTCTTTTAGTATCCTAATACTCTTTTGAACTGTACTTCGAGATTTGCCACTTCTTTCAACTAACGCCAGTGTAGTAATCTCTGGATTTTCTATCATTAAATCCAGAATAATTCGCAAGGTTTTAAGCTCACCTTTAAGCTCATCTTTATGCTTACTTTTAAGCTCACTTTTAAGCTTACTTTCTTGTTCGATTGGCTCTATGGTATTCTTAAAGCCCTCCCTGCAAGGAATCTCTATAAGGAAATATGAGCGAGCATCATCTGTTTCGATACGAGCTGGTAGTGAACCATTCTTACACAACTCGTCCTGAATCGTAGGAATACCCGTAGCACGCCCCTCCGATAGGTCAAGTTCTTTAAGGAAATCTCCCAACCTTCTATTGCGGTAACGGCGAGCTTTGAGCAACTTTGCTTTTTGTATTGCCTCCATACTGATTGAACGATCAGGCCCAGCATAACTCAATATTGCCACGCCCTGAGGCTCAATGCGAATCTCCACAGGTTCACGCTCCTGGTAATCTCTATGATATAAGGCGTTTACTACAGCCTCTTCAAATGCTTGATATGGGTAGTTAAAGAACTTTTCAGATTCTGCTTTATCCTTCGGCTTGATGATTCGCTCCTTAATAAGATTCGTTTTCAAATAATCGAGCGTCGCCTTAATCATATACGGAACAGGTCCTGATATTTTCGGAATCTCAATCATATTACTAGGATCTTGCTCCAAACCATTTGGGAACAAAACAATATCCACTTGTGTATAAGGAAAGAATTTAGCCGGATTTTCACAGAACATCATTGCAGCTACATTCTTGAGCATACGTCTCTCCGTCGGACCTGTGAATAGATCCATTTTGTCAAGAATATCCTCAATAGGCACTTTGTGAAAGTCTGTAACTAATTTACTATCTACCTTTTTGAGATAATCCAATACAAGCATTGGAGAGATGTCGTCAACGCTTATATCAGGGTTTCCCTTATCGTCAAATGGGGTGCGATTAGCCATCTCTCGAAGTTCATCAAGAACCTC
>JAZSEO010000058.1:0-3149 GCA_045531735.1 Wujia sp. | reverse complement strand
AAATAAATCTACACTCACTATTGAAGAATACAGTTCTGATTTACGAATTTTCTTCAAATTCCTTAAATATTACAGAGGTTTAGTCCCCTCTTCAACGGAATTTGACGAAATTGATATACTTGATATTGATGAAGAATTTGTAAGAAGTGTCACATTAAATGATGCATACACCTTCCTCTCCTACTGCAAGAATGAAAGAGATAATCAGGAAGCAGCAAGAGCAAGAAAAGTATCATGTCTTCGTACATTCTTTAAATATCTTGATAAGCAGAAAAACATAATTGAAAGTAATCCTATGGAGGTGCTTGACTCTCCAAGATTAAAAAAATCTCTCCCCAAGTATTTAACACTTGAAGAGAGTATTAAGCTATTAAAATCTGTTGACGGTAAAAACAAAGAAAGAGATTACTGTATTCTTGTATTTTTCCTTAATTGCGGACTTCGTTTATCCGAGCTTGTAAGCCTTAATTATAACGATATCCGTGATGACCACACCTTAAGAGTTACAGGTAAAGGTAATAAAGAAAGAACAATATATTTAAACGACGCATGTCTTGATGCCTTTGCACAGTATATGGCTGTAAGACCTGTTGATGGTGTTGCTGCAACGGACAGAAATGCATTATTTTTAAGCAATCGTAATAAACGAATCAGCCCTAAAACCGTTCAACATATTGTTTATGATGCACTTAAAAAGTGTGGTCTTGAGGGCTATTCAGTCCATAAATTAAGACATACAGCAGCAACACTTATGTATCAGCACGGGAATGTTGATGTACTTATTTTAAAGGACATTCTCGGTCACGAAAATCTTGGTACAACAGAGATTTATACTCATATTGTTGATGAGCAGTTAAAAAAGGCTTCCGAATCAAATCCTCTTGCTAATGTTAAAATTAATAAATCTAACAAAGATTGAATCTGCTACCGATTGTCACTAATAAAAACGAATTAACTGATATGACAATTAAGCTTATTCCAATTAAAACTAAATTCCTTATTATATACAGCCTGATAGATATGTCATCGGCTGTATTTTTATTTGTAACTGTATTTATTAAATACTTACTCATATATATACTTTCATTTGCTGAATATATTTGTGATGTTGTTGTAATTATAATCATGGGATAAATTAAAACAAGTAAGAATAAAATTCCCTTCAATCCGAATTCACAATACATATATGAGCTTAGATAACCGATAAATATACATTTTATTATTAAAGGTATTGCTGTTAATGGTATTCCTACAAAGCTTGTGCCTAAAAAGAAAATGAACAAATAAAATACAGCATCAAATTTAAATATAATCGATAGTACTTCAAAATATGTTCCTTTTTGCAGATTCAGGATAAAATTATTACAGACTTCTGTTATGTATTCGATTTCATATAACTTAAAAAAGATACAGCCTGAAAATATGGATATAATTGATAGTATCAGAAATATTACTTTAATAATTTCCGATGAAGATATTTTCCTTCGATTAAAAGATTTCTTGGGAATATCAAAATTATGTAATTTCCTTTTTCTCAAACTTATTACCTTTGTCATATAATCATTCCTTTAAATATTATTTTCTTCGTTTCATATTTGAACTTACTATTCCGCCTAAAAGGCTGAAAAATATTATGAATAAATAAAGTAAAACTGATAAACCTGATAACATTCCGTCAGAAGCAATCAACATTATACACAAAATAATAAGTAAAAACGGAAATGAACAGATTAATCCCGAAACAATTCCACGGAAATGTAAAAGTTTATTGCCAATAAAACCGCAAATAAAAGCACCTGATAAAACAGATATTATTAAATATATAGTTACAAATCCTGAAACTTCCGGTGATTTTGATAGTATATAAGAAAAAATTATTGATAAAAGTAATGATACTGCTGCTCCGATTAATGAAGAAATTATAATATTCAGAATTGTCTTAATCGGAGTATTTAATTCTATACGCTTTTTAATTATTTTTTTACCCATAAAAATATCCCTCACATTCAATTAAGAATATGAGGGAAACTTTATTTTTATGATAATTATTCAGCGTCTTTGTTGTCTTTCTTTGACTTCTTTGCTTTCTTTTCCTGCATTGCAGCCTTAGCAGCCTCACGCTCAGCCTGAATCTTTTCATTAGCAGTGTGGTTAGTCTGAATAGCGTATTTCTTAAACTTAATCTTAACTCTGTCAGAGCCTGTTTCAATAACGATTGAATCGTCCTTTACAGAAACAACCTTACCACAAATACCGCCGATAGTAGTGATTTCATCACCAATCTGTGTGTTTTCACGGATTTCCTGTTCCATCTTCTGCTGTTTCTTCTGTGGTCTGATTGTAAAGAAATACATTGCAGCAAAAAGTGCAACCATCATAATAATCATTGGCATTGAGCCCTGAGCACCTTCTGCTCCTTCAGCACCTGCTGGTGCAGCCATAGCAAATGTTAAAAAATCGAACATTTTAACTTCCTCCAAATTTGAAAAATTTAACAACTTTGTTATTATACATAAACTTTACATATTTTGCAAGTTATTTTACAAAATTTACAATTAATTTATATTCTTGTGTCAAGTCTGTCAACATACTTGCTATAGAACTCATCAAAAGTATCATTATCAAGTGCATCTCTGATTTTTTGCATTAAGTTGTTATAGAAATATAAATTGTGCATAACACAAAGTCGCATTGCAAGAATTTCCTGCGCTTTAAAAAGGTGTCTGATATATGCACGTGAATGTCTTTGACAAGTAGGGCAATTACAAGTAGGGTCAATTGGCAAATCATCTTTTTCGTACTTTTTATTGTTAATGTTGATAATACCTGCGTCAGTGAAAAGGTGACCGTGTCTTGCATTTCTTGAAGGCATAACACAATCGAAAAGGTCCACTCCCCTTTTAACTGCTTCTAAAATATTACCCGGAGTACCGACACCCATAAGATATCTGATTTTGTCAGCAGGCATATGCGGTTCAACAGCAGAAATAATACGATACATATCTTCTTTTGGTTCACCTACTGCAAGACCGCCGATTGCATAACCATCAAGGTCAAGCTTTGCAATTTCCTTCATATGCTCAACTCGTAAATCATCGAATGTACAACCCTGATTTATACCGAAAAGCAATTGATTTTTGTTGATTGTA
>JAZSEO010000006.1:0-1809 GCA_045531735.1 Wujia sp. | reverse complement strand
TTTGGTGGTGGATTTGTTTTCTGCCATGTTATGTTGTTGATTATCTTGAAGCCTTCCTGCCCCAATGCCATACCAATCGAATATATATTGTGTAATGTCCCCGATATCCAAATCGTGCCATTTGGTTTTAGTACTTTCTTACATAACTTAATCCACTTTCTGTTAAACTTGTGTTTTTCTTCGACGCCGGTTCCACTTTCTGAAAGCTTATCCCATGAGCCTTTATTTACTGAAACCATTTTCCCGCTTTGGCAAGTAATTCCATTATTACTTAAAAAGTATGGTGGGTCCGCAAATATCATATCCACAGATTCCGGTTTCATTTTAGTTAGAATTCTGAAGGAATCACCTAGTATTAGTTGTGATTCTTCTGTCTCGAAGTATAATGGCACTTTGTTTTTAAATACATTCTCCATTACTTCTAATCTCCATACCAAATACTTTAATATCTACGTTATATATCAACTACTTTCCAACACGTATCATATAACGCAGATATTCAGACAAATCAATCATTATTAATCGGACAATTAAAAGAATAATAGCAACGTGGATAATCCTCACCCCAATGCGGACAATCTGTATATCCACAACTACTGCCTAAACTTCTACATTCTTTACACCAAGATTGCGGTGTTGTCCCACCATAACGAAAACCAAATTCATCATCAATCTCTGACCTTCCATATGCAGTTTTTCCACATACTGGACATTCTGCCATTTCAAAATGTGGCATAAAAAATCCCCCCTTACATTCCTTTTATATTTCATAACCATATACAAAATCTAATAATTACATATAATTACTTCTTCGCCAACTCTGTTAGATGCATCTGAGTTAATAAAACGCTTAACACTTACAACATCTATTTTATAGCCCTTATTGCCATACAACTCATTAATCAAATCCGTATTATGATTTGTAAGCATACAATAGCAACCTCTAGCAGTTAACTCATCAAACAAATTTGCAAGGCGTTTGTGACTTTCTACATCAAATCCCTCTTTCGTATATGATTCAAACGAAGTTGGATTCAACGGTGCATACGGACTGTCTATAAATACAAAATCGCCTTTCTTTGCATCCTTACAAGCAACTTCAAAATCTCCATCAGTAATGGTTACTCCTTGAAGATATTTCGATATCTCCATAATAACCATTTCATCAACAGACGCGCTACGACTATTATTGTAGGGAACATTAAAAAGTCCTTTACCATTCACACGATACAATCCATTAAAACAGTGCTTATTGATAAATACAAACAATGCAGCCAACTCAACATCATACTCTGCTTTCATCAGCTTATCATTATAATGCTCCCTAAGGGAATAATAGTATTCCTTTCCATCTTCCCACATTTCTTCATCAAGCTTCTTTACAGCTTTCAGAAATGTTTCCGGTACATTGCAAATCTGCTTATAAGCATTTATCAACGCTTTGTTGATATCGTTTATCAGAGCATTTGCAGGTAGCAATTCGAATATCACCGCACCGCCACCTACAAACGGCTCGAAATAATTATTATATTTTTCAGGCATTCTCTCCCTTATCTGTGGTAGCAACTGACGCTTTCCGCCAGCCCATTTCACAAATGGAGCGACACTTGAATTACTCATTTTGATTCCTCTTCTCTATGTCCGCAAAATGACAATCTTATACATATCTATTATACTTGCAAACATACAAAATAACAACCACAACTTTCACTCTTTGTGAATTAATTCACTTCTGAAATACAAATATGTACTCATGCGCTAACAGGAGAAAATTATTATTCTGCTTTTCCCAATAATCTGTAGAACGGC
>JAZSEO010000002.1:0-2594 GCA_045531735.1 Wujia sp. | reverse complement strand
AAATTCAGCACAAAGGTTTAGTGCATATGGTAATAGCTTCATACCATCGCTTGTAGGTTTGATGCCATATTTACTTCGTTCAAGAAGTGTAATATTCCATTCCTTTTCAAGATCTGCAATCATTCGGCTGACACCGGATTGCGTATAGTTAAGAAGTTCCGCCGCTTTTGTGAAGCTTCCGTATTCTACTGTTTTCACGAAAGACAGGTATTTTTGTAAATTCATGTCCATAATAGCACCTATTCGAAAATGTGATTTTAAGCATGATAAATATTTGCTTTTGTTATGATTGGTATTATGATATACTCTTCAATAACAAAAATCAAGAGGTTATTATGGATAGTAAAGCATTTATAAAATATCTGTCTGCATTGTTATTGTTTGGACTTAATGGTATTGTTGCAAGTCATATTACGCTTAGTAGTTATGAAATTGTGTTTTTGAGAACACTTATTGGAAGTATTCTATTAATCGTCTTATTTTTAGGAAGTAAGGGCAAATTTCATATTGTAATATACAAGAAAGATACTATGTTTATAGTATTATCCGGAATGGCAATGGGAACAAGTTGGATGTTTTTGTATGAAGCATATCAACAGATAGGTGTAAGCTTAGCATCACTTCTGTATTATTGTGGTCCGGTAATAGTTATGATATTGTCACCTTTGATTTTCAAGGAGAAACTCACTGCTCCGAAGATGATAGGTTTCATGATTGTGTTAGCCGGAATCGTTCTTGTTAATGGTAATGCGACGGGTAATAATCGCAATAAATGGGGAATTGTTTGCGGTACTATGTCGGCAGTTATGTATTTCTTTATGGTGACATTAAATAAACAGTCAAAGAAAATAACCGGAATGGAGAACTCCGTGATACAGCTTGCAGTAAGTTTTTTTACAGTAGCAGTATTTGTGGGTTGTAAGCAGGGGTTTGTGATAGAGATACCTTCCAATGCTTGGATATGGATTTGGGTACTTGGTGTTGTAAATACGGGGCTAGGATGCTATTTGTACTTTTCCCCACTTGCCAAATTACCCGTGCAGACAGTAGCTGTGTGCGGTTATCTGGAGCCATTATCGGCAGTCGTTTTCGCAGCAATTCTGCTTGACGAGAAAATGACAATAGTTCAAGTAATCGGTGCGGGATGCATTATAGGTGGAGCTATGATTGGTGAATTGGTAAAGATAAAGCAGTCATAAAATTTCAGTCTTGTAGAGAGATTGAAAGCAACAGAAGATTTGAATTTTGTTAATTGGATAAATAACAATTAGACATTCGATGTCTAGTGGCGTAAATACGGCATTTACTCACTTTGTGTCGTTTTATTTAAGCATTAGAAATGGTAGTCTATCGATGAAAGGAGGAGGAAAATGGATCAGAAAAAAACAGGTTGTTTTCTGAAACAATTGAGAAATGAAAAAGGTCTTACCCAGGAACAGTTAGCCAATGAATTTGGTGTAGCGCAGAGAACGGTATCACGTTGGGAGACGGGAAGTAATATGCCGGACATCAGTATGCTTGTTGAGATAGCCGAGTTCTATGAAGTTGACATCCGGGAAATCATTGATGGAGAAAGGAAAAGTGAGAATATGAATGATGAAGTAAAAGAAACAATATTAGCGGTTGCAGATTATGCGGATAAACAAAAAAATCAAGCGGTATTAAGGGCTATTATTATGTTTGCCCTGGAAATGCTTTGTTGCGGATTCACAATAGCTTCTATAATTTTGATAGAGAGCAGTGATGTGAAAATCAGTCTTTGGTTTGCGGCAATTCCGCTGGCTATGACAATAGCGTATTCTGTTCTATTAGTTATAAATGCAAAAAGTTATATTCGCAAAGTGCAAAAGGAGAGATAAATTTCAGTAATACGCTCTGTTGATGTGTTTATTTTGCTACGATATACTCCTTTAAAAAGGAGTGTGCTCTTATGGAAAGAGAAATCTATAACATTATTAATGATATGGCTGAGGTACTAAATGCATCGCAGATGCAGAAGATACAAGAAGTGTTAGTAAATCGTTTGTCAGAAAATAACGCAACTGACTATTTGCAAACTGGTAAGGAGGAATTTCTAGATATGTTTTTAACCACCAAGCATTTAGAAGGATGTTCTGACAAAACAATACGCTATTATAGGTGTAATATTGAAAAGATGCTGGAGACAATTGATATTCCGGTTGTAAAGATAACTACCGAAATGCTACGAAAATATCTTGTAGAGTATCAATCAATAAATAATTGTGGAAAGGAAACTATTGATAATATTCGTAGAAGCCTTTCCACTTTCTTTTCTTGGTTAGAGGAAGAGGATTATATAATAAAAAGTCCTATGAAAAGAATCCACAAGGTAAAGACTACGATTATTGTAAAAGATACTATTTCAGATGAGAAGGTTGAAATTCTAAGAGATAATTGTAATAATTTGCGCGATAGGGCGATGATTGATTTTCTGCTTTCAACAGGTATTCGTGTAGGTGAATTAGTTAGACTAAATATTGATGATATAGATTTTTCAGAACGAGAGTGTGTTGTCTATGGAAAAGGTGATAAAGAGCGAAAAGCATATTTTGATGCCAAGACTAAAATTCATT
>JAZSEO010000054.1:0-4775 GCA_045531735.1 Wujia sp. | reverse complement strand
TCTGAGAACTCTGTCATCTTTGCCGCAGACAAATCCAAAGTAGCCTCTTCTCTAAATGATTTGAAATTTTTAAAATTAAATTGAATTAACATGATTGCTACCTCACCTTCTTTTCTACTTTCTATTATATACAGTTTTTTATAAAAATCAACTCCCAAATGTGACTTTTTCTCATTTGGTAGTATATTTTATCAAAATATTAAAATATCACCCAACTTGCACTTAGTACAAATCAAGTGATAACACCTTATTTCATCGTTATATTACTATTTTCAACTCATAAATTTGTATACTTTTGAACGCTCTATCGTATGTATACATCCCACTCTCGCAGGATGCCAGTAATACTTATGCTGCTTTCTCAAACCGCTTCATAAATCTTCTCGCATAAGCCTCATACCGAAGCCTTTTTCCCTCTGCATCATCACACCAAGTTTCCGCTTCGTACTGAATCTCTACTGCGATATCTCGCAAAACCAATGCTCCGTATTTTTCCATCATCTCGGCCAGGAATGTGCAGCAGCGTTCAAATTCCTTGTTCAAAGCTTCCCTCCTTCCATAGTCGCTTCTTCATCTTTTCGTCCTTATAAGTCTCAATGACTTCTTGTCTTAATGATACAACTATGGATTGGAAAAGCAATGATTCCGGTGAGAAAAAATTTCCTCTTACTCGTTTCCAAATTTTCCTTCGTTTACAGTTTTATATACGTTGTTTACTTCCATATTCAGTTTACGCATATAAGCTACCAGACGCTCTTTATCAGCCTCTGAATATATGCCGGAATTATGATTGTGAACAATCTGATTAATATTTGTACCAATATGATTTACCTCATTAATAAGCTCCCTCAACAATATCCTTATCTCCGGATAATCGCTTGGCTCCTGAGATATCATAAGTCTCAGATATTCTGACTCTGTCATATTTGCCTGCTGTGCTTTATCTGCCAGCATAGATGCTTCTCTTGGACTCAAGCGAAACTTCTTTACCAGACTTAATTTATCTTAAGACATCCTTTCTCTCCCTTCTGTAAGTATGTTGGAAATTCCGACACACCTACAATTTTAACAAAAAATTGTTGAAAATAGCACCTTTTCTGATGCCCGAAAAAGTTCTCCGGGTGTCCTTCGCAAGATACGCATTTTATTGCTTACCTATGTATTACCGAAACACGTACATCATAATATATTCTTCTTCGTTTTCATCAATAATCTCGAAGCCAACATTTTTGTACATCTTCACTGCATAGTTTGCTTTCTGTACTGCCAAGGAAGTTTTCTGATGCCCTCTTTCTTTTAACACTTCCAACATCCGTTTCATCAGCATAGTTCCAATCCCAAGACCTCGATACTCTTTATATAACGATATGGCAAAAGACGGAACACCATCTTCTACATGTCCATAATCATCCATATTACGAACCCAGACAGCGCCGACTATCTTTTTGTCAACTTCAGCAACAAAACAAATATCTCCTTCCTGCTTGCCAAAATCCTGCACATAAATCTGTAATTCCGGTGCATTTATAATCTCTTTTGGCGGTGCATCTACACCTTCCGGAATGAAAATTGCTTCATACAGGAAATCATCTAGCAATGCTATTTCCTTGTTGTTCATATGCCTTATATTATAACTGATTTTATTATGAAAACCAATCAAAGTTCTAATTTGATTTACATCATATTCTTTAGCTGGAAGAATAACTGCATTTTTACCTATTATTTCTTTTACTATACGTAATTCTAACTCTTGCCTGTGTTTAAAATGACTGATCATATCCTCAAAAGCACTACATTCATGTTTCCTCCCATAGGGAGAGTTCACCAAATATTCTAACATCATCTGATACCATAACTCATTTCCATTCTCATCACAGCGTTCTTTTTGAATTATTTTAATATTCTCTTCCAACTTATCACTATAGAGATAAAATAATATAAACTTCTTTGCATCAATGCACCTAAATAAATTGCGATAGAACTCTATAATTTCTTCATCACTAAGCATATGAAACAAAATTAAATCCTCTATTACATTTTGAAAGAAAGAACATTCAAATAAATATCCTGTATCTGTAAAATTTTTAAACCTTGTTACTATAATTTCCTTTAGCTCCGCCAAAGTTTTTCGCCCATTATAGACTTCATAATTCTCCAAATCTTTATAAAATCCCGGAATATCCGTAATTATCTTAGTGTAAGTAATGATATAATTCTCTTGTTCCCTAACTGTATTTTTTATAATTTCATCCCTTATCGAATTGTATTTTTGCAAAACAGCCTCATATTCCTTCTTCGACATTAAAGCACACCAAGCCAATTCTATCGGAGAATAATCTCCTTCCCTACATACATGTAACTCAGGATTAAACTTCACAATATTATTTATCAGCGTGCTTTTTCCTGATCCTTGAATACCTTCTACAAATAGATTTTTCATAAAGCAAATCTCCTTTCAAATTATAATTCAATTACCTTAGTTGCTATTTTTTCGCAAAATTTCCTGTCATGTTCAACAAATAGCATGGTTGGCTCATACTTTAAAATTAATCTTTCTAACTGCATCCGCGAAAAAATATCAATGTAATTTAATGGTTCATCCCAAATATAAAGGTGTGCCGGTGTAAGTAAACTAGTCGCCAACAAAACTTTCTTTTTCTGGCCTTCCGAGTAAGTTTCCATATTTTTAGTAAACTGCTCTCGTCCAAAATCAAGCTGCCGAAGTATGGTACAAAATAAACTCCTATCCAAATCATGCGTTTTACAATAATTTGTAACATTACCTTTAAGTCCGGTTGTTTCCTGACCAACATATGAAATAACAAGACCACTTGCCACCTCACATAGTCCTTCTTCAATTATACAAACACCTATATTGGAATTACATTTTTCTAGGATTTTTCTAATAATTGTTGTCTTTCCGCTTCCGTTTTTTCCGGATAATACAACACGATCACCCTTTTTAATGTCAAAAGACAGCCCTTGAAACACTGGTTTATCTGAGTCTTTATATTGCAAACTATATTCTTTTACATTAACAAGACTATTTTTGTAATGAACAAGCTGAAACAACTTTAAATCTTTAGGATATTCTATATCTTCTAAAAGACCCTCCTTTTCCTCAATCTCTCTTTCAATTCGTTTTTCCATCTGCTTTACACGACTCTGCATCTTTTTTGTTTTGTCTCCTATAAAACTTCTTGTGCTTAAGCATCTGTCATGTTCTTTTATCGGATCAAATCCTATTTTGGTGCGTTCATTTTTATCAGCCCACTTAGCAACCTGTTCTGCCGCATGGTTCAACTTTTGAATCTCCTTTCGGTGTTTCTCATTTTGTGCTATCGCAAATTTATCTTTACGTTGCTTATTCTCCCACCAGACCGAAAAATTACCATTTTGTACTTCGATACTGCAGCGATTCAATACCAGACAATGATCTGTGCATGCATCCAACAAATCTCTGTCATGAGAAACCAATATAAAACCCTTTTTAGAAGCTAAATACGCCTTCACACACTCCCTTGCATTTTGGTCAAGATGATTCGTCGGTTCATCAATTAATAAAAACTCATTTTCCTGTGAAAACAAAACTGCAAGTAATATCTTTGTACGCTCTCCGGGACTTAAGGTACAATAAGGTCTATACAAAATCTCTGAACTTTCCGATAGCTCTTCCAACTCACAAATTACTCTCCATATTTCACACCCCGGCTTCAAATCTTCCATAAATTCTGCCACAGGCATTTGCTTTTGGTATTCTGCAATTTCATAAGGAAAATAATCAAACTTCGTTGATGCACTTATGGAACCTGTAAACTGATATTTTCCAAGTAATAAATTTAAAAAAGTTGTCTTCCCTTTTCCATTTCTACCAATAAAACCTAGTTTCCAATTTGTATCAATCGAAAATGAAACATTCTCAAAAACATAATCAAAACTCCCTTCATATCCAAAGGTGAGATTATTTATACTAATTTGTGCCATATACATTCCTCCTCTCATGGTTACAATAAAAAAAGAACCATTCGTTGCCAAACAGTTCCATTACATACTATAACCTCATATGGTTCATCAAAAGAAGGAAATACACCCAACATTGTAATCATTTTTATGCACACAAAAAGAGAGGTTATGAGAACATAATCCACTTTTGGCAACATGAAAAAACAGTATGAGCCTTATCGCTCACACAAAACAAACCTTCATGTAATCAAAAGTCGATTATCTCTTCATCTTTTCACCTCTCTCTTTAAGATATGGTTATTCTAGCATTCGCATTTTTGGATGTCAAGAAGATGCTCTTATCTGTTTATCCGGAGCTAATAGCAGTTTATCTATTACCGGATGAATCATGCTAGTCTCTAATATCACATTTATGGCACAAAGTTTCTTTCCTGCATCCTTACTGGATGCGCCACAGTGATATGCACTCTCTGTAGGCAAACCATAATCCAGAACAATCAATCTGTCATGGCATTCTGTATTCGGTTTCATTCTGAGTGGTGGATATTGTTGTATAAAATCATTTACTACCGCCGTTGTCAAAAAACCTCTTTTCCCATGACCGTTTTCTGTAAACAAAACCACTTCTACACCGGCTTGCTTCTGTGATAAAAGCTGCAATGTCTTTGTATTCACATAATCATCCACTACATAAATACTCTTTTTTGCCTGCTGATATATATCTATGTATGCGGCATCTGCTTCAAACTTCTGTCCTTTATAGATAACAAAATTTTTGAAATCCTTATCCGTGACAAAGTTTTCATTTAAAG
>JAZSEO010000104.1:0-2416 GCA_045531735.1 Wujia sp. | reverse complement strand
CATCCATAGGGGTAAGTTCTGTGTTACCGCTACGAATTAAACCCATTTTCAGATGGTCTATTGACAGGTATGGATATTTATATTTTTCGAGCAATTTTTGGGCAAGTGCAGTTTTGCCTGTATGCGATGCTCCTGTAATTATAATAATCATTATCTCACCTACCAATTCTTATTTTTCGGTCTGTCCAACCACCTATATTATACCACACTTTACAGATAATTGCAATAAAAAACCTCCGATGCTTTCACATCGGAGGTTTGCTGTCACTCTTGTTCAAAATAGATGACATTTAAGAATATGTTCGGTTTTATAAATTGTGGTTTGACGTTATTTTAGGTTTTATCAATTCACCTATCATTGCACCGCCAATAATGCACACAGCACCAACAATTTGTATTACGGTCATTTTCTCACCGAGCAACAGGGCTGCAAAAATAACTGCCGACAAAGGCTCCAGATAACCGCATACCGCAACAGTTTGTACAGGGAGCTTTGCAAGTGGTGAAAAATAGAGATAACAACCAATTCCTGTGTTTAGAATACCAAGTATCAAAATCCAACTCCAAGCAGTTGCAGGTACATTGATAATAAATCCTTGTTTAATTCCTGTAAAGACTGCAACGGTCAAGAAACTGACGCAAAGTTGTATTACGGAGTTCTCCATACCACTGATATTTTTTGATTGCTTGTTGAGTGTTACCATAAAGAAATACATTGTCGCTGACATTGCACCACAGAACAATCCCCAAGAATTACTGCTACCAATAGCATTGCCGTTTACAAGGAAAATACCAACAAGTACGGTCACAAAACCCAATAGCTTAGGTGCTGTCAGTTTTTCATGAAAGATAATCGGCGATAGTATCATTACAATGACAGGACCGCAATAATAAAGGAGCGAAGATAAACTCACACCTATTTGTTGATATGCTTCGTATAGGAACATCCAACTTGCTCCCATAGCAACACCGGACAAAACAATAAAGACGGTATCCTTTTTATTTTCTTTTATATGGAACTTACCTTTACTAAGTAAGAATAAAACAATCAAGAGGATACTGCCGATTAGTGTTCGCAAAAACACTATTTCGTAACTGTTAAGTGGTATATGACTTGCAACTATTCCGTTAAGACCAAACAGCAATAATGCTGATATGTATTTAATAAATGCTTTACTATCCATTGGGTACATCTCTTTCAAATTCTTATTTTCGGTCTGCCCGATTTTCTATATTATACCACACTTTACAGATAATTGCAATAAAAAACCTCCGATGAAATCATCGGAGGGAAATTGTCTGTCTTGCTCAAAATAGATGACATTTAAGAATATGTTCGGTTTTATAAATTGGAATTTAGCGAACCCTTTCAACAGTCGCAATTTCAAATCCTACTTTCTTGTATAACATAAGAGCATTGTTATTCCATTTTGCAACGTGTAAGGTAATCGGTTCATTGCCTTTTTCTCTAATATGTTGCATTCCCCATAATAAAAGCTGTTTGCCATATCCTTTATGTTGAAATTTCTTGTTTACTATTAAATCATCTATTTCATTACCATAACATGCAATTGAACCAATGATTTCTCCTTGATTTATAAGTAAATAGATATCCTTAACCTTTTCAACAATTTGTTTGTACTCATTCAAAAAATTATATGGGTGAATATCAAGTGCTTTTCTCATTTCGTAAAAACATTCATTGTATATTCTCATATATTCTTGAAAGAACGCCACTTCAAAAGGAATGCAAACAATATCACTTTTTTCAACACTATCATTAACATACTTCATTTCATATGCTATTATTTCCATTGCTTTATCAACTCCACAAATTCAAATTTGTCGGTCTGTCCGACCACATATATTATATCACATTCCGCAGATAATTGCAACAAAAAACCTCCGATGAAACATCGGAGGGAAATTGTCATTCTTGCTCAAAACAGATTACATTTTATTTTAGCTGTTTTCTTCAATGGTATCTATAATGACATCTATACTGTTTTCTTCAAGTGCTTTTATTGTTTCGTCTGAAATAAAACCCTCTGAAATAGTTATGCTTTTCAGAGAATCCATATCTGCAAAACCTGAAATATCTTCTATATAGATGTTGTAAAAGCTAAGTTCTTCAATATTATCAAGGTTTGAAAATACCGAGCTGTCTCTGAGATAATAATTATAAGACTCTTTATCATCGCTGGTATTTTCTTCAGCAATGATGCAGTCATCTATTTGAGACCTGCTCAGAATAAGAGTCTTCAAAGAACTACAGTCAGCAACACTTTGAAGATTCTTTACAAAAGTAGATGATAGTATCATCGTTTCAACAGAACTGTTATTGATACCGTTCAAATCGACTTTGGAAAATACAAAGTCCAAGGTTTTAAGATTCGGCTGTTTATTTATCTTATCA
>JAZSEO010000097.1:0-2034 GCA_045531735.1 Wujia sp. | reverse complement strand
AAATACATTTATCATTCTTACTATCATTCATTTTTACAAATATTTATCAAGTATTGCTTGTTTCTCACTTGCTGCACTTTCTATCAAAGTGCGAGCTTTAGTAATCTCTAATTCTAATGCTTCTATCTGGGCTACGATGCGTTTTTGTTCATCAATATTAGGAATCGGAATTTTGTACTTCATTATATCCTCCTTGTTGCCTCGTGGCATCTTAATACCCTTTTTACCTTCCATCACATAGTCAAAGAAGGCATCTCTACGAAGCATATAGAAGATATACTTAGGAAGATATTTATTCGCATCGGCAGACCTAAGCACAAGAACATCTTTTGAACATCCACCATCTTTATCCGCAAACCAAATCTTCTTAAGATACGGACGAATATTTGATATTAATATATCCTCTGGCTTATATTCCGTGATAGATGATATATTTGCAACTCCCTCAAATGGAAGCACACCCAACTTGTTCTGAAGCATATTATCAGTTGTAATATATGTTTCAGACTCTATGTCGCCATACTTAATAGATTTAGCTGCAAATGGAGCAATAGCATTTAGCGTACTATCTGCAAAATTTAATGATGATAGCAAACTCTCTATATCTCTTTCACACTTGTCAATCCGCAACATAGAATCAGAAACCGACTTATCAACCTTGCCAATTTCCTCAACAATCTGTTTTTGGACATCAATAGGAGGAACGGGTATTTTGATATTTCCTATTATGTCAAGTGACAATTCTATTTGTCCACTTTGCCCCAATGCCATATTTTCAATATTATCGAACCCTATTACCCCCAATGCGCATAGAGCATATTTAGGTAAAATCAAGTTTTGATTAGGTCTAAAAATAGTAATATGGCTATCTACGACAAAATCTCCTTCTTCACCAAAGTATGTAACTCTGCCAGCAGTTCCTACACCTGTTGAATTTATTAGCAAATCACCTTTCTCAAGCTTTCTTTCATCAATAACGAAAGATTCATCTACATAATGCCTTTCCGAGAAGTCAAAATCAAACCAGCCTCTTGCTTGCCCAGATTTTATTATTTGAATCTTCGATTTACCATATTTGGCAGATTTTCCTCGTTTAAGTAAAATTGACAAGTCTGTTAATTTGAGTTGGTAATACTTACTATTGATTAGAACTTTTTTTTTTGTTGCCAACGATATACTTTTTTCAAAGCTATCACGCTCAAAGGTGAGCATATCAATCAATGATACACGACTAATATGAGACTGCATTCCCTCTGCGATTGGCGATGTATAATCTCCCTTGAAAGCCCTATACACATAAGTACTAGCTTTCTCTGGATTGTCATAGTCATTAGCATCAAAGAGTTTGGTACACTCATCAATGTTCTTACCCTTTTGAATTGCGTGGATACCCTCGTTACCTCTACGATTAGAGAACTCATAGCCTAAAAAGCGTTTCTCCACATCTTTCTCACCGCTCTTTACAATAACAACCTTTTGAGGATATGCCAAAATAAAGTATAAAAGCTTTTCAGCCTCTATATTTAAGATGGTCTCATGTAACTTGGCTTCACTCTTTGCAGAGATTTTCTTTTTATACTCTGCATATATTTCGTGTGCCTTAACCTTGTCATTGGGCGATTTTTGTAACAATGTAACATAGTCTGCATAATCAAGACCCTCCCAAACATGAGCTACATATTTTGAGGCAGGAGTTTCTATGCCATTAATGGTTACATCATTCAATGTGCGGAAGAATGTATCAACAGCATTCTTTGTGTTGGCTGCAAAATAATTATCTCTACGGCGGAGGAATAGAACAACAGTATTTGTGTTGGTAGCCATAAAGGTATTGCTTCCCAACTCTGCTATTGCTACAACATCAAAGTATTGCAATATAATCTCACGAGCCTTTGTATATATGCCCGAATTACTCAATATTGAACTTGGAAGAATAACGCCTGCAATACCTCCATCTTTAAGCAACTGCTTTGTACGCTCAATAAACAGACACTCTATTTCTGAGCTATTATCTGTCAAAGAGTTATACAATTC
>JAZSEO010000062.1:0-4454 GCA_045531735.1 Wujia sp. | reverse complement strand
CCAAAGAGAAAATGGGTGTATCTAACAACATTGCAAGTTTTACTGTGCCTCTCGGAATAACATTCAACAAAATTGGAACTATCGTATATGAGTGTGTTGCCGTAATATTTGTTGCACAAGCAGTTGGAATGGATTTGACCGCCGCCCAACAGGTATCTCTCATTGGAGCATCCATTGTAACGGTATTGGGCGCTCCAAGTGTTCCAATGGCTGGCGTTATTACTCTAGCTGTACTCTTGGCTGCAATGGGGTTACCAACTGATTATATAGGAATGTTTATGGCAATAGATATTTTGTGTGATATGCCTAAGACCCTGCTTAATGCATATAGTGTTAGTTGCAGTGCAATTATCGTAGCCCGTAGCGAGGGGGAAATGTTGAAGATATAAATCCCCCAACATAATGTAATTTTGATATATAACTGCATATTAGAAGATAATATTTATGGAGATTAAAGTTCGCTGCTTGAAGAAGGTTTGAAATACGATATGTAGCATAAGGACACTTTTATCTAAACTTACATTATAATTAAAAATGCATAATGGATAGTAGATATCAATATATATATAATCGTTTTTATATTGAAGATAAAAATGACGCTAAAATTTCCGAAGACAAAAGTCGAATGGATTATGATTTTCAATGGGTATTTAAGCGTGACGATAGAAATTTCTCATTAGAAGATGACGGTAATATGAATGCTGGGAGTCAGTATTTAGGATGCATCCATGAGTTGACTCATTATTTTCAGGACTTAAGTGTCTGTTCATGTATTGCCGAACGAATTTATAAAACCAAATATTCTAAATGCTATATTGATAATATAATTCTTCGTGATAAACCGCCTTATAAAGTAACAGAAAAGGAAATAGAGGTTTATAATAAAATATATAAAACATCAATTGGTGTTGCAACGAAGAGTGTAATAGAGTTCTCTGAAAACTGTGGCGATTTTTGCTTTGTTGAATTTGAATCAGATCCCTCAAATAAAACAGATTATTTTCCCATTATTAAATATAGGGATTTGATTGAATGTTACGCAGAGATGAAGGCGTGGCAATCTATCATTACAGAGAATTATGAAAATGATGATAGACACGAATACATTGCTAAACTTTTAATAAATCGGAATACACGCTCAGGGTGGAATAGTATAGAAGATTGTTTTGATCTCGACTATTATTTGCGAAGTGTGGAACGGTATTCTGTAATTCGAAAAATATTCTTAGCGTTCTTTTCGTATGTAAAGAAATGTGATTTTTGGATTCATAACAAGATTAGACCTAAAAGTAATACATCTATTATTCAATTACTAATGTCGTTAGGGCAATTCCCTGACGAAGAATTGATAAAGTATTCTAATGGTTATACCTACACGAAGAGAAGTCATGTTCCAGAATCAATCTATCTAAAAGAATATGAATTAATTCTTCAGCAATGGCTACTTTTTTCATTAGATGTTGCGATGACCATTCCAACAACAGAGACTATTGCCAGATTAGTTGACGAAGATAAGTGCAAATTAGAAGATTTTCACCCTTGCTGTAGGTTTTACAAGGTTCTTGGACTGTTTTTCAAATATCCCACCTATTTCAACAATCTTGAAGGAGAGTATATCTGGAGTTCTGTATTTAACGATATTGCCAATATATTACATTGGCCATCCTATGAATTTACTGCCAATGATATCTCTTGCGCAAATAAGTTCTTTCATAATGGGAATATTGTTTTTTATCAGGATCACTTTCTTGCCTATCATATGAATTCAACAATACGAACTAATAGTATTGCTATTTTGTGGGCTTTTCGAGATATGAAAATACCTATATTTTTACATTTCAACAACAAATATATGGTGCTACGTTACTCGCACGAAAAAACTGGTGGAATCACAGTTATGAATGAATATTTAGTTGATGAAAACCAACTCACCAAATATTACACTCACAATCCGAGAGAGTTTGAGTCATACAATGATTGTTTTGATAGTGATTTATTCTGTTTGTATGCAAATGATTTAAATATGAAACTATATAATAACATCATTTCAAAAGAAAAATTTGATTGTGTGTATAGACAGCCTAGATGTGAAGGTGTATGTACAGTACATTCTCTTGTCGATGTACTTAACAGAGATAGTAAGACATGTCAAATTTTCAAGCATATTAGTTACGAATGGACTGCGTTCATAAAACGCCATATCCAATATTTTATGAATAAAGAAAATAATATCTAAAATGGAAAACAAAGAATTATCTATTAGAATTGAAAAGTCTTTGAGCCTTTGTCTCAATGAAATTGTCTTCTCGCAAACAGATGAAGATGTCCTCTATTTCATTAACTTTAAAAAAGCCATTGCTGTCCTTAAAATACCTTTGTTGTCGTTGGCACTGAATGCAACCAGTGAATTTGTGGTTAATCCTGCCATCGAATCTTTTATAGAAGCTGTCAAGTCTGTAGAAGTCGAGGAGAAAATAGTTATTTCAGCGGAACAAGCTCGTTCTATGATGATAAACACACTTTATCCGTCTCCGTCAGAAAATGATATACCAAATATTGAAAAGTTAGTCGCTATATTTGAAGAAGAATATAAAAAACGGAATAATACCCAAAAACGCTAAATTTTATGAATATTACTAAAGAACGTTATGGTGGGCGTATTGTCGGTTTACTTGATGCACTTGGAATGAAGTATCATCGGCATTTAACGCCTGAAGAGTTTTATCAATTACCAGAGGTGGAGAGACAGAGATATTCCATGTATGGTGTTGAGCAAGAGAATTGTCACGGTGTTATAGCTGATTTACGCAGATTATCTTTCAATACCAATGAGGCAAGCTCTCCCCTTGAACAAATAAGAGAATATAAAATTGGGCTGAGAGAAGGCATGATGATGGTTAATCATAATGAAGATTTAATGAAACTTACGCTTCCTATTAATTATTGGGATAAGGACATTAGATGATTGATATTATCGGATATGCTTTGGTGTAAAGAATACAACTTCCACTAAATATATTGTGTATGAAAAAGACCTTTATATTAATTGCACTGCTCGCTTTGTTTACGCCTACGCTATTACAAGCTCAAACCAAACGAGCTTTGGTAATCGGTATTGGCAAGCAGGAGGATTCGGCGTGGAATAAGATTAACGGAGATAAAGATGTACCGTATGTATTGGAGATTCTAAATGCAGCCAAGTATGACCAGATTATCACTTGTGTAAACGAAGAGGCGACAAAGGCAGGTATTGTGTTGGCTTTTCAGACACTAACTCAATCGTGTCAGCCCAATGATATAGTCTATATCCACTATTCCGGTCACGGCCAGCAGATGAAGGATATTGGCAATGATGAAACTGACGCCTTGGATGAGTGTTGGATTCCGTATGATGCTTACCGTAAACCAAGTGATACTTACAGAGGCGAGAAGCATCTTGTAGATGATGAGGTGAATATGCTATTGACTAACATCCGCAACAAGATTGGTCCAGGAGGAAAAATGCTGGTGGTTGTAGATGCATGCCATAGCGGTGATGCGACGCGAGGACAAGGTGAAACCGTGCGAGGCGTTGAGGATATTTTTGAGACAGTAAAGTCTTGGTTAGGATTCTCTTCAAGCGAGCAAAACACAAATATACACTCCAATGCAGAACGCTGGATCACCTTGAGTGCCTGCGAGAGTGATCAAGTGAATATTGAGATGAAGAGTCCTACCGCAGGTAAACTTACTTACGCAATATATAGCAAAGTGAAAAATAGTGAGTTCGGAAACAACGAAGATTTTTTCAAGCGCCTGCGAATGTTTGTGAATATGAATACAGGCAGCCGTCCGCAAAGGCCTACGATGACGGGCGAGACTACAAAATATAATATAACTGACATATTAAGATAATATGGCAAAAGTTATAAGATTAGAGACCCAACAACAAAAAGAGGCAAGAGTAATTGCAGGAATGCACGATGGCAATCAGTTGGCACAATACGAACTATACGAGTATTGTGCCGACTACTATTATGAGAAGTATAGAGGTGTGTTTTATGCACCCGAGGAGGCAGTTGAGGAGATTCTGCAAAACTCATTTATCAAATTTTGGGAGAATATAGAATGCGGTAAGATCTGCACAGAGAACAACATTGTCAAAGGCAAAGATGGGAAACCGTTGAGCAGTAGCATTAGAACCTACTTTATGGGAATTGCCAAATTGAAATATTTAGAATGGCTCCGAGAACACCCGTTCTTTGCAGACCCCGAAACAGAGATGGGTAAAAAGGTTCGTGCCAATGGTTTTGATGAGCAAGAGTATATGAGTTTGCTCTATGGCGAGAGTGATAACATCCAGTTAGAGATAATAGCCGATTTGATATCAAAGATGTCTGAACGATGCTATGAGATACTCTCAAAGTTTTATTACGAGGATAAAGATCTCGATAGGATTTTGGCGGAGATTCCCT
>JAZSEO010000106.1:0-4238 GCA_045531735.1 Wujia sp. | reverse complement strand
GAAAACAAGAATTCGAATACGATGACGAAACGATGTTGGATATGTTGGAACTTTCACTGGAACAAACGAAGGAATTTATCATTCCAACATTGGAAAAAGTAACAACGTTAGACGCCTATATCCGCTACAGAAAGCAGTTTAGATTAAGTATTCTGGCTTATATTGATAAATTTTCAGAAGATTCTTTAGTATTGATTAAAGCGGATAATCATGACGATTTTCAGGATGTCATCCAAAAATATATGAAAGACGAGAGAGAAGGGATTGAAAAGGGACTAATTGGAGGCGGAATGAAAGAATATGAAAGATTTTGTAATATCATACAAGAACTTTATATGGACCATATGGTTCTTGCAAGAGATGCCATTTATAATGACTCTGAGTTGTATGCCAAAGCGGTAGCGGAAGCAGACAGAAGACGGGAAGCAAATTTGGAATTTCTAAAGCAGTGTAAGGTCATTTAATGTTTAGGAGTTGAACTTAATATTTTATTGCTACAAAAGTAGCAGGAGAGAGATATAAATAAATCATGAAAGGATTAAAAATATTTTTATTCATTGATTACATAGTAGTTAGTGCATTGTTCTTTTTAGCCTATCATATGGAAGTAGAAAACAAAGGAATATATGCTGGGCTTGACCCGAGAGTGTTTATTTCCGCCTTTCTATTTTTATTTGCTTTGGTATTGTCTTGCGTCTATGTCCTTGGAATAATAAGATATCGGATTTTACGAAAGGATTTCGGAAAGTTAGAGTTAACACTAATAATTAGTAGTTTAGGGTCAATTCTGTTGCATTTCATTGGCTATTATTATGAAACGCGACCTTCATGGTTATATTCCGAAAACAATCCGCGAAGCTATATGGCGGTATATCTTGTTGGAATAGCTGTAGTTTTGTCACTTATTAATATACTGTTTGTGATATGCAGTTTTATTAAACAACGTAGTGTTAATTTGCGATAAGATAATATATAAATTAGTTTTTGTAGTTTTGTGTTAAAAGTAATTGTAAAAATTTTGTGTAAACTAGATAAGCGACTTAGCAATCTGCCGAAGCAATATTTAGAGGTCTTGAAAATCCCCATTACATCGAATCCTATTACATTCTGTCGCAAAACGTTACGGGAGGTTTGTATAAATAACTTATGAAAGCTTTAAAGATTTTTATGACAATAACATATTTGATTACAAGTATCTTATATATCTGGTCATACAATCTGTATCAGCAACCAAAAGGAATATATGCAGGATTAAGTTCTGCTCCGCTACGTTCTTTTTTGTGGTTTATAGGTGCGTGTATAGTTGCAGTTATATATATCGTGGCGATGTGTCTTTTTGTGGGGGCTGATAAAGAAAACAAATGGACATATAACATCATGGCGATAAGCAGTTTGTTAATATTTGTATTGTATTGTGGTGCATATCTTTTTTTGATTCAACCGGATGCATATTATGAAATACGAAATATCAATCCGAATCTTTCTCGATATCTTTTTATCGCAGCCATAATATTATCTATTGTTCAAGTAGTATTTGTAATAGTGCAATGGATACGGAAACACATTATACAGAAAGCTATTATATTATCGCAACAAAAGTAACAGGTAAAGGAATAAAGTGGAGTCATTATGAAGAAGAAAATTTCGATATATTTCATAATAATAACTATTTTGTTAACCGGATGTGGTGGTATTACATATGATAATAAAATGCCGGATGATGAAATTTCAAGAGCAGTATATGAAGCATTGGGCACTGACGTATATTACGTAAAGAGTTATAAAAATGAATTTGATGTTATTTGCTATTGGTATATTGTAAAATCGTACGATTCAGATTTACTATATAAATTTGTAACTACAATCAATGAAGCTATAGAAGAGAATGAAATTACAGAAAAAGTAAGCATTTCTTATATGACAGAAATACCTGGATGTTTAGCAAGTATCATTGAACTTAGCAATTATTCAAATAGAGTATTAAAAAAACCGGATTATGAAAAATTACAACATGTGGAAATAGAAGGAACTATGGTTAATGTAGAGAAGGAATTCGATTTTTACAATGACCCATCTACCTACTTTAATCTGCCGGATGTACGATACCTTGAAGTTAATCAAAAGATAAACGATCAAGCAAAGGAACAAGGAATCAACTGGTACGAAGTATGGCCGGATTTGGAACAAATGGAGATTTTCCAGCATCGAGATTAAGAAAGCAACAAAAACAAAGAGGTTTATTATGAAAAAGAGAATCATTATATATTTCGCAATAATAACGCTTTTGTTAACCGGATGCGGTGTACGTACCTATCATTACAAAGTACCGAATGATGAACTTTCAAAAGCTATATATGAAGAATTTGGTTATGACATATACTATGAAAATAAATATATAGACGAATTTGGTTGTACTTGTTATTGGTATGTTGTAATGTCGGACGAAGAAGATTTGTTGTACAATTTTGTCACAACAGTAAATGCAGTCATGCAGGAAAATGATATTACAGAAAAAATTAAGATTTTCTATGCGGCAGAAGGATTGCCGGGAAGTACAATGAGTATTGCTGTATTGACTAATTATTCGGATCGGGAATTAGAAAGTCCGGATTACGAAACATTGCAATATGTATCTATTTTAGGTGTTGAGCATGCAGACGAAAAATTCGATTTTTACAATGGTCCATCCACCTACCTTAATCTGCCGGATATACGATACCTTGAAGTTAATCAAAAGATAAACGATCAAGCAAAGGAACAAGGAATCAACTGGTACGAAGTATGGCCGGATTTGGAACAAATGGAGATTTTCCAGCATCCAGATTAAGAAAGCAACAAAAACAAAGAGGTTTATTATGAAAAAGAGAATCATTATATATTTCGCAATAATAACGCTTTTGTTAACCGGATGCGGTCCAAAATATCGTTTTAATAAAATACCGGATGATGAAATTTCAAAAGCAGTATATGAGACATTAGGTTTTGACGTGTATTATGAGAGTAAAGAGAAAAATCAATTTGATGTTATTACTTATTATTACGTTGTCGAGTCTGAAGAACCTAAGGTATTGTATGAATTTGTTACAGCAATTAATAAAGCTATAGAAGAAAATACAATTACGGAAAAAATACAGGTTTATTTTACCGTAGAAATTCAAAGAGGATTAACAAGTATTGTAGTACTCAGTAATTATTCCGATAGAGAATTAGATGAACCGGATTATGGAAAGTTACAATATTTGTATATAGTAGGAGCTCTGGAGAATGTCGACGAAAAATTCGATTTTTACAATGACCCATCCACCTATCTTAATCTGCCGGATATACGATACCTAAAAGTCAGCAAGGCGATGGACTATCAGGCAAAAGAGCAGGATATAGATTGGTATGAGGTTTGGCCCGATTTGGAAAATGTTGAAATCTATTATTCGTATTAATTGAATGAGGATACAAATGAAGGATAGAGCGTATTACGCATTGCGTACTGCGCTCTTTCTTTTTTTAAAAGTCAAGTAGAAAAATCATGTCGTTCGTCCAAAAAAAGTGTCGTTCGTCCAGAAGAGTTTGTAGATGATGGTTTCCGACTGTTACAGTCACAGTAAGGTGTAAAAGATTATTTTTATAGATTTAAAGAGAAAAAGGGCAACTCCCTTTTTTCTCTTTACCCAAACGCTTTATCAAAGTAGTGCAAGAAAGGAAATAGCAATGAAAATAACATTCAAAGAACCGGATATACAAACGCCGATTACAAAAGTAGAACTTCTATGGGAAGAGGACAAGCTGCCAAGAGTTTTGCTTAAGAAAAATACGCTGACCGGGGAATGGGGCGCGGACTTTCAGGATTTGCCGCCCGGGGAGTATGGTTATCGCTTTTTGATAAATGACCGGTTTACGCTAAACAATCCGGAAGCAAATATGTACAGACTTGGCACGGCAAACATGCTTTGGTCGATTTTATTTATCGACAGCAACGGGGAACAGCTGTTTAACACAGAACAGTACGAGGTACATTTGGAATCTGTCTGTATGAACGATGACTATTACAGTGAAGAGCGTGAACCGCAGTCAGAGTTTTACACAGACAAAAACAAACAGGCTGTTATCCGGTATGAATTTACAAAAGTAACGGGAGCCCATACCGTAAGCGTTTTGTGGATGTCGTCTGACAATACCGTCACCGCATGGGCAGAGGAAATTTTGGCAGAGCCAAACACCATATGGTTTGGACTTGATTTTAC
>JAZSEO010000053.1:0-1783 GCA_045531735.1 Wujia sp. | reverse complement strand
TACAGACTTTATGGCACGATGTACTATGATGAGGTTGTATCAAAAAATGCATATGACTGCGGAATGGAGAAATAAATGTTAAATAAATTACTAAAAAGCGTATTAGACCAAGACCTTGCCCCTGTGGTTGTTTGCAATATAGATGATATAATTGTATATATGAATCCGTCAGCCATAAAGCGTTACCACAAAGACTTGACAGGCAGAAGTATTAAAGAATGCCATCCGCCAAAGGCTAATGAAATGATTGACAAGGTGGTATCGTGGTTTCGCGAAAGCAAGGATAATAACATCATATACACCTATCACAACGAAAAAGAAAACAAGGATGTATATATGGTTGCTCTTCGTGATGATGACAGCAAACTAATCGGATATTATGAAAAGCACGAGTATAGGGATAAAGAAACAGCAGGGCTTTATGACTTTAAGAAAAACTAACTTTAATGGGGAAAACAAGAATTTGACGGAGGTAAACTAATATGAATATTGAATATAAAGACATTCATAATTTTGAGTGTGAAGAATTGGAAAGATTGTTTCTTTCTGTGGAATGGTCATCAGGGCATTTTCCTGATAAACTTGCAGTTGCAATGAAAAACTTTAATACAGTTTATTCTGCTTGGGATGGAAATAAACTTGTTGGAATGATATGTGTTATGGACGATGGAATAATGAATGCTTATGTTCATTATCTTCTTGTTGACCCGGATTATCACGGAAAAACAATTGGAAGAACTCTTGTCAATATGGTAAAAGAAAAGTATAAGGAATATATGCGAATTGTGGTTGTCGCTTATGATGATGAACTGCACTTTTACGAGGCATGTGGCTTTGAAAAAGGCAAAAATGCTTCTCCGATGTTCATAACATCATTGTGGACATAAAAAATCTAATTCCAATTTGTAGGTGAACGGATGAAAAAGCAGATTGCAAATATAATAACAAGTTGCAGAATTTTATTTAGTATAACGCTGTTGTTCTGCCCCGTGTTTTCGGCTTGTTTTTGCGGTATATATCTATTATGCGGAATTACAGATATGGTGGATGGGACAATTGCAAGAAAGAGAAATTCTGTCAGTGAGTTTGGGGCAAGACTCGATACCACTTCAGATTTTATTTTCTTTGCAGTGACACTTATTAAACTTATGCCTGTAATTCATATTCCAAAATGGATATGGGTATGGATTGCTGTAATTGCAATTATTAAAATCTTTAATGTTATATTAGGTTTTCTTTATACAAAAAAGTTAATCTCTTTGCATACTGTGATGAATAAAATTACGGGACTGTTATTATTTCTTTTACCGCTCGCATTACAGTTTATTGAAATAAAATACAGTTTAATTGCAGTATGCATTATTGCAACAATATCTGCAATTCAAGAAGGATATTTAATTAAAAAACGAGGTAAAAATGATGATAGATAGATTTGCAGAAATGATAAAAGAGTGCAATAACATCGTTTTCTTTGGCGGTGCAGGTGTTTCTACCGAAAGCGGAGTGAAGGACTATCGCAGTCTAGATGGACTTTATAACACCGTAAAAGAATACGGTGTACCTCCGGAAGAAATATTAAGCCACGGCTTCTTTTTTCAGAACACCGAAACTTTTTATGATTTTTACAGAAAGTATTTTATCATTGAAGTAGAACCAAACAATGCTCACAAAGCGTTGGCAAAGCTTGAAAACATGGGTAAACTCAAAGCAGTTATAACGCAAAACATAGATGGTCTGCATCAAAGAGCAGGCAGTAAAAATGTAATTGAACTCCACGGAACTG
>JAZSEO010000077.1:0-2265 GCA_045531735.1 Wujia sp. | reverse complement strand
CAGCGTTGACGAGCTTGTAGCTGCTGCTAAGGACGGCTCACTTGAAGAAGTATGGGGCACAGGTACAGCTGCCGTAGTTTCACCCGTCGGCAAGCTTCGTTATATGGACGATGTTATGACCATCGGCGGTGGCGGAATCGGCGAGCTGACTCAGAAGCTCTACGACGAACTCACAGGCATCCAGTGGGGCAAGAGAGAAGATCCCTACGGCTGGAGAGTAGAAGTAAAATAAGTTGATTTATCAAAGGACGTCCTATGGGCGTCCTTAATTTTTTATATGGACAAAAATGTAAACATTGTAAACATTGAAACATAATATTTAAGAGATTATATTAAAATTTATATTATAATAATTAATTATTTATATAAAAGTATGTTTACATTGTTTACATATTCACAAGGTAATGCTGAGTTGATTAATAAAATACTGTTAGTCGGAGTATTAACAACCAAACGACATAACAACATAATTTTCAAGAGATTACAGTTTTTTTATTATTTATATAAAAGTTTGTTGTTTTGTTGTTTAGTTGTTTTTTTATAACTTTAATTAATAATTGACTCCCAATTAAAAAGACGGGTAGATGTTTTATTCTTTAAGCTGAGTTTGTTGCAATTCCGAATTATGCATTTTGAATTCTAAATGATTTGTCAAACTAAGTGCAACACTTTTTGATAGAATTCTCAAATAAATCCAAAGGTTTTTGATAATTTAAAACTTTCTTGGGCCTGGCGTTGATCAACGCCAGGTTCTTTTTCAATGTAGCGGGACTTACTCTTGAAAGGTTTCTTCCTTTAGGATAAAACTCTCTCAAAAGTCCGTTTAAATTTTCATTTGTACCTTTTTGCCAAGCACAATAAGGATCAGCAAAGAAAACATCACAATTAAGAGTTTCTTCTACCGTTTGCCAACCGGCAAACTCTGTTCCTCTATCACAGGTTATTGATTTAACGGCTTCATCAGGAAACTCTGATAATGCTGCAATAATTGCCTTGGTCATTTCCTCCGCAGTTTTATTCGGCATCTTAATTGCTATGTAATATCGTGTTTTTCGTTCAGCTAATGTTGCAAAACAAGCTTTTGATTTTCCTCTGCCTGATACAACGGTATCAGCTTCCCAATGCCCGAACTCTAGCCTTTTGTAAACACTTTTATCTCTTTTCCTTATGGACTTGCCTAAATTAAATTTGCCTCTTGTTTCCTTCTTGCCTCGGCTCTTACCCTTCCTGCGAAGTACTTTGAGGTTTACATCGATATATTTTTCGTATATCCAACGGTATATTGTTCTTGTTGAAGGCATATTTAATTCACACTCGGTATTTGCTATCTGTTCGGGTGACCATGTTAACAACAGCTTTTCTTTAATATATTCTAATTTAGCTGGATCTTGGAACATACCTCTGTGACAATATGATCTTCTTATTAAATATTTCTTTTGAGCTGTGTGTGGATAATATGCAGGTTTCACATTCATATATGTTTTATTCCTGTTTATTTCTCTTGAGATTGTGCTAACATTTCTACCTAACAATTCCGCTATTTTTCGATAACTATAGCCTTTATTGTAATATTCCCGTAGACAACAGCGTTCTTCTATGGTAAGATGTGTGTAACTCATATAAATCCTCCTTGGTTTTTGTTTTCTCGCAATCACATTATACCACGGATTTATATGAGTTGTTTTATTTTCTTAAAGTGTTGCACTTGATAGTATAATTCATCTCATAATTAAAAAAAGCACCCATAAGGGTGCTTTTACAATTGTGCAGACTTCTCCGCTGACAATTGTCTTTATATAGCGGAAAAGTCACAAACGCACAGTAAGTACCAAATAAACTAACGGCTTTCACCTTGCTCATTCGGCATAGTACCGAACTCAACCGCTGATAATATTATGAGCAAAGCTGTTTGCTATACACGTGGAAAAATTAACCTTTTAATTTTCCAAGCATCATTTTAGCAGCCTTATAAATATCACCGCAACCGAGGGTGATGATTATATCGCCTGATGTTGCATTTGCGAGCACATAGTCGCAGACTTCTTCAAATGTGTTGAACCATACACTGCCGGGTATTTTCTCAGCTAAATCCTTGGTGTAGATACCGTAGGTATTGACCTCTCTTGAGCCCATAATCTCTGTCATAACGCATCTGTCAGGGATTTGCAGTACCTTGACAAAATCGTCAAAGAGTATCTTTGTTCTCGAATATGTGAAGGGCTGGTGTACTGCCCAAACGGTCTTGTATCCCATTTTCATAACAGC
>JAZSEO010000024.1:0-2392 GCA_045531735.1 Wujia sp. | reverse complement strand
GCGAGAGTACTTTTCTATTATTGCTAAGAATTCGCTCTTACGCATCTTGTCTGGCTGCATACCATTAGTAAAACCTATTGTTTGCAGATATTCGCTTACATTTGTGATAGTGATGTCCTTGCTGCAACCATTAAGAAATACCACCAACGGCAATATATACAATGGTGTAACAAAACCCACATCAGAGAAATCAAGAGTAATTTTCTCATCAGAAGCCTCGTTAATCTGATTGATGGCATTCATTGCCTCCAGCAATCCATCAGATATGCGTTCATTTGCAATATGTGCTTTTAATTTAATGTCCATATGTATATTATACGAAAGATACCTAAATTTTGTTTCTTAACAGGGTATTATAACAATTCATTCTTAGTATTATGTTCCCGTATTATAATCTAGAAACAATCTCTTTATCACTATCAAGTAGCCAACGCTCAATTAAGCCAAACTCTGAAACATCATATTTACCTAATTTAGAAAGACTTTTAGGGCTTTCTACATAAGGGTATAATATTTTATTTATTGCTATCGAGGTGGTCGGAGATATGGTAAATAAACTACTTAATTCATCGCAGTACCCTTTTTCTTTACTTCGCTTAATTGGGATGACATAATTATCAAATAGTCTAATATCATCAAAAATACATCTTTTACTATCATATAGAGATGAAGTATACTTTATACCATCGCAATAGAATTTATTGGACTTATCATTCTTTCTAATCATACAATTTAAAAGGATTTGGGGGATAATGTATTCAGGCTTAAATGGCGATGTTTTATCGCTTGTTTTTAATGAGCATATTAAGCTCAGGACCATATTATACAAATCTGCCTCAATGAACCCTTCTGTGTACTTATTACTCAAAGACAGATCAATAACTTCCAATTGCCCGACATTCTCTAATGCAACAATATTGCACATTTCTACATCTGGACGGTTTAATTCCTCCCAGCACCCATATACTGAATTACCAAGATACAAACAAGGATAACCGGAAATACTATATCTCTGATTTGTAGTTAATGAACGCTTTTCAAAAGGTATATGAAACATCTCTAGCTGAGTATACAATTCGTATGTTTCATTACTTCGCATTCTAAAAAAAGGTGTATTAGTATGTATACTATCATATTTAAGCAGAATTCTTTTCGAATTATTTTCATCGAAAAAAGTATTAAAAATTATCTCCCTACTTATATCAAAACGTCCATGAAGGTATGCTTCTATACACCCAATAGCATTTTCATAAATATATTTAATATTATCCCTTATTTTGCGTTCACTACTTCCTAGAACATCAAACTCATCATCATCTAATGCGTAAATATATGACAATAATATATCTCTTTGATCAACTAAACGGTTAATAATATATTGATCGGTCCGAACATCTCTTCTATGTAAGTTCTTAATTTTCCGAATTAACGTTTTGAGAGTCATATTGTACTTATTATAGTGTTTATTATGGTACAAAGATAGCGATTTAGTGAGAACAACACTATCCATTAGTACAAAAAACTACTCAAAATCGAATAGTAAAACAGCTCTAATCCCAACCTCGGTTTCAGAGCCGTGTTTGTACCTTTTTAAGGTGAAAAATGCGATTTTTTGCAAGTTTTTGTACCTCGGGTTTTGATATTCAAGAAATTACACTTACTTTTACATTCCAAAATGGAGGTACAAGGCGAAAAGTGCGTTGAAAATCACTAACTTACACATTCTCAACAACTTGCCAAATGAGTGGTTGTACCTTTTAGAGTGCTAAATAGCTGATTGATAATCATCTACACTTTCTGCATCGACATATTAGATATCAGTGTATTTATAAAATAATAAGCAGAAACTTTATTTCTTCATCTTTATCTGGAGCCTGATTTTTAGTGTAAAATACAGTTAAGAGATATTGTTATTATCCGATAAGTACAACAATAAATCTGCAAAGTCAAAGCCGGAAGACTATAAATGCAAAACGATAAGCCTTAATAGTTTAAATGAGGAATAAACGATCGTTTTATGGGAAATATAATCGGCATCCATTTGCTTTTGAAGATTATGTTTTTAACCATAATGATACCGATTATCTTAAGGAATGATTCCTAATCTCCAATGTGATATCCATATAACTCCGCTTGCCTTCGATGTAGTCGGCATAGAGCACTTCGGCATCCCGACCTTTCAGGATACGGCACTTGCCACACGCCTCGCAATCGTGCAGGCATTTCCAGGCTTCGAGGACATAGGCAAGCCGTTCTTCTTTGGTTGAGTTATCTATATTTGGAGACTGCATACTATCTTATAAGAAGATTTCCTTAAACTTCGCTTGGATTTCGTCCCTCACTCTGCGAAATTCGTTCATCACAAATTCATCCGTACCCGTTGCATCTGAAG
>JAZSEO010000068.1:0-10447 GCA_045531735.1 Wujia sp. | reverse complement strand
TGCCACACGAGAGGATGATAACCTTGATATTTTCAGAGGGTTTATGACCTCAATGATGGAGCAGAACCTACAAAACGAAATTGCTACTTACTTGGAATCTATCGGGAATGAAGAAAGTATGGAGGAAACTCCCAAAGGTGGGGAGAAACCGAGAAAAAGTAGGGAGAAAATCGTTGCTTTGCTATCGAAAGATGGCAAGCTGAGCGCAGCGGCTCTTGCCGAAAAGATTGGCATTTCAGCCAAGGCTGTAGAAAAACACCTTGCCAACCTTAAAGCCAATGGCATCATAGAGCGTATCGGTCCAGCCAAGGGGGGATATTGGAAAGTGCAGAATTTCGAATAGTGTACAAATTGTTCGATGTGCACAATTATCCGTTGTATTATTTTCCGACTGTTGCCATCTTTGTAAAAAATAGGGAAAACACTATGTCTTTACAGGAAAATTTAGGAAAAGCAATTGTCCGATTGCGCCGTGAAAAGGGCTTTTCGCAAGAGGCATTTGCCAACGAAGCCGGCATCGACCGCCGATATATGAGTGATATCGAGAATGGAAAACGAAATATCTCAATATACATCCTTGAACGTATATGCAACAAACTCGGTATGAAGATGAGCGAACTGTTTGTTGAGGTGGAAAAGGGATAGATTAACAGACTGCAGCAATCCCACAAAAGGCTATAACATGGCAAGAAGAAACTGGACACACGATGAATTGGTACTTGCTTTAGCGCTTTATTTCCAACTTCCTTTTGGGCGTTTAAATCATACAACTCCAGAAGTGCAAGAGTTGGGACATCTTTTAGGCCGTACAGAAAACTCGGCAGCTTTGCGCCTTGTAAATTATGCGGCATGTGACCCATATATACTTGCGACAGGAAGACACGGAATGTATAGCGGTGTAGGAGTATGCATGCCTGTATGGAATGAATATGTAAATAACAAAGAGAAATTGTATCAAGATGCCGCAGCTATACGTGCAAAACTCCAGCAACAGACTATTGAGGAATCCTTGGCAATAGATACAAGTAATTACACTGGTGCCGAGAGAGAGGTAGTTGTTAAACAACGAATCAATCAGAATGCATTCAGGATAATGATTCTGAACAACTATAATGAGACTTGTGCTATAACAGGCATTAATGATTCGCGTCTGTTGATTGCCAGTCATATTATACCGTGGTCGGACAGAGAGGATACCCGCTTAAACCCGGAAAATGGCATATGCCTCTCAGCCTTATATGACAAGGCTTTTGATAAAGGGCTGATATCAATTTCTCCAGATGATTATACAGTAATGGTCTCAACATCATTGCGAGATGCATTAACAGGCAAAGCATATAAAGAACATTTTGAGATAATAGAACATAAAAAAATATTCTTACCAGAAGAGCATAAGCCGGATGCTTCTTTTTTACAGTATCACATGGAGAATGTTTTTATTGGATAATCCAATAAAGAAATATTTAAGACAGACAATGAAACTAAACAAAAAATATACATTTATTGATTTATTCGCAGGACTGGGTGGGTTTCACTTAGCCTTAAAAAGCCTAGGCTGTGAATGTGTTTTTGCAAGTGAAATTAATACGGAATTAAGAATGCTATATGAACGAAATCATGGTATAAAATGCTATGGTGATATTAATGACGTTGATATAGAAAACGGAATTCCTAGCCATGATGTTTTATGTGCAGGATTTCCGTGCCAACCATTTTCTCAGGCAGGAATGCAACAGGGGTTTGATGATGAGGAAAGAGGTAACTTGTTTTATCGAATATGGGACATTTTAAAATGCAAGCAGCCTGAATTCGTATTTCTTGAGAATGTCCCCAATTTAAAATCTCATGATGCTGGCAACACTTACAGAGTAATACACAATACACTTTCTGAATTATATGATGTACAAGATGATATAATTTCTCCTCATTACTTTGGTACACCTCAGCATAGAACAAGAATATACATTGTTGGTAGATTAAAGGCAAAGGGCGGGCTTGGAAATTTTAAATTTCCTAAAAATACAGAAAGACCAGTTTGTAATATTAAAGATATCATTATCCCGGACGATGATGATTATATGTCTTTACGACCTATTACACGCAAACATATGGAAGCATGGCAAAAATTTCTAGATTTGCTGTATGAAAATAAGTGTCCATTACCGACATTTCCTATATGGGCTATGGAATTTGGTGCAACCTATAGTTTTGAGAAAGATGCTCCTTTTTTTCAAAGCAAAACGCAACTATTAGGCAAAAAAGGCAAATTTGGAGAAAAAGTGTATGGCAATTCGAAAGATGATTATCTTCAAAAATTACCTGTATACGCGCAGGATAAGCCCAAAGGCGAAGCAAGGCAATTTCCTGATTGGAAGAAACTATTCATAAAGCAGAATCGCGAATTTTATTTAAACAACAAATCATGGATTGATGATTGGATAGATGAAATCCGTCAGCCAGGATTTGAGAATAGTCATCAGAAGTTTGAATGGAATTGCGGCGCAGAAGAGCATCCAAATCTTTACAACAAGATAGTTCAGTTCCGTCCATCAGGAATTAGAGTAAAGCAACCAACATATTCTCCGGCTCTTGTGCATACCACAACCCAAATACCAATTATACCTTGGGTAATCACTCCTAATGGAGAACACGGAAGGTATATGACAAGAAAAGAAGGGGCACGACTTCAGTGTATGGAGAACTTAAAGGAGTATCCCGATACCATCTCAAGTGCATTTAAGGCTTTTGGTAATGCTGTGAATGTAGATGTTGTTAAACGTATTGCTGTAGAATTATTAAAATAATAGCGAGATATTATGGGAAAAGAGTTTGAAATACATGAACTAAATATTCAGCCACAAGCTGGAGTCATTGGCGTGTTTTCACGCTTAAACTATAAGCCATGGTATGCTATTGCTGAGTTTGTTGACAATTCAACTCAGTCATTTTACTCCCATCAAGAAGAACTTGTTGAGCAGGGAATAGACGGTGTTGATATATACATAGACTACGATGCTGATAAAGATATTCTAACTATCGTTGATACAGCATTCGGTATGGAGTTAGAAGATTTTTCCAGAGCGGTCAAGATTGATTCTCCTCCAGAAGACAAAAGTGGTAGAAATGAGTATGGTATGGGACTAAAGACAGCAGCGTCTTGGTTCGGCAACATCTGGTCGGTGCGTTCTACGCGATTGGGCTCTGATAATGAGTACTACACAGAAATTAACATTCCGGAATTACGCCAGAATAATTTAAACTCTGTGTCTATTCGACGAACAAAAGTTGATACCACTCTGCACGGTACAACCATTATAATACGAGATATTACTAAAAAAGTGGGATCCCCACGCACAAAAAATAAAATCACGGAGTTACTTAAAAGTATGTATCGACGTGACCTAAATAGTGGCTTGGTTCATATTGAATATGACGGAGAGCCTCTATATTATGATGATCACGACTGCTTATCTTTTAGAAATCGCACATGGAGAAAAGACCTTGAATTCCTATTTGAATTTGACGGGCAAATACATTGTGTTACAGGATTTGTGGGCATTTTAGCACATGGCGGATTTGGCAGAGCCGGCTTTGCTCTATTTAGAAGGAATCGAGTAGTAGTTGGAGGAGAAGATTTTAATTATAAACCTGAAGAGATATTCGGGCAAGCGCAAAGCACAATATCACATAAGCTATTTGGAGAACTGGACTTGGATGACTTCCCTGTTAATCAGGCTAAAGATGGTTTCGTGTGGGATGATGGTCTTGAGGAAGAGTTTATTAAAGAGTTGAAATCGCATATTAAGGAATACATTGATATTGCGAGAATAACAAATAAGGATAGGGAAAAAGAGGAGGCTACATCAAAAGAGGTTTCTGATAATGTTCAGAATCAAGTACAAGACACCATAAATAGGTCTTTCGGCAGTCAACAGGCACAGCCTGAACCGACGATTTTCGACACACCTACACAGACCGATGAACTCCAAGAGTCTTTAGAACTAAGTCTGTATAAGGAGTATCAAACGGAACAGAACAACCTTCCTGAAGAAATAGATGATAAGGTTCGTAAATATATCATACCATTGGATGGTGCAAGCAAATGTACAATGTATGTACAATGGACAAAAGGTAACGCCACCACTTGGATTAAAGTAGATACAGAAGAGGATGGGAGCAAGGCAAGTATTCAACTAAATATTAACCACCCTTTCTTCAAGCCTTTTTCTGAAAAAGAGGATTTTAAATCGGTATTAGAAAGATTTGCTCTTGCGTTTGCTCTTGCTGAGATACGTGTAAAAAAGAATGCAAATGAAGATGGCTCAGTTAGTCCAAGCGCCTTTCGCAATCATATTAATGAGTATTTACGTAAACTAACCAATGAAGATTAATGGAACAGTATAAAATAGATAGCCCCTCATCATTGTCTTTTACAGAGGGAAAATATTTCAAGTTGATACATAAGAAACATATAGACTCATATACACTTAAGGGCGCAAATAACATCGTTAATAATGTCAGATCAACGTATTCTAAGCTATTGAGGCAATTGGCGACGAATACGAATCACAACTCGTTATTAGTTGGTAAGGTACAGTCCGGAAAGACTTCTAACTTAGAACTGTTGACAGCATTAGCCTTCGATAATGGTTATAATCTATTGATAATATATGGTGGTTATGATACAGAATTGTTAAGGCAATGTACAGAACGATTTGGCTCCACATTTGAATCGGCGAGTGGTGATGATATTGTGGAGTCGGATACTCCTATCGTATTCACAACAAATATAGTAACTAAGGAATCCAATCCTCTAGCGTGTCTTACTGCAGATTTTGCAAAAGACTTATTGAGCGAGCAGCGTCCCATAATAATAACATGCCTAAAAAATTCACGAGTCCTTATTAAAGTAAATAAATTGTTGCGTACATTAAAAGATGTACCAAATATAAAACCATTTATTATTGATGATGAGGGTGATCAAGCAAGCTTAAACACTGCTAAAAAGAAAGAAAAGGGAACACCTACATATAATGCTATAAAGGCTATGAAGGGGATTCTCGAAAATCCATTATACCTATCAGTGACCGCGACACCTCAAGCTAATATTTTCCAGGAGGATATAAGTGCTCTTATACCTGCATCCGTACATCTTATTCAACCTGGTGCAGGATACAATGGCGCAAGCGTATATCATTTGTCTGATAATGAAATAATACAACCCACAAAAGAAGAGCAGACATCAGCAACTATCAGTGACTCTTTACGACGGGCGATATATTATTTTCTAGTTGCAAGTGCGATAAAGCAGTTGATGGCAATAAATAAAAAAGAGAAACTTTCTGATATGATCATTCATGTTGATCGCAGAGTCTCTGAACACAGTGTATTATATTCATGTGTAAATGATTTACTTAAAAACATTAAGGCTGCTTTTGAGAATAAAGAAGACGATCTAGATGAATATAACTTCTATATTAATAAATTAACAAATTGTTATACTTCGCTTGTCTCAAGCGAGATGCAGTCACAATATCCTTTTAATAGTAAATTATTAGAAGAACTTGCTGTATGTATACGAAGAACAGGTGTCATTTTGCAAAATGGTCTTGGTAAAGAAACAAAAGAGACAGAAAGAACAAAATGGCATAAAATATACATTGGCGGAGATTTGTTGCAACGAGGTTTAACTTTCTCTAACTTGGTAGTTTCGTATTTTACTCGATTTGCTAAAAGCGGAGGAAATATGGATACTACTCTTCAGAGAGCTCGTTGGTTCGGTTACAGAAGCAAGTATCTAGATTTGTGTAAAATTTTTACAACTGACGAAATCGCCAAAGAGTTTACTGTGCTTGCAGAAGTTGAAGATGATTTGTGGGAACAGTTTGAAGATGTAGAGAAAGGTATGTTAGAGATAAAGGATATTATTATTCAAGCTGAAAATACAAAACAAAAACCCACTGCTAGGAATAAAGCAAAATTTAAGAAGATATCGTTTAGAAATCGTTGGGTAAAGCAAAAATTTATCGTAACAAATAATGACGAAATATTAGCGAACAATAAATATGTTGAGGATTTAATAACGTCTGTCCCCCATTGGATAACAACCAATGTGAGTAGTAATAATGGTGCGCTAACAGCACAATATGCAATATTTACTGCGGAGCAATTAAAAGACCTTATACAATCAATTGAGACTGCTTTTGACAGGGAACCTTTTAATAGGGCTACTATTAAGGAACTTATTGGATCATCTGATATCCCCGTCATTCTTATGTGGACGGACTGTGATAATAAAACTCGTTATCGTTCTATTTATAATGATTCTGCTCAGGATAGAATAAAGGCTTTGCATCAAGGTGCTAATACAACTGACATTGAAAAACTAACATATTATGGTGACCAAAAGGTAATTATTGACCCTGACAAGATTAATATTCAAATCCACTACATATCGCCTGGTATATCAAAGAATGAACGTCTTAGTAAGGACCAATATATGTTTGCGATTTATATGCCTAAGGATAAAATTTATTTTGTGAAAGACAATGATTGATATTCGCCAACTATTGGATAAGATTGAACTAATACCACAAGATGATACACTTTACTTAGTAGATAAGTTACCTTTTGGTACAGGTGTGTTTGTATGTAATGGAAATATCCTATACTTAGTTCCCAATAAAGAGAATTGTGATTCTTTAGGTATTAGAACAGACTTTTTGCATTTGGAAACAAATGTATATGTATCAGCGTTTAATATATCTGTTTCGTCATTTGAAAATGGCTACTATAATTATGTAGAACTTCTTCTGTCGAAGATGCAAGATTCTGTAGAAGACTTATCCGCTTTTACAAACTTATGTTTGGCTCATGCTTCATATATGGAAGGCAAGGAATTTTTGACATTTTTTGATTCATTGGTTTCATTATTTCAGTTACCTAAAGAGCAGAGCTATAAGAATTTAATCGGATTAATAGGGGAGTTGCTGTTCATCGAGTTTATGCATAATGAGCATAGCATGGATATATCTCCATTTTGGCATTCAGACGGTTCTGCATCAAAATTAGATTTTGTGTGCCCTGGTACTAACTTTGAGGTAAAAACAACTGCCAATGATTCTATGTGTTTTACCATTAAGCATAACCAATTATTCAGCAATTCGGGAGAAACCTACCTTATAGCAGTATCAATCAACGAAAATAATACGGGGCGAACACTTGATGATGTCATATCAAATTTGTTAGAAAATCCTGATTACTGTAATAGCTTACAATTTACGGAAAATATTGAAAAAGAGAAGAGGCGTATATCTCCAGTAGAAATGAAGACAAAACGATTTAGTCTGAAAAAAATCAATGCATACAACACCAAAGAGATCAATCCGTTTGTTGCAATTCCTGATTGTGTAGAATACTTATCATATAAGTTAAATCTTCTGCCTTTAATGTGCACAGATATTTCTAAGATAACTATATTGACAAAATAGAACAAATAGTGAGTATTATTATACCATCATTAAGATTTTATTATTCAGATACCATTTCATGATTCTTAACAAAGAATTTGTCGCTAAATGACATCAAATAAAGAAGAAAATATCCATACTCAATTTACAGACTATATAACCAGATACAAGATGGCATTGCAATAAAGAAAAACAAAAAGATGGATATATTTGTAGTACAAAGCACTATATATCAATAAAAAGGCTTATCTTTACTAATTAAATAATTATTAATCAGAGTAGGTTTTATGAAAAAATATAATATTCTATTCAATGGATATAGACGAGATGTAAATAAGACTGGATTACCTACTTATAGCGGTATTTACATTGTCTATCGTTGTACCTTTAATGAAGAAAAACAAACAGTTAGTTTGAAAGAGTTGCTCTATATAGGTCAAGCTAAGAATATACAAGAAAGAATATCAACCCATAATAAGCGTCTAGAATTTTTGAATGCTCTTATTGGGGATGAACAGATTTGTTATTCGTATGCTGAAGTTAAAGAGCAAGATTTGAATATCATTGAAAATGCATTGGTTTATGCACAAAAACCTCGTTTGAACAAAGATCTAATAGATACATATAAGTATGAGCCTGCACAATTTAATGTTGAAGGAAAATGTTCGTTATTAAATTATACAAATTTCTCAATTGAATAATCTTATGAATGAAATAAAGCAACCTTCAATAAAAAAACATCGCATCAAAAATCCGCAATGGTCAGAGGGTACTGAAAGGCTTATTTTGTATGCAGACTTTATGGGGTTTAAAAATAGAGTTTTAAGTAAAACTCATGAAGATTTAAAGAAGGAGTTATGTGAATTTCACGAGAAGTGGGTAAAAAAAATGGAACCACTCAAATCTGGTGGACATTTGCAGTTTGTACAATTCTCGGATTCAATCCTTATTGCAGTAAATGGTATTGATGAAAAGAAATTCAATTTACTCTCTAAGGCTGCAATTTGTCTAATGCATGTTGCAATGAGCATGCAGATTCCAATAAAAGGAGTAATAGCTCAGGGAATATTTTCTTATGATAAAGAAAATGAATTATATTTTGGAAAACCTTTGGTTGATGCTTACTTGCTTCATGAAGAACTAAAGTATTATGGAATTGTAGTACATAATACAGCAGAAAAGACAATAAAAAAGTATCAAAATCAAAATAATCCATATACAAATACTCCAATATACATTGAAAAAGGGAAAATAGCACACTATCATTTATGTTGGAATTTAATTAATCAACAACTTGCTCCAGAAAATATAACGTTTCAATGCAAAAAATGGATTGAGGATATTGCAGAAAGAGTTTCAGGGTATCCAAGAATTTATGTTGATAAAACTATTGAAGTATTAGAAGCCGACGAAAAGATATTCAAGGATGACAAGAATGTTAAAGAAGAACATAATGCGGAATAATTTCTTCTGCTAATAATAGAGCTTTTCTTAGAATCTTTTGTAATTATATGTTTGCAAATTAAAGAATCTTCCTCCTTTCAGTTGCCGGAATGACAAAACAGAATGTGGTTTTGGCTCTTCAGTCACTGTGTGCCAGCCGAGGAGGCGGAGCTGGATGCGTTTCTCTACATCACGTTCCTTGTTTCTCTCTATCTTCTGTTGCCAGAATTGGCTATTGCTCTTTGGCGGTACACAATACCGGCAACCTTCGTGCCCGTGTCAGTTGCACGAAGTGTTTTTTTCCATTGGGAAAAACGCATTTTTCTGTGATCACAGATGATAATAAACAACTTATACTACGAATAGAACAAGCTTACGATAAAGCTTTGACTACTCCGCTAAACAATTTATTATTAGGTGAGTATTTGCGTAATCGTATTGGCGTTGCAAATGGCGCTTTTGTAACAAAAGCAGATTTGGAAAGATACGGTCGCACAGATGTGACATTCTATAAAATAGATGACGAACAGTTCTTTATGGATTTTTCAGTGGATAGAGTGTGATAACGCTACTTGTATGTTAATCTCAAAGATAATCGCTAAATTTACATTAATAGATATGATTGATTAGTATATATTGTACTTACGACTTGATTTCCATCGTAATAGATAGGTTTTTGGCTATCTGATTGTAAACCTTTATTGAATTATCCCATCCTCCACAACATTCAGGGCTTAAAGCTATTGTTATAATGGCTATCTTTTTTCTTACTTGATTAATCTGAGAACATACAGAATTTATATATTCAGAAGAAAATATCTGTTTGCCATTATTGAAGAAATAATCAATGTCTAAATTTATTATCCATAATTCGCCATCATCATTATTTAGAGCCTCCTCTAGATTTCGATTTAGATCAAAACAATCAATATTCTGTGGATGGATAGCAACAGGAACAATTCCTTCATTGATATCAAAATACTCTTCATATTCTTGTTCATTTGTTAAGCTACACCTTTTTCCAGATACAAACTGATGGCATGCATAAATTTCTTTAGTGAACCAATTTGGACGAATCGCTTTAGTATGAAGAATATAATTGTCCCATCTTATTATTTTGCAAGGTGGAATGACAACTCCATGGGCTTGTTTTGCGACTAATGAAGTATAATCATTTATTGAGATTATTTTTTCGTCAGAAAATGACTCTTTGAATAATTCATGATTGTCATTTGCTAAATCGTCATGTTGATCAATGTGACAAAAATTATATATCTTTTCGCGTTCAAGCATATGGAGCCAACACCATGCTGCAGCAAGATGATTGTCCATAACAAAAACATTTCCTTCTTGATAAAGAATATTCAAGTTTGTGGAACCAGATTTGTTTTTTTGAAAATTCTTATCATATAAATGCCATACAGATTCCATAGAACAAATACTTGATTTACATAGTTTGTTACTTGTGAAGTTATTGTTGTTATCCAATCAATTAGCTTACCTTTATCTTTTACTAAAGTGTTATGATAATGTTA
>JAZSEO010000088.1:0-1539 GCA_045531735.1 Wujia sp. | reverse complement strand
ATTCCAGAATTGGCTTAATTACTTTGTGTATCAAAGAACACCTTATGATGTGAATGATATTAAATAACATAAAGAAAACCGAGCAGTGGTTTGCACAAGTCCAGTAAAAACGGACAATAGAAAAAAGAACCCTCCTATGGTAGAATTAAGTATCTAACATAGGAGGAATTTTTATGCCCAGAAGTTACAGACATATAAAAGAATACGAAAAAGAAATATTGGAATTAAAAGAGCAAGGATTGACATTGCGAGAAATCGGCAAAAAATATGGATTCACATATGACCAAGTACATAATTTTATCAGCAGACATAATGAAAAGCAACGCCGAATATCAGCAGGAATAGCGTTGAAGAAGAAAGGCAGACCGTCAAAAGATTATGTTGTTAGAGAAGAAGATAAAGTTGCGGAACTGCGTTACATAATCGCACGAAAAGACAGTAAAATCAAAACTTTGGAAATGGAAAATGAGCTAATGCGGGATTTTCTCTCGCTTACAGAAAGGAAGTGAGAACAAGCATTAAATTTATGGTTATCTATCGTCATAAAGAAAAGTATTCGATAAGTGAAATGTGTAGATTCTTTGATGTATCAAGAAGTGGCTACTATGATTATGTAAAGAAAATAGATATCCCCGCAAAAGACTTACCGTTAGCAGAAAAGATAAGAGAATGTCAAGATAAGTACGGTAAAACTTATGGATATCGCAGAGTACATATGTGGCTTGAAAGACAAGGAATACATCACAATCCAAAGACAATATTAAGAGTAATGCAAAAATACAATCTGTTATCAGAAGTCAGAAGAAAGAAGTATCGCAATTATGGTAATTATCTTCATAGATATCCCAATTTATTGAATAGAGATTTTAATGCTGACAGACCTAATCAAAAATGGGTAACAGATATATCTTACATAAAGACACAACAAGGAACATTGTATCTTTCAATAATCAGAGATTTGTATGATAACAGCATTGTTGCATACAAGACTGGAACAGAACAAAACATCAATCTTGTATTAAGTACAATCAAAGCGGCCAAGAGAAAAGAAAAAGTCACTGCAGAGCTGCAACTCCACAGTGACCAAGGGTTTCAATATACATCCCAAGCATATTTCAACCTAACAAAATCATACGGCATAACGCCATCAATGTCAAGACGTGGAAATCCATATGATAACGCAATGGCTGAAAATTTCTTTTCAATTCTCAAAACAGAATGTATCTATCGAACAAAGTTGCAAACTTATGAGGATGCTCGCATCCTCATAAGTCAATACATCAATTTCTACAATAACGAAAGAATTCAATTAAAAACAAAACTGACTCCGCTTGAAAAACGAAATCAGTTTACTGTTTAAAATTTAATACTTAACACCGTAGGAGTGTTTTTTGTGCTGTCCGTACAATTTGGGGCAGTCCATTTCTGACTCCGTTGTAATAATTTTGTTTTACAGATTAAGCTTATCTTAATCCTGCAACAATCTGAAGGATAATACGAGCATCAACTGCTGAAATGTTACCATCTTTATTTATATCA
>JAZSEO010000101.1:0-4262 GCA_045531735.1 Wujia sp. | reverse complement strand
ATTTAAGTCTATCTGAATATAAATTATCCTTTAATGGACTTTCCATTATTTTTTTCTCAGAATCATATGTTATAAGCTTCCCATCATTAATAAAAAAAGAAATAGAAATTTCAATTTCTTCACGATTAATAGCTTCAATAATCTCATCCCTACTTAACATAGTATTTTCCTCAAATCATATAAGTATTTTAAATTTAATCTTTAGATAATTAATATATAATTTATTATATCATAACCATCTTTAAAAACTAACCATTTTTTCCAAATTAATCTTTACCTGTTTTTCGGTACCGTTTTGGCACCGCTCACACTCATTCCCAATTCAATTGTATGCAAAAAGGCTCCCGAGAAAACTCTCTGGAAGCCTTAAATTTATTGTATTAATTACAATTACTCGATGATAGTAGCAACACGACCAGAACCTACAGTACGGCCACCTTCACGCTATATGAATAGCGTTTTTCGATGTATTTTCCATACTTTTTATGGCTGAAATCTGCATATTTTCGTTGTTTTTAGCTGTCCTATTTTTATTTGCAGGATTTCTTGGCACCGTTTTGGCACCGGGATGCATCTCTTAAGCAAACTGAATTTTTCAAGTGTTCGTCAAATTGGAATCTGTCTTTTCATTACTATAATAAAGCAGATGCCCAAACAGTAATTAAAGCATCATATACGCCATGTGCAATTATTAAGGATAAAGTAGAGCAATTTTTAACTTTTAATCTACAAAAGCAAAAAAATACTCCTATACATGTTGTCATTAACATTTGAATAAGATTGCCGCTGAATAAATGAAATACACCGAAAAGAACAGATGAGCCAATAATGGCTATCATATCCTTTTGACTAATACGGTTCATTTTTTCATAAATAAATCCTCGGAATACAAATTCTTCAACAAAACCAACTGCAAATATACAATAGAAAAATTCATAAATAAATTGCCATAAGTATTTATATCCTTTGCCACTATCGACATATTCACCAAAACCAAATAGATGAGGTATTAGTGTTAGTATAAATGACATTGCGATACCTATTAGAACGCCCACAATCATTTGTAAGCCAAGTTTGCTTTTGCTAAAGCCATAATTTACTAACTTATCTTTATTAACACGCATTACAACTATAGGAATCAATGCAATTAACCAATAAATCAAAAGCATGCTTACCATTCTTAGTCCTAAAGGTAACGACATCAGTACAAACTGATAAAATGCTACTACACCATACAACCCCAGCATAGAACCCAAAAATCCTACTATCAAACTAATCCATTCTTTTCTCTTGCTCATAATTTTCTCCTCTGAAAATTCAATTTTTTCTCTCTGCTACCAATTCAGCAATTCTTTAATTGCGTCATTGTTTTGCCTTACCATAATTACAAGAACTAATCCTACAACTACTGTAGCAGTAAATGTAACAGCTTTGATTATCTTAAAGCCTATAGTTCCTTTTTTTGTTTCATCCATCTTAAGTGTAAAATGACTCAAAATACCAAACAGCACAATAAAAGTCATTGTTTTATTACGGACTCTCTGCTGCTTAATAATATCCGATTCAATACTAAGGTATTTCTTCTGCAAGGTCTTAGTAGTTAAGTCCTTCGGTACAGGCACTACATCAATACTGGTAATAGTATGAACCGGAAGGGAAGTAATTTCATTGATAAATCTGTCTGATAGATTGCTAGATAACCCTTTTTCGTGCATAATCTCCAATAATAAAAGCAACTGATATAATCAACAGAATAAATACAGACAAGATATCCCAAACATCAATCACAGGCTCGCCAATCATTTTCGACAACATACTGTTTATCAAAAATGTAAATGGAATTGCAAACAAAAATGTAATTCCTGTTGCCAAAAGTTTTCGTTCCTTAAGTCGATAATACAGAATATAAATTATCCACAAAAGAACAAGTGTAATAATTGATACAATTGCACCAATACGGAATACCTCATTAACCTTTATCAAAATACTTAATATGTACATAAATGGTACAATGAGAATACTAATAGCAACCATCGCCACCAGCACACCTTTCTTTCCCAACAATATAACAGGAAAAGATGCTATCCATGTAACCAAAATAGAACTAAGTACGATAAGTGACCATGTCAGCGTTCCTGAAGTAGCAATATCACATATACAGCATACAAGAATACTAATTACCATTGTAATTGTATATATTGCTGATATTATGGCATTCTTGTTCATATTATTCTCATCTTTTCGTTTCAAGTCAACGAGCTTCTCGTTGACTTTTTCTTCGTAACTATTCATTTCTATCCTCTCTCCGCTTAATAGTTCATTGACCGTAACATCTTTATCTTTTAATGTCCCAATTCCCATCTATTTCTAAAAAGTCTCTTGCTATCTCTTTAGCAAATATCAACCCGTTATCGCTATTTGTAAGAATAATTACATATTTATTTTGCGAAGGATACAGCACAATTAAACTTTGAAAACCGGGATTGATGCCGGAATGCCAATAAGTTTCTCCTTTGCTTTCAGATTCAATGGCAATACCCAGCCCCCAACTATTTACATCATCAATATTCACAGCAGCAGAAAACATTTCCTTTACGGCGCCATCACCACTATAATATTCATTTGTCAGTTCACTGCAAAATGCAGCCATATCTTCATTTGAGGATTTCAGGGTATATGCACAATTTGCTTCTTTTGCTACTATATCATTTGTAACCGGTACGGTAGCAGGAATTGCAAATCCTAAAACCAACATGAGCATTACTTCTATTGGTATAACAGCATAAAAGATTTTTGTATGTTTTCGGGCAAGTACCAAAGATACTCCCATAAATACAGCACATACTCCAAAAGTAATCACTACTTTTGATACCAAAACAAGCAAAAAGGATATATTCACAACAACAGCTATAGCAAAGCACACAATCAGACTGATTTTAGATGAGAAAAATTGTTTTTTTGTTATCTTCCTCAAAACAAAAACAGCCAATAAAAGGACAGTAAAAACTATAATAAAAATAATGAATATATATATTACAACCGAAGATAAATTCATATAAGGCGTAACTGTTCTGGTATGTTCAAAAGTGCTGTTTTCCATCCCCAAAGGTTCAAAAACATAATATTCTGCCGCCTGTTCCATCGTCATTCCACTGACATTTTCAATTACACTTTGTAGATAAATATATCCCACTCCAGAATAACAAAATTCCTTACCAGGATCTGAATATATTTTCTTGTCAATGCCCAACTCATAAGAAGGAGAAAAGCCTGCCGTATGACATAATAACTGTTTTAAAGTTATGTCATTTAACCGTTCATCACTGGTAAGTAAATCAGAATCTAAAAATGGAGCGATTTTGTCATCAAGATTAATTTTTCCCTCATCAACTAACTTTAAAGCAATATAAGCACTTATCACCTTACCATTGGAAGCAAGTTCAAATACAGAATTTTCATCTATTCCGTCACCATAATTCTGAAACACGACTCTATCGTTTTCATAGTAAGCAATAGAATATTCATTTATATCATAACTACTTGCCATCAGCTCTGTTTCCTGCGTGGCGTGAGCTGTAATTCCCATCAACAATCCGGATAAAATAAAAATAAATACCAACACTATTTTTTTCATAAGTCACCTCTTTCATTAACTGATTTTTTTCCCAACAAAGACATGGTGCTGATATATAGACAATGGATTATGCTTTTCTCATCAAAAGCAACACTTGATTTCGGTATGTTTTCTCCCGTATAACATTTAGAAAGAGTCACATCTCGTATAATTCCATCAAATGAAGCTACAATAAAAGCCAAGATGTCTTCTATTGGCATAACAGGCATAAAATATCCATTCTCTGCTCCCGTTATAATAGTTTTTGATGCACATTGTAATAAATAGCCAAAGGTTGATGTAGTGGTTACATTTTGGTTAATCCGTTCATTCCGCTCCGGATTATGCGCCCAAAATGTACTAAGCTCAAAAAGAACTTTATTATAGCCTATCAGTATGTCGGAAAAATACTGTTCGGAAACCAAAAACAAATCGTGTAAAATGACTTCCGGCGAATTACCGGATTCCATAATTTCATCTATTTGCTCAACATGGTTTCCTTGCATATTTGCCTTATCAATAAGTGCTGCAAGCACTAAATCAATATTATTAAAATATTTATATACCCCTCCCTGACTCATACCAGTTTCTGATACAATATCTGTCATTGTAATATCATAGGCTGGTTTTCTCTTACATACTGCAAATG
>JAZSEO010000103.1:0-6128 GCA_045531735.1 Wujia sp. | reverse complement strand
CGAAGAATGTTTTTGGGAGTGGAATGGAAAACAAGTTCATAATATTGCCTTTTATTATTTGGTAGAATTATGTGAAAATCAAGAAATTCCTGATACAAGAGATTTTGTTTCTCAAAAAGATAATTGTAATGTAGTTATTGGTTGGCTTCCAATTGAAGAACTGCAAAATGTAATTATTTATCCTGAGTTTTTGGAACAAGAAATTTATAATTTGAATGGACCAATGAAACATTTTGTTTCAAGAGGATAATGTAGATAAAATCTGATTTCTGGAGGTGAAAAATGATAAAAGCTATATACTTTGATTTGTTTTTTACTTTAATAGTTCCTGTGTATGTGGAATGTATTTAATCTAACAACGATCAAGTTGAAGAACAGATAGAAAAATGAAATTGTGGGGTGTCATGTGATTAATATAGATAAAGATTATCTTTCAGAAACAGAATGTATTGATTATAATAATTCGATTATTCAGGAGAAAGTAAATGAACTTAAGTTAAATTCAGATTCGCAATTGAAATACATTGAAAATGCATATAAATTTGTTAGAGATGAAATATCGCATTCCTGGGATATTAAGTCAGAAGTGGTATCTTGTAAGGCGAGCGAAGTGTTAATAAACAGAACAGGAATCTGCTGGACTAAGTCAAGTCTTCTTGCGGCACTTTTAAGAGCAAATGGAATCCCATCTGGATTTTCTTATCAATTTCTTACACGAGCTGATGACAATGCCGATGAAGGTTATATTATTCACGCGCTTAATACTGTATTTATAAGTGAATTGAATAAATGGATCAGACTTGATGCAAGAGGAAATAAAGAGAGCATTCATGCTGATTTTTGTCTAGATGAAGAGAAATTAGCTTTTTCAATCAGAAGCGAGTTGGGAGAAGTTGATTACAGAGATAATAATCCGGATTTGGATGACAGACTGATTAAAATTTTGAAAGAGAGCAAGAATATTTTGGAAATAACAACTGATTTTAGGATGTATTAGTATTGAACCTTCCTATCTGATGAAGTGATTTTATAGAAAGAAAACTTCCAATATGTAGACAGTTAGAAAAAATTGAATTTTGCAGAAAATGGAAAATATAAATATGACGGAGGTACCATGTTAAAAGATTACGAAATAGATAAACCTGTTCTTGAAACTGAAAGACTGATTATTCGTGTGCTTAACGAAAATGATGTGCCTGATTTAAAAGAATGGTTGGGGAGAGATGAAATTTATACTTATTGGGGACGAAAGGCTAGTAAAAGTGAGAAAAATCCAGAATTGATGTTCATTGACCCTCGTCCTTGGGTAAAAAGGAAGCCTTCACCAGATTTTGATTGGGGGATTGTCTTGAAAGAAACAAATACTGTTATTGGAATGATTGCAGTATTTGATATACAGAATTCTAGGATGGGTGATGTTGGTTATCGTATTCATCCTGAATATTGGAATATGGGAATTACTACAGAAGCTCTAAAGGAAGTGGTACGGTTCATATTTGAAAATACGGAAATAGAACGACTGAATGGGCGTGCTGATGTTAGAAATATTGCTTCAAATAAGGTCCTTGAGCGATGTGGTTTCATAAAAGAGGGAACAATCCGACAAGGCAAAATGGTTTCGGTCTATTGTGACTATAACATTTACGGTATGCTTAGAAATGATTATGAGGGGTTGCAACGTAAAAACAGTTAGTAAAATTAGAATTTGTGGAGGTGCAAGAATGAACAAAACAATAGCAAGGATAGGCGCTATGATAGTAACAGTTTCTGTATTACTATTTGCTATCTGTATGTTAATACCATTTGATTTTGGAAGCTATTTCGTATGTATGCTATTACCGATAGGATATATAATGCTAATCGCTGGCTTTTGTGATGAATGTAAAGAAAATTATAGAGTGGCGGCTAATGTTGGAATGGTATTTGCAACGATTTATGCTGTTTTAGTATTTCTTGTGTATTTTGCACAGACAACTACTGTTAGATTGGATCAACTAGGAAAACAAGCCATGCAAATACTAAACTATTCAGAAGGAGGTTTGTTTTTTAGTTATGATTTGCTTGGATATGGCATGATGGCACTTTCAACTTTTTTTGTAGGCCTAACAATTGATGTGAAGTCCCAAACAGATAAGTGGCTAAAGTATCTAATGATGATTCATGGAATATTTTTTTTTGGATGTTTTATTATGCCAATGACAGGAGTATTTAGTTCGATGACAAATGGAGAGACAAATATTGGTGGAGTTATTGCACTTGAATTTTGGTGCGCCTATTTTACTCCTGTTGGAATTCTGTCGATTACACATTTTAAAAAACGAAACAGATAGATTCCAATTTCGAACACATGAAAATTTGAAGTTGACACATTGATTAAGCCCTATAGTTTGATGCAACTATAGGGCTTTTATGTTAATTCACGAAAATAATTCTGTAATAAGTGTTGCCATTTCTTCCGGAGTTTTTCGCGGAGTTTCCTCGCACCACATAATGGTTGCTTTCCATAAGCCTGCCAATTTAATGGAAAATTCATATTTATATTTTTCGTACATTTCTTTCAACATTTCGGCAGGCATATTATCTGGAACATGCTTTACTTTTTTGGCGACATTGATAATATGTGATTCCAGATTCTCCTCAATAAAATAGAGCACACGGGCTTTTTTTAGAAGAAGTAAAATGTCGATATACTGTTCCCAAAACTTGAAATAAGAAATAGTCACAGTTTTCATGTCAGAGGCATGATTGTTCATTACTGTACTTGCAAATTGCTCCATTAAAAGCTCTGTAATATATTCCATGGTATCATCTTTGGTTTTGAAATAACGATAAAAGGTGCGTCTGCCTAAATCTACACGGTCAACAACCATGTTAATGGTAATGGAAGAATAGCTTTTCCGTTCTAAAAGTTCCAGTAGACTGTTTATGATTAACAGTCTTGTTTGATTTTCTTCAATTCCTTCAAAATACATATGATGCTCCTTTGATATAAGAATGTCGAAAAATATTATGGCACAAATTGCGAAATATGTATCATTTTCCATGAAGATATTGCTTTTTATTTGATGAAATTATATTATAAAGCCAAGAAATGCACAAGTGTGTCATTTGGGAATTTGGATTAATTCAGAGGAAGGATAAATTTAATGCTGAGAATGATGACTTTAGTCGAGAATACTTCGATTTCTTCAGAATATGGATGTAAACATGGATTATGCATTTACATTGAGACACCTAATCATAAAATTTTATTTGACCTTGGACCAAATAAGTTATTTGCAGAAAATGCTTTAAAAATGAATGTTGATATATCCGATATAGATACGGTTGTTATTTCTCATGGACATAAGGATCATGGCGGAGCGTTGAAATATTTTCTGGAACAGAATAAGAAAGCAAAGATTTATATCCGAAAAGAAGCGTTTGAGCCACATTATATTAAGGTTTTAAATATTCCATTCAATGTGGGATTGGACAAAACATTGCTTAATCATAAGCAGATAGTTTATACAGAAGGAAGGACAGTGATAGATGAAGAGTTGACTGTATTTTCTAATGTGGATAGGTCGGATAATCTTTCGAAATCAAATAATGTGTTGTTTTCGAAGAGGCAAGGGAAAATTGTATTAGATGATTTTTGCCACGAGCAGAATCTAATTATTTCTACGGAGAAAGAAAAAGTGCTGATATCCGGTTGCTCTCATGCAGGAATTGTTAATATTCAAAATAGGGCAGAACAGATTGTTGTAGGTGAAATGGATATGGTGGTCGGAGGCTTTCATCTTTATAACCCACCAACAAGAAAGTATGAAAGTGATGAAATAATTGACCGTGTAGTGGTTTCATTAATTCAAAAACGCAGTATTTATTATACTTGCCATTGTACCGGACCAAAGGCATATAAGCGAATGAAAGTGGTTATGGGAGATAAGATGAATTACCTATCAACAGGAACAGAGATAGTAAGATAGAAAAGGGTAATAACTTTGAAAAAGATATAATATGTGATGGCGAATCATATTATAACAAAATGTGAATTTTTTTTGCAGACAATATAGACCAGAAAAGAAAGGTAGGTAAAAATGATATTAGTGATAGAATGTGTTATATTGTGTATAGTGTTTACACTGATAATATTACCGGTTCAATATAAAGACCCTATGGTTATGATTATGTCTTATCCGCCCAATGTGATAAAGAGGGTTGAACAATTGCCACAATACGCAAGCTGTATTAAAGAAAGAGAAAAGAAACATATAAGTAAAAAAATATTTGGTGTGTTCTTTTTTGCGGTTCTACTGGCAATCGTAGCATATCTTTCCGGTTGCAGAGGGTTTGTTGATACCTTTTTCCATGTATTTATGCTTTTCTTTATAGTAAATATATACGATATGTTGGTGCTGGATTGGGGGATATTCTGCCATAGCAAAAAACTTAGAATTCCCGGGACGGAAGATATGGATGAAGATTACACGGACTATTTATTTCATGTCAAAGGAGCTATGAAGGGGACTGGTATTGGAATAATAATAGCAATACTGTCCGGTGTAATTATGTTATTAGCTATATAAATATACATACGAAACTTTCAGTTTGGCGATGCTAAAAATTAGTAAAAGATTTGAATTTTATGGAGGAGTAAATATTTGAGACATACAGGAACAAAAACAATAGAAACTACGAGATTAACATTGCGGAGACTTGAACTTAGCGATGCGGAAATGATGTTTTATAATTGGACAAGTGATGATAAAGTCACACTTTTTTTGCGGTGGGATGCACATAAAACAATTGATGATACAAAGAACATGATTCAACAATGGTTGAATAGCTATCAAGAGGACTCCACTTATTACTGGGGAATATATTTGAGAGATGGCGAAATGATTGGTTCTATTGGTGTTACTATAACTTCAGAACATGATCTGAAAGGTGAATTAGGTTACAAAATCGGTAGCCGTTGGTGGAATCAAGGCTATTCAAGTGAAGCGGCGAGAGCGGTTATAGATTATATGTTTCGTAATACGGATATTGAACGAATTGATGCATTTAGTTCGGTAAAAAATCCTGCTTCAGGAAAGGTGATGGAAAAGGCTGGAATGCAATATGAAGGTCTTTTGCGACATTATTATAAAACACGAGACGGATTTCATGATTGTAGTCTATACGGAATTATACGAAATATATGGAAGCAATTATATTAGTGATTGAAATTTGAATATTACGGCCTATTAGGATGTAGGAAAGTGAATATGAAGGGGTGCCTCTGTATATTTGGCAGAGGCTTTCTTTTTTGAATGGGTTATGTTACATGGGAATGTAAATTAGAAATTGTAAACAGTTAGATAAACTTGAAGCTGTGGAGGTTGAAGATGAAGAATTACACACAAGTATATGTAAAAAACAGTTTTGAAGCTGCAGAAACATATTGTAAAGCTTTTGGGGCAGAAGTTACCCGCGAGTTTAAGAATCTAGAGAACACAGCATATGAACATTGTGAGTTATCTGTGAATGGAGAAGGATTTCTTGCTCTAGCAGAAGCAAAAAATCCTTGTGATATAAGTATTGTACATAAGTATAAATGGGAAACCATGACCTTTAATGTATTTGAAATGGGAACAGAAGAAGCCGTTCATAATGCATTTCAGGTTTTGAGCGAAGGAGGAGTAGTTCTTGAACCTATTGGCGAACTTCCATGGAGTAAATGTTGTGCTACAATTATTGACAAATATGGAGTGTGTTGGTGGATTTCAATTTAGCAGCTTCCCATTTCCAGAGGTGAGAAAATGATAGATATTACAGTTTGGATGCAAAACTTTTTGCAAACATTAAATAAAACTTTTGAAAATCGTGTGTGGTTTGTAGGGCTTCAAGGTAGTTATGGTCGTGGTGAAGCAACAGAAACAAGTGATATTGATGTTGTTGTAATTCTAGATGAATTGTCCGCCAAGGATATTCAGATTTATAATGACATGCTAGACACGCTGCCTCATAGAAAATTGATTTGCGGTTTTCTTTCAGGTAAGAATGAAATTATGAACTGGGAGCCATCAGACTTATTTCAGTTTTGCAATGATACCACGCCAATCAAAGGAACTCTTGATGAAGTGTTTGCTCTTATTGATGAA
>JAZSEO010000041.1:0-3805 GCA_045531735.1 Wujia sp. | reverse complement strand
TTTTTGCTCCTAGATGGGCAGAAGCGTTACCAGCTGTATCCTTCTGTACCTCCTTGGCTACAGTTATGAAATTATCAAACATCATCTTAATTTCATATACTTTTGGATAGTTGATGTAATAAATGTTAAATGCCATAGACTATGATGTTTGTTATTTAATACTATTTATTAATATATCTCGTAATGTTGCTTGGTTACTCTCATTTTGCAATAACTCGTATAGTTCTTTGTTCATTACTGCATATTTAATATTCTTGCGAATAGTTGAAGGTGAATAAGGATTTCCTTTTTGTAATTCAACAATTCTTTTATATCCACCTTCAAATGGTATCAGCTGCCAGAATGGCTCTGAATTGAGATGCCAAAAAGGTGTGCCCGCTTTTGGTTTGAATATAAATGATTCACCTACATATCGTTTCCAATTCTTTAAGAAACAATTTTCCAGTTCCTCGGTAAACTCGATCTGATTTGAGAGTATATGTCGGGATGCTATCAATTCTATAACACTAATTAGCATAATAGCTTTGTGAGGAGCCTTTTTGCCTTGTTGCTTATTTGTATGTAGATTGGTAAACAACTCGATATAATCCGATAGTGTATAATTCATCTCTTGTTTCTCTATTACATTAAACGATTGAGGGTCTATGTTCATTTGATATATTTTTATATCAGGATTCAATGTTTTTGCTAACTGAATAATTTTTTCTTTTCTTTCTTTCTTTGTCTATTTTGACACCACAATAGATGGATTCGAAACACTCTGCACTAAGTCGAATAAATGTCCTTATTTCTTTATTGTCAAATTCATTCCTGTCGTGCTGAAATGGCAACAAACTCATAAACATTGGAGATGGTTTGTATATGAACAATCTAACCTCTTGCTCGTGCTCCCACGCCTTAGCTTTGGTATATACCTGATAATTGAAGAAATCTTCTCTATCTCGATAGTAATTCGGTTTATTTACAACATCTTTATATTGTACAGATCTGGCCTGCGAAGTTACCATCATTCCATATCTAACATCGATGCACTTGGCAACTTTATCCATATTTAGACCTATACAAACTCCTTCATGTTTATTGTAATAACTCCACATTAAGATGGAATTATGCACTTTGGATAAAGAGCAAATCCATAAATCATTTCTGTAGTTTTCATGTCTATTTGACTCAATATCCTTAATCACATCAGCTGGCCAACCTCTAAGAGCATCTACTGGTACATTGGAGAAATCTATTAAACTTGGATGACAATCGAATGGATCATTAAACATCATAGCATTTGCATACATTAAATTGCTATAATGTAACATCATTATAGCACCGTTTACATCCAAATATTTATATAGTAGATTGCTCATCTAGTATATTATTCTAGTGGTTTCCTGTAAACAGAATCTAATGTATTGCCGTCTTTATCTTTCCAGTCAGCCCATCCATTTGAGGGGCGACCTAAACAAAATGATGCAGCAGTACTTGGACTTGTAAATGTTTTATCTGAAGTCATAATCAATTTATCACCATTAATTGCAGTGTACTCTTCAACCAAAGTATTACGTTTATCAGCCCATTTGAGAGATGGTACTGCAGTTTTGGCTATCACACTACCTTTCAGCACAGTGAAACCATTTGAACTATAAAAGCCTTTTGCATCACAACCACGACCTTTGGTATAGAAGATATGTTCTGCCTTTGGTTGTGATACCTCAAAGATATTGCACCCAATGAAAGATGCTAAAATTTTTACATCCTCGAAGAACTCATCCATCGAGTCTTGCTGATATTCGAGCAAGTTAGGCGCTTTTGGGGTCTGCTTATTGTCACTCAATACAAATGCATTCGCTTTCTTTGCCTCGGCAATAGCTTTGTGTTCCAGATATTGCACATCAGCTTTAGTCATATCTGCATCTTTCGATACAAATATGAGTGCCTTTTGCCAGAATGATTTCTTGCTATCGTGATCCTTAACTCGCTCACGAAAGTTTTCGGTTTCACCGATGTATGCTTGCGGTTTAGTGGCCTCATCTTCACCTAATAAAATGTAAAATGCAGGTTTCTGCAACTTCTCCTGTGTATTGAGATATGCAAGATTAGAACGTGGCACAACAAACATCTGGCAAATCTTGTTGCTAATGAACGCATATTGAGTTCCTTTGGGATCTCCATCAATTAGGTATGTAGTTACTGTTTTGCCCATATGTTATTCTACTTGATATATAGTTTGAATTTCTCTATGTATTTCGATTATTGAGTCTTTTTCTTTATGAGTGTTAAATCCTTCCATACTGCATTCACAGCAATATTTTATATCATTTTCTGATATATAGTGTATTCGGATATACTCATCTGAAAGCATCTCTTCGATAGTTGAGTATGGACTATCTTCAACAGAATAATTATCTCTTAAGAATAAAATATATGAATGCTCAATAGATGTTTTTGTTTTGCGATGGATTTCCCCACAAAATCGTAAAACATCATCGATTCTATCATCTACAGATTTCTGATCTTTATAATATATATTTCCATTAGAGTGAGCAATATCATTTCGTTCTTTTACAAGTTTTTTATACTCACCTATACGCTCATTAAGCCCCCAATATTTGAGTACTTGCATTATTTTACTTTCCTGTTCTTCGGAATACCCAAACGGAGAGCTAGAACTATTTAAACAGTCATTGAATCCTAATGTTATTTTATCAAAATCATCTGGATGGATACTTTTAATCTTCCATACAGTAAAATATACAAAGCACATAAAGAGCATATGATAACTCTATGCAACACATTTACACTATTGATTGAAAGCGTTTTAGCCTCTTAATCGGTACAACTCGCATTTTTACAATGACACGGAAAATACTCACAAATTCATCGTGCTGATAATCAGCGATTTCGATATACGTGTTGTACCGCGCTTTTCAAGCTCATTTTCAAGTTTCGGTAGAATCCAAATTGAAGTGATTTGTATTCAGCCTCTTACCGCATTTGTGTTCCAAATGATTTCTAATGCAAAGGTACGCTTTTTAAGCGATATTACTCAATGTTTATCGTTGGAAATTACACAAATGTGTGATTTTAGTTTTTTCTTTTGTAGGAGTACTATAAATCATCGTGCGCGATAAGTAAACGACGGCATTGTCTGCTATATTAACGCAAACGATAATTTATTATGGTTGTATCATTTAATTTATGAATCTGAAAAATCAGGATATAATTTATTTCCCTGCAAGTATGCAAAATATATTGATTGCAGGGAAATAAAACGACTTTTTCTATTTGTTTTATTTATGCTTTAAAAATTGAGCATTTTGCGACGGTAATCAAATGCCATCCAATATTGTTTTTGCAAAGATGGTGAAAGGAACGAACGGCTAAGTAACTCTTTAACTAAAGGTTGTTCTGCCGCGAACATATCAATCTCTTGTTTTATTACTTTTATAGGAAGTCCAATACGCTTACCGAACTCTTCAAAATCAGAACGGCTGATGGTGTGAGTATCAGAAAATGCCATTCCCTCCTTAAAGAGACCTTTGTCAAGAGCAAAAATATGAGGATTCATAAGCTGCAAAGATGTATTGATAAGGTCATAGGCAGGAGATAGACGATATTCACCATTATGTTCTATCAAAGAAAAGTTCTTCAAGTGTGCATCATCATTCAATGTAACAAAGTTGAACAGGATTATGCGGAAAAATCTACGTATATCAATCAGTGTAGCCTTTACATAGCGATGTATTACCTCGGCACACTCTTCGTAGCTGGCTTTGTCATATTTGTAATTAGATCCTGCGTTATCTTTTGT
>JAZSEO010000063.1:0-69239 GCA_045531735.1 Wujia sp. | reverse complement strand
GTATGATGTTGTTGAGAAGGTTGGAATAAGGCTGATAGATGGAACTATTATTTATACAGACCCAGATGATGATGATTCTGATGACGACAAGCTGTTGGATGGTGAAGAGATAAATCCTGTTCCTAGAAATTTTTATGAGAGTGAAGAAATTTCACCTGGAGTTTATTCTGTAAAAGGATATGGTTTTGAGATGTATTCTGATCCAACAAAGCCAGATACTGATGGTGATGGAGCATCAGATAAAGAAGACGCTACACCGAGAGTATATAATGAATCAAAAAGTTATATATTTAACAGTAGTCTAGACGAATATTTTTTAAAACATGAGGCAAATACGAGATATTTAGAACTGCGTTATGTGTATGGAGAAAATGTTGATAATATTGTTACAGATAATATGGAACATTTTATTGAAGAGTGGAATAAGATGGGAATAAACTCGGAGGGGAAGATAACACATATTATTGATGAAGTTCATTTGATATATCATGGTAAACCACGCAATGTTTGGATAGAAGACGATAGATGGTTGTGTGCAAGTACGAATGAAGATGGTATGTATGCATATAAAGATCAAAAAGGGAACATAACAATAGATGATATAGATGCTAAAGAAATATACTATTTAAATTTATCGTGTTGTAATAATGGCAATTTAGATTATGTATTAATTAATAATAATTTAGAATATAGTGATAATTTAGCTATTGCGTTTCTTAAATCTAAACATAACATAAAAAAGGTAACTGCATGGGATGGTTCAGCGAGTTACAAAGGATTATATGTAGATTTATATGGATATGATTTTGTATTATCGTATGAGCATTCAAAAGCTACAGATGCGTTTGATGCATGGTCACGCGAGGTTAATGGCTGGGAGAGAGAAGCAGAACAACAAGTAACATATTGGCTTGATAGACAAGGTAATGTTGTTTGGGATAAGGAGAAACATAGAATAGATTAACATGCGTTTAGAAAATCGGGGAGATTAAATGAAACGAAAAATCAAATTAATATCATTCCTTATATTTGTTTTTGTTATAGTAGGTGCTTTGTTTTACTATTATAGCAGATACGAGAAAATCGAACTTCCTCAAGAACCAGATGGAATATTTTCATCGCCATATACAAATAAGCTGGCTGTAATTATGGATGGAAAGCTTACTATGTATGATGAAACTGGAAGAAGCAGATATATTGATACTCCTTTTGATATTTCATTTGCATATCCACTTGAGGACAGCATTTATCTGGTGGATAACGATGGTAACTTATATGAGATGATGTATAAGTTTTATACGGAGATTCCAATATCAGATGTAATATTAACTGATGTAAAAAGCTTTGCGTATGTATCATATCCTAAAGAAAAAACATACAGCTGTGGTGCGGTAACTACTCAAGGTGATTTGTTCGTTTGGGGGTCGAATCAAGATAAGCTACTTGGGTTATATGATGTCGAATATGTAGAAACACCAACAAAGGTCGAATATATAAAGGATATAGAGAAAGTTTTTTTTGGTAGTGAGTCGTCCATGCTTTTATCAAGATCTGGCGAAGTGTTTGAAGCGGGAATAGTAGATTATGAATATAATGAAGATAGACAAATTTTAGAACCAATATATTATACAGAATTTACATTGATAGAAGATATAGAAAAGGCTGTAGATATAAGCTATGGAGATACAAGGATGATTTTCTGCGATGACAAAATTATATATTGGCTTGAAAATGGATACAGTTATAGGGTTGTTGATGAAGAATATGAAGAAAAATGTAGTAATATAAATTTTAAAGCGTTCTCTCAGAGCCTGTCATATTGGATGGGTATAACAGAAGAGGGTGACGTGTATTTCAGAGGAATCGATATTATGAGAATAACTAATAATCCAGATCGGTTTATCAATGAACCGATGCTTCTGGATGAAGTAAGTGGGGCAGATGCTGTTTATGCTGGCACTACAGTAGCATATGTAAAAAAAGAGCACGAGTTGATTATATTAAAGAATTATGATAGATTCAAATTATGGGGGTATAAATGAGCATTCTCAAAGAACTGATGAATTAAAATGTAAACATTTAGATATAGAATTGTGTTGTATTTGTTGAATTTAATTTACATCTTTAGAGGAGGAATTCTTTTATAAATAATGAAGAAAAAACAATTTATAAAATATATAATATTGATATTTGCTACTATTGTGTCTTGCGGTTTGATTTCGGAAAAATTAAAACAAAAACCACAAGAATATATTAGTTATGTATTTGAGGCGCCTCCAAGTTTTATCAGTACATCCGATAATGAAGAACTGTTTGCGATAGTAAATGGTAAGCTTGTATGTATTGATTCGGAGCTAAATGCTACTACTATTCAATTAGATTTTGAAATAGCTAAGGTTTATAGTTGTAAAGATTGGTTATGGATAATTGATGATAAAGATAATTTATATACTATGAAGGTTTTTGAGGATAATACATATGAATTGTCGGATGTGATATTGGAGCATGTAGAATATGTTGACGGAAATGGAACTAATTCAATAGCGATAACCACTGATGGATATGTTTATGTATGGGGAAAAGGCGACGAGTTTTATAGTGTCGGTTTAGGAGAAGATGAAGAAATTATAGAGCCAACTCAAATAGAAAATATATCTAATGCTAAAGAAGTGGTGAGGTTTTATGTGAATACGGCTATTCTTACTGAGGATGGTGATTTGTATGTTGTAGGTGGGATTATTTTAACCGAATTCTCAGAGACACAACAAGAATTTCTTACTACTACGGAATTAATAAAAGAGTTTACAAAAGTTGAAAATATTTCAGATGTGGTTCACATTGGTGAATATGAAGGTTTGTATACGTTTTCTGGTGATGGTGCCATTTCTGAATGGGAGTGCATAAGGGTAAATGAAGCAGGTCAGGTAGTTTTAGATTCGAGTCTTTCTGAATGGGATAGTGATTTACAATTCACACAGCTATCATTTGGAGGACAATTTGTTATTGGTTTAGATGTTGAAGGCAATGTCTATTATTGGGGATATGATTTTACTAGAAAAATAAAAAATAAGGCAGATTATACTATATATAGTACACCTCAATTGCTTGAATTAGATAAACCTGTAGATAGTGTGTATGCTGCAGGTGACATTGCGTTTTTCAAAAATGGAATGGAACTGTATGTTATCTTAAAGGACTAAATATTTTTGAAACGTATAATTCTTAAAAAATAGTAATTAATTCATCACTTCCCTCATATAATAGTAAGAGTATTATAGACGAGGAAGTGATGAGTTGCTATGAAGAGTGGAAGATGGGTATCGTACATATACAGGTATCGTGAGGGACATAGATGTGAGAATGCAGGCTTTGTTAAGGTGCAACGTATAGGTTGTGAGGACAGAGCACAGGCTCGCATTCAGATAGGCGTTAAGCTTTACAAAAATAAAATGTGCAGATGTGTTGCATATTTGATATACCACCAGAAGAAAATCGGCTATTTGACAGATATTTGCATTCAGCCGAAAGAAAGGGACACTATTATTAAAAGAGTAGAAATTCCGTGGGACAATCCTTTGGGAGACGGAAGACATATTCATGAATATGATGGTGTTCTTTTTATTTGTGATGATGGAGAAATGCTGGCAGGAACTTGGGCGGATTTTGAGTTTGTGCCAGATAATATAGAGATACCTCAGATAGTGGTAGGGAAAGATGAGCGTCAAGAGAAAATAAGTATTCAGCATCAAGAAGAGGCATACACAGAAACCGGTACTGATATTAAGCAAGATGTACATAATCAATCATGCAATGATTGCGAATCAGATATAAATGAAGAGTCAGGCGAGGACTACTGCCAGAGGATGTTGGCAACTCATCCTAAGCTACCGGTTTTCATGGACAGCCAACTCATAGAATGCGTAAAAATTGTTCCACATGATATAGGTAAGCTGCCTATGGCTAACTGGAAACTCGGAGTAAATAGTTTTTTGTCTCATGGATATTATCATTACAGATATATTATGATGGGCAGAGTTAATTTTGATGACAGAGAGGTATACGTAATAGGCGTTCCCGGTGTATTTACGAACAAAGAAAAATATTTGGCAAACATGTTCGGTTTCAATGTTTTTATACCTGTCAAGCGTACAGAAATTCTGACGGGAAATTTTGGTTATTGGATATCTGAGATAGTAAGTGTATAACGTACGAGGTCTACATATTTACCCATAACATTGGCACTTTGTGGCTCGTAGGAAACAGGCTTAAAACCAAGCTTGGTAGCTACAGCCATAGAAGCATAGTTTTCGGGATGTATGCGGGCATCAATTCGTTTGATAGCGTAATCATTTTTTAGTACCTCAAAGCAAGCTTTGCAGGCTTCGTAGCACAGTCCTTGATTATGATATAGCTGGTCTATTTTATAGCCTATTTCGGCATATGGTTCTAATGCATCGTGAAAAATGTTAAAATTTATTGCACCAATGATTCTAGATGTGTTGTTTGCTTTATAGATATAATATCTGACAAAATTTTCAGAAAGAAATGCCTGATATTCTCTGTGCAGCATGGCGTAATGATAGCCGACAGTATAAAAATCAGAGGGTCTTGTCGGTTCGAATGTATCAAAAATATTTTTGTTGCGGAGGTATAAATTTAAAACCTCCGTTGCCTTTGATTCGTTTTCGACTTTCAGTATCAAGTTTTTAGTGTGTTTTATATATGGACCCATAACGACACCTTTCAAACTTAGGTTAGCATTTCTGTACCAGTTATTATATAATATTTATGTTGTAGATACAAATAAATATATTTAGGAGAAAATATGTCAGAGAATTTTACAATAAATGAACATGAAAAATACATGAAGGAAGCGATAAAACAGGCAAAGAAAGCTGAGGCGAACAAGGATGTTCCGATAGGATGTGTGATTGTATATGATGGAAAGATAATTGCCAGAGGCTACAATAGGCGTAACATGGACAAGACTACTCTTGCGCATGCGGAGATTCTTGCGATAAAAAAGGCGTCTAAATATTTAGGAGACTGGCGATTAGAGGATTGCACAATGTATGTTACCCTTGAACCTTGCCAGATGTGCGCAGGAGCTATCGTTCAGGCAAGAATACCTCATGTTGTTATTGGGTGCATGAATCCAAAGGCTGGATGTGCAGGCTCTATAATTAATATTTTAGATATAAAGGAATTTAACCATCAGGTTGAGATTACAAAAGGGATATTAGAAGATGAATGTTCTAATATGATGAAGAATTTTTTTGCGTGGTTACGTGAATCCAAGAAAGTGAAAAACCTTGACTTAACATAATATTTCTTATATACTTGTAGGGTATATAATTAGCTGTAGTTATGTATGGCTAATGAACATTGGTATGTTTATAAAATTTCCGTGCAGCCGGGGAGTTAGCGGTGCCCTCTACCTGCAATCCGCTATAGCAGGGGTGATGGTTGGCCTCGGGTTGTTTCTTGTAGAGCTGCCCTCAGTAAGTGGCGTTGATGTTTTAGTCTTGCGCGACAGAAATCCATGAACCGTGTCAGGTCGGGAACGAAGCAGCACTAAGTGGAACCTTCTGGGTGCCGTGAGGTTGCTGGGACTGAGTTAACTGCTTTGGTAACGTCTATGAGAGCTTCACAAAGCCAGCCGCACGGTTTTTATTATATACAAAATGAAAAAAGCTATAGTATTTTTTCAAAATAAATGTTATTATTAAGTATGGTGCTTTTTCGACACTAAATTTGTGGATTCAAGGGGCAGAATTATGAATTATGCAGAAGTAATTGAATATGTGAAAAAAATGACTGCCGAAAACGGAAGACCGCCCAAGTATCCATTTAGAAGCAGATATGAGCATACGATGAGAGTATACAGATGGGCTATTAAGCTTCAGTCGAAGCTTGGTGGAGATTTGGATATTATCGCCCTTGCTGCATTGCTTCATGATATCGGTTGGGATGAAGTAAGACCTCACGGAGAGGTGGGCGCTGAGCTTGCTGTAGAATATTTAGACAGCATTGGCGTTGACCCTGAGACTATTAGAAGAGTCGGTGAGATTATTATGATACATGCAGATAAAGACACAGATGCAGAGCTATCTTTAGAGTGTAAGATAGTTATGGATGCGGATTTATTGGATGAGGTTGGTGCTGTTGGTATCCTTTGGGATGCTATGGCTACTGCATGTGAGGATGAGGCAAGTTATAAAAAAGCATATTATAGAATTAAGAACTATCTTCGTATTAACAAACCTAAGATTCGCAGATGTAAAACAGATGCGGGAAGAGCTGAGTATACAAAACGTATGCAGCTTATAGAAGGATATATTTTTCAGTTAGAGAAAGAATTATTTTAATCATAAAAACAAGCTATCCATTATGGATAGCTTGTTTTTTGTATATTATTTGTTAGCAAGCTCCTCTATCATATCTATGATGATTGAAATAGAGTCTTTTTTGCTACTAGAGTTCATGTTGCTTATATATTTATCTCTGTTGTCGTACACATCATTAATCGCTTCAAGTAATGATGCGTCGGTAATATCCTCCTCCATAAGAAGTTTGGCATATCCACTTTTCGCAAAAGATTTTGCGTTTAGTATTTGGTCACCGCGGCTTGCTTCAAGTGAGAGTGGAATTAGTACGCTAGGTTTTTTGAGTTCGAGTAACTCGCATATTGCATTTGCTCCGGCTCTTGATACGACCACGTCTGCTAAAGCCAGTAAATCTGCTAACTCCTGTTTGATGTATTCGTATTGAACATAGTTAGGTACATCCTTATATTTGTCGTTAGTTTTATCTTTGCCGCAGAGATGTATTACATTATATTTTGATGTTATCTTGTCAAGACAAGACCAGATGGCTTCGTTAACCTTAAGGCTTCCGGTTGAACCACCAACTATAAGGAGTGTAGGTCTTACTTCTTTGAAACCACAAAATGCCATAGCTTTAGCAGCGTCGCCTGAAAAAAGTTCTTTTCTTATAGGTGTACCTGTAACAACTGCTTTACCTTCAGGCAGCTTTTCTAAAGTCTCAGGAAAGTTACAGCAAATCTTAGAGGCTTTAGGGATAGCAATTTTGTTTGCAAGACCAGGAGTCATGTCGGATTCGTGAATAATGCATGGAACATGATTAGCTTTAGCTCCAAGCACAACTGGAACAGCGACGAAGCCTCCTTTTGAGAATACAACATCAGGCTTAAGTTCTTTGATGATTTTTTTGGCTTCGCCTAAGCCTTTGATTACTCTGAAGGGGTCAGTGAAATTCTTCAAATCAAAATATCTTCTGAGCTTACCGGTAGCGATACCGTGATATGGAATATCCATTTCTTCAATAAGCTTTTTTTCTATTCCATCGTATGAACCAATATAATGTATGTCGTAGCCTTTTTCTTTTAATACGGGAATGAGTGCCATGTTAGGTGTTACGTGACCTGCTGTGCCACCGCCTGTTAAAATAATTCTTTTCATATATTCCTCCGTGGGATTAACCTTAAATTAAACGAACTGCTTAAGTGCTTTGGCAAGCTGGTCAGGGCAAGATGTGTCTTTAAATCCACATTGTATGCCTTCGAGCTTTTTGATTACCTCTTCTACCTGCATATCTTCAACTAATGAAGCGATACCTTTTAGGTTGCCGTTGCAGCCTCCCATAAATTTAACATTTTTAACTTTGCCATCAACAACATCAAAATCTATTGCCTGAGAGCAAGTGCCTTTTGTCTTATATGTCATAGTATAACCTTCTTTCTATATATTACGATATGTAAATTTGAATAATGTATAGTATACCACAAAACATTAAGGTGTTAAAGGTGAAAAATCCTTCGAAAAAAGAGGTAATTTTACGATGTCATTAACTTGATTTCTCAACTTCGCCTTGCTTATAATCACCACATCATAAAAAGAAAGAGGTTGGCAATATGATGGAGAAAATCATTAACGCAGGAATTGGCGTACATATCCTATGGGGGATAGGGGTGCTTGGGCTCATTCTTAAGATAATAGTAAATGTGTACATGCAAGGATTGGTAAAGGCATCTGAAAATATGGCGACAACGAGACAAAAGAAGCTTCGTATAATAAGACAGAAATATGAAAATGGAAAAAGTCTTGGAATAAATAATGGAAGTGGAGAGGCCTACGTCGAAAAAAATATAAGGGCATTGAGGTTTCTAGCCTGTCCGATGGAGTTTTGGAAACGGTCCGGGCGGTTCTTCTCGGGTATTGCTGTTTTAGTTATGGCAGGAGGATTTCTGTATCATGATGTAAATTGGAGAGGAAGTCCAGATATGATTACTTTTTTAGCTAATGGGGTTTTAGTCTGTGCATTTTTATACACAGTTGAGAATATATTTTTACTAAATAATAAAATGGAGATTTTGAAGGCTAATATAAGGGACTATCTGGAAAATATTCCTGTGTCACGAGAGGCAAAATCTCGTGCACCTAATATTCGGACTGTGCCGAAATTTAATGAGAAACAAAATGACAATGTTTTTGGCGAAGAGCAGGGGGGTGTAAATAATGTGGACAGGGAAAAAAGTATTCCAAAAGTCGAAGAGGAAATCGCTGCGTCCGGGATAATTGATGAAAATTCTCAAGAGGTCCTAAATAGCTTTCTTAATGAATTTTTCGCTTGAATAAAAAAAGAAATATAAAAAGAAATTTTTGGATTGTCATTGCAATGATATTGTTGCTATTGTTTGGTGTTAGTTATGGAAGAGGATGGTTTGATGACGTAGGAGATTTATTTTCGTTTATAAATTATGACAATGAGGAGAATTTACATTCCAACACAGATGGGAGGGCAGAAGAAAAGGGGTCTTCAATGCAAATAAAGAATGAAGAAATGTCCGACGTGGATAAGAGATATCTGCAATATCCCATAGAAAATAAAATTTGCTCAGAGGATACATATTATAATTATTCTAATGAAAAGCTGGCGTGGTGGTTTAAGAGAGATGACAATCATGGACCAAGTGGCTGTGATGATACGTTGGAAATATCGGATTATGATGCGTATTATCTTGATTTTTCCTGTGATGAAAAGGTTATATATTTAACCTTTGACTGTGGGTATGAAAATGAGTTTACAGATGAAATTTTAGATGTATTAAAAGCAGAAGATGTTCCGGCATGCTTTTTTGTCACGAAAACATATATCAGGGACAATCCGGAGCTTGCTACACGAATGAAAGAGGAAGGTCACCAGGTGGGGAATCACACAATAACACATCCCTCCATGCCGTCAGTGTCCTATGAGGAATTGATTTTAGAGATTACAGGTTGTGCTGAGTATATGAAAGAGATTACAGGATATGAAATGGATCCGTATCTACGCCCACCTATGGGAGAATACAGCGAGCGTACTCTCAAAATCACACAGGATTTAGGTTACAAAACTATTTTTTGGAGCATGGCATATGTGGATTTTGATGTAAATGACCAGCCGGGCGCTGACTATGTGATAAATCATTTTAATAAGTATCATCATGAGGGTGCAATTATCCTGATGCACAATGTGTCTTCTTCAAACGCAGAAGCGTTAGAGACAGTGATTAAGAATTTAAAAGCAGAAGGATATAGGTTTGCCAGCTTGAATGAATTGTAAATAAATAGTGTTTTTTACTTGTATTAGAAAATGTATTTTGCTAAAATAATACTGTATGTAAATAAAGCATTGCGATGACGATGCTATAAAATATATAAACGAGGAGATAAAACATGGCACAGACTATTAAATTTGATTTTAGTAACACTGAGTTTATGGCTTCAAAAGAAGATGTTGCTGCAATGAGCGAAAGAGTTGTAGCTGCTAAGAAAACTCTTCTTGAGAAGACAGGAGCAGGAAATGATTTTCTTGGATGGATTGACCTTCCTGTAGATTATGATAAGGAAGAGTTCGCAAGAATTAAAAAGGCAGCAGCTAAAATTCAGAGTGATTCAGAGGTGTTAATAGTAATTGGTATCGGTGGTTCATATCTTGGTGCAAGAGCAGCTATCGAGGCATTAAGACATTCTTTCTATAATTCAGTTAGCAAAGAGGTTCGCAAGACTCCTGAGATTTATTACTGTGGTAACAACATCAGCAGTACTTATCTTTCACATCTTATGGATGCAATCGGAGATAAGGATTTTTCTGTAAATGTTATTTCTAAGTCAGGTACAACTACTGAGCCTGCTATCGCATTCAGAATTATGAAGAAGAAGCTCGAAGCTAAGTATGGTAAGGAAGAAGCAGCTAAGAGAATTTATGCAACTACTGATGCAGCTAAGGGAGCGTTAAAAACTCTTGCTACAGAGGAAGGCTATGAGACATTTGTAGTACCTGATGATGTAGGAGGACGTTTCTCAGTTCTTACAGCAGTTGGTTTACTTCCAATCGCAGTTAGTGGTGCAGATATAGATAAACTTATGCAGGGTGCTGCAAATGCACGTGAGTACTGTATAGCTAATGATTTTGATTCAAATGATGCTATGAAGTATGCTGCAGTTAGAAATGTTCTTCACGAAAAAGGACTTGGCATGGAGATTCTTGCTAATTATGAGCCAGCACTTCACTATGTATCAGAGTGGTGGAAGCAGCTTTACGGTGAGAGTGAAGGAAAAGACGGAAAGGGTATCTTCCCTACAGCAGTTGATTTTACAACTGACCTTCATTCGCTTGGACAGTTTATTCAGGAGGGTACTAAGAACCACTTCGAGACTGTTATTAACGTATTAAATCCAAAGCTTTCTGTTATTATGGAGGAGGAGCCTGTTGACCTTGACGGACTTAATTACCTTACAGGACAGTCAGTTGATTTCATTAATAAATGTGCTATGAATGGAACAATCCTTGCTCACGTTGATGGTGGTGTTCCAAACATCCTTGTTAACATGGAGCAGATTGATGAATTATCACTTGGTGAGCTCTTCTATGTATTTGAGTTCGCTTGTGGTATGAGTGGATATGTGCTTGGAGTAAATCCATTCAATCAGCCAGGTGTAGAGAGCTATAAGAGCAACATGTTTGCACTTCTTGGCAAACCAGGCAATGAGGCTAAGCGCGCAGAGCTTCTTGCAAGACTTGGCAAATAATTTAAAAAATAGGAATTCCTAAAATAAAATGGAGAGCGATTTGCTCTCCATTTTTTATCGGGTGTAGGGGTTAAAATAAACTTACACCTTGTATGTAGTTGCAGTATTTAAAAATTAATCTTGTAGACTTGCGCGAACCCGCTCTAAATCTCTTTCAAGTTTTTTCTTTAGTTTTTCATATTCTTTATTTTCAAGCATTTCTAATTCAGTTTCGATTTTAATTTCTTCTTTACGCAAATCATCTTTAAACTGTATATCTGTTGGCATATATTCAACCATCCTTTCACACCCCTTCCGTCAAATATATATCTAATATATATTATAAGGGGATTTTTTGAAGGTGTAAAGCTTTATTAACCTGTCAATGTACATATAATATTAGATTTCAAATATCACTTGGAATAAGCCGGCGAAAGCCAATTAGATATAAAGATATTATTTGAAAAATAGATATTATTGTGAGGATATAATACGATAATATAATTGGAGATGTCAATATAAATAATTGTAAAGAAGTAAGGAATTAGATTTGACATATAAATATAATTTTAGGATAATAAAAATAGTCATAAAAAACATAGAATTTGGAAAGGAGATACTAGCATGAAAGTAAAATGCGCACTATGTGGTACAAAGTTTGATTTAGAACGAAATAATAGTATTTGTCCGAATTGTGCATATCATCACCATGTTGATGGAGAAAGTCAACGTAGTTTTGAGGGTTATACAAATAATTATAGTGTACATACTGGTTCAGAATATAAGGCAAGCTATTCTGGGGACAGCTTTGCAAAACAGCAGATGCGTCAGGAGAAATTGGAAGATTTCATAGAAGATATGAAATATTATTATGAGAAGAACACGCAGGCAACTTCTTACGATATGCATAAAGAGATAAAAGCAGCCACAAAACAGGCAAACAATAAAAATACATATTCAAATATGGCTGGTACTCAGAATGTATCAGCATTAATGAGTACGTATAAAAAGAATAATTCATTATACAATCAACAGAATAATAAAAACACATCAAAAAAATTAGGTAAATTATTGGTAGGCATGATTTTAACGGCTGTAATTATGGGAGTTGCTATTTTTATAATTGCTTTGTCGTTTATAGAGAATAAATCAGTCAAGGAAGAATCTGTAGTTAATGAATATGAATTTATAGAGGATAAACCTACATATGGTTCTATTAATAAAAATATTGGATTTGATTGTGGAATATTTGAGATAGAAGAGATGGAAATTGTATCTGATGAAGTATGGAACGCTTTAGAGGGGCATGAGCTTGTGTCTATGAAATATTCTTTTCAACCACGTGGCATTTACTCCAGCGATGCGGCAACATACATAGATGTGTTTATAGTGACACACAGTGGCTATTATATTGAGCCTGTTAACACGTATGTGCTGGAGGATGATTCAAGCATAGACATATACGAAGAGGTAGATGGTCAATATACAGTTTGCAACGATATATATTATGAGCAGGGTGTAATGTATTATGCTGTAAAAAAAGGCGATGTTGCAAGCATCTATATAAAAGAATACGATGAAAATGGCAAAATAATTGAAACCTACAATATCACTAATGTAGAAGAATTCATTGTGGAAGAGTAGGAGGTGTGCTATGGAAAGTGTGAAAAATTTAATTAAGGGTATTATTATATTTGTTGTTGGCGGTGCAATAATGTTTGAAGCACTTATATTAATTGCGTTGATTAGTATTAAAAATGACGAAGAAAAAAAACAAGAGGAGCCACGGATAAGATTTAACATTTATAGCGTAACCATGCAGGAAATACCTGTCACAGATGAGAACAAAGCAGTTTTCCGGTATTGTGATGATTCCGAATTTGAAGGAAAAATTATTTTAGAACTTGAGGTAAATATTGATAATGCGGGGGAAGTAGATATAAATCCATACTATGATTTGAGCTATTTCACAATAAAAGATGCTGAAGAATATTTTATACAAAGCCAGTATGTAGGTTATTATAAAAATGATGAAAACAGTAATTACGGACATAAAACAAAAATACCGACTGGCAAATCAGGAATCGTAACATATTATCTTCTAGTAGATGAAGACAAATATATAGATGAATTACATATACACACCGGATATGATGAGGGTAAATATATAGAGGTAGTGTTCTAAGTATAATAATTAGGGATTTATAGTTCTGTAAGATTAAGATGAGGTTCCTTGATATAATAGGGTAGGCTGCAAAGAATATGTAATAAACAAACATTTGAACTGCGTTGCAGTTGTTTGTATATTACATATTCTTTGCGGACTACCCTATTATATCAAGGAACCTTGTTTGTATATTATCATGAATTAAATCCGTCACCTTTTTAATATTATTGAATATTTTATAGTAATAGATGAAAGGAGGCGGAAATATGCGTTTTCATAATACGAGCATCAGAAATATATTAAGCGAGGCTTTGAACTACGGAGGAATAATTGTCGATGTGAGAAACCGGGAGGAATTTGGTAAATGCCATATTCCTATGGCTATCAATCTGCCTCTTGAAGATATACAAGAAGGAAATATATCTTTGCCAAAAGGAAAAGTTATTTTGCTTTATTGCGAAAATGGAGGAAGCAGTGCTTTGGCAGCACGCATATTATCTGATAAAGGCTATAGAGTTATAAATACAATTGGTGGCTTGAAGGAATATAAGGGAGCACTTACAAAAAAGTAGAAATTTTATTCTTGAAGTTTGTTGACATACAAGGAGGATAACCTTAAAATGTATAGGAATAAAATGCGTTAAGTATGTGCATTTTTAAATGGTAGATAATAAGAAGGCTTATTTTAAGGTATGAGGAAAAGTACATGAACAAAGTAGAATTAATTGCTCCGTGCCATTTTGGGCTAGAAGCAGTTTTGAAAAAAGAAATACTGGAACTGGGGTATGAAATAGTTTCTGTGGAGGATGGCAGAATAACCTTTAGCGGTGATGAGACTGCTATTCCTCGTGCGAATATATTTATTAGAACAGCAGAACGTATATTGCTTAAAATGGGAAGCTTTAAGGCATCTGATTTTGATGAGCTGTTTGAAGGAACTAAAGCCATTCCTTGGGAGGAATATCTCCCAAGGAATGCTAAATTCTGGGTTACAAAAGCGACTACTAACAAAAGTGCCCTTTTTTCTGGTAGTGCGATTCAGTCTATTGTAAAAAAAGCTATCGTTGAGAGAATGAAGCAGACTTATAGAGTAAACAGATTTGACGAGGATGGAGACGAGTATCCAATCAGAGTATTTATTTTTAAGGATATGGTTTCTATTGGGCTTGATACATCAGGGACATCCCTTCACAAGCGAGGTTATAGACAGTTAGTTGGAAAAGCACCTATATCAGAAACTCTTGCATCCGCTTTGCTCATGCTCACGCCTTGGAAGAGTGATAGAGTTTTGGTTGATCCGTTTTGCGGAAGTGGAACGTTTCCTATTGAGGCAGCTATGATAGGAGCAAACATAGCACCGGGAATGAATAGAGAGTTTAACGCAGCTTCATGGGAAAAAATAGTTTCTAAAAAGCTTTGGTATAACGCTTATGATGAAGCGAATGATTTAATCAGACATGATGTTGAAATGAATATTCAGGGCTATGACCTTGACCCTGAAATTGTAAAATGTGCTATGGCAAATGCCAGAGAGGCTGGTGTGGACAAGTATATACATTTTCAGGCAAGAGATGTAAAGGATTTAAAACATCCTAAGCATTATGGTTTTATTATAACAAATCCGCCATACGGTGAAAGACTGGAAGAGAAAGCAGCCTTGCCGGAGCTTTATAAAATAATTGGTGAGAGTTATGCTGCACTTTCAGATTGGTCGATGTATCTTATAACCTCTTACGAAGATGCAGAGAAATATATTGGCAGAAAGGCTGATAAGAATAGAAAGATTTACAATGGTATGATCAAGTCTTATTTTTATCAGTTTATGGGACCAAAGCCTCCCAAAAAAAATAGATAAGAAATGGTGAAAGGACCATACGATGAAGAGAATATGTAGTATCATGGTGACTATTGTTGTCATAGCTACAATTGCATATTTGATAAATAAGACACCTTTAATTACGGTAGAAAAATCAGAAGATTTTTCTACTTACGCTGCAGAGTTTAAGAATGACCTGGTAACACAGCTCAACAGTGAGGAAGTTGTTGTAACTGTTGCTGGAAGCACAGTAGACGAATACTATAATTTTTATGTTGACGATAACATGAAGCTTATGTGTGAGGTGGGTTTTCTTAAGAGCTTTTTAAGCTGCTCGGTTTTGGAGTATGTTGATGGCACAGTTCTTGTGATGAAAGGCGATAATAAGCTTGAACTTCATCTAGATACCAATGTAGCTGTTTTGAACGACAGTGAGGAAATAGAACTCATTTCCAATGTGTATAAGGATGAAGATACGGGTGTTATATTTGTTCCGATAAATAATGTATCTGAGCATTTAAGCTACGAGGTCGAATATAATTTTGAATCAAATTGGATTGATTTGGTACGACTTGAGGGCGAAAAAATATTGCCGGACGCATATGATATGAGGGATTATGGCAGGGTAACAGAGGTCCGAGATCAAGGAAGATATGGTACTTGCTGGGCGTTTGCATCTCTTGGTGCATTGGAGACATCCCTGTTACCAACAGAAAGTGCGATTTTTTCCACTGATCACATGACTATGTGTAACAGTTATGCTCTAGATCTGAATAAGGGTGGCGAGCATTCTATGAGTATTGCATATCTGGCGGCATGGCAAGGTCCGGTATATGAGATAGATGATCCTTATGGTGATGAGAAAACTGATTCGACATTGAATTCTGTGTATCATTTGGAAGAAGCTCTCATTATAAATGAGAGAAATTATGATACATTAAAAAGTGCAATATTTAGATATGGAGCAATAGAAACTTCGCTGTATTCTCAGATGGAATATGTCGACAGTGTTTCTCCTTATTACGATTCAAATAATGCGTCATATTACTATGATGGTGAAGAGGTTCCTAACCATGATGTTGTAGTTGTAGGTTGGGATGATGAATATCCAAAAGAAAATTTCACAATAGAGCCGGAGGGCGATGGTGCATTTATATGTAAGAATAGCTGGGGTACAGAGTTTGGTGATGATGGCTATTTTTATGTATCGTACTATGATGTGAATATATGCAACAAATCAGTCGTATATACGAGAGTAGGTTCTTCAGATAATTACGACAAAATATATCAGGCGGATTTGCTGGGCTGGGTAGGCTTAATGGGCTTTGGCAAGGAGGAGGCTTATTTTGCAAATGTATATACCGCAGGAGAAAATGAAGAACTTGCTGCAATTTCTTTTTATGCGACTGGCGAGGATACAGAGTTTGAAGTATATTTTGTCAGTGATTTTGTGAATGAGGAATCGCTTAAGGATAGAGAATTTGTTGTGGCTGGAAGTACTAAGCATGCGGGTTATTATACTGTAGATTTTCCAATACCGAAAAGACTTACAGACAATGCCAAATACGCTGTTGTAGTTAAAATAAAAACTCCAGGAGCAGTACATCCAATTGCGATAGAATATAATGCGGACGAAAGAACAGAGAATTTTGATATTTCTGACGGAGAAGGTTATATAAGCTTATTTGGTGAGCTTTGGCATAGCGCAGAAAAAACACAGAATTGTAATGTCTGTCTTAAAGCGTTTACAAACTTTGTAGATGAAAATTCTGAAAGTGATACAGGACATAGTGGTTCATCTGATACAAACGTATCGACGGAGGGAACGACAGAAGATACAGAAGAAGATATAGATGATATGGACGGAAATGAAGAAGGCGATATACAGATTAATTCAACTCAGGAAGATGACAATTGATGATATAGAGAAAGGAATACAAAATGAAAAAACTGATTTTTGCAACAGGTAATGAAAATAAAATGAAAGAGATTCGCATGATTCTTGCAGATTGTGGATATGAGATTTTATCAATGAAGCAGGCTGGAATAGATGTTGAAGTTGTTGAGGATGGAACAACCTTTGAAGAGAATGCAATTATCAAAGCGACAGAGATTAGCAAGCTCGCACCAGACTGTGTTGTCCTTGCTGATGACAGTGGACTTGAGGTTGACTATTTAAATAAAGAGCCGGGGATTTATTCAGCTAGATATGAGGGTGTTGATACACCATATTCAATTAAAAATAAAATAATTATTGATAGACTGGCAGGCGTGCCTGATGAGAAGAGAACTGCACGTTTTGTATGTGCTATAGCAGCAGCGTTTCCTGATGGCAGAGTCGAGACAAGAAGAGGAACTATTGAGGGAATTATTGCACATGAGCCAGCGGGTGAAAATGGTTTTGGCTATGACCCAATATTTTATTTGCCAGAGAGAAAAATGACAACTGCAGAGCTTTCTCCAGAGGACAAAAATGATATTAGTCACAGAGGTAATGCACTCAGACTTATTAAAGAGGTTCTTTAGGAGGAAATCATGAGAAGAGTACTTGTAATAAGCGATTCTCACGGAAACAATTATAATATACAGAAGGCTTTAGAAAAAGCAGGTAAAATCGACCTTATGATTCATCTTGGAGATGTGGGAAGAGATTATCTTGCTGTGGAGAGAATGGCTGGGGTTCCAACATATATGGTTGCTGGAAACAATGATTATGGTCCGGATTTAAGGGACAGGATTATATTTTATATAGGTAGTCACAAGGTTTTTGCAACTCATGGACACAGACAGAATGTGCATTATGGTACAGATAGAATGAGATACCATGCTCTCGAAAATGAGTGTGACATTGCAATGTTTGGACATACGCACGTGCCACATTTGGATGAAGGAGAGGATGTAACTATTCTAAATCCGGGAAGCATAACCTATCCGAGACAGATAGGCCACAAAAAGACATTTCTAATAATGGAAATAGATGAGGATGAGAAGATAACTTATAAGTTCGATAGTATAGAGTAAAAATTCCGTTTGATGTATGGGAGGAAGGCTGTGAAAAAAGGCGATATTTGTGAGGCGGTAATTACGCATTATGATTTCCCTAACAAGGGAAACTTTATGGATGGTGATAGAAAGGTAACTATAAAGGGGGCTTTTCTGGGACAGAAGGTTAAATTTATGGTTACAAAAAGAAAGAGTGGAATGGCAGAGGGCAGACTTCTCGAGGTTTTGGAGAAATCTCCAATGGAGGACAGTGAGCCATACTGTCCTTATTTTGGTTTGTGTGGAGGCTGTACATATCAGACAATGTCCTATGGTAATCAGCTTAAGCTTAAAGAAGATATGGTTAAAAAGCTGCTTTCTCCAGTTATAAATGAAAGTATGAAAAATAGTCCTAATTGGCAGGGCGAAACAATAGAGAATGTGTGGGAAGGAATTATCCCATCCCCTGTGTACGAGGGCTACAGAAATAAGATGGAGTTTACCTTTGGTGATGAGTATAAGGATGGCCCGCTTGCATTAGGGTTACACAAAAAAGGAAGCTTTCACGACATTTTAAATGTAAATGGATGTAAGATTATCGGAGAGGATTGGAATAAGATTTTAGATTACTCGTTAAAGTTTTTCTCGGATAAAAATGTGCCATTCTATCATCGAATGAGACATGAGGGAATACTTAGAAATCTTGTTGTACGTCAGTCAAAGGCGACAGGAGAATTCTTGATTAATCTTGTTACATCTACACAGTGGGGTAAGTATGGATTTGGTTCTACGGATGAAGAGTTCGTAGGAAAAACGCTTATTATGGAATATGTAGATGGTTTGATACATGTTGCAGAGACAACGGATTTTTCTGGAAGTATTGGAGGGATTCTTTATACAGAAAATGATTCACTAGGCGATGTTGTGCAAAGCGACAGAACATTTTTACTTTATGGTAATGAATATATTACAGAAGAGGTAATGGGACTATCTTTCAAGATTTCACCGTTTTCGTTCTTTCAGACAAACACTAAGGGCTGTGAGGTTTTGTATAAAAAAGCGCGAGAGTATATTATGTCTTGTGATGTTATGAGTGGTTCTTTGTGTGGAGAATTTGATGCAGGTTTCGGAGTGGTTGGACAGGATAATGCTGTTGTAGCTGATGTGAAGATGGAAAATGCTCCTACGAAAATTGTTTTTGATTTGTATAGTGGAACAGGAACAATAGCACAGATGATGTCGCCTGCTGCTAAAAAGGTTATAGGGATTGAGATAGTTGTAGAAGCTGTTGAGGCGGCAAAGGAGAATGCGAAGCTTAACGGACTTAACAATTGCGAATTTATTGCAGGGGATGTTTTAAAAGCTATCGATTTGGTAGAGGACAAGCCTGATTTGATAATCTTAGACCCACCGAGAGACGGAATAAATCCGAAAGCTTTAGAGAAGATATTGGCATTTGGAGTGGATGAGATGGTTTATATAAGCTGTAAGCCAACTTCTCTAGCCAGAGATTTAGAGGTAATAACAAAAAGAGGATATAAGGTGGTAAAAGCATGTGCAGTTGACCAATTCCCAGGAACTGTGCATGTTGAAAGTGTAGTTTTGATGTCAAATTGTGGAAAAGGGAATAAATAAGGTGAATTGACCACTAGGTGTAGTGGTTTTAGGGCAGAAAATGGGTGCTGAAAGGTACTATTTTCTGCCTTTTTTGAGGGGAGAATTTGTGGATGCCAAAGGGGGATATAAGTGTATTGTATTAGTAAAAGGGGATTACTGGGATAATAAGTTGAAGTGATTAGTACTATGAATTCTAGTATAATTAAAAGGGTGCAATTACCTGCACCCTTAAACCGCATAAGTATAAGATACACTAAATTGCCGTTGAAAATAACAATATAGTGCAAGCTATAAATGCCATAAATAAGATAGTAAGTATTAGTGTCATAATAATGACGCTGGAACGGTCGGGCTTATTACAGTTAGAAATACTTTCAAACTCTTGTAATATACGACATATGTCATACCTAAGTTGGCTAATATCTGAAACAGATTTTTTATAATCGTTACTTTTGGGACCTTTGCTATAAAATAATTCATTAGGTAGATCCTTGTTTTTTTCAAGTAAACATGTTTTGTAATGTAATCGAGCTATCAAAATAATCTGCTTAAGCGGTAGCTTTAAGTCTTTTATGGCATATATAGTTTTATAAGAAAAATCAATAAGCTTATCATAAGGATAAGTATATTTTGATTTTTCGAAAATATCTAAATGTTTATTGATATCCATAGAACGGATGTGTCTTTTAAATAGAGATACATCAATTGGTTCAGCATAGAATTTCCGCCTTGCGTAACTAGTGAGTGAACCAATGTTTACTATCAATGATATTATCGTTAAAACTGAATAATCCATTGTTGTCACTCCTTCCTTCGTACACATTATTTGAATTAACTACTATGCTGGCGTGACGGGCTATATAGTAGAAAATGCTTTATTAAATCATAACGACCACCTCTTTCTTTTAAATAATAAATACATTATATAGTTAAATAGTTAATATGTCAATAATTAGTTGCAAATAGGTTTGTAAAGGTGTATAATAAAAAGTTTGTTATAATGATGAATTGGGCTTAGAGAATAACTAAAATGAAATATGTAGAGCAGAAAAAAACATTTTGAGATATTTAAAGGTCGCAAAGCATATAGTGCTAAATCAGATAAAGGTATTAATAATACTGGAACGTTTTATTATATTTGTAAGAATGTAATAGTGGATTGTTTCAGAATTATGAAAATAGAGAATACCTATTATTCAAGTATGATGGATAGGTTGATGGCAGGAATAGTATTGAAAAGTATGCTATTTCTGCTACACAAACAAAGAGATTATTTATGATATAAAGTGTTGTTTTAAAATATTATAGTTTAACATATAGAAAACATTTCTACTTTCACAAATTGAAAGAATTTTTGAAAATAATCAAAATTGAAAAACTTAGTGAAGAAGTTTATGATCAGTCTAATTGTGAGAATTTAAATTATATTGATATATTTACAGAATATACTTTTGTTGATGAAAGATGTACCTGATTTTTATTGAAGGAATATAGAATAAATTGTTATGTGTTTATAACAGGTATTAAGGTTTTTAAGCGATACTTTCACACAAGTATCGCTTTTTTATTCCCCAGAAAGGAGTGATTACATGTTCTTTACAAAAGAGCACCATCTATACGAGATGGAGAAATTAATGCTGCAACCACCTGATTATGTTGCCAGAGGGAGTAGGTGCATTGTGATTGAGAAAGATAGAACGCATTCACATAGTAAGCAACCACCACCGAGTTCGTACAGTAAGTTACTTATAGCTACTATGAATAATGTAAAGAATCTGTCATTTATTGCTAGGTTAAACAATTATATTAAAGAAAGCGAGGCGAAGTGTATGACCTACAGAAACAAAAAGCATAAAGAAATATTTGAAGAGATGATAAGGGAAGCAGATGAAAATAATCTTGCTTCCCTTTCTGCTTTATACCTTTTAACTGCTGATTACAGCCTGTGGCGAATTATGAGAAATCATATTAGCAAGAATAAGATAGATTTTAGAGATGTGAAGTTAAACGGGATTAGTGAGGGTGGATATACATTGTATTGTGCTGCTAAGGATTTATATCTTGGAACAAAACATATAACTGTGTGTGATTTGGCAGATAAGGAGCTCATATCACAGAAAATGTTTGGCCTTATATGTAATGCAATGGCAATTAGAAGGTATGGATTATGTGCTATAGAAGTGATGGGAGAGATTGCACCTTCAGAATAAGCATATAAACCATATATGATGTGGAACTTATGCTTATTAGATAATCAATAATATATCACACAAATTTAAACAGAAGGGAGGGATTTATGACTTGGTTTTTATTTGAACAATATAAAGATAGAGCATTACAAAAAATTATAAGAATTGAAATGAGGTGCTAAATGGAAATAAATCCAAACAAGGCAATGGTGGAACTCGTAAGGGAAAATCCCAACGATGTGGGATTTATATATGCAAGTATTGAACTGCCCTTGCCTAAATTACAGACACAGGATGCCCTGCACAAGGCAAGGTGGACAAGTGAAGACGATGGGGAATACAGGGAACTGTATTTTACCAACTGTCCAAAATTGCCAGGGTTAGTGAATATGGTTATAAATGATGCAACTTTAAGAGAAGCAGATTTCTTAGTAAAAAGACTGGAACAGCTTCCGCTGGAAGAATGGATAGCCTTAAATGCCATTGTAGAAAATAATCTTGAGGTAGGGAAATATAAGGATGGTGTATCTATGAAAGAGTTAATTAATCAGACCTATGGACTGGATGTAGTTATGATAGCGTCTGATGTAGGAAATGATGAGGCTCTTGGGCAGTTTGTCATAGAAAATGAACTGCACGAAGATGTGTCATCAGTACCGGAAAATGCCATATATCTTCTCGACAAAGAAAAGATAGGGAGATATCAGAGAGAAAACGACGGTGGTATATTTTACAATGGCTTTTATGTGGTGGCAGGAGAGTATGAACTGATGGAGGTTTATGACGGAGAGCATCTACCGGATATGGAAGAACCATCAGAAGCAGTATTCAGATTGGAGATAGGAAAGCCACCTTGTGGTGATGTGCAGAAAACAGAAAAGAATACGCTGTGGATTGAACTGCCAACAGACTATAAAAAACTACAGGAAAGCGTAAAAGAAAAATTCGGAATACCACCGGAGGAATGTGTCTACTATGGTTTTGATACAGCAATCCTAATGATTAATGAGGATGTGTTTACAGATATGAGAGACATAGCCCTTCTTAATGATATTGCCAACAGATATTTCTGCATGCATGAGGAAGATAAGATTAAGTTTAAAGCTGTACTTGAGGCAGAACATATAGGGAATATGGAACAAGTGCTAGATGTAGCCGTAAATGTGTCGGAATATGAACTTGCCTACTTCTGCTCGGATGAGTCGGAGTTTTTCAGGGAACATTTACTGCACTTTATAGATAAGCAGTACGATACCAACTGGCTTTCAAATCTTCTGGTACAGACAGAAGGTAAAGAACTTATGAAAAGACTAAATGCCAAGTGTACCGCTTATGGTGTTGTTTCTACCCGCGGCGTATCTTTATACAGTCCTGTGACAGTAGATGAACAGATAACTGTAACTGAAGTGGCAGGGCAGAGCGAGGAAATCGAGGAATCACAGAAGATGGGAGGGATGAGTTTATGAGCATCAAAGTCATAGCTACAGAGGATCTTCGTACAATGATGAATAAGGAAGGTTTGATTTTACAAGGTTGCGGTGGAGAACTTACCGAATGGGTAGATGGTATCAATGATATGCTTACACAGGCAGAAATACTGCTTGAAGGCAGCAAATTCGAAAACTGTATGAGCTTTGAGCATGAAGGTCACATCTGTTTGCTGTTTCCGTTTGATGATGTCAAGCTAAACATTGGTAAGTTTGCCATGTGGAGATTGCAGACCTATGGAAATTTTGGTGGAACATGGCTGTCAGACTATGTACCTAACAGACTTGGTGGATTTGTAGACGAGGGTGAAATCCTAAAGCCAGACTGTCCTCTTATTGGAGCAAACGGGAATATATTTAATCTTATGAGTATTGCATCAAAGACATTAAAAGCAAATGATATGACGGAACAGGCTGAGGAGATGAAGGAGAGGATATTTAAGTCCAAATGCTATGAGGAGGCTTTGGGTATTATAGGTGAGTATGTAAATATAACATCTGTGGATGGAGAAAGTGAGGTATTTGAACAAGGGATAAATATGCGCTTATAACTCATTTTATGAGTGAAATTTAATATAACAATTAACGAGTATAACCGATATCAATCGTCCTGTGTGCGATATGATAATCGGCTTTTTCTTTGTTTGCCCGGGGCGATGGATATCCAAGGGAGGGATAAACATTAAAACACCAGTTAGTTGGATGGGAAACAAGACATCCATCCTTCATATACTATATGCTTTGTTTCCGCTTGATTACGGGAGGTATATAGAGCCTTTTGGAGGTTCAGGGGCAGTTTTGCTGGGCAAAGAAAAACCGGATAAGTTTGAGGTTTATAATGACTTTAATCATAATCTTGTCAACTTGTTTAGATGCATGAGGGATAGACCAATAGCATTTATAAAAGAGCTGGGGTTTCTTGCTTTGAATTCAAGGGATGATTTTATGGTGATAAAAAGGTTCTTTGAAAAAGAAGTGTTCGATAAAAACTTCCTAGAGCAGGAACTTCAGCTTACGACAACCATACTTTCAGAACTTAAGGCAGAGGAGATAAATGAGATATATTATACGAAAGTAACAGATTATGACCTAAAAAGAGCGGTTATGTTTCTAAAGCTTGTAAGGTACAGCTATTCAAGCTCAGGAAAAAGCTTTGCATGTCAGCCGTTTTCTGTGAGAACTTTATTTGGATTAGTCTGGGATTTAAGCAAACGTCTTGAAAATGCAATCATAGAAAATCAGGATTTCGAAGTCCTTATAAAGCATTATGACAGACCAGATTCATTTTTCTATTGCGACCCACCATATTTTACAAGTGAATATGTATATGCTTGTGACTTTAAGTGGGAAGACCATGTAAGGTTTAGAGATACACTTGCACAGACAGAAGGGAAATGGCTTGTTTCGTATAATGATTGCCCTGAAATAAGAGAGTTATATGCCGGATATGAATTCTTTGACTTTAAACGAGTACATTCCATGGTACAAAAATATGAGGCTGGCAGGGAGTTTCCTGAGTTGTTGATAAGCAATTACGATATGTATGAGAGAGAAAGGGAGAAACCAAGGCAGCTATCCATACAGGATATGGAAAAAGAAGAAACAGAGGATATAGACAGGATTTTGAAGGATGGAATTATATCTTCAAAATCTAAGAGGTAGACAAATGAAGAGAGTTTTTATATGCAGTCCATTTGATGGTGATACAGATGAGTCCATGGACAAGATAACAAGCTATATCAGATATGCCCTTATGAATGAAGCAGTACCTATAGTACCACAAATATATACTTTATTTACAGATGATGGAACTATAGGAGTAGATATGGTTACAAGAGCGAAAAGGGAACTTTTATGGGTTTGTGATGAACTATGGGTGTTTGGTAATGAAATCACCGGTAAGATGCAGACTGAAATAGATTTTTGTAAGAATCTAAATGTTGCAATTCGTTATGTATCAGAAGATGAAATCAGGAGGTTATTAAAATGACAAAACCTAAGAAAACAAAATATATCAAATTTGCGTTGACTGCCATGATGGTGGTCTTTTTTATTACCTTTTCTGCTGTGCCGGCTTTTGCAGCAGGAAATGTATCCGTTGCCATTGAGAATACATGGAATGATGCACAGGGACAGATTAAGGAAGTGGTAAACAAAGTAGTTTTTCCAATTATAGACATGATTCTTGTAATTATGTTTTTCGTAAAGCTTGGAACAGCTTATTTTGACTATCGTAAACATGGACAATTTGACTTTACAGCACCAGCCATATTGTTTGCATGTCTGCTTTTCACCCTTACAGCGCCACTTTACATCTGGTCAATTCTTTAAGAAGTCAAGGTATTTTAGCTTGATTAGGTGGAGGTGAGGTAGGTGTTTGATTGGTTAGGTGATTTATTATCCGGACTTGGTGATGCCCTTGGAGATGTGTTTGGCTTTGTGGGAGAGGAGATATCCAGTGCCATATGGGATGCCATGCTTCAGTGGTTTTATGAAACAATATATGGTGCAGTGGCGGATTTCTTTACTCTTATGGGAAATATGGGTGCAGATATATTTGATTTGGAATGGATACAGGCAACCATAAGACTTTTTACTTTGCTTGGTTGGTCATTGTATATAGCAGGGGTTGTGGTGGCTGTATTTGATGTTGCCATAGAATACCAAAGTGGAAGGGCAAATATAAAGGGAACTGCTTTAAATGTATTAAAAGGCTTTTTTGCCAGTTCATTAATCGGTGTTTTGCCTGTGGAGTTATATAAATTTTGTATAACCTTACAAAATACTTTCTCCCATGATTTGTCATCTCTTTTTGCTGGGATTCAAAGCTTAGACTTAGCCGGACAAAGTGCAACTGTCCTTGTGGGATGCTTTGCAATATCTGCGGATATAACATTCAGCTTATTTAATATTCTTGCTTTAGTTGCATTTGGATATTGTGTGGTAAAGATATTCTTTGCAAATATTAAGCGTGGAGGAATTCTTTTAATCCAAATGTCTGTAGGATCACTTTATATGTTCTCAGTACCAAGGGGATATACAGATGGATTTAATCAGTGGGTAAAGCAGGTTATTGCCATATGCCTTACAGCATTTATGCAGACAACATTGCTGTTTTTGGGGCTTATAACATTTCCGGGAAATATGCTTCTTGGACTTGGAATTATGCTTGCAGCGAATGAAGTGCCAAGAGTTGCCCAGCAGTTTGGACTTGATTCATCTGTAAGGGTAAATATGATGAGTGTTGTTCAGGCAACCTCAACAGCAGTAAGTCTTTCAAGGGCAGTAGCAAGAGGAAAATAAGGGAGGGATTAAATGACAACATATCTATACCCACAGAACCTTAAAGCTACAGCTAATTTGTGGTTCTGGGGACTTAGGGATTTTACAATACTTTGCATTGCCATATTAGTGTCAGCGGTGATACTGGTGCAGACCAGGATAGCTCTTCCGATAGCCATGACACTTTGCTATGGCTTTTTAACTATAAGAATGGATGACACTACCGTACTGGATTATATGAGATATGCAGTACGGTATTTTATTGGAACACAACAATACTTTGAATGGAGGTGACAGTGTGGTGAAAAGGAGAAGAAAAGGTCGCTCAGTTCAGGAGATAATAGGCATAAAGGGATTCGGTAAATATGGTCTTGAGACAAATAAGGGAGAATTATTGTTTTTCTTAGTTTCCCCTACAAATATATCTGTTCTATCAAGAGCAAATATTGAACTTAAAATCAGGCATTTGATGATGGTATTGGCATCAATACCTACCATTGAGATTACATGCACTGACTCATGTGAATGTTTTGATGATAACAAGAATTACATTAAGGAGAGACTTTTAAAAGAGGGCAATCCTAAGGTGAGAAAGTTACTTGCGAAGGATGAAGAAATGATAAATCATATGCAGACAGAAATGGCTACAGCCAGACAGTTCCTATTTATTGCAAGATGTAAAGGCATGAAGCCTGAGCAGATATTTCAGACTATGAACAGGACTGAAAAGGTTATATCAGAGCAGGGATTTGAGGTAAGACGAATGAAAAAAGCTGATATAAAACGTTTCCTTGCCATTTATTTTGAAGCAAGTATGAATGGAGATTTAATGAGTGATTGGGACGGAGAAAAATACTTTGCTGAACCCGAGGAAGGAGGAATGTGTTAATGAGTAGAAAACAAAAGATAATTACACCGGAGCAATTGGAGGAAATTCGTACAAAAGATTTCTTTGATTGCATTCTACCGGGAACAATTAAGTTTTTTGCAGACCATTACATTGTAGGAGATTCATATAGATGTGTATGGGTCATAAGAGAGTATCCTCCTTATACCGAGGAACTTACCATACTGTCACAGCTTGCAGACAGAAATGGAGTAACTTTACGTATCTATCATAGATTTGTAGATGCATTGGAACAAAGAAAGATTATTCAGAATGCTACAAGAAAAAATAGACTTATGAGTGCCGGAAATGACATGAATGAGACCATTGAGGCAGAGGGAAATTTGCAGGATGTAGTAGAGCTTATGGCAAACTTGCGTAAAAACAAGGAACCTTTATTACACTGTGCAGTATTTATAGAACTAAAGGAAAAGAATATAGATACACTTAAGGAACTACAGAGTGAAGTGGCTATGGAGCTTACTCGTTCCAAGATATCTGTCGATAGATTAACCTTACGACAGAAAGAAGGATTCTTGTCGGTCATGCCTATGGGTACAAACCAGTTTGGAGCACAGTATGAAAGGGTGCTACCTGCAAGCTCCGTTGCAAATCTTTATCCATTTAACTTCAGTGGTAAGACTGACCCTCATGGACTTTATATTGGCAGGGATAAGTTTGGGACTAACATTCTGGTGGACTTTGACAGAAGATCAGAGGACAAGACTACAAGCTGTATACTGATACTTGGAAACAGTGGACAGGGTAAATCTTACCTTATGAAGCTTATTCTTACAAATCTTAGAGAAGCAGGGAAGAGCATAATAAGTCTTGATGCAGAGGCAGAATACGAAGAGCTTACAGAGGCTTTAGGTGGTTGCTATATAGATTTTATGACAGGCAAATATATCATTAATCCTCTTGAACCTAAGGCTTGGTCTGATTCAACGGAAGTTTTGGATGAGGATGTGCCAGATGCATTTAGGAAGGTTACAAGATTGTCACAGCATATAGCGTTTTTAAAGGATTTCTTTAGAGCCTATAAGGATTTTACTGATGCTCAGATTGATACCATAGAGATACTTCTTATGAAGCTATATGCAAGGTTTGGAATAACAGACAGTACGGATTATTCATTGCTTAAGCCAACAGATTATCCAATAATGTCTGATTTATATAATCTTTGCGAAGAAGAATATATGACTTACGACAAACAGAGGAAATACCTTTATACTGAGCAGACATTACAGGAAATATGTCTTGGAATCCATTCCATGTGTGTAGGTGCTGAGAGCAAATATTTTAATGGGCATACAAATATAGTGGATGACAGTTTCTTATGCTTCGGAGTTAAAGGTCTAATGGATACAAATAAGAGACTAAAAGATGCCATGTTATTTAACATACTTTCTTATATGAGCAATGCTTTGCTTGGAAAGGGAAATACAATGGCAGCCATTGATGAGCTATATTTGTTCCTTACTAATCTGACAGCCATTGAATATATTAGAAATGCAGCCAAAAGAACAAGAAAAAAGGATTCGGGTGTTATTATGGCAAGTCAGAATATAGAAGATTTCTTAATCGAAGGTATCAAAGAATATACGAAGCCTTTGTTTTCCATACCAACACATCAGTTTCTGTTTAATCCAGGTCAGATCAATCCTAAGGAATATATGGATGCATTACAGGTTGAGCCGTCAGAATATGAATTAATAAAATACCCGGAGAGAGGAACTTGCTTGTATCGTTGCGGAAATGAAAGATATTTGTTACAGGTTATAGCTCCGGAATATAAGTCAGCCCTTTTTGGAAAGGCAGGTGGACGATGAGTGCTACAATAGCTGCTGCGTTAAAGAAAATTGCAGTAGCTTTTTTGATGGACAAAAAGACCCTTAAGGTTCTAGGTGGTATTGTCGTTGGGATTATCGTCATAATCATTATGCCTATAATCGCCATTGTTTCCATATTTGATTATGATTTGGAGGTTGACTTGGTCAAGCTGGAACAAGTGGTTATAGAAAATATGTCTGATGAAGAGAAGGCAAAGTTACAGCAAATAGAAAATACCATGTATGCAATAGAGGAGCAAATGATTGCATCGGGATTTATAAACAGAGTAAAAGAAGCACAGGTTTTATATGTTCTTGCATTGTATGATTATGGATTTGATTATGATTTTGTAGAAAAACTGGTTGGGTGTTTTTGCGAAGGACAGACTGATGTAGAGCTGATAGAGGCAGTTAATGATACATTTGGTACTAATATACTTGTAGAGGATTTTACAAATGTGATGGAGGGAATAAGGGCTGTATATATTGACATATCAGGATATGTTAACCCATCGGTAAAAAATAACCTTGATTTAGTTGAATGGGCTAAAGAAGCAGAAACCTCAGGCTGGGGTTATGTATGGGGAACATATGGCATGGTATTTGATGAGACATTGTACGAATATAAGCTTGAACAATATCCAGAAGAAATAGGTGAGTATTCAGAATTCATTGAAGAAAACTGGCTAGGTAAAAGAACAGCAGATTGTGTAGGATTAATTAAAGGCTATGGATGGCTTAATGTTGATACCCTTACGATTGAGTACGGAACAAATGGAATGCCGGATATTGATGCTAATTCTATGTATGAAAATGCTACAGAAAAAGGAACTATAGACACTATTCCTGAGATACCAGGGCTTGCTGTATGGCAGGATGGACATATAGGCATTTATATAGGAAATGGAGAAGTAATTGAGGCAAAAGGAACAATGTATGGGGTTGTAAAGACAAAACTTGCTGATGGAAGCTGGACTCACTGGTTGAAGATTCCTTATATCACATATTTATCAGAAGATGATGTTGAAGTTGAAGAAAGTACAGAAGATATGAGTGATGATATAGCTACTGAGTAAAATGGGATAATTTGTAAGTAACAGATAAGATGATTTAAGTAATTATTTATGAAAAAATTGGGAGGTGAGTCAAATGAGAACAACAGGTATAATGTCAAGAAAAGAGCCTTGTTTTGATGTGAGAGATTGTTACATTGAAAAGGTAATAGTGTTACCTGAATTAAAGTACAGATATTTCAGAAGTCATATGCTGGAGTCCTATGATTTCATAGCTGAGAATGTTGGACTGATGTATTCAGAGCATTTATGTGACCATTATTATCTGGAACATTGTCTGTTAATAATGGGTGAGGATTCTGAGGATGGTATTTTGGTGGAAAGTGAAGGCTCAGACTATGCAAGATACACGTCCTATCAGTCTAATATAAAAAGCTATATAAGAGAACAACTTGGTATGGTGGCAGACAGCATACTGCTTGGAGAATATGGTAAACAAGCAAATGGTATATGGAATATATCATGGGATGACATAACGGAACAGTTCGAGCTAGGCATAACCTATGAAAATGGTTTTGGAGAAATGCTTGTTGCTGAAATTCAAAAGCGAGATGAGGCTATTGAGGTATCTATGAAGGAAGATGGTCTTGAGATAGGATATATCAGCTTTGATGATAGGGAGGAATGTGTTGAAGGGGTTACTTCGCTTTGTGACAAGGCTGAGGGAATATCATGCGATGAAGAGATGCAGGGGATAGTGCAAAGTATGTAAATATATATTTTATTTTTAGAAGCATAATTCGGCTGTAAATCCTAGGTCGAAAATCAAGCAGGAGAAAGAGTCGGGGTTGTAAAATGCCCCGTCTCAATTCACTGCGTCGGGCAATGCCCACCGCAAGGGGAGTTTTGGAGAGCGTGAGGGGATAGGTTGGTGTGGGTCGGTAGAGTTAATGTTGATGTACCGTAGGGATTACTTTTCTGAATTTGGACGTAGTATAACAATAGTTATGTGGATTAAGAAATTGTCATTTTAATTGAATATAGTTTACGACTATGTTAGACTACATTATTATATTTCAGGAGGTATATTATGACAGATGTAATTTTTGATGACTTTTATAATAATATCCGAATGCATCTAAAGGGCGCTAAAGAAAGCGTTAAAATTGCAGTTGCGTGGATTAATTTTACAATATATAAAAATTTATTTTTTGAATTGATTAATAATAAAGTTAGTATAGAAATAATTATAAACGACGATTATATTAATGCAAAACATAATTTATTAATTGATAAATTAATATGTTGTGGAGCAAAAATTCATAAAATTAAAATGCCTAAGCCAAAGCAATATATGCATAATAAGTTCTGTATAATTGATGAAAAAATTGTTTTAAATGGTTCATATAACTGGAGTGTTAATGCAAATAACAATTTTGAAAATATTATAATATCAGATGAAATGTTATTGGTGAAGAGATTTTGTGAAGAGTTTAATAAAATATGGAGAATGAGTGATTCATATATTCAGCAAATATTTGGATGTAATAAATATAATCTTATTGTGCTAAGTATAGAAAATAATTATACAACAGCAGATAGGTATGTTATAGATGGAACAGTACTTGGTTATATGGATACTAATTACTTTGATTTGAATCTTATGCAAAACATTTACGCTATACAGGAAAAATATTATTCAATGTTAGATGATTATATGGTTTATGATGATCCATTTGAATTAGAGAAGATAAATTGTATGATAGATATTGATATGAATAGATATCTATCTAATGCAATATTATCTTTTAATGGGCAGATACATGCGATAGGTATTGAATGTAACGAAATAAAATATGGTGATTTTGAAGAAAAATATATTAAAATAATATGGAAAGAACGATTTTGTATGATTGAAGACAGATATGAAATAGATTAAATTCAAGCGATAAAGTTTATCTTTATCGCTTTTTTAATACCCAAAATTCAAAGGAAAGGAGAAACACTTATGACACAAACAAACTTTAGAAAAGAACCTAAACGTAAATTTGCCTTATGGGTCAAAGACTCTTCTCTTGAACTGGTAAGGCAGTTGTATCAAGGGAATAATTGTCGTTCTCAGAGTGAGTTTATAGAAAAGGCAATTATATTTTATGCAGGTTATTTGTCTACAGAGAGCAATAAGTCCTATCTGCCCAATGTGGTTACATCCACACTAAAGAGTATTATAGCCGAAAGCGATAACAGGCAAAATAGAATGATGTTCAAGATGGCTGTGGAGATGGCTATGATGATGAATGTGGTTGCATCTATGCAGGATATTGATAAGCTGTCTCTTGAAAGGTTAAGGGGTGAATGTGTCAAGGAAGTAAAGCGAATGAATGGTTCATTTTCTTTTGATGATGCAGTGGAATGGCAGAAAGGGTGATAAATAGCAAAGCTGGTTACTAAGTTTAAGTACCTGAAACCTAACGCAAAGCTTAGCATAGGTGGATATGCAAAATACATTGCAACCCGTGAGGGTGTGGATAAGATTGATGATTCAGCAAGGTATGCTCCGGCTACATTAAAGCAACAGCAATTTATTTCCAAGTTAATCAAAGATTTTCCTGATACAAAGGATATGCTTGAGTATGAGGATTATATGAAGGAACAGACATTGGGTAATGCATCGGAATATATTACAAGAGCCTTAGAGGATAATGCATATACTTTGATGAATAGTAAGACTTATGCAGATTATATTGCGACCAGACCTAGGGCAGAACATTTTGGGACGCATGGTTTGTTTACGGATGATGGGATTCAGGTAAAACTAAACAAAGTTTCGGAAGAACTAAACCTACACAATGGGAATGTGTGGACTATAATTATATCCCTTAGGAGGGAAGATGCTGATAGGTTGGGATTTAATACGGGTACAAGATGGCGAGATATGCTTAGAACCCAGACGGAAGCGATTGCGACTAATTTGAAAATTCCTATGAGCAACCTAAGATGGTATGCAGCTTTTCATAATGAGGGACATCATCCACATGTACATTTGCTTGCATATTCAACTATAGAAAATGAAGGGTTTCTTACAAAACAAGGTGTGGCTAACCTTCGTTCTACATTTGCAAAAGATATATTTACCCAGGATTTATTGTGTATTTACGAGAAGCAGACCATGCATAGAGATAATCTTCGCAAGGAGAGTAGACTGGCAATAGAGGATATAGTTGCAAGAATAAATGTAGGTAGCTACAGCAATCCGAAGTTGGAGGAAATGATGGTAAATCTATCAGATAAATTGGCAAAGACTAAGGGAAAGAAAGTCTATGGTTATCTAAAAACAGATGTTAAAGCATTGGTAGATGTGATTGTAGATGAGCTTGTGAATGATGAGAATATCTCAAAACTGTATGATTTATGGTATGAGCAAAGAGAGGAGGTATTAAGAACATATACTGAGAAAATACCTGCAAGAGTTCCATTGTCACAAAACAAGGAATTTAAATCAATAAGGAATGCGGTGATACAAGAGGCAATGAATATTGGAAATGTTCATGATGAGGTTGAAGAAAATCAAATCACAAAAATTAATCAGGTTGAAATAAATTCGTACAATAACAAAGTATATCCTATTACAGATACAAATCAGTATATGGAATCAACACCAGTTATAGATACAAAGCTGCGTATTAAGTCAGCTCCAATCATAGATACAAAGCCATATGTGGAGTCGCCCCTGATTATGGATACGAAGACTAACACAGAGTCTACTTCAGCATCAGACACAAAATCAGATATAAATTCACACAAAAACACATCATCACAAAGCATTATTCGACTCTTATATCATATAAGCAGATTACTACTAGACAGTTGGAAGGATGATAACAGGCAACTATATATTATGACGGACAGAAAACTTAGACAAAAGATTAACGAGAAGAAACAAGCACAGGGATTACAACAAAGATAAGGAGGATTATGTCGGGATATATACATTTTACAGATGAACAGAGGGAACAGGCAAGGCGAACAGACCTTGCATTTTTTTTGAGAAATAGAGGGGAAAAACTGAAGCGTTCCGGTTCGGAATATGAATGGAAGGATGGCTCTCAGAAAGTAACCATCAGAGGAAATGTTTGGTTTCATCAGTACGAACAGGTGGGAGGGGATGCGGTAGACTTTGTCAGAAGATATTACAATATGACCTATCCAGAAGCCGTGGAGTGTCTGTTAGGCGAGAGTGGTGGCTCCATAATAATTAATCAGCCTGTAGAATCAGAGACAAAGGAATTCGAACTTCCACCTAAGAACTCGAGCATGTACAGGGCATATGCTTATCTGAACAATAACCGAGGTATTCACAAGGATGTATTAAATGAATTTATTAGAAAGGGGATGATATACGAATCTTCGGATTACCATAATGCTGTATTTGTAGGGTACGATGAAAAAGGAGTTTCAAGACATGCACACAAACGTGGTACAGGAAGTAAAAGCACTTATAAGGGAAATGCTGCAGGTAGCATGCCGGAGTACAGCTTTCATTGGTATGGAATTAGTGACAAAATATATGTATTTGAAGCTCCTATAGATATGCTGTCATTTATTTGTATGAACAAGGAAGAGTGGCATAAACACAGTTATGTTGCAGCATGTTCAGTTTCGGATAAAATATTATTTCACTCATTAAGAGAACATAATGGTCTAAAGAAAGTGTATCTTTGTATGGATAATGATCAGGCAGGGGAAAAGGCAAATAATAGAATAGGGGAAAAACTCAAAGAGCAAGGAATAGATTATGAAATCCTCAAACCAATCCATAAGGACTGGAACGAGGATTTATTTTATTTATGGAATGATACGGAGGAGAAACCATGTCAAACATTACAACTTTAATACTGGTTGGAGTGGTTATGTTTGGTGTGTTGGGTGGTGTAAGTTTATTGTCTCACATATATAGTTTAGATGGAATAAAATCAAGAACTGTAGGAGATGGACAACATGGAACAGCAAGATGGGCAACCAAAAGAGAGATAAAAAACACATATGAGCATATTCCATTTACACCAGAAATATGGAGAGAACAGGCTGAGAAAGGAGAAGTACCAACGACTCAAGATGGAAGCAAACTACCTCAGGGAATTGTGGTTGGCTGTACAGGAGGAAAAAATACAGTTGCTATGATAGACACAAATGATGTCCATGCACTGATGATAGGCGCTGCTGGTGTAGGAAAGACAGCCTACTGGCTGTATGCCTGTCTGGAATATGCCTGTGCCTGTGGAATGTCATTTCTATCAACAGACACCAAGGGAGATGTAATGAGAAATTACGGAACAATAGCCAAGAAATATGGTTACAAAGTATCCGTAATAGACCTTCGAAACCCAACACGTTCAAACGGAAATAATCTGCTTCACCTCGTAAATAAATATATGGATTTATACCTTAAGAATCCAAGTGTGTTGTCATATAAAGGCAAGGCAGAAAAATATGCAAGAATCATATCCAAAACCATAGTTCTGTCAGGAATGGATGCAACAAGCCTCGGTCAAAATGCATATTTTTATGATGCAGCGGAGGGACTGTTGACAGCTACTATATTGCTAGTGGCAGAGTTTTGTGAGCCTCAAAAAAGACATATAGTATCGGTGTTTAAGGTTATACAGGAGCTACTTGCACCATCCCCAAAAAAGAGAAAAAACCAGTTTCAGCAGTTGATGGAAATGCTTCCGGACAATCATAAAGCAAGGTGGTTTGCCGGAGCAGCCTTAAATACAGCCGAACAGAGTATGGTAAGCGTAATAAGTACAGTATTATCAAGATTAAATGCATTTCTTGACTCAGAGCTGGAACAATTGCTGTGCTTTGATACGGAGATAGATGCAGAGAGATTCTGCAACGAAAAATGTGCAGTATTTCTTATAATGCCTGAAGAAAATCCAAATACATTTTTTCTGGTATCGCTAATAATTCAACAGATGTACAGAGAAATTCTGTCTGTAGCTGATGAGCAGGGCGGAAAACTAAGAAACAGATGCATATTCTTCTGTGATGAATTTGGAACATTACCTAAGATAGAGTCAGCAGAGATGATGTTTTCCGCTTCAAGAAGCAGAAGATTGCAGATGGTGCCTATCATACAGTCCTATGCACAGCTAGAGAAAAACTATGGAAAAGAGGGTGCAGAAATAATCATAGATAACACTCAGTTAACTATATTTGGTGGATTTGCCCCTAACAGCAGTTCTGCGGAGGTTTTATCTAAAGCACTTGGAAGCCGAACAGTTATGACAGGTTCTGTAAACAAAGGTAAAAATGAACCATCTCAGTCACTCCAAATGATTGAGCGACCACTTATGACACCAGACGAACTAAAGACCATGAAAAAAGGACAGTTTGTAGTAATGAAGACTGGCTTTTATCCAATGAAAGTTAAGCTCAAACTGTTCTTTAAATGGGGTATAACCATAGATGAGGAGAATCCTTATACAGTGCCGGAAAACGGAAATAGGGTTGTTGAATATGCGGACAGAACAGAGATTATGAATGGCATAATAAAAAAATACCATCCGGATATGAAATGGATTCAGGATGAGGAGCTTGAAGATGACTTTATAAGAATACCAGAAGGTGTCGACATTCGTGCATTCACAGGGGAGGATGAACCTACGATGAAAAGGAATGATACGAGAGGAAGAAAGGGTTTAAGAACAATATCAAAGCATAGGAGGGATTGAAAATAGACAGAAAATTAGGCTTTTTGTATTCTATGGAACTGCCACATCGAGCAGTATCGGTGTATATGTACCTTAATGACAGAGCAAATAAAGAAGGAAAATGCTGGCCGGCAATACCTACAATAGCAAGGGAACTAAAATTCTCCGAGTCAACAGTAAGACGAGCTATAAAAGACTTGGTAAAAGCAGGTCTTATAACCACTGAGCAACGATACAGGTATTCGGGAGGTAAGAGTAGTTTATTGTATACACTGAATTGAAAAAAATAATCATCTACACCAAGGGGTAAGTCTGCCCTTTGGTGATAGGTGGTAGGTGTCAAGATGATGGGAGAATGTGAAGGAAAAAGTGGAAGAGGGGGACGGCAGAAAGAGGGAACGATATATGTAATGTGTTAGGCGACTGTAATGGTATAATATAGCATAGAAGTGGGACATTGTGGGGAGGTGAAATATTGTAATGCATGCATTATAATAGAACAAGAAAACTAAATATGATTAAGATGTGTAAAGTAATAATTTAGTAGTAAAAATAATGGTAGCTGTATAAGATAGAATGAATCGAATTATGTATTATAGTATTATTGATTATGAAAAAAAGGTATAGAAAAATGAATGAATTATTAAAAAATACTTTTGATAATGAAGCAGAACAGTATGATGAAACAACACAATATTTGTTATTAGATTATAATTTTATTTTAGAACAAGTGGTAAAAAAAATAGATTTCTCGAATGATGAGCAATTTTATATTTTGGACTTGGGTTGTGGTACAGGGAACCTTATAAAAAAAATAAGAAAGAATTATCCTAAGGCGATTATCTATGCGTTAGATTTTTCGGACGAAATGCTAGAACAGGCACAAAGAAAAGGCATAATCGATGTGAAATATATTAATGGCAACATGTTTAAACTTAATGATATTTCATTACCTTATTTTGATGTTGTTGTTTCGTCATTTGTTTTTCACAATTTTCATAACAAAGAGGAATATGTGTCGGTTTTTAATATGGTTAATGAGCATCTTGCTATAAATGGTAAATTTATTATTGCTGATTTGATTGAATTAGAAGATCCGTTTCAAAAGAAAGATATAAAGCGAAGACTTATTAAACTTATGCGACAACATGGATTGTCTGATGAAGAAATTGCAAAATGGCTCGGAATATTAGAAGTTGAAGATTCACCATTACCAATTGCGTCTGAGATAAAATTGTTAAAAGATACGGGATTTGAAATAGTAAATGCAAGTACATATGATAGTGATATTGCTATTTTTACCTCATATAAGAAATTAAATTTAGTTCAACTAAAATCAGAGTTGTTATTTCAAGGAGTAAAACAGAATGATTTTGTAAAGCAATTGTATTTGAGCCAAAATCCACAAAACGTATGGAAAACTGGAAATAATGGGATTTTTTTATCTGTAAATGGATTGGAGATTTTAGTAGGGATAAATCATAAATCAAATCATGAATCGCCATTTGAAATCTTTGTTACAGAAAGTAATACTATTTCACTTAAAAAAAATGAAAATATATTAAATGTAAATATTATGCCAATGGAGTTCCCTGAATGGTTTTTTACGAAAATACCAGAATTGGGAGACAAATATTTTTCTGAGTATTTTGTATATGAGGGTGAAGGATATTTACATTTGGCATATACTAGATGTTCGTTTTCTCATACGGAAAAATGTAAATTTTGTTCTACAAAAAGAAGAATGAGAAAGAATGAAAATAATATTGAAGAAGTTTGTGTCGCGTTATCAAAAGTTCTTTTAAAAATGCCAGATGATATTCAAATATGCTTGGGTGGAGGAACATATATTCCGTTTGAGTACAATGTGGAATATTTTAGTAAAATTATAAAATGCATAAGGAAATATAATACAAAAATTCCTATATGGGTTGAGATTATACCACCAGAGATTGATGATATAGAACGATTAATTAATGATGGAGCAACTTCCTTCGGTTTTAATTTAGAAATTTGGGACGAAGAAATAAGAAGTAAGATATGTCCGGGAAAAAGTCAAGTTAGTAAAGAGCATTATATTAAGGCATGTAAATATGTTTTGAAAAAATTAGGACCAAACAGTGTAGGTTCTTGTATCATTGTAGGGTTGGATTCTTATGAAAGTATAAAAACGGCTATAGATAGTTTTATAATAGAAGGTATTCAACCATGTATACTACCTTATAAGGTGTACAATAGGACGGATTTAGGTGATTATAAAATTCCTTATTCCTATAAATATGACTTTTATCGCTTAAGTGAGTATGCATCTAACGAAGCTAAAAAAAATGGAATGATATTTAATAAGTATCAGGGGTGTTTGAAATGTTCATGTTGTACGATAATGCATGATTTACAAGATTTATAATAGGTGATTTAAAAGATTGAAAGGAGATATAATATGAAGATTGCAATTTTAGAAAAAACAAATTTTAATGAGGACCAATTATTAAAACTTAAATCAGTAGGTGAAGTTGATTTTTATGAGGATTTAAGTCAAGAAGAAGCTAATGAAATAGCCATTCGATACGATATAGTAGTAGTGAATTGGTTAGATCCAACTCCTTTTATACTTGATATGAAACCTGGCTCTTTGGTAGCGTTGTTATCAACGGGTTATGGTTGGATTACTAATATCGCAAAGGCAAATGAACAGGGCGTATATGTTGCCAATATTCCTAATTACAGTACAGAGGCAGTTGCGGAGCACTTGCTGGGGATGTTACTTGGAGTAAGCAAAAACATTTTTTCTACTATTAATGCACATAATAATGAATGTGTTGGTTTTGAATTAAAAAACAAGGTTGTTGGTATTATTGGTCTTGGTAATATCGGGACAAGGTTTGCAGAAATAATGCAGTTTTTTGGTGCAGAAATTATAACTTATAATAGATCAAAAAAGAATAAAAGCATTGCAAGAGATGTTTCTTTAGACGTTTTACTTGAACAAAGTGATATTATTTGTGTATCATGCGAAGTTAATAATTCATCAAAAAATATTATAAACACAAATAATGTTACTAAAATTAAAAGAGGGGCTATTGTGATTGGAAGTACATGGGGCATTATTGAGGAGAATGCAATTATTTTTGCATTAGAAAACAACATTATTAAAGCAATATCCTTTGATGCAGCTATAGAAGGTGGAGATCATGTTAAAGATGAATTGAGAAAATATTCACAGCAAGTATATCTAACACCACATATAGCTTACAATACACATGAATCGGAAGAAAGGCAGTTAGATATATGTGTTAGAAACATTCATAGTTTTGCAAAAGGATGTCCAATGAATATAGTTGTATAAAAAGGAAATGAGTATGCCCAAAGAAGAAAAAAACAAAAAAACACTTATAGATAAAATCAAAACTTTATGTTCATTATTTGGCACGATAGTCACAATAATCGCAGCTATACTTTATATATTTGCAGATAAAGTATTTAATACGTCAGGTGCATTTTATAAACAAGCAATATATATTGTGATTATTGGATATCTTGTGGTGTATGTAGCGGCATTTGTTGTATTTGTAATTTTTAAGATTAAATATATAAAATCGGATCTATATGATAAAGCTGTTAATGATTTTGAAATCAATTGCCAAAATATTATTGAGGCAATTGATGAAGTGAATGAACTTAAAGAGAATTTAGATAAAACGACGATTATAATGGAGGAAAATATTGAACAAGAAAGAAAAATAATTGCTCAAATGGAGCTTGGTCAATACGTTTTAAATGGAAGAGAAGTTGTAGCACTTGAAGCTTCGGTAGGATGTAATGATAACCAGAAACGAGGATGGAAAATATATATTCAAACATCTTTATTTATTTTGGAAAAAGGACCATTAGAAAAAACTATATTATGGAATTTGAGAAAAGGTGTAAAATATATTTATGTGATACCAAATAAGGACTCATATGAGGATGATTATTATGATATGTTGCGTGATTGGTACAGACTTTTTTCACAGTTTTTAGTGTCTAGAGAGGAATATAACAAAGTATTAGATGAATTAGATAATGACGAAAAATACAAAAAATTTTGGAGTCAGGAGTATCAAAGAATTTTTCGTGATGTAGGTGAAATATGGAATAATACTCAGATGTCAGAAAATAAAAGGGAACAAAGACTCAATTACTATATTGATGAATGTAAGAGAATATTTAAAGAACTTATTGAAACACATGTTGAAGATGAAAAATTGTTTTGTATTACGGTTGTTGCTTATGAAACACAGAGAAATAAGTGGAAAGCGATAATTAAGTTGCCTACTCAAAATATTAATAATGAATATTACGCTTTTTTGGTTCCAGATGAAAATAAAAGACAAGCTGATGATTTTATCCGTTTGTTCAGAAATAGATATAAAAGCCGTAAGTATGATTCAGAAGATTTATCCACATTAGGTGGTGTATTGGAATTGGATTTTTCGAGAATATTTAGTTGATGGAGGGTTATATGATGGAGTATTTACCATGGTCTAAAAATGTTTTGTTTGACTCATTAAAAATGCAGAAAGAAGGATATATCCCCACTTTAGATATTGAGTTAACAGCTAAATGTACTGGTGCAAGTTGCATTTACTGTGATTCTAAGCCTAAGGTGTGTGATTGTGCGCAAAAAGGCGAAATGGATTTTCAACAGCTTAGCAAGTTGATATTGGATGCAAAATTAAAAGGACTTAAATGGATATATACTTGTGGGTTAGGTGAACCTTTAGAAGATGGTAAATTTTGGGATATAATTTATTTGTTAAAAGAAAATGATATACAATTGTCAATGTTCTCGAATGGTGTTTTTATAAATGACATTTATGTTGCAAAAGAATTAAAAAAAAATAACGTGAATATTATATTAAAAATGGACACGTTTAATGAAGAAAAATTTGATGTTATCTTGGGTAGAAAAGGAACTGCAAAGAAAATATACGCAGCAAGAGATTATTTATTAGAAGCTGGTTATGGAGCAAAAAATGGTTACACTGATTTTGCCTTTTCGATTGTTCCTACTAGCTTATCGATAGATAGCTTTCAAAATGTTATTGATTTTTCAAAGAAAAATGGAATATTTGCTTCTGTTGGTGAATTAGAACAAGCAGGGGAAGTTATAAAAAATAATTTAAATAATATGATTGGTATTTCTAATGGAGAAATGTTTGCCTTAAAACAAATAGCAAATAAATATATTGAGGGAAATTATATGAGACCTATTTGCCCGTGTATTTTGACTGGGTTACATATCGATAACCTTGGGAATTGTATTGTTGATGAGAATACAGGATTAAATTGTAAATGGTTTCTGCTTAATGAACCACATACAATTATACTTGGTAACATAATGAAGGATAGTCTGGATAGTCTTTTTGAAAGTGTGAATTTATATCGTAGGCGTTGTTTTAGTGAGAAAAAGGATAAGATACTTACGTCTTGCAACCAGTCATATGTTTTTGGCGGATGTGGTGGTAATCCTAAAGATATTATAGAATTGGGTATGAAATGGTATGAATAGTGTAACAATTGTTGGGGCTGGACTTGCAGGATGTGAAGCTGCTTTGCAGTTGGCTTCTAACGGCTATTATGTAAAGCTAATTGATGCAAAACCTATTTTATTAGGAGAATTATATTCTCTTCCTACATATGCAGAACTAGTCTGTAATAATGCATTAGGTAGTATTAATGAAAATAAACCATTAGGATTATTGATAAAAGAGCTAAAATGTTTTGATAGTAAAATTATTGATATTGCGGAAAAATGTAGAGTAAGTGATTGTGTTTATTACTCTATTGATAAGAAAAAGTTTTCGTTAATGATTACTAATGAATTGTATAGAATGAATGTCAAAGTTATTAGTGACATTGTTACGTCAGTTCCGGATGACGATAATGTTATAATTGCAACAGGACCATTGACAAATGGTAAGCTTATTTCAGATTTATCATACAGATATGGAATAAAAAAATATTTCTTTTCTGATGCAAGTAGCCCAATTATTGACATTAAGTCAGTGGATATTAATGCAAAAAATGTGCAACAAGTAACAAAAGATTTATATATAATTCAAATCCCATATCATGAATTTCAGAAATTTTATAAAGAATTGCTTAGGCAATCTAATAAAAATGTAATACATGCTAGAGATATGAAAATAAATTATGCTAAGTGTCAATCTATTGAGAAAGTGGCGGAATATGGAATTGATGATTTGTATAGAAGAAGATTCAACTATAGAAATGTTGAAGGTCCATGTTTATTATTGAGAAGAGAAACTGCTTTGGAAGATGGTTTTATTTTGGTGGGGTGTATGACAACGCTAAATCATGCTGCACAAACAGCAGTTTTTTCTAAATTACCAGCTTTAGAAAATTGTAAATTTATTAAATTTGGTAGAATGCACCATAATACTTATTTAAATTCCCCTGAAATTTTAAATGAATTTTTTCAAATTAGGGGCTCAAATGTTTTTGTTATTGGTCAATTATCAGGGGTTGATGGATACGCACCTGCAATAGCTAGTGGACTCGTTGCATCGATTAGAATTTTACATGGTTCTCAGATTAACCCCATTCCTACTAGTACTATGATAGGTGGATTAGCAAGGTATGTTTCAAATAGTGATGTTGTGGATTTTCAACCAATGTGTGCATCATTTTCATTAATTGATAAGGTAAATAATAAAACAACAAATACAATACTTGATTACATATTTAATTTGAAAGCACAATGTTGATATATTTATTGTATTTTTGATTTGTTGATATTGTGTTAAACTAACAGGCTATAATATTGTACATTACAATTGAATATCAATTACAGATTTTGTGGTGTGAATCCACAGATATAGTGAGAGAGAAAGCTATATCGGGCAAAATTCCGGTGCATCTGTCAGACGAGGAATCAGTTAAAATGTGCGGTGAGAGTTGAAGGACTTAGCGGAGAAGATGGAGCACGTAGGCAGAGTTATTGTGCTGGAAGGATAATAATCCATACGGGTGACAGTAGGGTTTCCCAATCCTCGAAAACGGGCATGAGAGGAGATAGTGCCGAAAGGTGCGTCGTGAACGCTTAGAGCGGCTCGTCTGTAATTCCCACGTGTGCAGGGCGATGAGGTATAAAATGCACACTTACATAGTTAGGATAATGATTGTGCATTAAACCTGCTATGTATAATTATTATCTAATGCTATGAATCCAAAAGGAGGGAGGATATAGGGTTGGAAAAAACTTAGAAGTATTGTCTGTATTTCCCGATAGACGTCGTAGAGGTTATAGGCTATGATGTGCTTGCTGGGATATAGGGCATTTTAAAGTGAATGGGTAGCCGTTTACAAGTGCCTATTCATAAAGAGAGTAGGTGAAGTTAATTGGGAGAAAATGAGAAGCAGGGAAAATCCCAAAAGAAAAGGCTTGTTGTTATACTTATTATGCTGATTGTATTTATAGTCCTTGCAATAGTCTTTGTGTCATGTAGAAGTATGTCCAAAGATAGAAAAAAGGATAGTGAGAATTCGAGTGAAGAAAGCATATTAGAAGATGATGTGTCTACTGAAGAGAGCTTAGAGGCAGTTAATAGCCAAGAAGGTAATGTGACAAGTAGCGAGAAAGATTCAGATGAGCCAGATGTTTTTTCTGGCAATAATGAGTCGGAGTCAGATGAGAGTCACACGGATGCTTCTACAAGTCAGGTGGCAGAAGATGAAGTTGATGAACCAGAAGATACTCAATCATCAGGTAGCAATAATTCGGAGATGTCTACATCTACTACAGAGTCAGTAAACACTTCAGATGAGGAGGTTACGCAACATCAACATACTTGGGTGGCACAGTATACAATAGTTCATCATGAGGAAGAAGGTCATTATGAAGAAGTGCTTACGCAAGAGGCGTATGAAGAAGCTGTATACGAGACTCATAATGTTTGTAACTATTGTGGCTTTGATATGACGGCCAATAATGTGAAAATTGATACTCATTGTCTGTTATGTGGTCCTCCAATGTCACCTGATGATCCTTTTTATGTGGAGGGAGCTACTGAAGGTTCAACTTACGGAACGGTAGATGTTCAAGTAGATACCATCCACCATGATGCGGTATACGAAACTCAATGGATTGTAGATAAAGCAGCTTATGACGAAAAAGTGTTAATAGGCTACACATGCACTTGTGGTGCTACAAAAAGTAATTAAATAAACGAATTTAGATAGGAAGAGCATTCGCCAGTAGGTGAGTGCTCTTTTTATGTCTAAAAGTAGAAAGGAGAAAGCTTATGAAAAACATGAGAAAAGTAATAGCTGGTATAATGTCAGCACTTTTGCTTATTACAACTGGAACAATGAATGGTCAGATTGTAAGTGCAACTGATAGTGCTGAATCAACAGAAATAAGCACAGAAGAAACAACTGTATATAAGGGTGAGGCATATAACTTTGGAGAAAGACAAACTAATTGGTACAGTAGAAATGAATTGCCTGACAGTTCAAATGTTGATGCTTATAGTTTGGTAGATGGTTATGAAATGACAGAAACAAGTATAACATCTACCGCAACTTTAGTAACGGATGTAGAGCTAATTAAGGCTGTATACTATAGCTATGGTGCACCGGGATATGTTAATTCGCAGACAGCTATGGAAGAAGTATTCTTAGCCTATAATGCTATTACAGCAGAAGAACGTGCTGGGATATCATATTTGCTTATATCTGGTTATGCTAATGATGTATATAATTTAGGGTGTAGCAGAGTATTAACAGATGAAGAACAGAATATAATTTCAGTTATGCAGACTAAAATCAATGAATTATCTGAACCAGATACAGCATTTAAAGTGTATGTACTTGATGATGTGAATACAACATACGCTTACGATTTGATTTACTGGAAGATAGAAACTCCTATAATAGAGGTTTATCAAACTGATGTACCTCAACTTTATTCATCTGTAACCATTTCAGCCAATTCATATTGGAGTGATATGAAAGCATGGATTGTAGACCAGGGAATGCTTATAGCTGGAGCAAATGGATATGGAATAGGAGGATATAGTGCAACTAGTCAATGGTCTTGTGCCGGCTGGGTATCAAAAGTTATCTATGGCTATTTAGGTGAGACAGGTATATCAGACTCAACTATAAATTCAGCATATGTTCCAGATTTACAGGATAAGTTTCTAGAAGTTAATAGTAACTTTGAACGTGTATATAACATGGTTGGAAACGAAACAGCAGATACAGGATGTACAAGCTATGCTACAGTATTAGAAGCAACAAATGCTATCCAGTCTATATATAACAATGGCTCTTACAGTGTGGCAGGAGAGAATGTAGAGAATACGTTTATACAGCTTGTGACTGATGGAAGTATTAAATCAGGTGATATTATAATTTTTTACGGGTCATCAGGCAGAACTCATGCAGCCATTGTTGGTGATGACTGGACTAATATAAATGATAAGTATGTTCCTAATATTTATAATGCATTAAATTCAAGCGTGGGAAGTACTTCTGATACACCAGTAAGTTATTTCTTTACGGATGTAAGTTCAAGCGATAAAGATGGTGTTGGATTTGCAATATACAGATATAAGACAACTGGAACCATATCTCTTGTAAAGGAAAGTGGACAGACAAATGTTACAGATTCTGATGAAAGCAAGGATTATTATAATCTTGAAGGTGCAGTGTATAGTGTTACAGATGCAAATGGTACTGTGGTAGGCCTGTTTGTTACTGATTCATATGGAAATGGTATAGTGGCATCAAGTGCCACAGATTCAAATGGAAATACAGTATATGCTACTATGGAAAATACTGATAATGTGAATACATCATATCTTGAAGTATTACCAGGAAATTATACTGTAACTGAGATAAAAGCACCAATCGATGGTTCATACAAGATTGATGCATCGCCTCAGACAGTTGAAGTTGTTTCAGGAAGCAATACAGAGGTTAGGGAAACAGATTATATAGAAACAGCCAAGGTATATGTTAAGAAAGTTAGTGCAAATTCTGACATTACTGATGGTAACGACTGTTATTCTCTCAAGGATGCAGAATATGTTATATACAAAGAAGATGGAATAACAGTAGCAGATTATATAGTTTCAAAGGATGATAATGGTCAGGTTACTGAGTGGGCAAAAGCAGAAGGTCTTTTGACAGATGAGGATGGTAATTTACCTGTGTTGGAAATGCCATTTGGAACATATTATGTGAAAGAAGTTAAGGCTTCTAAAGGTTATAAGCTAGATACTTGTAGTTCGGGCACTACAATAGATATGCATTGTGTGACTTTGGAGGAAAAAAATAAAGTATATGAAGTAATATGTAAAGAGATTCCTGTTGATGACCCAGTTAATATAAGTCTTGTGAAATGGGACAATGAAACACAACGTCGTTCTACTCTTGGTGGAGCCAGCATGGCAAATGCATACTTTGAAATTAAATACTATAATTCGTATTTTTTTACAATAAACGAACTTCCCCAACAGGCTACTAAAACGTGGGTTATAAAGACAACTTATAATGCTGAAATTGATGCTTATACAGCTTTCCTAGACGATGAGCATAAAGTGTATGGTGATGAATATTATTATCGTAATGGACAAGAAATGCTTCCTCTCGGAACAGTGACAATAGAAGAGATAAATGCGCCAGTAGGTTATAAATTGGTTACGGAGGGTGGTGCTATAAGAGATGCAAATGGAGTTATTGAATCAGGCGTATTTTTAGGACAGATAAGAAATAATCCAGATTCAGACTCAGGAGCTTCATTGTATGTTGGAGACAAAATACAAGGTACAGTAATCACCGGTAACCCTCTTACCACAGAAGCCATTTCCATCTTCGAGCCAATAATTCGTACTGACTTATCATTCACAAAGTTAGACTTTGAGACAAGAGAAGTAATGGCTGGGATTCCATTTAAGATTACATCAAAAACAACAGGGGAAAGCCATATTGTTGTCACAGATGAAGATGGATATTTTTCTACAAACACTTCACATATGAAGCATACTGATAATACCAATGGGAATGACCAGTTCTTATCAGGAAATCTGACAAGTTATGATGACTGTGTAGAGACTGGTGTGTGGTTCTATGGAACAGCAGATCAGACACAGTGGGATGCTAGTAAGATTGATGATGCAAAGAGTGCCCTTCCTTATGATACCTATATCATTGAGGAACTCCCATGTGAGAAAAATCAGGGAAGACAGCTAGAAATAGCCATTGAATTCACTGTAAGCGAAGACAAGGATAGTAAAGTCGATAATGTAGGCGTATTAACAAATGTGCCAGAGCCAGTCATTTCTACTATGGCTTTTGATGCAGAGACTGGAGAGCACATTTCTGTTGCAGATGACTCTGTAACTATAGTTGATACAGTATCATACAAATGGCTTGAGGCAGGAAAGAACTATACTATAAAAGGTATCCTTATGGATAAGAGTCTGTCAGACAGTGAAGCTACGGCAAAACCACTCCTTGATAGTGAAGGTAAACCAATCATAGCTACAACTACATTTACTGTGGATGCTGATTATAATGCCAGCAAATTCGAAAAATGTGGTGAAATAGATTTAGTGTATGAATTTGATGGAAGCAACCTTGCCGGGGAATCATACGTTGTGTTTGAGTATCTGTTTGATGGAGAAAGCGACACACCATTATACGTTGATGGGGAGTTAAATCTTGATGATGCAGCCAAAGATAGAGACGGAAATATTATAAAACATACTGATGTTAATGATGTAAACCAGATTGGCTACTTCCCGGATATTGAAACTAAAGCATGGGCAGAGGAGTCAGGTGAAAATGTATGTGTTGCCGGGGATTCTGTGACTATCTGTGATGAGGTTTCTTACACAGGACTTATACCAACTTATGAATATAAGCTGGTTGCAACCTTGATGAATAAAGATACTGAAGAGCCTATGCTTGATTCATCAGGTAATCCAATGACTGTTACAAAATATTTTACTCCTTCAGAAGCTGAGGGTAGTGTAAATGTGGTGTTTAACAGCGTAAATTCATCTGATATGAAGAGTAACGCTATAGTTGTTTATGAGGAATTATATTGGAATAACCGTCTATATGCTTCTCATGTGGATATTAATGATACAAAGCAGACAGTATATTTCCCAGAGATTCATACTATGGCTGTGGATTCAGAGACAGAAGACCATATCGCAATGGCAGATGAAAATGTAACTATAATTGACACAGTAAGTTATGAGAATTTACCTTCTGGTAAAACCTATACTATTAAAGGTGTTCTTATGAATAAAGCTACTGGCGAACCTATAGTAGATGTTGATGGAAATATGGTTACAGCAGAAACAATTTTAAGCACTCATGGTTCTACGGATACTTCAGGTACAAAGGATGTCATATTTACCTTTGATGCTACAAAGTATTCCTTAGAAGGTATAGAAATAGTTGTATTTGAGGAGCTTTATTTTGGTGAAGTTGTCGTAGCTGAACACAAAGATATAACTGATGAGGGTCAGACTATTGTGTTTGGTAAGGTTGAAACCACAGCAAAAGATGCTGATACAGGTATGCATACATCGGCAGGAGGAGAAGTAACTATTGTAGATACAGCAACATATAGTGGTTTACTTGTAGGCAAAGAGTATGTAATTAAGGGTACTCTTATGGATAAGGATACTGGTAAGCCTTTCCTTATAGATGGTAAGGAACTTGTAGTAGAGAAAACATTTACAGCAACTAAGTCAGATGGTCAGATTGAGCTTTCCTTTACATTTGATGCCGGAGAACTCCAGGGAAAGTCAGTTGTTGTATTTGAAACTGTTTATTATAATGGGATTGAGGTAGCGGTACATGCTGATATAGAAGACCATGACCAGTCAATATACTTCCCAGAGATTAAGACAACGGCTACTGACAAGGCAGATAATAATAAAGAAGTTCCTATGGGTAGCATAGTTACAGTGGTAGATACAGTAACTTACACTGATCTTGCTATAGGAGAAACTTATGTAATCAAAGGTGTGCTTATGGATAAGTCAACAGGAGAACCTCTTGTTATAGATGGAAAAACTGTGACAGCCTCTAAGGAATTTATGCCTGATACATCTGATGGTACTGTTGAAGTTGAGTTTACTTTCTCTACAGAAGGTCTAAAGGGTAAAGAACTTGTTGTTTTTGAAGAGTTATATCTTAAGGATGTGGATGTTGAGGTAGCAAACCATAAGGATATAAATGATGAAGGTCAGACTGTTAGGGTTACAGACCAGCCTAAGACAGGGGATACGACACCTATAGTTGCATTATCTATAATTACTATTATTTCTCTTATTGGGCTAGTATGCTTGTTATTATATAAAAAGAATACTGTATAATAATTAAGGCGGTATAGTGATACTATACCGCCGAATTTACTGATTGTCCAAAGGTAGTAACAGGATAGAAACAAATTCAGAATCTTTAACAATGTATTCTAAGTAACCACCATTTTTCTCTGCTGTTGAACTTACACTTTTAATTCCTACACCGTGTATGCCGCTTTGCTTCTTTGTAGATTTAAATGTATCTCCAATTTTAGTAGGTTTTCCATTATAGCTGTTCGAAATTTTAAGGACCAATATATTACCTTGGTTTTGTGTGTACATACGAATTCGGACAAATGAATTGGATTTACATTTGCTACTAGCTTCGATAGCGTTATCAATTAGGTTGCTTAACATAGTTATAATGTCAAGGTCGGAAATTCCATTTATGTTAGTCCCAGGCTCAATATAAATATCAAAGAGTATATTTTGTTTATCCGCAAAAGCTTTCTTCTCTGACAATATAGAGTTAAGAACACTATTATTTGAGTATAAGAATGTTGCAGTAGTTTCTAATTCAATATTAAGTTCGTTAAGTATATTTAAGGCTTCGTTTGACTTGTTTTCGGATATTAGTGAACCGATGGTTTTCAAATAGTGACTGGTGTTGTGAATAAATGCTTTTTGTTTGTTGTCTAAAATTTGAACCTGATTGTAATAATCTAGTTTCAAATTTTGGTCAGTTATTATGAGCCGTTGTTGCACATTGTTATATAATTCGTCTGAATATTTTTGGAATGCAGAGAAGATAAGAATATTACCTATCTGCATAACTGCAAAATATATGCAAAGCATTATTTTTGTTTTAATATTGTTATCAAAACCGATTCCAGAGTAGTAGGTGACTAGCATTATACACAAACTTGAAATAGGGATACATAGATAATACAAAAATATTTTGTTGTCAACATGTCTTCTGGATTTGTTGGAAAATTGTTTTAGTATGTTACATACTAAATATTTCAAAAGTAATAAAGTAAACAATTGCCAAGGAATAGAAGACAAATCTGTATAGCTACTGGTATGTGTAATATATGATGGTATATTTAAAAGTATAGCAAATAGAAAATCACAGCCAAAGTATATCGTACAAATAAATAGCAGATAAATTATTTTATCTTTTAGTTTTCCATGAAACAAAATAGAGATGTAACACATAAAAATAATTGGAAAAGCTACCATGTTAAGATATGATAAATTAAATGAATTTATCAAGAAATGAATTATACCTGTAGCTAAAGTGAATAAGATAATCGACCAGAAACTGCGGAATATACCTCGTTTGCACAAAAAAGAATTTACAAAATCATAGCAAATATATAGTTCTATAAAACATATTACTAAAGATATAATGTTATTCATATTTTTCTCCTCAGTTTAGTACTTTCTGGCGGCATAGGTGGCAAACGCTAATCGTAAATTCTTTTCTTTGGAACGTGCAATAGATAGTAGTGTACCATCAATAAGTTCTAATTCAGTTGGTGATGTTTTCTTTATGTATCTCAAATTTACAATATAACTATTGTGTGCATATTCGAAATCAAATTTTTTGAGAATCTGATATATATTACTTAATTTTTGTTTACTTATAATCTTGTCTTTGTAATCACATTTTATAGTATTCGGGTTGATGTGTATTTGGCTACAACCGCGACATATTGATATATACAATATATCGTCTGGTTTGAGAGATATGGTATTATGATGCCAACTTCCCGTGATAGTAGGCTCGGTTTTTCTTGTCTTAACCTCATCAAATACTATTTTTAATTCTTGGATTATTTTTTCATTTGTATACTCTTTTAAAAGATATCTGTATGGATTTGGCTCAAAGGATTCTACAGTTGGCATACAAACTCCAGAGCAGAACACAAGAACCGAATATGGAAAGTGCTTTCGAAACTGTCTTGCGACTTCATTACCATTTAATTCAGTTAGTTGCATATCTAATATTAAGAGGTCGATGGAGTTTATATCATTTAATGAGTTAAGAAAATTTTTTTCGGAATTGAACTCAAGAAAGACGCAGGAATCCGTAGGGACTCCGGCGTAACATAACATATTTTTGATGTAGCGGATAAATTTAATGTCATCATCACAGATGGCTATATAATACATGATAAATTCTCCCCCAGAAGTATAAAAATATAGTTTAGTCTTTTATCTGCAAGAAAGCTTCAATAATTGCGTAGATTCGTTTTTGGTCTGTATAACTTAATGAACCGATAGCTTCTGTATATTTTGTTAATTTTATTTTGTAGCCTTGGTCAAGAACATCTTCTAATAATTCATCGGATGATACATTTAGTGTGTTAGCGATTCGTATAAAGGTTTCCAGTTTAGGTGTTTTTTCTCCTCGTTCAATCATTCCGATATAGACAGGAGATAAACCTACTCTTTCTGAAAAATCTTCTTGGCTCCATGAACGTTCTATTCGTTTCTCTTTGATTCTTTTTCCTATTGCTTTTGAATCCATTATAACCCCTCCAGTAGTTATATTAAACTACTAATAGTATAGATTTTTAAAAAAGTTTCATACACATACCATAAATATGTTATTATAACTACTAGTTATGTTTTGGAAATATTTTTCTTTCATTTTCGAAAAAAACAACACTGCCATCTGCAAATATCGACAAGGTAATTGAATGGAATTGATTAATATTTTAAATTTATAGTGCATAACTAAAATTTTACAAAGGAGGTTGTAAGTATGCAGAAATTAATATCTTTAGTGAACAATGTTGCACTAATATTTGCTATGAGTAGTGTGAATATGGCTTGTACATGGATTTTCCATCAGCCAGAATTACCAAAAGAAGCTGAGCAGTTCAGAAAGAAATGATAAGCAAGTTATCAAATAGAATTGTTGAAGCTCAAATTAACTCGAAGACTATAAGCAGTGAGGATAGAGCTATTTATCAATATGGCTACATATTAGCAATTGAGACATTTATGAATATTCTTGTTGGAATTTTTATAGGTGTGTTTTTCGAATCATTTGATACTGTGGTTGTATTTTGGAGTGTCTATATTCCGCTTAGAAGTTTTTGTGGGGGCTGGCATGCGAATAAGAGCTGGCAGTGTTTAGTTATATCTAACCTTGTTCTGATTATAGCTATAAAGTTAGAAACCATAATCATGGATGGGGCTGATTATAAATTAATTATTGGTCTGTGTATTTTGTTTGCATTTTTTATTATCTTTATGTCTCCTGTAGATACAGAAAGTAAAAGACTTTTGCCTGATGAAAAGAAAAGATATAAGAGAATATGTATGATTATTATTGTCGTTCAGATGATATTTGGTCTTTTAATTAGAAAGGTACAAGTATTGATAATTATATCGTATGTTATACTTTTTGTTTCTTTGTTAGCACAGAAGATTATAAATTGTAAAGTCAGCCATGATATTTGATGTTTAACTAAGTTTCTCTTGTAATAAAATTGAAAAGCAGATTGGTTTTAGTTTGTATATAAAACTATCTTAAATCTATTATTTGTAAAAACTTATAGGTAATGATATTTTACTGGAATCATAAGAAGTCTGATAAAACAGAAGATGAAATCTATGTAATAGTTTTGTTTATATGTTTTACCAGGCTTCTTGTGTTTTTGTGTATGAATAATTTGTCTGGTACGTTAAGCTCCGGAAAGAGGATTATATGGAGCAGATGTATCAGAAATACATCGCAGGACGTCCATGAACATTCAGATTCAGAAAGTGTGTTATTTTTGGATTTGGAGAATAATGATGGAATTAAGTAATATTGGTGACAGACTTTTGCTTCTCAGAAAAAAGAATAACGTATCACAAAGTAAGGTAGCTGAAGCAGTAGGAATAAAGCTATCTACATATCGTTCTATTGAGAGCGGAAGGACGATGGGTAGGGTTGAAACACTTGCTATGCTATCGGAGTATTTTAATGTGTCTCTTGATTATCTTGTATTAGGTAAAGAGGTTACAGCAAATGAAATAGGAATGTTATTTTGCAATTTGAGTAAGGAGCAACAAAGGGCGTTTTATATAGCTTTACAAACAATAATAGATGCTATTTAGTGCTACAAAATGGGTATATAAAATGCTACATTAGGGGAGCTGTAAAAGAATATAAGTTAGTATATAATTTTTCTATAAGTAAACGTTGACATTGTATTGAGTTATAGAAAAGGTATTCTTATGAAGAAGATTCTCCGTGGAGACATTTTATATATTGACTTAGGTCAGCATCCCAAAAGCTCGGTTCAATCAGGAAAGCGTCCTTGTGTGGTAGTTAGTAATAACAAGAACAATGAGTATGCTGCTGTGATTAATGTGTGCCCTTTTACAACCAAGACTGACAAAAACCATATTCCGGTTCACGTTTTAGTCAAGCCAGAAGATGTAGAAGGATATTTTGAAGCAATATCATTATTTATGGCAGAACAGATAGTTACTGTAGACAAGAGAAATATCGTAAGTAAAGCAGGACATATTGATTGTGATTCCAAGGTGATGAGACAAATGGAGGAAGCCATTAAGAAACAGCTTGGACTTGATAAATAGGAGTATTACATATGTACGATAAAGTTGGATGTGGAAAGAGACTGAAGAAACTCAGAGAATCCATGGACAAAACTCAGCAGGAAGTTGCGGAGGAAATTGGTATTTCTATAGATACCATCCGTAAGCTTGAGCAGGGTAAACGATTGCCATCAGTTGTTGTTATTGATTTGTTTAGGGAATACTATAATACAACAGCAGATTACATTATTTCGGGTATCACCCGTGATAATCAAATGGAGAGTATGATTTTAGCAGCACCTCATGATAAAAGAGCAGTTGTTGAACGCATTTTAGATGATTTAAAGGAGTTGATTGGTTAAAGGCTTAGTAGTGAGTCTATATTAAACTTTCCATGTTTTTATTTAAAAATTTAATAAGAGCTTTATAAACCTAAAGCAGTTAATCTTATTTAGCCGTAAGATTAGCTGCTTTTTTATTTTCTTATTTTGTGTGCATATGAAAATAGTTATCTACTGCCGAAGTCCTCCACTTCGTTTCATATTAGAAGAATTTGAACGAAATGGAGGAATAGAAATGGCTGATACCAACAGTAAGTGCTTTGTCTTTTCTGTCGGTGGCTATGAAGAAATAACATATGCAGAATTATGCCGACGTAGAGAAAATGATGAAAGCTATGTAACAAAATTTTTTATTCCATTGCATGGTATGTTGATGGAAGTTACAAAAGAGCAGTATAAAGAATTTTACAAAGAGAAACGTAGGCAAAAGTATCTTATAGAGCGTTCAATATCTAATGGAGATATTTCCATAGATGTATTGCTTTCGGGTGGTGTTAAATGTGTAGATTTGATTGTTGATTCTAGCATAGATGTGGCTGTTATTGCAGTGAATCGCATTCAACTTAACGAATTAAGAAATGCGATTCGTTTGCTCGACAATGATGAGCAGATTTTAATCTATAGATATTACTATGATGAGATGACAGAAGCAGAATTGGCTCAAATCTATGGAATCTCGCAACAGGCAATCAGTAAGAGAATTAGAAAGGTGCGTGAGAAATTAAAAAAGATGTTGGAAGGATAGGGTAATAAAAATTATTGGTTGTAGGCCTCTCACTTTTTCGGCATGAAAAGTGAGAGGCTTTTTCAGTGGTAGTCCTCGTAGTACTTTGACAACCCAATATTCAGTATATCAGATACTTCCCTTCTGCCGTTGTTAAACACAACAAGCCATGTAACGTATATAGTTAGAACTTTGGTTGGTTACCAAAGTAGGCGATGACAAGCAGAAGTAATAATGGTACTTCAGTATAAATACTGTCCGGCGAGAACCGCGGGAGGGTGAAATTCCCATGAGAGCAAAACCGATGCTCGTCTGATATATTCCGTAACGTTAGGGTGTCGAGGACAAAAGGACGTATTGAATGATTGATATCACAGGCAGACAGTTTTTCTGTCTGCCTTTTTTGAAGAAAGGAAGCATATGACAAGGGATAAAGATGTTAGAGAAGCGATGTATAAAATGTCGGAGGAATTACTCATACGACTTTATGAGAGTAGATTTATAAGTATGGAAGAATACCAGAAAATCAGGCTATTGAATATTGATACATTCGCCCCTGAATTAAGTTGTTTGTATGTTTAAAAATATACAATAAAAGGGTGGATATTGTTAAAAATGTGTGGTATTGTTGCTTGCTAATAGGAGAAAACTTCGAGTATCTTAAGGAAAGGGGTTATACATATGCCTAAGAATGTAAAGATAATTCAAGCAATAAATAGACAAAATGTTAATGTGTCGAAACTTAAGGTGTGTGCTTATGCAAGAGTAAGTACGAGAAGTAAAGAACAAGCAGAATCATATGAAACACAGGTAAGATATTTTAAAGAAAAGATAGAGAATAATCCCTTATGGGAGATGGTTGGAATTTATGCGGATGAAGCGGTTACAGGGACTAAAATAAAAGGTAGAGAAGAGTTTCAAGCTATGCTTCAGGAGTGCGAGAATGGGAATATAGACCTTGTGATTACAAAATCACTTACTAGATTTGCTAGAAATACAATCGAGTGTATACAGACAATAAGAAAATTGAAAGCTCTTGGAATAGGAATATATTTTGAAAAAGAAAATATAAATACTCTTACAGAAAAAAGTGAATTGGTATTAACAATATTGTCTTCAATTGCACAAGGGGAATCGGAGGATTTTTCTGGTAACAATAGATGGGCAATCAAGAAGAGATTTCAAGATGGAACATTCGTTATTAGTGAACCAGCGTATGGTTATGTTAATAATGAAAATGGCAACTTAGTTCTCAATGAAGACGAAGCAAAGATTGTAAGAATGATGTTTGAGGACTATTTGAATGGAAAGGGAAGCTATCTTATTGCAAAGAAACTTAATGAATTAAAAATACCAACAAAGAGATGCGGTGAACAATGGACTGATAGAGTTGTTAAAAGTATCTTAGATAATCCCGTATATGTAGGCGATTTGCTTATGCAAAAAACGTATACTGAAAATAGCTTTCCTTTTGAGAAGAAGATTAACAGAGGAGAAAGGGAGCAATATCTTATTGAAGATGACCATGAGGCCATAATTACCAGAGATGAGGCAGTACTATTAAACAACTTGAAAAAATATAAAGCAAGAATTGTTAGGCTTGATCATGAAAGCTGCAAGAATAGATATGTATTTAGCGGTCGGCTTGTGTGTGGTGATTGTGGAAAACATTTTCGTAGAAAGAAAGTATATATAGGAAAGCCGAATGAGATGGTACAATGGTCTTGTTCGAAGCATATTTTAGATAAAAAAGCTTGTGGTATGAAACCCATTAATGAATGTGAAATTCATAATGCATTTATAGAAATGTATAATAAGCTGTATACAAATCAAGGGGTGGTATTAGAGCCATTTTTAGAAAGATTGAGGATGCTTCCGGCAAAAAATAAAGCAAAAGAATTAGAACGAATAGATATTGAAATTGATAATTTGACTAAGCAGTATCGTATCCTAAATGATGTAATGAAAAAGGGATATATGGATACTGCTATTTTTATGCAAAAGAGTAATGAAATTAATCATAACATAGCTGAGTGTAGAAAAAGAAAAATTAAAATTTTCACACAACATAAACAAAAAGCGGAGATTCGCGAGACAGAGAAATTGATAAATTTATTAAAAAAAGAGAAAAGATGCATGAAGGAATTTGATGAAAAAATATTTGATGAGATAGTTTGGAAGATAAAAATATCTTGTGAACATGATATAACCTTCTGTCTGAGGAATGGTATGAAGTTTACAGAAATGTGTAAAAAGAAAGGAGATGTTGCATGTGCAGTGGCATACTCCTCTAGGATATAGGATAGTTAAGGGTAAGGTAATCGTAGACGAAAGGCAGAAAAAGATAGTACAAAAAGTTTTTGCAGATTATGATAAAGGGTTATCGGCTACCAAAATTGCAAATGAATTAAAACAGCAGGGTGTGATTAACGAGCATGAACGTATAGCTTGGACTCATGCGACAATCGGAAGAATATTAGAGGACTCAAAGTATCTTGGGACAGAGTATTATCCTCAAATTATAGAAAAAGAGATGTTCGATAGGGTTCAATATAAAAGAGAAGAGACAAGAAAACATTTAGGGAGAGGGGAATATCGACCTGATGTAACAGATGTTACTTTGCTTAAGGGGATGATTGTATGTGGTAAATGTGGTGGGCTGTACAGTCATATTCAACCTAAAAGTGGGAGCAAAGATATTGCAAAATGGAAATGTAAAAACTATGTATATTATAACCAAGAAACATGTGCCGGAGGATATATAACTACTGTTCGTGTTAAAGAGGTATGTTTGAAAGCCATAAACCAAATTATTGATAAAAAAAGGCTTTTATGGAATATAGAAGATTATAGAGGAGGAAACGATCAAAAAAATATCAAATTTGATAATAGGGAATATAATGATGAGGAAAAAACAGCGGAAGAAGAGTTAACGTTTTTATATAAAAGAGCATCTGATATTTATAACATGCTAAGGGTAAGAAATGAAGAGGAACTTACTCAAGAAATTTTAGATATTATAACCGGATTAGAAAAGCAGACAGAGTATAATCAAGATCTATGCAAAAAACTTATAAAACAAATAGTTATATATAGAAACTTTACAGTGGAAGTAATCTTCAAAAATGAAAGAGGTATAGTGCTGGAATACAATGATAAGTAATAAATGGGAAAGGAAGATGCTTATGGCAAATAAAACACCCAAGAAGGTATCCATAATACCTGCAAATCCTAGATATGATAGTACAGTTAAATTGGGTGACAAAAGTTTGAGGGTTGCAGCATATTGCCGAGTTAGTACAGAACTTGAACAACAGGAAAGCAGTTATGAAGCACAGGTAGAATATTATACTAAAAAAATTGAAGAAAATCCTAATTGGAGAAGTGCAGGAATATATGCGGATGATGGAAAGAGTGCAACCAACACTAAAAAACGTGATGATTTTCGAGCTATGGTGCAGGATGCTTTAAATGGAAAAATTGATATGATTATAACAAAGTCTGTCAGTAGATTTGCTAGAAATACAGTGGATTCACTTACGACAATCCGTAACTTAAAAGAAAAAAATATAGCTGTAGTATTTGAAAAAGAAGGAATAAATACTTTAGATGGAACCGGAGAAATACTACTTACAATATTGAGCAGTCTGGCACAGGAAGAAAGTAGGAACATAAGTGAGAATATTCGTTGGGGAATAACTCGCAAATTCGAAAGTGGAAAAATAATTGTAAATTGCACTAAATTTATGGGTTATACAAAGAATGCAGAGGGAGAACTGGTAATTGTACCAGAAGAGGCAGAAGTTGTAAAACTTATATTTAGATTATTTTTAGATGGTTACACCCCAAGCAAAATAGCAAGATATTTAGAAGAACAGAAAATTAAGACTGTAAATGGACGAGAAAAGTGGTGTGATACTGTAATAACTAAAATGTTAAAAAATGAAAAATATATGGGTGATGCATTGCTTCAGAAGACTTATACTTTAGATTTTATAACTAAGAAAAAGGTTGAAAACAAGGGATTTGTTCCACAGTATTATGTGGAAAATGATCACGAGGCAATTATACCAAAGGAACTCTTCTTCAAAGTACAAGAAGAAATGTTACGTCGTTCATCTTTGTGTAAAGCAGTTCAAACAAAAAAGAAAAAACAAAAGAGACAATACTCGGCTAAGTATGCTTTAACAGGGATAGTAATCTGTGGAGTATGTGGTCATGAATATCGAAGAGTAATATGGGCAAAAAACAGAAAGAAGAAAATAGTGTGGCGATGTACTAATAGATTGAATAACGGAGTGAAAAATTGTAAGGAGTCCCCATCAATAGAAGAAGGACTGCTAAATGCAGCAATAATGACTGCTATAAAGAAATTAGCTACTGAAAACACTGGATTTATGGAGTTATTTAGAGACAACATAATCAAGGTGGTAGGTAATTATCAGCAAATAGACATAAACGATGAATATGCAGATATTATAAATGAAAAACAAGAAGAGATGATGGAATTAATAACAGAGAATGCAAAGCTTGGAACATATAGCGAAGCTTTCGATCAAAAGTATAAAACTATATCAGATGAACTTAGAGTCCTGAAAGAAAAACAACAGGAGAACATACGTCGAAAGAAATTAACAGAAGAGCAAAATAAAAGAGTAAGGGAAATAGATGAGTTTTTGCAAGGAAAGGCTCAAATAACACCAGAATTTGATAACGTACTTGTTCGAAGAATGGTTGAGAAGGTAAAGGTGGAATCAAAGGAAAAAATGTTAATACAGTTTAAGTCTGGTATGGTGGTAGAAGAGGAAATGTGGTAGAGGTTAAAATGATATTATATTATTTTTTGTATAAAAATAATTGAGAAATTAAGAGAGATTATGTATAATAGCAATATGGGATTTTAGGCTCAGAAGAGGTGAACTATAATGAATTATGCAGATAATGCTTTGGTAAAATGGGAAGAACTTAATTTAGATTATGAAGGCGAAAATAAGTATGCTTCTTTTTTCTCTTCAACAGGTAATTTGCATACTTATCCGGCTAAAGCGGTTCCGGAAATGGTTAGTGACTTAATAAAAAAGGTTATGTCTATTAAAACAATTAAAACAGTATTAGATCCTTTTGTGGGTAGTGGAACAACTGCACTAGAATCAAAATATTTAGGGGTGGATTTTTTTGGGTCAGATTTAAATCCTCTTGCTGTTCTGTTATCTAAAACAAAAGTATTAACAATAGATAATACAGCTTATACAAAAAAACGTTTAAAAGAATTTATTGCAAATATAAAAGGAGAGTATCCTAATACATGTTTAATACCGGTTTGTTCATTTGATAGTATTGACTATTGGTTTAAGGAAGAAAATATTCGTGAGTTAAGTTTTTTGAAATTTAAAATTAGTCAATTCATAAATAGGGCAAATAAGTCAAACAGAGAAAGGTATGCATTGATATTATTGACTGCATTTAGTTCAACAATACGAAGAGTTTCATTAACAAGGAATGGTGAATTCAAGTTGTATAGAATGTCACCAAGTGACATAAAGAGGTTCTCAATTAATGCAATTAATGAATTTGAAGAAGCGGTATCTCACTTACTTGATATGTTAGTTGTAGCTAATGATAGTTATAAAAAAGATACAAAAAGCACAATATGTTTACAAAATGCTAAGTCCTTGAACTATTTAAAAAGCAAGAGTATAGACTTGGTAATAACGTCGCCACCATATGGTGATTCAAAAACGACAGTTGCATATGGCGAGTTTTCAAAACTTTCTCTCCAGTGGATGGAAGATTTATTGAAAAACTATGTTGGGATCGAAGTAGCAGATTGCAACTGTGATGAACAATTATTGGGTGGGAGAAAATCTGAGTGGAGTTTACAAGACGAAGAGGATTTCTATAAATCGAATGAAGTGGTAAGATTAGAAACACAAATGCAGTCCAGAATTCAGGAAAAGAAAAAAAATTTGGAAACGGCTAACGAAGTGTTGGAAGAAATGAGAGTATGTATTAGTAATAATCATTTTATTTCATCAGATTTATTACATAAAAATGAAATTCTTTATCAATTAATTTTTGAAAGGGTTAGATTAGATATTTACAGAAAAATCAAGAATTCTGAAGCAAAATTAAAAGATAAAGAAACAAAAAAGTTGGCAAAGCAAAATGCAACTGAATATATGAATCAGATGGAAAATATATATTCACCTAAATATATATTAAGACAATCAAGCTTGGAAGAAAAATTGGATAGAGTGGCTGAGACTCTTGATAGAAATGAGAAATCTATTCAAAAACGAAAAGAGGATGTATTAGTCTTTTTAAAGGACTTATACAAGGTTGTGTTAGAGACAGACAGAGTGATGAAAAAAGGTGGCTTTCAGGTTTGGATAGTTGGTCATAGAACAGTGATGGGCAAGATTACTATTAACATGGAAGGAATATTAAAAGACTGGTTTTTGAACAAGGGGTATGAGTGTGAAGCTTCCTTGAGCAGGAAGTATTCTTTTAAGAGAATGCCACATCATATTAATTCAACCATTGAACGTTGTGAAGAAGTAAATACAATGATGAATGAATATATTTTGGTAGTTAGGAAAAGATAGAGAGGAGAAGATGAAAAGTGCAGAGGAGTGAAAAGATGAATTTAACGGCATCTGCAAGATTAATTATGCAGCTGGGTGAGCAGCTTATTGAAGATGAGTTGGTTGCTCTTTTGGAGTTGATTAAAAATGCATATGATGCAGATGCGAATAAAGTGGATGTAATTATTGATACAAATGCTGTCACTCCTTATGGAAAGGGCCGTATAGAGATTAGAGATGATGGAAATGGAATGATACCAAGTATTGTGAGAAACTCGTTCCTTAGATTATCAACAAGTTTTAAGGAGGAAGAAAAGAGTTCTATTTACTATCATAGAAGAGTTTTAGGAAAAAAAGGTATAGGTCGTCTTTCTTTTCAGAGACTAGGTAATTATATAACTGTAGAAACTGTTCCCAATATAGAAAGATATGAAAAAACAGAGCTACTTAAAGAGGAAGATAAAAAATTTATAACTGAGTACAGCAAAATTAATATTGATATAGATTGGTCTGATTTTCCGGTTGATATGGATTTTTCGGATATTATGGCTGCGGTTAAATATGAGAAAGATGTTGTCTCATCTTATGGAACAAATATAGTTATCCATGGAATTAAAAATCTTAATTTTTGGACTATGGATAAAAAGAAAGAAGAAAAACTAAAGAATGAATTATTAAATATGATGGATCCTTTTCAGAAAAATCTTAATCTGAAAAAAAGTGAAAGATTTAACGTTGCGTTAAAAATTAATGACGTTAAATATTCTGTTGAACCTATAGATGAGAGTTTGTTGGATGAATTATATGATTCGAAAGTATACTTTGAATTTAAAGAATGGAAATTATATGTGAAAATTGAACGTCCTTTAAAATATATTATGCAACGACGGAATTCTATTGTAAAAAAAATGAAAGATTCTGGCTTTGCGATATTATCTGAAGTAGATTATGAAAAGGATTATGAGGAACATATTGTTGATTTTAGTGATTTGAATAAGGTTTCAATTGATTATCCTAAAATTGATTTTACAATAGAAAGAGCAACTTTCTTGAGTGAGGAATTATTATCCAAGCTTGAAGAACAGAAAGAAAAGGGAATAATAACCGAAGAAGAATATACAAAAGCTATATTAGACCAGTATGCATATCCAGGGGATTTTAAAGGAACAATTTACGCAAGAGACAAGTCAAATAAGGAAGAAATAGACATTATTTTGCAGAAAGAAGGTTTGGTAAAGGCAAACTTAAATTCATTAAGTGATATCAATAAAGCGTGGTCTTCTATGCAAGGTGTTTATGTATATAGAAATGGCTTTAGAGTACTACCTTATGGAAGAAAGGATTGGATAGGTTTTACCGAAAAGAGTCAGACTGCGGCTAATAACATTTACAAGGAACATACAGTTGTAGGATATTTAAAAATAGATGGATTTACAAGTGAAAAGCTTGAAGAACAGACAAATAGACAAGGCTTTATACAGGATGAGTATGGTAAAAATTTCTTTATGCTGATACAAAACTTCATACTCAATATTATGTTTGAAAGTGATATTAAATTTAGAGATGGGTTTACCAGAATCAAGGAAAGAAATGATGAAGTTGTAACTGATAATGGAATGATTGCATTTAAAAGAAAGGCGGGGTATGAAGATGTAAAAAACAAGAAAATGCAAGATGTTAAAGACGGAATTGAAGATTTAAAGATTGCAATTTCTAATAGAACTATTGCCGCTGATATGTCCAAAAAAGCAATTGAAAATCTGGAAGACAAAATATCACAGTATGAAGAAGTAGAACAAAAAGCCATAGATGAAAAAAAACAAGAAATATATTTAAAATCGCAACAGATTGAAGAAATAAAAGACATTGTTCCGTTATTAGGTCTAGGTATAATTGCTGAATCGTTGACACACGAGATGAATAGAATTGAACAAAATATTGAAGATTGTGCAAGGGATACAATAAAGTGTAAAGGTGACACTGATAAGATTGTAAAAAATCAGCGAAACATAATAACACAGACTAATTTCTTGAAAATACAATTAGCACATTTAGAATCCACATATAGACGTAATCTGGAAAAACAAGAGGATATATTATTAAAGGATTTTCTAATGGGTATGTATGTAGATGAAGATAGTCCAATGTCTCGAAAAGCATATAGAGAAGGGGTGGACGTTCTAATCGAAGGCGAGAATATATCTATTAAGGCTAATAAGGGTATTATAACTACTATTTTTGATAATATATTTCTTAATTCTCTGTATTGGGTTCAATATTCACAACAGAAAAGATACATTAAATTTATTGTGAAACAAAGTGGAATTATTGAATGTTTTGATTCGGGATGTGGAGTACATCCGGAGATAGAAGAGAAGCTATTTGAGCCATTTCGTTTTATGAAAGAGAATGGAAGAGGGTTAGGTCTATTCATTGTGCAGGAACTGACTGAGAATATGAACGGTAGGGTTTGGCTCTCTGATGAGAGAAGAGAAGGAAGAAGGTACAAATTTGTATTTGATTTGAGCGAAAGGATGGTATAGGATTGCAAGACTTAATACAAATGTTGGAAGAGTATGAAATAAAGAATGTTATTTCTATTGATGATGGGTGGAGTATTTCTGGAGAACTCGAGGGTAAAATAGAAAAATCAGGAAATGACCTAAATATTACAATAAAAGATTTTTGTGATATGTATGGTATAGAAATTGTTGCAGAGGAAGCAGAGGCTTATAAGGAGTATAGCTATACCCCGGTAAAAGAAGCAGAGAACGTTAAGTCATTAATTCCTCAAACATTTTTTGAGATATGTGAAACGCTACAGATTGATATCGATGCTTCGTTAAAAACTTTAAAGCGGATATTGTGTCAATTGGAGGGAATGTTCAATATATATACAGGGGTAAAGTTTGAGAATTCTTATCAGACATTAAATGGTAACACTTTATATATTTTAGATAAGGAAATGGGAGCAAATCGTGAAAATGAATTTCTGGATTATATAGTGAATATAATAGAGAAAAGAAAGGCATATAGCGATCTTGTGATAGTTTATTCTAATGAAGTTGCTGGATTGGTAGAACATGATAAGAAAGTTGATTATATTAAGTTAAACAATAAAGGAAATGATTTGGAAATTTTATACCAATTCTGGCCACTTTCAAAGATTACGGATGAAGCGCAGCTTGTAATTGGTATAAAAGAGATGGTTTCCAAATCAATGTATGGAAAAGCATTGAGTAAGATGATAGAAATGAAAAAGATTTCTGTAGAGAAGGCTTTTAAAGATCTACTTCATATTAATATTGATAATCTGGATGATATGATTATTGATGCATACATTGAAGGTGGAAAAATTACAGAAAGCTATGAATTGCTAATAGATTCTCTTATTAAGAAGAATGTATTAGAGGAAATATTATCTACAAATGTTTTGGATTACGAGAAAGGTCTTTTACGATATAGTGCCAAACGTTCAAAAGTTATTTTGGACGAGAAGGGCATTTCGTCTAAGAAAAAATATGATAATATGCGGATTGAATCAAACAAAAAGAAGTTGTTAAATTCTGGAACCCTTTTGTTTAATGTTGCGGATTACAGCGTTAATAAAGAGTATAGTAATCCATCAATGGGCGATATTTATGTGTTTACAGAAGCAAGGAGTAAGCAGAGATATGCAGGAATGCTTATTTCTCAGGAATGTAGTACAATGATTCGATTGGATAAGTATCCAGACAATATAAAAAGAAAAGCGGACGAGTTGTTATTGTTGCTATTTGATATTGTTGAAATTAAAGAGGAAAGTATAAATGACTATACTCAAAAACTAGATGATTGTATTTGGCCTATAAAAATTGATGAAAAAGTATGTTTGTTGAAAAATACGAAGAGAAGTATGTATATTAGTCCAGAAATATTAGATTTATGTGGTTTAAATGCATCTGGAAAAGCAGATATACAGTTCGATGAAGGTAGTTTGGAATATAAAAGTGTTTATTCACGAGAATATTATAAAGATTTCAAACAACTAGTTGAGAAAAAAATAGAGGATACAGTCGAGAAAGTTTCGCAAACGAGTGAAATAAAAAATGATAATACTGTTAAGGGCATAATAATATCCTTGGCGTTTGGGGTTGAATTTAAGGGGAATTTTGAATTGCAGAGAATTTGTAAAGTTGATGAAAAACATACATTACATATAATACATGAATATTTAAATGGAATAGGTAAAATAGGGTTGCCTGTGGCACCAAATATCTAATATGTTATTTGTGTGTGTTATAGGATAAAATCTCCAAGTCTAGTCGATTTGGAGGTTTTGTTATATGTTAGCATCCAACCTCCACACCTATCACATGTTGAGTCAGTTGTTTTACTGTCACGAGCATAGCGAAGTGAGAGTAATTTACAACTGACCATGCGATAGCTGTCCACGATTGGCGAGTCCGGAGGACGAAGACAGAGTGGAAACAGCGAACCGCTGAGTCATGTGTCCTGTCCCAACAGAAACCGGATGATGTAATCGAGGTTGAGATAGAGTTAGATGAGCTGGATGTGACTTATGCAGAGCAGAGTAAGGCAACTTATAAGTAAATTCAGGAGTATGCACTGAAAGAGCATGGCTTGAAAGTTTCTAATCTATATATTTCACAGGTAAAAAGAAAGTGTGGAATAGAGGTTGGGGAGAATTATAATCTTCCGAAATCAGAGGATAGCAGGCAACCTCAATGTCCAGGCGGATAGCAGGATTATGTGGATGTGTGGAATAAGTTGAATTAGTATATTCCTTTGTTGACAAAGGAAAGTCGGAGTGTTAGAATGGCTTTATCTTAAGGAGAGAGGTGAAAAGATGAGAAGATAATTTACTTTTGATTACATGAATGTTTATGCAGTATGAGCGATATCGCCCATACTACTTGTCATGTTGCCAAAAGTGGATTATGTTCTCATAACCTCTCTTTTTGTGTACACAACAATAATGAAAATGATTACAATGTAGAGTGTTTGTAACTCTGTTTTGAAACCATATGAGGTTATAGTATGTAATGGAACTGTTTGGCAACAAATAGTTCTTTTTTGTTTGAATCGCGAAAGGAGATTTGTTGTATGAAAAATATATTTGTAGAAGGTATTCAAGGTTCGGGAAAAACCACATTGGTAAATCAGATTTCAAAACTATATCCGGACTTACATATATGTAGGGAAGGTGATTACTCGCCTACAGAGTTGGCGTGGTGTACATGGATGTCCAAGCAGGAATACGATGGCGTATTAAAAAAGTATTCTCCCATAAAAGAGGAGATAGAAAAATATACCGTGAAAGAGCAGGATCACTATATTATTTCTTATACCAAGATATTGACGGACATTCTCGGCTTTCATAAAGATTTGGAAAATTATGAAATATACAACGGCAGAAAAACCTTATCTGAGTTAAAGGAAATTGTTATGACCAGATTTCAAAATTTTACGCAATCAGGATATTTATTTGAATGTTCCTTTTTCCAAAATATTATGGAAGATTTGATGTTATTTCATGTGTTGAATGATGAAGAGATAATTAATTTCTATCGTGATTTGTTTCAGGTGATAAATACGGAGAATTTCCTACTGTTATATCTGTATGCCGAAAATTTGGAAGATAATATTAGAGTTATTAAGAAAGACCGTAGCGATGATGCGGGAAATGAGTTGTGGTATCAGATGATGTTAGAGTATTTGATTCAGTCTCCTTACGGGCAGAAAAACGGATGCCGTACCTTTGACGACCTGATAAATCATTTGAAACACAGACAGGAACTGGAGTTGTTGATTATCAATGAAATCATAAAGGAGAAAGCCATAGTCCTTCCGGCCAAAGAGTATAATATGGATCGAGTTGCTACTTTGATTGAAGCACAAGAAAAAATCCGCTATAATATAAGACACATGGAAAATAGCGAATACCCGTTGTTGGATTATTTTCTTTACGAAGCAATCTTTATTCCCGAAGGAGTAGAACCGCCGGCAAGAGAGATTATTAATTCGCCGGAGTTACAGGTCTATGTGAAAGATTTTGGAACACAGAAGAGTGACATCTGTTTTGTCGCAGAAGTCGACGACAACGTTATCGGAGCAGTTTGGATTCGCATCATGAATGACTATGGACATGTGGAAGATGGGGTTCCGTCCTTTGCCATATCGTTGTATAAAGAATATCGTGGTATGGGTATTGGGACAGCCTTGATGAGACAAATGCTTACAGAGCTAAAAGTCAGAGGGCATAAAAAGGCATCTTTAGCTGTGCAAAAAGCGAACTATGCAGTAAAGATGTATCGGAATGTTGGCTTCGAAGTTGTTGATGAAAATGAAGAAGAGTATATCATGGTATGCGTATTGTAATGGAGCAACAGATAGAAAGGGGAAGGTATATGAAGGCATTATTTGTGGGAGGAACCGGTATTATCAGTACCGCTGTGGTAAAACGGCTGGTAGATGAATTGGGATGGGAAGTTTGGTTGTTAAATAGAGGTAACCGTACGGATATTGTTCCGAAAGGAGTTCATCAAATTATAGCTGATATTAAGAATGAAGAAGATGTCAAAGCGAAATTGAAAGATTTATCCTTTGATACCGTATGTGAATTCATCGGATT
>JAZSEO010000034.1:0-2641 GCA_045531735.1 Wujia sp. | reverse complement strand
ACCCTACTTGCTCGCTGTCTACGCTTAGCAATTGTCATTACTGACAACTACTCAAGACTCGCTACTAATCGGTTGGCTAGACCTTAATTAGACGGGATTTACACCCGTTTGGTTAATTGCCCTTGGCTGGGCGCACGACTGGAATTTTCCTCTTTATTAATGGTTTTATCACCAGAAAAAAATCCATAAAGCAATGTTTAATACAAGCAATAACGCACTAATCACAACCCACCATATTCTTTTTTTCTCATTTTTCCATGTGCACATACCTCCGTACAGTACTTGAATAGCACTAGCTAAATGAATAATAGGAAATGTTATCAAATGTGTCCATCCATCTTGTTTAATTGCTTGAAATCCATACACCGTATCTCCAGTCACATTCCCTACAATATCCGATGGAGTAAATCCATTAATAAAATTGTCCAGATAGTGGATGATTGCAACTACTTCTAACAAACTGAAGAGAATTAAAAACACTACAACAATTATTCGAAATACTTTATTTTTTCTTCCATAGCAACACTCCTTTATATAACGATACATCTTTTATCAGATTCAAAGTTTCCAGTGTCCACAAACGCTTTTATATCATAAAAAAATCATATACTCTTTGATTAAAGTCCTTTGCTTCTTCATAAGCTGCATGTCCCAAGTCATCATATATGAAACTTTTACATCCAAGCTTTTCTGCTATTTCCATAGAAGCCTCTCCACCGTTTACCCTATCCTGCATACCACCAATTACAAATACCGGACACTGAATTTTATCTAATTCATCATAAGCATTACAAGTAAGGCATGCTTTTGCTAATGTAATAAATCTTGGCACATTCTTTGGTTTCTGCAAGATTGTTAATAAAGGCATAAAATACTTGTACTTTCTTGCATAAGAGTCTGTATACATTTTTTCAGCCATATCCTTAACAAGATTCTTTATATCGTTTTGTTCAGTCATTCTAATCCAATCAGAAATTACCGTTTCGACTGTTTCGTTATTCTTAGAAAGCGTCACTGCAAGAACAAGTTTATTTACTAAGTCCGGTCTGTCAATTGCAAGATACTGTGCAATCATACCACCCTGAGAAACACCAAAGAAATCAGCACTTTGAATTCCCAGAAAATCCATCGCCATCGCTATATCCGATGCCAATTCTCTAACTGTGATGTTTTCACCAATATTCTCTCTGCGGTCAAAAAGGTAGACTTTATAATCCCTTGCAAAAATTCGATACATATAAGCTAACGAAAGGGATGCCCCCTTAATGCTTCGAGTACTGAGACCTTGAATCATAATCAATGACTTTTCGCCGTTTCCAAAAGTAATATAATTCATTTGTGTATCCTGAATATTTAACACCTGCTCTTTTGCATTCCAAAACATATTATTCTTTCCTTTCTACAAAACCAGCTTTTAATATCTCTATATAAACTGATAATTCTTGGATATATTCCTCCTTGAGTTGTTCGAACGATTCCTTGTTAATATCTGCCTTTTTCAAAAAAGCCTTATTAAAACCTTCAAGAACCCACTTAAGTATTTCTGCAATCTTTTCTTTACCGTTCTTAAGATTTTCTTCTTCAATACCGGCAAGCAGTTCATAATATATATTTTCTCCACGAGCACCGTATCGCTCTGTCATCTTATTACAAATCTGTTCATCCTTCTCCGTGACTGCACTCATTATCAAACGCCCCTTATCCGGATGCTTTATATACCAAGATATCTCTAAAGCTGAATAGTCTATAATTCTCTGAAAAAGCTCTGTTGGTAAATTCTCTACATTACCTTCTATATCTCGTAACATTTCCCACATAACAGTATCCAATATAAAAAAGTACAAATCCTCTTTATCTACAAAATACTTAAATAAACTACCTTTACTTATACCACACTCCTTTACAATTCGATTTGTCGAGGCATTGACATATGTATTGTGAGCAAACTCTTTGATTGCTGCTTGTATAATGCGATTCTGTTTTTCTGCTTCTAAATTTAAAAATTGATTTGTAGGCATTTGATAAATCCCTCCTAACAAGCACCAGTGACCACGTGGTCACCATTAGTATATATACTTCTACGCCGTTTGTCAACCCACCGTTATTATCACTTAATCAAATATTTTTCCAATTAAAATGCGGAGCATTACACTCCGCATTCACACTACATATATCTCAACAGAAACTTCAAATTTATATAACTCATTATATAGTACCCCAAAAATTTTCACAACAACATTTCTTTGACAGTTTTATAGCCCCTCCAACCAATCTCCCTCCTCCAACTCCATACAAAAAATGCCCTATATCAGCCACTTAAACTGATATAGAGCACCTTATTTTTCCAACTCAAATATTCAATTTCTCAACTCGACCTATTAAATGCACTAGCTTCCCTAGTTATCCTGCATCTTGGCGAGTTTTGCCGTTTGGTCGGAGGCTATGTGCATACGTTGCTTAAATATAGGGTGTGTGCATACGTTGCTTTGCAAAATTTGAGGCTGTACGCATACGTTGCTTTGTGTAGGGGCTGTGTACATATGCGGCAATAGCTTTTACAGTACATGCAAACGGAACAGCTACATGCTACACATGTGCGTCATTGGTTCTCCTTTTGTTTGAGTTCTTCTTTTGCCATATT
>JAZSEO010000046.1:0-2820 GCA_045531735.1 Wujia sp. | reverse complement strand
GCCTTATTTATTTTCTACCAATTTCTCTATAATTCGTTCCTGTTTTTCCAGTTTTCTTTTCAGTTCAATAATCTCTTCTTTTTCATCCTGATTATCCCCACCCCGATTTTCAACCACTTCAATTTTCTCATGAACTTGATTATTATCTCCTTTACCTCCACCAAAACAATTCAACCACCGTCCTGCAAGGTCCCAACCAATTAAACCCATGCAACAAATTAATACGAAGCGTGTCAATTTATTCATCATATCAGAATCGTGTTCATAATCCGCCTTGATAAGTAATAATACTATAATAAGTATTATCAATATTAATAGAGGTCCACTCAATCCTACAATCAATTTACCCGTTGGCATATCAGTTTCAATCATATTATTCAATTTTAAATTAAACATTCATTTTTCTCTGCTGCAAATATAAGTGTTTAGTTCTACATGTGCAATAGAACCAACACACAAAAAATATAAAAAGAGGTGAAGATAGGTAAAATATCCACTTTTTCTCATCTTTTAATGCAAAGTACGGCATCAAGTGTCCACTTTTTCGGAACGGAAGAGATAAAAATGATTTTTTTGTCTATTAAAATAATATATATAGATGTGCTGTAGAAAAGTTATCTGCCGGAGGGTTATAAAGTCCCGTCCCCAAATCCAATTGTTTCCCTACTATTATATCAATAAATAAAAAGCCCCGCTACCCGCGAGGCTTTTCTTTCCGTATGAATAATGGTACTATTAATAATTGACGGGTACCGCCGTCGAGTTTGCCGGCAATTGTGCTATGATATTGCTGTAATCGTAAGCTGCGTTATAGTATAAGGTTTTTGATTGTGTAGCGAATTGAAACATATTGTCCACCTTGCATGTACTTACATCTGACTTAAACCTGATTGTTTTACATGCATAATTCTGGTTAAACATGCTTGACATATCCGTTCCTGGTTGTATATCCCAATTTGTCAGGTCATATTCTGTAATTCCATCCATCTGCATGAATAAATTTGTCATATCTGTGACTTTTGATACATTCAGATTCTGATATTTAAATGTATCATTTGTCATTGATCGACAGAACCAGAACATCCATCCCATATCTGTCACATTGGAAGTATCAAAATGTGACAAATCCAATTTTGTCAAAGTTCTACAATCTTTGAACATAGCTCTCATGGTTGTGACATTGATAGTATTAAAGTTGGATATATCCAAACTTTTTAGATTATAACACCCATTAAACATTGCCCCCATATTTGTTACCTTTGATGTGCTAAAGTGTGACAAATCCAATGTTTCGATATTGTTACAACCCTCAAACATAGCTTGCATTGACAGTACGTTTGCTGTATTCCAATTTGTAAGATCAATTGATTTGAGAACAAAACAATCTTTGAACATCGCTCCCATATCTGTCACATTGGAAGTATCAAAATGTGACAAATCCAATTTTGTCAAAGTTCTACAATCTCTGAACATTTGAAACATATTTTTAACTTTTGCTGTATTAAAAGATGATACATCCAATTCAGTCAATGAACTACATTGCTGAAACATGTTTTGCATATTTGTCACGTTTGATGTATCCCAATTCGATACATCCAAAGTTTCCAGTTTATAACACCCATAAAACATAAACTGTGTTTTTGTATTAAGTGGAAATTTCCAATTTGATACATCTAATGTTGTCAATGTACTACATTTTTCAAACATATACGATGTTTCAGTAACATTGGCTACATTCCAATTTGACACATTTAGTTCTATTAGTTTTTCACACCCCCTAAACATTGCCATCATAGTAATTACATTTGATGTATCCCATCCACTTGTATTCAAATATATTAGGTTGTTACAACCATCAAAAACACTATTTATAATATTAACCTTAGATGTATTCCAATTTGTAACATCCAACTCCGTTAGCCCTTTACATCCATAGAACATCGCTCCCATATTCGTCACATTCGATGTATCCCATCCCGATACATTCAGTGTTTCAAGTTTGGTACATCCACCAAACATTTCCATCATACTTGTAACTTTACTCATATCCCAATCCGTATTACCTAATGTCAGTAATTCGTTACATTGCTGAAACATATAAGTAGCATCAGTATTGTTTGACAAAACCCAATTTGATGTATTCAAACTTGACAAAGTCTTACATCTACAGAACATTTTCAATGTAGATGTCACTTTTGAAACATCCCATCCTGTCACATCCAAATAATTAATATTATGGCAATTACAAAACATCTCACCCATATTTATGACGTTGGATGTATCCCAATTTCCAACATTTGCTGATTTTAAGTTATTACACTCTGCAAACATCCCTTCCATATCCGTCACATTGGATGTCTTAAAATGTCTTACATCCAATTCGGTTAAAGAATTACATCCACTAAACATGCGCTTCATATTTGTCACTTTTGATGTATTAAAATTATCCAGACCATAAATTTGTTCCAACTCATAACATTCATGAAACATACTATTCATCCCCGTCACATTATCTGTTTTAAAATTTGTCACATCCAAAGTCTTTATTTTATTACATTCTCTGAACATTTCAGCCATACTCCCCTGTGCACTTTGCGTATTCCAATTCGATACATCCAGCGTCGTAAGTGATTTACAATTATAAAATGTTCTCGCAAAGTTCAGTACCTTTGATACATCCCATGTCGACACGTCAAGATATTCGAGAGCACTACATCTATAAAACATTTCATTAATACCTGGTTTCTCTGCACCCTCAATTCCTGTCCAGTTGGAAGTATCCCATTTGGACAAGTCGAGTCTCTTAATGGAGTGGCACTC
>JAZSEO010000003.1:0-3261 GCA_045531735.1 Wujia sp. | reverse complement strand
TAAATCTGATACCCATACCGCCACCTGCAAGAGCAGCAATCTCTTTAATTGGCATATAATTGCCTAATGGTGGTGTTTTCCAATAAGTCTTTACATAAGAAAAACCGTCTTTAACTTTATTAATTAAAGCCATATTTTTACTCTCCTGAATCAATTTATAAGATTATATCATTTGTGTAAGAATAAATCAATCATTTATCATTCCATATTGATTAAAGAATTCATCAACGCTTTCAACCCTCTTGACCATTATTCTGTATTGCTGTGTCAACAGATTTAAGAAGTGAATCTTCATGAGATGATGGCAAGTCACAATTATAGTGCCACATCATTACTCCACCATAACCATTTTTGATGGCATAATCTGTTTTAGCTTCAATAACATCAGGTGTATTGAACCAAAAGTCTTTGTCTATTTCTTCACAGTGGTACCAACCATTTTCATCAATGCTTTCATAATAACTGTTATAGCTATACCAATAAGCTGCCATATCAGCAGGTCTTGAATAGAAAGGAAGACCTATATTAACTTTTCCAGCAGGTACTTCGAGATTAGCTAAATTATTAATACGATTAATAGTTCCTTCATAATCTGCATGTCTACCTTGTTCATCAGCAAAGTCATAAGTCATAAGTTCGAGTGTATCAATAGCATTTAAGGCAGGTTTTGTGAAAAAAATATTCCAGTCACTTGCAGCAACACCTAAAGTATAATCACCAAGCTTTTTATCAAGAGAAACAAGGAATCTGTTATAATTGCGCCACGCTTTTTTTGAAATTGGGTATTCGTAATCAAAATGCACACCATCAAAATCGTATTTATCAAGAACTGCGATTATATTATCTTCAAGCGCTTTACTTTTAAATGCCTTATTATGTTCATCACTCTGTGATTCCATTTGTTCATGCCAATCATCTGAATCTGTAGTTGCTCTTGGGCCAAGAAGATTTAATGTAATATTCACGTCATTATCGCCGATTGCTTTTCGTACATTGGTGATAGCGGTTTCCATTTTAGTTTCGTCATAAATCACTTCGCCTTTGTTATTGAATTCGGCACACTCAAAAAGAATAACGTCTGTAATAATTTCAAAATCCTCTGGATGCAAGCTATCCTCTGACATAAGGTGCTCACATCTTATGTAAGTGGTTACTCTAAATCTATCAGGTTTAGGGTTTTCCACCTTTGTGAAAGTTCCAGAAAAGCCCAATAAAAGTATTATTACTAAAACTATTCCTACTACAATTGATGTTGATATTACAGCAATTTTTTTCATACAATTATTTCCCCTTTATTGTAATTTTTTACTAACATTATAATAATATCAAATTAAGCTCTTCTTTTCAATAGTTGTCTTGTAAGCACATAAAAATTATGATATACTGAATACAATAAAATTAACGGAGTTATGTATATGAAGCCAAACATCATTTTTTATTTTTCTGACCAACAACGATGGGACACATTAACCGAAGAGCTCATGCCCAATGTATGGGAAATTGGCGAAGAAGGAGTATTGTTTGAGAACTCTTTCACTTGTCAACCAGTTTGTGGCCCTGCACGCGCTTGCTTACAAACAGGTCAATTCGCAACTGAAAATCGTTGTTATTGGAATGGAATTGCTTTACAGGAAAACACAAAAACCATGGCCGATTATTTCAATGAAAACGGCTATGATACTGCATATATAGGTAAATGGCACTTAGCTTCTGACCGGTTCCCTGGCAAAGGTGTTCATTGCGAAAAGACAGCAGTTCCACGCGAAAGACAAGGTGGATATAAATATTGGCGTGCAGCGGATATTCTTGAGTTTACGTCACATGGATATGACGGATATATTTTTGATGAAAATGGGAATAAAATCGATTTTGAGGGTTATAGAGTTGACGCAATAAATAACTTTGCAGTTGAATACATCAATAATCACGATAATAACAAACCATTCTTTATGTTTATATCTCAACTGGAACCACATCATCAAAATGATAGAGGCCATTTTGAAGGACCAAAGGACATTGTTGAAAATTATCGTAATTATCCGTTGCCAGAAGATTTAACTTTTCTTAAAGGTAATTACAAAGAAGAATATCCTGATTATCTTGCTGCGATTCATTCACTTGATGAAAATGTTGGCAAGCTTGTAAGTGTCCTTAAAGAAAAAGGCATTTATGATAATACTGTTATAGTTTACACAAGTGACCATGGATGTCATTTTAAAACAAGAAATGTAGAATACAAACGCAGTTGCCACGATTCAAGCATTCGTACACCACTTGTTTTTGGTGGAGGTGCAGTAAATAAAGACAAAATCAAAGACTGTCTTGTGAGTCTTATTGATATTCCACCAACACTCTTAAGCCTTGCTGATATAGAAATTCCTGAAAGTTATTCTGGAAATGTTCTTCCAGTAAACAGAAATGATGTGGAAGAAAGAGATTGTGTCTTTATTCAGATAAGTGAGTCACAAATTGGCAGAGCAGTTAGAACAAAGGATTGGAAATATTCTGCACGTGCAATAGGTTCAGGTATGATGAGGCACAGTTCTTCAGTTTATTACGATGATTTTCTTTACGATTTGAAGAATGACCCACACGAAAAGAATAATCTTGTAAACAATAAAAAATATAGTCATATTATAAATGAAATGAGAAACTTGCTTTCACAAGAAATGGTTAAAGTTGGTGAAAAGAAACCAACTTTTCGCAAACCTTTAATTGTACGCAAATACTGATAATTAAAATTAAGGTTATCAATTAACAGGAGCATTATATGCAATATATAATTTATTTTGTTTTAGTCCTTTTTGCTACAACAATCGGGTCTCTCACAGGTATGGGTGGTGGCGTTATTATAAAACCACTTATGGATGTTCTTGGTGACTACGATGTTCAAACCATAGGTGTAATCTCATCTATTACAGTTTTTACTATGGCAATAGTAAGCATTATCAAACAGTTGAAATCAAAAACTGTAATTCCTTTTAAGACAACTATTCCGTTAGCAATCGGGTCAGTTGCAGGTGGGTTTATAGGCCAAAAAATACTTGATTTCATTGTTGACGCATTAAATGCAAACTCCATTACAACAATAGTGCAGAATATTATGCTTGCTGTACTTATTCTTTGTATAATTATCTATATGAAAAATAAGTATCGTATTAAAGGAAAGAATCTTGACGGTATCCTTATTTCTCTTATCGTTGGCTCATTCCTCGGATTTTGTTCATCTTTTCTCGGCATCGGTGGCGGACCAATCAATGT
>JAZSEO010000019.1:0-127962 GCA_045531735.1 Wujia sp. | reverse complement strand
CTGTGTGAGGCAGGTTACCCACGCGTTACTCACCCGTCCGCCACTCAGTCAATCAAAGTGCAAGCACTCCAATTGCTTCGTTCGACTTGCATGTGTTAAGCACGCCGCCAGCGTTCATCCTGAGCCAGGATCAAACTCTCAAAATATAATTTTTTTCTCAGGTTTGATGTAATCAAACCGCTTGAAAAACTTATGCTCTGCAAAAGTTTGTAATCCAAACAGCTCCTTATAAACTCTAGCTTATAATTACTGTCCTTACTTACTGTTTTGTGTTTCCATTCTTGGAATAAGGATTTCGTAAAATCCTCTGAAAATCTCTTAAAGAATTTTCAGGGTTAACATGTTATTAAGTTGTCAAATTTCATCTGTACTGTTATCAGTACAAGCGGAGAGGATGGGATTCGAACCCATGTGCCCGTGAAGGCAAACGGTTTTCAAGACCGCCTCGTTATGACCACTTCGATACCTCTCCATAACAAGCTTTATGCTTTATTTTGTTGTGACGCTTTTCGTCAGCGACTTGTACATCTTAACAAAATATATTGACATTGTCAACAGCTTTTTTTAAATTTTTTTAAAGATTTTTTCTACTATTTTCTCTGCTATTTCCATATCATCAGGAGTAGTTATTTTTATGTTTTCATACGCTCCAAAAATGATTTTTGAATTGACCCCAGTATATTGTTCAACCAACATCGTATCATCTGTTATATTGTGGTTGTTATCCTTTTTAAACTCTTCATATGCTTTTAGCAAGAGTTCAAATTTGAACGTCTGAGGCGTTTGAATCTGATATAAAAAATTTCTGTTAGGTGTTTCTATGGAAAAACAATTTTCATCTACAATCTTTATTGTATCTTTTACAGGAACGCCCACTGAACAAGCTTCATATTTTTTTGCTGCATCAATAGAAGCATTTATCATTTCTTCAGTAATAAATGGCCTGGCTCCATCATGTATCAAAACAATGTTTTCTGAATAAGTTTTTTTGTTCATCGAAGCTATTAGAGATAGTCCGGCATAAACTGAATCATATCTTTCCCTGCCACCAGGAATAATATTCATAATTTTTTTGAATTCGTATTTTTCTACTATTTCTTTTTTACAATATTCTATATCATCTTCTTTTGTTACAAGTATTATATTATCTATTTGCTCGCATTCATCAAACATCTTGAGAGAATAATATAAAACTTCTTTATCTTTGATTTTTAAATATTGCTTAGCAGTCTGAGTGTTCATTCGCTTTCCACTTCCAGCAGCCAGAACTATTGCACTTATCATGAATTTTCCCTCTCACCTATCTTGAGATTTGGAACTGCATTCAAATCCCATCCGTGTCTTGTTCCATTTATATATTCGTGGTATCCCATCACACCAATCATTGCCGCATTATCTGTGCAATAAACCGGAGACGGATAATAAAATTCTATTCCCTCTTTTTCACACTCCTGCTTTATATTATTTCTGAGCGTGGAGTTAGATGCAACCCCTCCGGCAAGAGCAAGCTTTTTGCAACCATACGCTTTAGCCGCTCGTATGGAATTGTCAGTAATCACATCGACAACAGCCTGCTGAAATGAGGCAGCGACATCCGCTTTGTTTATTTCTATTTTCTTCATCTCGCATCCATTTAAATAATTCAAAACTGCTGATTTTAATCCGCTGAAAGAAAAATCATATGGGGCATCTTCCATATATGCTCTTGGAAAATCTATAGCTTTAGGATTTCCTTCTTTTGAAAGTTTATCAACCTTTGGTCCACCTGGATACCCAAGACCTATCGCTCTGGCAACTTTATCAAACGCTTCTCCTGCGGCATCATCTCTTGTTCTACCCACTATCTCGAACTCATTATAATTTTTAACATATACCAAATGTGAATGTCCGCCAGACGCTACCATACACATAAAAGGTGGCTTTAAGTCCTCATGCTCAATATAATTTGCAGCAATATGACCTTCTATATGATGCACTCCTATAAGTGGTTTGTTTTTAGCATACGCAATCGACTTGGCAGCACTTACTCCAACCAATAATGCACCTACAAGCCCAGGTCCATAAGTTACTGCAATCGCATCTATATCGTCCCATGTTACCTGTGCTTCTTCTATCGCTGCCTGTATGACCTGATTTATTTTCTCGACATGCTTTCTGGATGCTATCTCAGGTACAACTCCACCATATAATTTATGTAATTCAATCTGAGAGTATATGATATTCGATTTTACCTGTACACCATCAACAACAACCGCCGCTGCTGTTTCATCACAGGATGATTCTATTGCTAATATTGTCACACTCATTTTATTCTCCCATCTGAGACTCGCCCCATGCCAAAATCTTCCATTGGTCATTTTCTTCAACTAGCACATATTGTTCATACAAATATCCCATTGAGTCTTCTGTCTCTACTGTTATCGTTACCTCAAGGGTTGCCATCTCCACTCCATTTTGAGTATAGTATTCTATCTGACTTGCCTCTGGCAAAGCATAAGATTTATATATGTACTTATCTTTAGATGCTTCTATACTTTTTTTCAAAGCTTTAAGATTATCATTTTCCGGATTAACATCGAGCAAATCTGATGAATATAAACATCTTACCTGCTGGTTTAATACTACAAGTTCATCATCTGTTAATTCCTCACCATAAAATTGTTTGAAATATCTACAATGTAATTTAACTACGTCTCTCGGAGTCTTCGGGTATTCTCCCACCATATTATGCTCCATGAGCTGTTGAAGTTCTGTTTCTTCAGCAGGTGTTCTATCTATAGAGGATCTGTTGCTTAGGTAATTAAAATAAAATAATACTATTGCTACTAGAAAAATTGCTATAACAACCGTTTTTATTCCCGATGATTTTTTGTTCTTTTGTTCTGACATACGCACTCCTCCTCACTATGCTCAAGATTATTATTCTTCAAACTGTAACTCCGTACTGACTAAATCTTTTGGTATTATTGTATTAGGAAAAATATTTTTTATTTTTTCATTATACTCATAAGGTCTGGCAGTAGCCGGACTGTAATGTGTGAGCCACATTTCTTTTGGATTCGCTTTTTGTGCAAGCATTGCCGCCTCCATCATAGTCATATGCTTATGTTCCTTTGCTTTATCCAGCTTATCATCCTCGCCATACATACCTTCACAAATAAACAAGTCCGCTCCCTTTGCATATTCTGCTATACAAGGAACAGGTCTTGTATCTGTACAATAGGTGAGCTTTATTCCCTTCCTGCTTTCACCCATAACCATATCACTTGTATATATTTTTCCGTCATATTCAACCGACTCACCTTTTTGTAATATGCTCCAGTAATTAACAGGTAAACCCAAGTCTTTAGCTTTTGTCGCATCGAATTTGCCTGCACGTGCCAAAGAAATATTATAACCATAGCACACAACCCTATGATTAACTCTGAAAGCCTCGAGCTTAAGACCGCATATGTTTATTTCGTTATAATCGTCTTCCAGTTCAATAAACTTAATATCAAACGGCAATTCCGGAGCAATAATCCTAAGTGAATTGACCACCTTCGCAAGCCCCTTAGGTCCTATCATTGTGAGAGGCTCTGTTCGTTCAGCATTACCCATAGTAAGGAGCAAGCCTGGCAAACCACTTATGTGGTCTGCATGAAAATGTGTTATACAAATCACATCAATCGGCTTAAAACTCCAACCTTTTTGTCTTATCTGATTCTGGGTTCCTTCACCACAATCAATCAATATATTGCTGCCATTATATCTAAGCATTAATGATGTAAGCGCTCTGTAAGGAAGCGGAAGCATCCCTCCTGTTCCCAACAAACAAACATCTATCATATTCTCTACCCCTATCTTTTATTTTATAACAGCTCTGTTGTATCTGTTATCTCAACAGGAACTTTAAATTCCTCTATCATCCTGTCGCAGCATTGCTCACACAGAACAAATCTATATGTCTTTCCATCCTTTTTTGAAAAATATCCCCATGGTTTTATAACCTCAAGAAAATCATGTTTTATAACACCATTCTCTCTTTTCATTTGTTTTCCACATTTGTTACAGGTAACCTGTTCTAAATCCTTAAACATAATATCCTCCTTAGCATCTTTCATCCTTCAAAAATATTATAATGGAGTATATATTAATGTTAAATATGAAAAAAAAGTAATTTATTTGGCATTGTCTGGAATATATTCATATATAATTCCATCCTCCAAAGGATGATTGTAATAATTTTTTCTTTTTGCAAGGACGATATATCCATGTTTTTCATATAACGTTCTTGCTTTTATATTACTTTCTCTTACTTCTAAAAAAGCTTTTTCACAAGTGTCGGAAATGTATTTTAAATAATTGCAAAGCAAAGCTTCTCCATATTTTTTTCCCTGATATTCTTTTTTTACAGCTATTCTTAATAATTCAGATTCTCCTGCAATCTGATTTGCTAACAAATAACCAAATAATCCGCAACTCTTTTGTGTGAATTCAAGCTGTTTTTCATCAGCTTTGTATATTGCTATCTTTGAATCTCCCTCTTCATCGCCCAGCAAAACAAATGCAATATTATAGCTTTGTTGCATAGTTTCTTTTATACTTTGCAAAGACCATGCATCTGAGAATGTTTCTTTTTCTATTTGCGCTATCTCTTGTAAATACATCGCACTATTACTCATGCTCCCAACCTCATGCATTCTGTTCTGCCATTTTTTCTTCTCTTTCGCGCTCAGCCTGAGATTTTCTTAAATATACTGGTTTGTGTTCATCCGCAGTCTCATATACTCCCTGAGCATAATAACGCATACCCAATGTAGCAACAGCACCTGCTCTTTGTCTGTTCAAATGCGCTGGTGCATATGTATGTTCACAGGAAAGCTTTTCATCTATAGTTTTTTTGAAAACAGGGACACCATCTCCGGTAAATATCACAGATTTACCTATGTCATTAAGCGCCTCTATTAAATCACAGATATCCATCGCGTCTTGATTTTTGACAACCTGCATATTCCCATCTTCAAATTTATATACACCTGTATATACCTGATTACGTCTGGCATCCATTATAGGACACACTAAACTGTCACTCATACACAAATTATAGGCAAGAGCATGACAAGTAGGCACAGAAACAATCGGTTTATCCAAAGCCAGTCCCAAACCTTTGACAGTCGCCGAACCAATCCTGAGACCAGTAAATGACCCTGGACCTGCCGCAATCGCAATTGCGTCTATATCCTGCAGATTTATCTCAGCCATTTTAACTATCTCATCTAACATAGGCAACAATGTCTGCGAATGTGTTTTTTTATAATTAACAGAATACTCTGCCACTGTAATGTCGTCCTGAACAAGTGCCACGCTGGCAACGTTTCCCGAACTATCTACACCTAGAATTCTCATATCTATAGCCTTTCAATTGTTATTCTTCTATAATCAAATCCTTTTTCGGGATTTTTTTCTATCGTTACTTTATTATAGTGCTGTGGCAGAATATCACTTATCAACTCTGCCCATTCAATGAGGCATACACCTTCGCCATCTATTATGTCAAAGTAACCTATCTCCTCCATCTCATCTTCACTACCTATACGGTATACATCAAAATGATAAAAAGGAATTTTCCCTTCGTGGTATTCTTTAAGAATTGTAAAGGTTGGGCTACTTATCGGTTCTTTTATATCAAGACCTGCCCCAAAGCCCTGCGAAAAAACTGTTTTGCCAGTTCCCAAATCTCCGCTAAGGCAATATACCTCTCCGGGCTCAGACATACCCGCAATAGCTTTTCCTATATCGAATGTTTCTTCTGCACTAAAGCTCTCTCTATATTCCTTTTCCACTTTGAAACTCCCTTAAACTTTTGCTTACCTTAGGCTTATATTCCGCAGTAAACTGTACTACTGCTGCCAGTATTTTTCCTTTGTCATTGCCCAATTCTGACAAAGGAATAACAAATGCATGTATCCTTGATGTATATATAGCCAGTATTTTCCCAGTCATCATAATTCTACATATATTTTTCCATTTTAATTCCTGCTCTAATTCGCCCTGTTTAACTGTGATACCACTATCAGCAAATGTATACTCTAATGGTTCCTTATAAGAATTACTGAGTTTAAATTGCTTATAGGTTCTAAAGGCAAGCATAAGAGGATTAATAACTGTAAACAGTAATGCAATTATCGCAAATGCCACCCTGTGACCGTTTGATAACTCATCCCATTTGACAACTAATACAACGGCAGCAACGAAGCTAAGACCAAGACTTATAACACCTGAAAAATTTTTATAATTTGTATTAATAACATAGTTGTATAACGCACCAAAGCTCATATTAACTTTTTTTGTTTTTGACTCAATCATATCTTACCTCTTTATAATTCAAAAGCAATCTGCTTATGTGTGTTTTCGTATAATCTGTATTTTACACCTGCTAAATCAAACATTTTTTTAGATGCAATAGTACTTTCACTATCGCCATATTTATCCGACATATATACTATCTCTGATATGCCACTTTGAATTATCGCTTTTGCACACTCATTGCATGGGAATAATGTTACATAGCATTTTGCACCTTTAAGATTACCGTTACCGCGATAATTAAGAATTGCATTAAGCTCTGCATGGCATACAAATAAATATTTACTTTCTAACGCAGCACCTTCTCTCGCCCAAGGCATACTATCATCGTTGCAGCCTGTAGGCATACCATTGTATCCCATAGAGAGTATTCTGTTATCCTGGTCTACTATACAAGCACCAACCTGAGTATTTGGGTCTTTGCTCCTCTGTGCTGACATTATGGCAATACCCATGAAATATTGATCCCAAGTAATATAATCAGATCTTTTCAAAGTGATTCATCTCCTTAAAATATAGAATGTACTTTGCACATTCTCCTATGAATTTAAAAACAGTTGTGTTAGTCCATTTTTGGACACAACACAACTGTATTCTAACACATTATTAATTTATAGTCTAGTTATCACCGAGACTAAACTTATCATGAACTGCATTCATAGCTCTTTCCATGTTTGCTTCATTGATAAGTACTGTAACTCTGATTTCTGATGTAGAAATCATTCTGATATTAATATTCTCATCATAGAGTGCCTCGAACATCTTTGCAGCAACTCCAGCGTTACTCTGCATACCAGCTCCTACGATTGAAACCTTAGCAACCTTCTTGTTAAGGTCAATACTCTCGAAGTTGTTAAAGTTCTCATTGATTACCTTAACTGCTTCATCTGCGTTCTCCTCGCTACAAGTGAAGCTTATGTCCTTAGTTCCCTCTCTACCAACTGACTGAAGAATCATATCTACATTTATGTTGTGCTTAGCAAGGCTGTTGAATAACTTAAACGCAACACCTGGCTCATCCTTTAATCCTACTATAGCAACTCTTGCTGTATCTGCATCTCCTGCAACACCACTAACAAGCATTTTTTCCATCTTAGCGCCCTCCTTAACGACTGTTCCTTCTGAAGTATTTAAGCTTGAACGTACCACCAACTGTACGCCAAATTTCTTTGCTAACTCTACCGAGCGGTTGTGAAGTACACCTGCTCCAAGTGTAGCTAGCTCGAGCATTTCATCGTATGTTACTGCATCAAGCTTACGTGCAGCCTTAACCTTACGTGGATCTGCTGTATATACACCATCAACATCTGTATAAATTTCACACTTATCTGCATGAAGTGCAGCGGCAAGTGCAACAGCAGTTGTATCAGAACCACCTCTTCCAAGTGTAGTATAATCATCATATTTGTTTACACCCTGGAAACCAGTGATAACAACTATCTTTCTCTGCTCAAGCTCATGCTTGATTCTCTCTGTATCTATACGTTTAAGTCTTGCATTACCATAATTTGAAGTGGAATGCATTGCAACCTGAAATGCATTAAGAGAAACAGCTGGAACGCCAAGTTTGTTCATAGCCATAGCCATTAAAGCTACTGACATCTGCTCTCCAATTGTGAAAAGCATATCCATCTCTCTCTTAGGTGGGATTTCATTAATGTCTTTTGCCATCGAAATAAGTTCATCTGTGTATTTGCCCATCGCAGACAAAACAATTACAACATCATTTCCCTTCTGATAGTCCTCGATGCATCTTCTGGCAACGTTAAAAATTCTTTCTTTGTTGGCAACTGAAGTACCGCCAAACTTTTTTACTATTAGCATTTTGTCCTCCTAATAAGTTTCATGCAATTTATTTTTCGAAAAGGTGGTCAATAAGCTTATGACCTTCGGCAACAAATATACCACTTGCCTTAGCATCCTTTTCATTATATTTTAAAACAGATTCTTTGTGAGCAGTACTATCATACAACAAATATGGAACTGGGTCACTCGAATGTGTTCTAAGTACAATCGGAGTTGGATGGTCTGGGAGAACCAACATTCTAAAGTCTTCTCCTCGCGACTCAAACGCTTCCACAACAGTCTTAATAACCTGACTGTCTAAAAACTCAATAGCCTGGATTTTTCTCTCCATGCTTCCCTGATGCCCCATCTCATCCGGAGCCTCAACATGAATGTACGCAAAATCATAACCGTCATCAAGCAATGCCTTGACTGCAGCCTCAGCTTTGCCTTTGTAGTTTGTGTGAAGTCCGCCATTAGCACCTTCAACATCTATATTTTTTAGTCCTGCTCCAACAGCTATTCCTTTTAATAGGTCTACTGCTGAAATCATGACACCTGTTTTTTTGTTTTTCTCTTCAAAGGATGAAAGTGCCGGTCTTGTACCTGCACCCCAAAACCAGATAGAATTTGCAGGATTAAGTCCTTTTTTCTTTCTCTCAATGTTAATAGGGTGATTAGCTAAAATATCATAGCTTTTCTTCATCATTTCACGAAGTCTTGCATCCTCCGGAAGATATTCTCCAATAACCTTTGTGAGTATATCATGTGGCGGAGTAAGTGGCAACACTTTTCCGTTTTTCCAGATTGTCAAATGACGGTAACTGGTTCCAACATAGTATTTATACTCTTCATCTTCAAGAGCTTCTCTGACAGCCTGAAGAAGAACCGCAGCATCCTCAGTTGAAATTTCGCCTGAGCTATGGTCTATGATTGTCTTTTTCTCATATTCTTCTTCATCTTCGCTTAAGGTTACAATGTTACATCTAAACGAAATATCTGTTGTTTCCATATCCACGCCTATACTCAACGCTTCAAGTGGCGAACGGCCTGAATAGTATATTTTAGGGTCATATCCAATAACCGAAAGGTTTGCTGTATCGCTACCCGGACTCATTCCTTCTGGAATCGTATGAACAAGTCCAACCTCTGATATAGATGAAAGTCTATCTAATGTTTCTGTTTTTGCATATTCGAGAGGTGTTCTGCCACCGATTTCCTCAAGCGGATAATCAGCCATTCCATCTCCAAGAACTACAACATATTTCATGTCAGTTTCCTCCGTAAAAATAAGCTACAATGTTGTTCTTAAGCTATAAATCATATCAAGAGCGCCAGACTTTGACTTAAAGCTGCCCTCACTCATAACCTTTGTAAGAAATGCTTTCTCACCGGAAATACCGGCATCAATGTATTCTACATCTCCAAAAGCTTTCTCAATATCCGCTTCAGAATTTGTATCCTTTACCCTTACGAAATACTTACATTCAAAGTTGTTCATATCTCCAAGAGTGATTTTCTCCTCTTCCCAAATAGTCATGATGTTTGTTCCCTGATGCTTAACTGCATCGACCACATCTGAAACAACCGCGCTTGCTGTAGGAAGCTTACCAGCTCCCTTGCCATAAAACATAGTATCACCAAGCATATTACCATTTATAAAAATTCCATTGAAAACACCATTTACGTTGAAAAGTGGATGTTCATCACTAATAATGAATGGTGCTACCATAGAGTAAACTGTTCCGTCCTTGAAAATGCTTTTGCCAAGAAGCTTTATTGTTCCGCCCAACGCCTTAGCATACTTAATCTCAGCACCTGTTATCTTTGTAATACCTTCTGTATAAACATCCTCAAAATCTACCTGTTTACCACAAACAAGCGATGTAAGTATCGCAATTTTTCTGCATGCATCATAACCCTCAACATCTGCTTCAGGATTTCTCTCTGCATATCCCTTTTCCTGAGCTCTTTTTAATACAGTATCAAAGTCCGAGCCCTCATCAAACATTTTAGTAAGAATGTAGTTTGTTGTTCCGTTTAATATTCCTGTAATTTCTGTAAACTCATCTGCTGTAAGAGACTGATTAAGCGGTCTTATTATAGGAATTCCACCACCAACACTTGCCTCAAAAAGATAATTAACATTTTTCTCTTTTGCAATTTTGAGAAGCTCAGCACCATGTGAAGCAACAAGTTCTTTATTTGATGAAGCAACTGTTTTACCTGCTAAAAGTGCATTTTTGGTAAACTCATATGCCGGATTAATCCCACCCATTACCTCTACTACAATATCAACCTCTGGATCATTTAAAATAACATTGTAGTCATGAACAAGAATTTCTTCCACAGGATCCCCTGGAAAATCTCTTAAATCCAAAACATATTTAATGTTGATTTCCTGTCCTGCTCTCTTGTTTACATTTTTTTGGTTTGTCTTGATTACCTCAACGACTCCTGAACCTACAGTGCCGTATCCAAGTACCGCTATATTTATCATTTTCGTCTCTCCTCTTTATTTAAGTCTTATTTATTCTTCCTCCATCTCAGAAGCCTCAAGTGCATCTGAAACATCCTCGAATTCACTGTCGGACATAAGCTTATCAATATTTATGCTTATTAATATATCTGCATTACCATTTTTAATATTCTGAAGCTTTAACACATTTTCAAAACATCCAGTCTCTTCAGTTTTTACTACTGTAGGAATGTCTTTGATATTTTCTTCAGGAATATCTGTTATAGAAATAACCTGGTCTACCTCAAATGCAATGTTCATACCATGAGTTTCCCCAATGAGAAGCTGCTTTTTGTTTGAAATAAATTCTGCATCCATTTCAAATTTAGCTTTTAAATCATATATAGGAATAACTGTGTTTCTAAGATGAATAATTCCTTTAATATACTGCACACCCATTGGTATAGGTACAACGCTGTATACCTCTTCGATACTGCTTATCTTATCAAGCTGCATTCCATATTTTTGTTCACCCAAAAGAAATATAATATATCTTGTTTCTGCCATACTACCTCTCCTTATCTTAATGCGCATCCAATAGTTACAATTTTATTCTTCATCTAAACTGGTTCGATTTATCCATTTTAAATATGCATTTATGAATGGGTCAATGTAGCCGTCCAATACCGATTGAGCGTTACCAATCTCCTGATTAGTTCTATGGTCTTTAACCATAGTATAAGGTTGTAAAACGTATGACCTTATCTGACTACCCCAGCCATTGTCTGTAACCTCACCACGTATATCTGATATCTTATCAAGATTTTCCTGTTGCTTAATAAGATATAACTTAGACATAAGCATTTTCATGGCTTTATCTTTATTACTATGCTGAGACCTTTCATTTTGACACTGTACTACAACACCTGTCGGAATATGTGTTATTCTGATGGCGGATTCTGTTTTGTTTACATGCTGTCCACCAGCACCACTCGAACGGTACGTGTCAATCTTCAAATCATCATCATTAATTTCTATCTCTATATCATCATCCAACTCTGGCATTACATCAACAGATGCAAATGAGGTCTGTCTTTTACCGGCTGCGTTAAAAGGCGATATTCTAACTAACCTGTGAACACCCTTTTCTGACTTTAGGTAACCATACGCATTGTACCCATTAACCTGAAATGTTACAGATTTTATTCCAGCCTCTTCTCCATCAAGATAATCCAAAACCTCAACACCAAAGCCTTTTTTGTTACACCATCTTGTGAACATTCGATATAGCATCTCCGACCAGTCACAGGATTCGGTCCCTCCTGTACCTGCATGAATTGTCACTACAGCATTATTAGCATCAAATTCACCTGATAAAAGAGTTTTAATTCTAAATTCTTCAAAGCTCGTCCTAAAGCTATCGCTCGCCTCTTGAATCTCAGGCAAGAGCTCCTCATCAGCTTCCTCTTCCGCCATTTCAATAAGCGTTTCAATATCCTCGTATGAGGTTTTGATGCTTTCAAAATCTTCTATAGTACTCTTTAATCCCTTTAGCTCTTTCATGACCTTTTGACTTTCATCAACATCATCCCAAAAGCCCGGAGATTCCATTTTAGCTTCTAATTCACTTATCCTCGTTTCCTTACCGGAAATGTCAAAGTGAATCCCTTACTTCGTTAAGTGGAGTCTTGTATTCATTTAACATAAACTTGTACTGATCAAGCTCTATCACCTATACCACCACTTTTCTATAATATATAAATATAATCCTTATCTGCCACAACACATCTTGTATTTTTTACCACTTCCGCATGGGCATGGATCGTTTCTGCCAATCTTGGCACTTTCTCTTTTTACAGGACCTTTTTTCGCAGAATCATCTCTGTTTGTACCTGTAACCTTAGCTACCTCTTCACGTTCAACCTTCTGTTCTATCTTAACGTGAAGAATCATTTTTACAGTATCCTCACGAATAGCAGCAGTCATCTCATTAAACATATCATAACCAGCAAACTTATATTCCACAAGTGGATCTTTACTACCATAAGACTGTAAAGAGATACCCTGTCTCAACTGGACCATGTCATCAATATGAGCCATCCACTTTCTATCTATAACCTTAAGAAGTACTACTCTCTCAATCTCTCTCATGTGCTCTGAATCCGGAAACTCTGTTTCCTTATTCTCGTAAATCTTGGCAGCTTCTTCCTTAAGTCTCTGTTTGAACTCTTTTATGTTGCTTGACTTTGCTTCTTTCTCTGTAAGCTCAATTTTTTCAAAAGGTATAATAGGGATAAGAATCTTGTTAAGTTCCTCTATCTCCCACTCGCTAGATGGCAAATCAGACGAGCAAGTTTTATCTACATAATTCTCAACTGTATCCTGCACCATCTTGAATACAACTTCTCTCATGCTTTCGCCATCGAGAACTCGTCTTCTCTCTGCATAAATAACCTCTCTTTGTTCATTGTTTACCTGGTCATACTCAAGAAGATTCTTTCTAATGGCAAAGTTGTTCGACTCTATTTTTTGCTGAGCTTTTTCTATAAAGCTAGTAATTGTCTTATGTTGAATTTCTTCACCCTCTGGTATCTTAAGTGCATCATATATACTCTTTACCTTCTCTGAACCGAAAAGACGCATTAAGTTATCGTCAAGTGAAAGATAGAATTTAGATTCACCCGGGTCACCCTGACGACCTGCACGACCACGAAGCTGATTATCAATTCTTCGTGATTCATGTCTTTCAGTACCAATAATCTTAAGACCACCTATCTCAGCAACACCTTCGCCAAGCTTAATATCTGTACCACGACCAGCCATGTTAGTCGCAATTGTAACAGCACCCATCTGACCGGCATCAGCAACTATCTCTGCCTCCATCTCATGGAACTTAGCATTGAGGACTTTGTGCTGGATTCCTCTCTTAGAAAGAAGCTTGCTCAACTCTTCTGATGACTCAATTGTAATAGTACCAACCAAAACAGGCTGTCCTTTTGCATTTGCTTCAGCAACTGCATTTACAATAGCATCAAGTTTTTCTTTCTTTGTCTTAAACACAGAATCCTGATGGTCAATTCTCTGAACAGGAAGATTAGTAGGTACAACAACAACATCCATACCATAAATCTCTCTGAACTCGTTTTCCTCTGTTAAAGCTGTACCTGTCATACCAGCTTTTTTCTTATATTTATTGAAGAAATTCTGGAAAGTGATTGTTGCAAGAGTTCTGCTTTCTCTCTTAACCTTAACATTTTCTTTTGCTTCAATAGCCTGATGCAAACCATCAGAAAAACGTCTACCTGGCATAATACGTCCGGTAAACTCATCTACAATAAGGACCTCATCATCCTTAACAACATAATCTTTATCCTTGTGCATTAAAGCATGAGCTCTGAGTGCCATAATCATGTTGTGCTGAATATCAATATTATCAGCATCTGAATAGTTTTCAATATGGAAGAACTGTTCTACCTCTTTAACACCCTGAGTAGTAAGTACTACCTGTCTGTCTTTTTCATTAACAAGATAATCTCCATCTTCCTCGATTTCATTACCCATAATGGCATCCATCTTGCTTATTTCCATAGATGCAGTTCCGCGTTTCATTCTTCTTGCAAGGTAGTCGCACATCTTATAGAGGTCAGTTGACTTACCACTCTGACCAGAAATAATAAGCGGTGTTCTGGCTTCGTCAATAAGAACCGAGTCAACCTCATCCACGATAGCATAGTTAAGCTCTCTCTGAACGAGCTGTTCTTTGTAGATTACCATGTTATCTCTAAGGTAGTCGAAACCTAATTCATTATTAGTTATATATGTTATATCGCAGTTATATGCTGCTCTTCTTTCTTCTTTTTTGTAGCTATTTAAAACAACTCCTACAGTGAGTCCTAAAAACTCATGTACCTTTCCCATCCACTCAGCATCACGCTTAGCAAGATACTCGTTGACAGTAACAACATGTACACCTTTTCCTTCAAGTGCATTTAAGTACGCTGGAAGAGTACACACAAGTGTTTTACCTTCACCTGTTCTCATCTCTGGAATTCTACCCTGATGAAGAATGATACCACCAATAAGCTGAACTCTGTAATGCTTCATATTAAGAACTCTTGCTGCCGCCTCTCTTACAACAGCATAAGCCTCTACCAATATATCATCAAGAGTCTCTCCTTCTGCAAGACGTTTCTTGAACTCCTCTGTCTTAGCTTTTAATTCCTCGTCTGAAAGTGCCTGCATAGACTCGTCAAGAGCTTCTATCTTATCTACTATAGGATAAATCTTTTTAAGTTCCTTCTCACTATGCGTGCCAAATACTTTTTCAAATAGGCCCATAATTACCTCCAATGGGTATCCTTACTATAGGATACTTGTATATTTAAATATATTATATTTACAATACAGTTATTGCATCATACCCCTTAATATAACATTATTCAAGACCTAACGCAAGAAAAAAAAAGAGGTTGCAATAATTGCAACCTCTAAAATCCTAGAACTCTGGTTCAATGAGACCGTATGTACTACCCTTACGTTTGTAAACTACGTTAACCTCATCTGTCTCTGCGTTTCTGAATACGAAGAAATTATGTCCTAAGAGCTCCATCTGTACGCATGCATCCTCTGGATACATAGGCTTAACAGCGAATCTCTTGCTTCTGATGATTTTGATTTCATCATCGTCATCCTCTTCTACATCAAAGAAATCACTCTGTATGTAAGCCGCGTTCTGCTCTTTATCTACGATTTTTTTCTTGTAACGTGTAACCTGACGCTCAATAACCTCAACTACTAAATCTATAGATACATACATATCATCGCTAGCCTGCTCAGCTCTGATAATATGACCCTTCATAGGAATTGTAACCTCGATTTTCTGTCTTTCTTTCTCTACCGAAAGAGTTACCTGTACATCAGTATCTTCTAAGAAGAACTTCTCTAACCTCCCGAGTTTGTCGTAAATAGCAGTCTTTAGACCATCTGTAACCTCGATGTTTTTACCACTGATAATGTAATTCATGTGCCCCACTCCTTTTTGGTCAAACTCATGTGCCACAAAAGTGATACATTGAAATTATTATAGCATATAAAACTGTAATTTAAAAGATTTTTTTGCAATATCTCACAAAAGAATCACATTTTTTTGTGTTTTGCTATACATTTTACCCAAACAATATTGTTTTGATAAACTAAAAAGAGCTGTCATGTATATAGACAGCTCTTCACACATTATGGGAAGCTATAATGTAAAAATTAATATATTATTCTAACAGCCTTACATGGTGTATTGTAATTTATATCGCTAATGATGATTCCTGTTCTGCTTGTGCTGGCATGAACCACCTGATTATTTCCAATATAAAGCGCTACATGGTCAATAGAACCTGTACCATGGTCATAGAATACAAGATCTCCCGGATAGAGAGCACTCAAGCTTACCTCTGTACCCGCTGTAGCCTGAACATCAGCAGTACGTGGAATTGAATATCCAAAATCCGCATATATTCTCATAACAAAACCTGAACAGTCAGCACCCTCTGTTAAGCTTGTTCCGCCATATACATATGGGTTACCAACAAACTGTACAGCGTAGCTTGCAACCGAATCACCTGTAGCAGAGGTTGGAACATCAACCGGTGCTGATGGAGCTTCAGTCGAGCCTGTAGAGCCTGAATTTGACTCTGGCTGTGATTTTACAGGGTCAGCATATACAGTATTATATGTAACACATATATAATCATTTTTAACATATCCTGATGTATATGAATCTACCTGTATTTTAGTCCATTCTGCGCCCAACTCTAATATATCGTACTTTGAGCCCTGTGAAACAGAAGTTATAATTTCACTTTCCTCACTACCCTCGGTTCTTACTCTGAGAGAAGCAGTTGTGATTTCAACGACCTTGCTAAGATTAGCCTCTGCATATGCTTTAGCATCAGAGCCAAACAGCATAAACTCATTTTTTATGTAGCCTTTACAACTACCTGAGGAAACAAGTGACCATTCTTCGCCCTTTTCTTCAACTACAACCAAACCATTGTTTGATATAGTTCCTACTACAGCAGAATCTGTACTTGATGACTGTCTTATATTTACATAGCTGTTTGCAACAACAATTGCTTTTCCATCATATATATTATCTGCCACAGTTATCGGAGTACTACTTGTAGTTGTTTCAGCAGTTTCAACTGCTTTAGTATCCTTCTTCATCGCATCAGATGTAGTTGCCACCTGAGCATCTATAGGAGTCGCAACACTCTCCACTGGCTCCTCTTCTTCAACCTTTACTCCATTTATAGCTATATATCTGTCAATCGCTGATGTTATACTAACATTAGAATCATTGTAAACTGTCTCTTTTGCTTCTGATACATATGTACAAACTGTGCTTACTAACATGCTTGCACTTAAGCAAATAGCCAACCACGCCTTAGATGGCTTAATCATAATATTACCTCCAATCTGTGTAACAAACTTTACAATTGTTACAAAATTGTTACAATTTGTTACAGTCACATTATAACCACTGTTATAATTATTGTCAACCATTTTGGAGAAATATTTTTAAATACATACTTTTTTCACATTTTTACAATTCATTATTATATTAACATTTGTAACAATTTTAATTTTCTGTACATGCATCTTGAAGTTTTACATTTTTTACGCTACAATATATTTATGACAGCTGATTGATGTTATTTATCTATATAAACTGCTGTCATATAACCCTTAATAACAGGAGTTGATACATATGCAAATTGGTTCATTTAGCTCTAGTAGCTTAGCACCTGTCGATACAAAAAACATGAATGCGATAGATATATCTGTATTAAAAAAATCTCTAGAGACAATAGAAACTAGTGGCGCTATGCTTACCAAAATGATGGAGGCGTCCGTTGCACCACACATTGGAGCAAATATAGATATTAAAATCTAATTTTTGTATGACTGAAAAATAGCAGTTGCAATTGCAGCTGCTATTTTTCTTTGGTACATTTCGTCCGAAAGTCGCTCTGCTTCTACCGGACAACTCAAAAAACCACACTCAACAATTACTCCCGGGCAAGAAGTTTTTCTTAATATATAGTAATCATCTCCCGCTTTTATTTTTCTATTATTGTCAGGGTCAACTTCTTCTATTAACTTTTTCTGTATATTTTCAGCAAGAATTTGACTTTCAACAGACTCACTACAATAAAACACCTGTGCACCAGACACGCTTTGGTCTGTATATGCATTTTGATGAATACTCACCATGCAGGTTGGCGATAAATCATTTATAAGCTCTGCTCTGTTTTTCATATCTGAACTCTTCTTATTTGTTGCTCCCTCAACAGCAAGACATACATCGGAATATCTTGTCATCACAACCTCAATCCCCATACGCTCCAATTCATCTTTTAAATACAAGGCAATTTGAAGATTAATATCTTTCTCTAAAACGCCTTCTTGGCTAACCTTTCCCGGATCATTACCTCCATGTCCAGGGTCAATCACCACTACTATTTTTTCTTCTCTCAATGCCTTACTTTGTCCTATATATCCATTTATTATCAACAAGAAAAAGAAAATCGCAAAGCATATCCATACATATGAACGATACTTTGCGATTATTTTTTTAATTTGATTCATATTTACATCCTATAATAATATATCACTATATAAATATGAATATATAAAATTAAATATTCAATTGTTTTAAATTTCTCCTGCATCCTTAAGGCGCTGGCGTTCTTTTTTCATAGCTCCAAGTATAATTTCTCTCGCTTCTATCGCTTGTGCCTTTGTAGCCTCAGGTACATCCTTCAATACATAGTCCATTCCCATCTTGTCATATTTTTCTTTACCCATATTGTGATATGGAAGCACATCTAACGCCTTAATATGCTTAAACTGAGCTATAAAGGTTCCCAAACGCTCCAAATATTCAGGAATATATGTTATACCTGGCACAAGGACATGTCTAATCCATATTTCTTTTTCCTGCTCATCAAGGAACTTAAGAAAATCAAATATATTATCACAAGGCTGTCCAGTAAGCTTCTTGTGTTCTACAGGGTCAATATGCTTTATATCAAGCATTATTAAATCTGTCGCTTTCATGAGTCTCTCGTATTTTGCAAGTATTTCAGGTTTGTTTCTTCTGAACTGTATACCAGATGTATCAAGACAAGTATGAATATCTCTTTTCTTAGCTTCCTCAAAAAGTTCAGTAACAAAATCTATCTGCAATAAAGGTTCTCCACCAGTAACAGTAAGTCCGCCACCTTTCAGGAATGGTTTATATCTCTCATAGTCATCAAGAATTTCCTCTACTGTCTTAGTCTCTCCGCCCTTCATAAGCCAAGTGTCAGGGTTATGACAATACATACAGCGCATAGGACATCCCTTGACAAACACAACATATCTTATACCTGGGCCATCTACTGTACCAAAGGTTTCTATCGAATGTATCATACCTTCCATAATCTATATCTCCTAACGTAAATCAACTTTCATAACCTCCCATAGTATACCACAAAATTCCTTACATATACAACACATTACATATATACAAAACCTCAAACATTTTTTGCACTATACGCATGTCACCATAATATAATCTATGCAAAATAATAAATGCGCTCGAAAACACGCTTGCACTTGGTCGGAACGCAGCGGTACGTAAGCTTGTGAAATAAGGTATATAAGAAGTAAAAATGCAACTCAGGGACTGTCTGGAGACGTCAGCACTTAATGAGGATAAAATAGAAAAAAGCTTCGTTAGTACACGCTTACGTGTAAACTAATGAAGCTTTTTTCTATTTTTCTGAATTTAGTACTGCTACGTCGGAAGTCAAGTGAGAACGTGTCCCAGAGTGCATTTATTACTTCTTATATACCTTATTTCATAAGCTAAGGACCGGCGTCCCTCGGACAGTTTTCGGTGCACATTTTTATTTCGCATAGATTATATTATGGTGACATGCTTGTATATAATAATTATTTGAGGTTTTGTATATAGATATAGGCTATATGAAAAGGGGTACTTCCGCTAGGAAGTACCCCTTGGTTAGCCTGTTACTAGTCTAAATTACATAGACTGAATTGACTCATGGAATGTACGTGAGATTACGTCATTCTGCTGCTCCTCTGTTAACTTGATGAAGTTAACAGCGTATCCTGATACACGGATAGTGAGCTGTGGATAGTTCTCTGGATGCTTCTGAGCATCTAAAAGAGTATCTCTGTTATATACGTTTACGTTGAGGTGGTGTCCGCCTTTTTCTGCGTAACCATCTAACATACTTACTAAGTTATCGATCTGCTGTGTACTAGCCATTTTTATATCCTCCTAATATAATTATATGATTGGAATTAATCCTCAAATGCATCGTCAATACCGTCGTGTAATGTAGGTACGGCACACGCAAGGTTTCCCTTTGCACAATCTATACAACCCATAGTTTCTAATGAGTTCCCTTCTTGGTCAGGGTCATAGGACACATTAATGTGTCCATGACCTTCTGAAACCATACCATCTAACATTGCTACGATATCATCAACATTGTTTAAACCGTTATCCATCTAAACCATCCTTTAATTAGTCAAGCTTAAGATCAACGTCAAGGTCACCAGCGAATACCTGGTCTTCCTTACCAAGTGCTCCAGGGATGATAGAGAATGTATTTGAAATACCATCCTGTGAATCCATGAATGGAAGCTTAGCTACTGATGAGAGTGAAGCTAACGCACCGTTAGTATCTCTCTTGTGCATTGGGTTAGCACCAGGAGCGAATGGCTGTCCGTGCTTTCTACCACATGGAGTATCACCTGTGTTCTTACCGTAAGTTACATTTGAAGTAATTGTAAGAACTGACATTGTAGGGAATCCGTTTCTGTATACGTGATGCTTTCTGATCTTGTTCATAAATGTTGAAACAAGGTCAGCTGCGATCGAATCTACTCTGTCATCGTTGTTACCATACTTAGGGAAATCTCCCTCTGTCTCATAGCTAACTACGATACCCTGCTCGTTTCTTACTGTCTTAACCTTAGCATACTTGATAGCTGAAAGTGAGTCAGCTACAACCGAAAGACCTGCAACACCTGTTGCGAAGTATCTTCTAACATCTCTGTCATGAAGAGCCATCTGAATTCTCTCGTATGCATATTTATCATGCATATAGTGGATGATGTTAAGCGCGCTTACATATACACGTGCTAACCACTCCATCATATCATCATATTTTTCCATAACCTCATCGTAATCAAGGTACTCTGAAGTGATTGGTCTGTACTTAGGACCTACCTGTACACCTGTACACTCATCAACACCACCGTTGATAGCGTAAAGGAGACATTTTGCAAGGTTAGCTCTAGCTCCGAAGAACTGCATTTCCTTACCAACTCTCATTGAAGATACACAACAAGCGATTGCATAATCATCACCATGAGTTACTCTCATTAAGTCATCATTCTCATACTGGATAGATGAAGACTTGATAGACATCTTAGCACAGTACTGCTTCCAGTTGATTGGAAGTCTTGTAGACCAGAGAACTGTTAAGTTTGGCTCTGGAGCTGCACCTAAGTTGTCAAGTGTGTGAAGATATCTGAATGACATCTTAGTTACAAGTGGACGACCATCAATACCAACACCACCAAGTGACTCAGTTACCCATACTGGATCTCCTGAGAATAACTGGTTGTACTCTGGAGTACGAGCAAACTTAACGATACGAAGCTTCATGATGAAGTGATCAACGAACTCCTGAATCTGCTCCTCTGTAAATGTACCGTTAGCTAAATCTCTCTCTGCGTAACAATCTAAGAATGTAGAAGTACGTCCAAGTGACATTGCTGCACCGTTCTGCTCCTTAACTGCACCGAGGTATCCAAAGTAAACTGCCTGAATAGCTTCTTTTACGTTAGTAGCTGGCTTAGAAATATCAATTCCGTAAGCTGCTGCCATCTGCTTTAACTCACCAAGAGCTCTGATCTGCTCAGAAATCTCTTCTCTTAATCTGATTACATCATCTGTATATACTTTACCGAAAGAATCCTTCTGTTTCTTCTTATCAGCTACTAAGTAATCAATACCGTAAAGAGCTACTCTTCTGTAATCACCGATGATACGGCCACGTCCGTAAGCATCTGGAAGTCCTGTAATGATGTGGTTTGTACGACATTTTCTGATTTCTTCATCGTAAACATCGAATACACCTGCGTTATGAGTCTTTCTGTGTGTAGTAAAGAACTCTACAACCTCTGGGTCTACTTTATAACCATTGTCCTCGCAAGCTTTCATAGCCATACGAATACCACCGTATACATTCATTCCTCTCTTGAAAGGCTTATCAGTCTGAACACCAACGATTGTCTCTTTATCCTTATCGAGGTAACCTGCACCGTGTGAAGTAAGAGTTGAAACAACCTTAGTATCCATATCAAGAACACCGCCTGCTTCTCTCTCTTTCTTAGAAAGGTCAAGTACCATCTGCCATAAATCCTTAGTATTCTGAGTTGGCTCTGCTAAGAATGCATCGTCACCCTCATATGGATGATAGTTCTTCTGAATGAAATCTCTAACCTCGATTTCGTTCTGCCATTTTCCGCCTACAAAGCCGTTCCAGCCTTCTGCTTCCATTTTAAACATTGTAATAAACTCCTCCTTTTTTCTATCCACATGACGTACTTATGTGGATTTATATTACTTTAAAATAAGTATCATTTTACATCGGAAATATATAATCTTTCCGTCTATGTTTATATTATAATTTTAAATTGTATACACGTCAACGAATTATGATTAAATTTTTGTACTTTTTTCGATACACAGATTGTATACAGTATACAAAGTGTCTTTGTTATATAATTACATTAATAAATCATATTTCCTTGTATGTAATCATTATGTTCAGTCCATGTAACCATAGATGTTACATCTCTCCATGTAAAGCCATCTGTCAGATAGAAGTTTTCTGAGTCAATTGTATCAGGTTCAAAATAATAAGTCATTCTTATACTTCCATCATATACAGGATAGTAAATCTTAAGCTGATAATAATCGCCCATATCCTCTATACTTTTATACATATCATCAATATCAGCAAACAAGTTTTCAACATCTTCCAGCGGTGTACCATATACAATACCTCCTGGATACACTATATCTTCACCACTTTCATAACTTGATGCATAAATGTAATCAACATATAAATTTTCTATTCCGACATTATAAATAGAGTAATTGTTCAAATATACCCATATAGAGTTTGACCCATCTGACATCTCGACATATTTCTGCTCCAATGGTTTAAATGTTGAAATATCATCAACGCAGTACCAACCATTTGCAAGTAATTCCGCCGCAGGAACAGGGAGCTTGTAGTTTATACCACCTATTTTAATAATACTATCAAATCTGTCCTGTGTATCTGTTGGTGCCTGATATGAACTAATCTGAGCAAGCTGTTCAGTGTAGTCTACATTTCCTATCATCATCGCTTCTTCCGGAGTCTCAAGCGAGCAATAAAGCAAACCACTACAAGAACCATCTTCCTCGTATGTGAATTCCATAAAGCCTGCATTGTCATAGTAGGTTTTCTTTCTATCGAAATCATCATCCGCATCTGGTGTGCCATATATAATCTCTATATCGTCCATAGTAATCGAATTAGCCGAATCAACTAAATCGAAATAAGCTCCACCGGCTAATGTTATATTGAATGAATCCTCATAACTCAAATTCCAATAGCTGTTAAGTCTTACACCTATAACATGGCAATCATCCGCAGTTCTGTCTCCATCATAAAAATTAGCTATAACAACACCAAAATCACTATTTCCGTCCATGGCTGTAAACTCTCTTATCTCACCCGACGCAAGTATGTCTGTGTCAAAATTAAGTTCCCAGCCTTGACTTACAAAATTATCATATGTCATAGGGAACTGATACACAGTATCACCTAATTCTACCTGATAATCTTTCCAGTCATCAGACAATTCTTCCGGCCATATCTCTGTTTGTCCGTCATCAGAAGGCTCCTCTGTTGTCTCAGCATCAACATCTTCTATCTCTTCAGTATCCTCATCTTCTGTATCATCATCGTCTCTTGATTCTCTTGTAGATTCAGCAACCTCTTCTGTAGTTTTGTCGTCTTTTTTAGATACATTTCCAACTACAACACCAATAATCGCAAACACAATAATAGCTGCAATGATAATCAACGGCATAAAGCTAGTTCTCTTTGGCTCTTTATAGGCTTGACCATTCATCGGCTGAGCTGGCTGACGAAGACTCATTTGATTAGGAGGTGCCTGATTCCATGCCGGTGCCTGTGTAGTCGGCCCCGCATTCATAGCAGGCTGATTAATTAACACGGTGTTTCCTGATTGTGCATTTCCCTGATATCCAGTCTGCATCCCTCCATAATTTGTCTGCTGCATAGTGTTTTGCATATATTGCGGATTTTGCTGTGTATTCTGATTGAGTAAAACTGTAGCCTGCTCTGATGGTTCAGTTTCCTGTGGTGCATTATATAACGCATCCTTTAACTGTCCTAAATTCTGGTATCTGTCTTCTATTTTAGGTGCAAGTCCCTTGTTGAGAACTTTTTCTGTGTTAGCTGAGATTTTTATACCGCATGCCGACGGCGATAAATATGTATCTCCCGACATTCTCTCTATACTGTTAGGAGGGATTTGACCTGTGAGCATTTTGTACATTGTCGCACATAAGCTATAAACATCTGTCCAAGGACCTTGTTTACCTTTTGCATAATATTGCTCCTGCGGTGCGTAGCCATGTTTCAATATAACGGTATAGGTCATATCACTCTCAAGCGATTGTCCTCTTACAGAGCCAAAATCTATAAGCTTTATTTTACCTTCTTTATTAACCATGATATTGTCAGGACTTATATCCCTATGTACAAGACCTTTTTCATGTACAAGCTGCAAGGATTCTATGATTGGTCGCATGAGCGTAAGAACAGTATTTTCATCCATTTTTCCACCCATCTTTTCAAGATGTGCTTTTAATGTGATTCCATCAACATGTTCCATTACCATATATGCAGTTCCATTTGCATAGAAAAAATCTTTTACTGATACTATACCTGGAAGATTATAGAATTTGGATAAGTTTTTAGCTTCCTCCACATATCTTTTTAAGCCTTTATCGTACATCTCCTGATTTGAGCCTGTAACTGTTATCTGGGTTGTCTCTTCTTTAGTAGTATCTCTAAACACAAAAGAACCTGGATAATATTCCTTAATTGCAATCAAGGTTTCCAAATTCATATCCCAGCCAAGATATGTAATACCAAAGCCACCCATACCCAGCGTACGCCCAAGCATATATTTACCTTCCAAAACCGTAAATGGTGGCAGAGCATTTTCTGGTATCTTATATCCTTCTATATCAAAACCACAATGGGCACAAACAGTCTGTCCATTATGAAGTTTAAAACAATTAGGACATTTATCAAAACGTTCTATCATATAAACAAACCCTCCAAAAGATTAATAATAAAATTATATAATTAGTGTTTTTTATTGTCAATTCTTTATATGTTGTGTTATACTGTTTTTGCTATTTTAAGCAATCAATAAGGAGGAATTTATAATGGCAAAACAGGTAACAAAAGACATGTTAATTCATCAGATAATAGAGGTGGACCCAGGTAATGCAGCTATCCTTATGGCTTCCGGCATGCATTGTGTTGGTTGTCCGTCAGCAGCTATGGAATCTTTAGAAGAAGCTTGCATGGTACACGGAATGGATGTCAATGAAGTTATCACTTCTATAAATGAATATTTAGCAAAAAAAGAGGCTAATTAATTTAAGCCTTATCGACGAGGAGGTATTATTATGTCGAGTTCATCTGAACGTTTTGAGGAACGCCAATATCTTCATCCAAGCGATGTAGAAATAGCACCTGAAACCTATAACCTTATTATAGGAGGAGTGCTTTTATATGGTTTCCTTGTCAACTGTTTCATGGTCACTTTTTGTGCCGATGCAGCTATGAACCTTATGAGCAACTACGGATTATTTTTAATTGCGTACTTTGTCATGATTCTTGTAGGAAGCTTTATGATTCACGGTTCAAAAAATCCTGTTGTAAGCTTCATAGGATATAACTTTATAGTATTACCTTTAGGCTTAGTTCTCACTGTTACACTCAACGCCTATGCCTATGCAGGATTTGGTTCTACAATCACAGTTGCTTTCGCAATAACTGCAGTAGTAACACTGGTAATGATGTTTGTATCATCTCTTTTCCCTAGCTTTTTCTTAAGTCTTGGAAAAACACTTACATTATCATTACTTGTTACAATAGTTGTTGAATTATTGTGTTTACTTTTCAATGTTCCATTAGGAATCATCGACGGAATTGTAGTTTTAATATTCTGTGGATATATTGGATATGACTGGGCAAGAGCAAACAGATGTGCAAAAACTGTTGATAATGCTGTCGACTGTGCATCGGAATTATATATTGATATCGTAAATCTTTTCTTACGTATATTAAGAATTCTTGCCAGATCACGTGATTAATTTGATTTATTATTTAATTAAATACGCAAAAAAAGAATTTGTAGTGGTAAAACACTACAAATTCTTTTTTTATATCTCTGACAATGCCTGAAGTGCATTTCCATCGATTATAATTTTGAAATGTTCCTCCATATGACTAGGAGTTGCATAGGTTGAACGAACTCTATTACCATATTCGCCTATAATGTTGCACGCACGTGAAAAATCGCCGTCCGAATTCTCATTTTTTGTCATATATAGATAGAATCTGCTGTCTCTAGGATTTTTATATAATGTATTTTCTCCAACATATATATTTTTTACATGCTTTGCAGATACAATAACCTGATCAAGATTCTTAAATGCAAATACTCTGAACACTTCTGTTTTGGTATCATTTTCAGAAGGTTTTTGCTTACCTGTATGTTCTGGTACTGGTTTAGCAAATCTTCCTGCCCCAAGAGTACTTAGGCCTTCTGCAAGATTGCCCAACGCCTCTATCAGACTATCAGCAGTTCGTTCACGTTCGTCTTCATCGTCCTCGTCATCCTCTTCCTCTGGTTTTCTAACCTCTGAAAGATGCTTAGTAAAACGAGAAAATCTTGCATCCATCTCGTCAGGATCCTCTACTTTTGTAATAATTAACACAAGACATTCTGGCGAAACCGGAATCGCCTCTATCATAAGTGGTATATTATCCACCTCAAAGCCCAATTCAGCCGATGCCTGCTGCATCAACTCACGAAAAAGTTCTTTCGCTTTATCTGTACCGTATGCCAACTCTGTCAAAAGAAGTTCCTTGTCTGCCAAGTCTGCTTTATAAAGTGTACATCTTATTTGATTTTCACTTAATCTTTCAATTTTCATAACAGTCACTCCTTTTCTTAAAAGTTACTAATAGTTTAACACAAAATTTAATGGTGTAAAGATAATTCTTCTTTTTTTCACATTTATTTTGATGGAATTTTTGAAAAAAACTTGAAAAAATTATCTAAATATTGTAGATTCATTATATACAAATATCGGATAAGTAATCGGTTTTCTTTAATTCTTATATTATATTTTAATCTGTGGTTTTCCACATACTTTCCATTTTTATTTATTTTTTAATAACTAATTTGTTTTACACTATTTTAATGCTGTTTAAACATTTTTATGCCGTTTTTATCCCCTATTTGTGATTCTGCATATATATTTTAAAAAATCAGCAAGGAAAAATATATCACAATAAGCTCCTTATGTCTATAAAATATGATATGCAAAAAAAGAAAGCGAGGTGATGCCATTTTCTAATTCATAATGCACAGCAAAACGCAAAAAAGGAGTGCATCTTCTATTTTGAAGTGCACTCCTTTTATAGTGTGGAAATTACTCCTCTGAGATTGCTCCAGTTGGGCAAGTACCAGCACATGCTCCACATGAAATGCAAGTATCTGCATCAATCTCAAACTTACCAGCGCCTTCTGAAATTGCGCCTACAGGACAAGCTCCTGCACATGCTCCACAGCTTACACAGCTATCACCAATAACAAATGCCATATCTATATCCTCCTATAATCTCTTTTTGATAATAATTATCATTAAGCACATTGTAATGCATTTTTAATTATATATCAAGTGTTTTTATTTAGAAATTTTTGCTGTAATGTTCTATATTTTTATTTTAGCTTGTTACTGTTTTGACCTTTAGAGTAAAACTTTATAAGTATATCCGCTATAAATTTAGGCCAAAACTTTCTGAACATACTGTAATCTTCCGGCGTTCTGCCATCTCCATCGCCAATAACATTTGATGTTTCTGACTCCTCATGAACTCTATGCCCCATAACAGGCTTTGTCACATAACAAAACGCTCCCTTAAGCTTAGAATATTTCTCCCACGCTTCCCAATCAAGACTCGCTTTATTACCAACTGAAAAAGGTTCTTCAGGAAGCCTTTTCTTTACAAAGGTAACTGATGGGCAACAGATTCCACAGCCAAACGAAAGAGATAATCTCCTCAAAAATTTACTGTTCCACGTAAATGAAGGCGCAACAGGAAGAAGTAATACTCTTTTTATTTTTAGCAAGGAATTGTTATAAACCTTTTTTCCATCTCTTATCTCATAATACGAGGTATGCGCAAGTATAGGATTTTTCTTTTTATTTAAGGCTTTTAAAACAAGTCCCAAATAGTTTCTATCATATATATCATCCTGATGAGCAATTGTGACAAGCTCCGTTTTCGCATTGCTATATCCAAAATTCCAGTCTGTAGCTATTCCAGGCGGATTGGAATTAACAAACAGCTCAAGATTATATTTTTCTGCCAATGTTTTAATGTAATCATTAGGCGTTGCTGTTGCGATTATAATCCTGCTACTTTTAACGGTCTGTTTAAGAAGTGACTCTATACAGTTTTTTAAATATTGACTTTCCTTATATGCACATACAACAAATGTATGATTTTCACCTGTATATTTCATCGTCTGACTCCATTTATTTTTGATTATTTTTATAAACTACATCTTCAAGTTCTCTTATTCTTTTCTCAAGCATAGCCTGTGTCTGTGTTAACGTTCTTATTCTGTCACTCTGCCCTGATACAATAGATGTGAGCGAAAGAATAATAAGTAACAAGAAACAAACACCCAAAAAGAAAACTGCATTTGTTTCTGAATATATTCCTAACAGGTTTGTAAAAAATCTTATTATTTGAGGGAATATTGCACACAAAAGAAGCACTATTCCACTCGCAAACCATAACAGCGAATACTTTAAGCTCATTCTGCCTTTTTTCATCAGAACACCAATCAAAAGAATATAAAGTAAAACCGCTATAAGTAAAAGTATCCTAAATAAATCTGTCATCATAGCTTTTTACCTCCATCTTTTTCCGACTAATTTATATATAAGTATTGCTAATGTAACCTTAATCATGTAGTACATGGATTTGAATGTATTAATGGATGATACTCCTCCAGTTCTTGCATTCATAATAACTGGAACTTCTTTTACCTTAAAACCACTTACACTAGTTGCAATAATAGCTTCTGGTTCTGGATAATCCTGCGCATAATAATTAGAAAAGAATTCTATAACTGGTTTAGAAGCGGCTCTAAAACCACTAGTCGCATCAGTTATTTTAACTTTTCCACAAAGCCTTAATACTGTTCCTAAAACATTAACACCTAGCCTTCTCATAAATGAAGTCTGAAAACCTTCTTTGTTTATAAACCTTGAACCAATAACAAGGTCTGCTTCACCATCCTCAATAGGTTTAATCAAATCTTTTATATATTCTGCGTTGTGCTGACCATCACCATCAAACTGAATTGCTATATCATAACCATTTTCAACAGCATACTTATAACCTGTCTGCATACCTCCACCTATACCTAAGTTAATAGGCAACGAGATGAAATTAAAGCCATGCTCTTTACATATCTCTGCCGTATTATCTCTGGAACAGTCGTTGATAACAACATAATCCACAAACGGACATGTAGTTGTAAGTGTATTAACAGTATTCACTATGTTTTCAGCCTCATTATAGGCTGGAATAATCACTAATATTTTCATGTTTTCCTCTCAAAAGTATAAAAAATAATCAAATTCAGCAGACTAAAGTTCTACTGAATTTGATTATAAACATCTCACATATAAAAGTCAATTTTAAAATATCAGGGATATTTTTGTTCCTATACCAGGTTCACTTTCTATATTTATCTTTGCGTTATGAAGCTTTGCTCCATGCTTTACAATTGAAAGTCCAAGACCGGTTCCACCTATCTCTTTGGAATGACTTTTGTCAACACGATAAAAACGTTCAAAAATTCTTTCCTGATGTTCCTTTGCCACACCGATTCCTGTATCTTTTACACTTAATACATTTTCATTTTTTGCTTTTACTGTCGATACAACAACCTTTCCATTTTCCACATTGTATTTTATTGCATTATCACAAAGATTATAAACCATCTCTTCTATTACAGTTTTAATGCCGCGTATATATGTATTTTCACCTTCAAGAGAAACTGTTATACCTTTTTCTTTTGCAACGGGTTCTAAGCTTTCAATGATTTCCTGTGATAAAGCATAGAGGTCGAACTCTTCCGTCTGTAATGCCTCATCATCTTCGTCAAGCTGTGATACCTTTATTATATCCTCTATTAAGCTTATGAGTCTTTTTGCCTCATCATAAATTTTTCCTGCAAATTCAGGAATATCTTCAGATGCAACTATTCCATTTTTTATTATTTCTGCTATTCCGGAAATTGATGTCAACGGTGTTTTTAGTTCATGAGAAACATTAGCTGAAAACTCTCTTCTAAGATTTTCCCTTTCCTCTTTTTCTGTAACATCTGTGACTACAATTATCGCACCTATTACCTCGTCCGAGTTAATAACCGGATTAAAGTAAATATTATAATATCTTTCTCCTACACCTATTACTCTTTCACAATGTCTTCCTGCAAGAACACTTTCAACACATGCAGCAAACTCTTCTGCACGATTGAGCATTAATATATTTTTTTCCGCTATATCAAAACTGACAGAAAACAGGCTCAAAGTCGCAGAATTATGCGAAATTATTTTTGCTGTTTTATCAATTACAATAAGCCCTTCCTGCATATTCTCTGTTATTATGTCAAATTCTCTCTTTTGTTTTTTCAGTTCTTCTATATTATTTTTTATCTGTTCATTTTGAACCGCTATTTTCCTAAGAAACGGGGACATTTCTTCATATACCTCTGTCTCCTCAGGATTCTCTAAATCTATTTTTTCCAACGGTTCCATTATTTGTTTTGACAATCGAAACGCAAGGAAACCCGAAAGTGCAAATGCTATAATAACTACTATAAGTACAGGCTGCATCATTTTCATAACCAGTACAAATATAGAATTTTGAGTATAAGCAATTCTCAAAACACTTCCATCTGATATACGAACAGCATAGTACACAGTTTTCTCTGATAGTGTATTAGAATACCTGACACTCTTTCCCTTTGATGACAACATTGCTTCTTTAACTTCCTGTCTGTCACCATGATTATCCATACTGCTTATATCTGCCCTATTGTCATATAATACTGTTCCATCATCAGAAATCCAGGTGATTCTCATTTTGACATCACTCATGTTTTCAAGATATTTGTCACCTGATAGTTCAACCCCTGATGATAAATATACCGCATCATCATACATTTGTTCTGTAAATTTGTCATTGTAATAGCCATATACCACAACAAGCATGGATACTACACAAAGTAAAACAACAACCACAACAATTAACATTGTATTTTTTATAAATCTTTTTGTCATCATCTTTCTCCAATTCGATAACCTACACCACGAACTGTTTCTATTACATTTCCCGCTTCGCCTAGCTTGCTTCTAAGCGTCCTTATATGCACGTCAACAGTTCTACTCTCACCATCAAATTCATACCCCCAGATTCTGTTCAAAAGCTGGTCTCTGTTCAAAACTCTGCCCTTGTTTTCAAGCAAAAGCTGTAACAATTCATATTCCTTAAGCGTAAGAGTAATTTCCTTATTATGTACCATAACCTTGTGTTTATCAGTATAAACTGATATTTCGCCTGCATTTAAAATATTCTCTTCTGTTTTTGATTCAGAGCGTCTTAAGAGTGCTTTAATTCTTGCAACTAACTCCATCATACCAAAAGGCTTTGCCACATAATCATCTGCTCCTGTATCTAATCCCAAAACCTTATCATATTCTGTATTTTTAGCAGTCAGCATTATAATCGGCAGTTTTTTAAATTTTTCAGTTTCCCTGATTTTTCTTAGAATTTCTAAACCATCTTCCTCTGGCAACATTATATCAAGCAACAAAAGTTCTGGTACACTTTCTTCCATTGCTTCCCAAAAAAGAGAAGGTTTATCAAAGCCTTTTGCCTCAAAATCCATATGGCACAATGTATATACCACAAATTCGCGTATGCTGTTATCATCCTCTAACACATAAATCATTTTTCTGCATGTTCTCCTGTAATTGAATATTCAACCCACTCAGCAATATTAGTTGCATGGTCTGCAATTCTTTCAAAATATTTTGCAATCATTATTACATCAATCCAAAACTCACCATTTTCAGGTTGTTTAGCAATCTGACCAATTAAATCATTTTTTACCTCAATAAATAGTCTGTCAACCTGGTCATCATCATCTAAAACCTTTTTTGCAAGTTTTAAATCCTTTTTCACATAAGAGTCTACCGCTTCAGTAACCATTTTTTTAGCCACTTCTGACATTTTGTTCAGATGAGGATATAACTTCATATCATGACCTTTTGTAAATCGTATCATATCAGAAATGTCCGCACACTGGTCTCCAATTCGTTCCATATCCGAAATCATTTTTAAAGCTGATGAAATATTTCTTAAATCAGATGCAACAGGTTGCTGTTTTAAAAACAAACCCATACACAGATTTTCAATATCACGCTCACATTTATCTATCTGAGCTTCACTCTCATGACTTTTTTTTGCATATTCCGCATCACCCGAAAATAGTGCTAAAGTTGTTCCTGCAATCACTTTTTCACATAATGCACCCATTTTTATCAACTCTACATTCAGTTTTTCAAGCTGCTTATCTAATTCTCTCCTCATCTTAACCAAACCTTCCTGTTATATAGTCTTCTGTTCTTTTATCTTTAGGATTTCTAAACAATCTGTCTGTATCATTAAATTCAATTACTTCACCCAAAAGAAAGAAAGCCGTTTTATCTGAGATTCTGGCAGCCTGTTGCATATTGTGTGTCACCATTATTATAGTATATTTCTCCTTTAATTCAACCGCCAAATCCTCAATCTTCGATGTTGATATTGGGTCAAGGGCACTAGTAGGTTCATCCATCAAAAGTACTTCCGGTTCCACCGCAAGAGCTCTTGCTATACAAAGTCGCTGTTGTTGCCCTCCGGAAAGTCCTAAAGCACTCTTTTTTAATCTGTCCTTTACCTCATCCCATATAGCTGCATTTTTAAGAGATGTCTCAACTATCTCATCAAGCTTTACCTTGCTTTTTATTCCATGAGTTCTTGGACCATATGCGATATTATCGTATATACTCATCGGAAATGGATTTGGTTTTTGAAAAACCATTCCTACTCTTTTTCTTAGTAGATTCACATCCATACCTCTGTAAATGTTCTCTCCATCAAGAAGAACCTCTCCTGTTATTTTGCACCCCTCAACTAAGTCATTCATTCTGTTGAGACTTTTTAGCAACGTAGACTTACCACAACCTGACGGACCAATAAACGCCGTTATCTGACCTGATGGAATATCCAAATTAATATTCTTTAATGCATGAAAATCCCCATAATATAAATCCATATTGTTTATCTTAAAATTACCCATTTTTCACCTCTTAGCTGTTCTAATATTCCTTATGGAACTTCTTTGCGACATTGTTTGAAAATGCATTTATTAGAATTACCATAAACAGTAATACAACCGCTGTCGCATATGCCTGCTCTGTATACAAACCTTCAGACATAAGCTTGTACATATGAACCGACAATGTACAACCCGAATCAAAAAGACTTTCCGGCACTTTCGCCTGAGTTCCCGCGGTATATAGCAATGCCGCTGTCTCACCTACAATTCTACCAATAGCAAGTATTATTCCTGATAAAATCCCTGGAACCGCTGATGGCAGAACAATTTTAAATATAGTCCTAAGTCTGCCCGCTCCCAAGCCAAAGCTACCCTCACGAAATGAGTCTGGAACAGCTTTAAGTGCTTCCTCTGTAGTACGCATAATAGTCGGAAGGACCATTATGGATAGTGTTATTGCGCCACCTATAAAAGTTAGTCCCCATCTTAAAGCTATTACAAATAGTAAATATCCAAACAAACCATAAATAATAGATGGTATTCCCGAAAGTGTTTCTGTCGTAAGGCTCACAATAGAAACCAACTTGTTTCCACGTTTTGCATACTCAACCATATAAATGGCAGAAAATACACCTATAGGTACTGCTATAAGTAATGCCAGCCCTGTCATAAGCGCAGTATTGATTATCGCAGGCATCATCGATGCATTTTCAGTTGTATATTCCCACGCAAACAAATCCGCATTTATGTTTGGCACACCTTTTACCACTATATAAATAATAAGTGCACTAAGGACACCTATGGTTATAAGTGCTGATACTGTAACCAAAATTAAAAGTACAAATGAAAGAGGTTTTCTTTTATATGTCTTTATTTTATCCTTGAAAGACATAACATTTATAGGTTTTACTTCTTTAAATTCGTTTAAAGTACCTGTCATATCCATCTATTACACCCCTTTCTTTTTTACTACTGAAAACAGCATATTAATCAATAAAATAAACACAAATAATACGACACCTGTTGCAATTAACGCTTCTCTGTGAAGGTCAGCTGCGTATCCCATTTCAAGAACAATATTTGCTGTAAGTGTTCTAACTCCATCCAAAGGACTTTCTGGCATAACAGGCTGATTACCTGCTATCATAATAACCGCCATCGTTTCACCAATCGCTCTGCCTATACCAAGAATAATACCCGCAAGGATACCTGATTTAGCAGCAGGCACAACCGCTTTAAATACTGCCCGTTCATGAGTATCCCCAAGGGCAAGTGCACCCTCATAATAGCTTTCAGGCACAGCTCTTATATTTGTTTCCGCAACACTGATAATAGTTGGCAAAATCATTATCCCAAGCAAAATTGATGCTGTAATAATTCCTTTTCCACTTCCACCTACTATATTTTGCATGATAGGAACTATAACCATAAGACCAAAAAACCCATATACAATAGATGGTATTCCTGCCAGCAAATCAATAGCCGGTTTTAATATCTTATATAGCTTTTCAGGGCAAAATTTTGCCATAAATATTGCACATAATAATCCAATAGGTACTCCAACGATAATTGCTCCTGCTGTCACATAAATACTCCCAATAATCATTGGAAATATTCCATATAAATTCTGATTAGGACTCCACACCGCACCTAAAAGAAAATCTGCAACACCTATCTCCTTAATCGCTGGAACTCCATTCGCAAACATAAACACGCATATCACGACAACAGCCAATATTGACATACTAGCTGCTACCATGAATACGATATGCATTGTTTTTTCCTTTAATGCATTCATATATTTTCTTCCTCTACTTAATCTCAGACCACTTTGTAAGCTCACCTGTATAAATCTTTTTTACCTGCTCACTTGTAAGATCTGATATTTCACTATCATTATTTACTACAACTGCTATACCATCAAGTGCAATTGCCTGTGCTGTAAGACCAGCATCAAGCTCACTATCTTTAAGTGCTCTGGATGCCATACCGAGGTCACACACACCCTCGATAGTTGAATTCATACCTGTTGACGAATCACTCTGCTGTACTTCAATTGACACATTAGGGTTGATTGCAATATAAGCCTCTTTAAGTTTCTCCATAACTGGTGTAACGGACGAAGAACCTGCAACTGTAATCTTTCCTTCCATACCACTTCCTGTATAACTGCCTGTATTCCCCTGACTGATATAACCTGCATCTTCAACAACAGCCTGCCCCTCTGCACTCATAATGAAATTGATAAAATCCTGAGTAACCTCACTAACCTCGCCCATAGTTGCAATATTAAATGGTCTTGACACTTTATAAGTTCCATTCTTTACATTCTCAACTGTTGCTTCAACTCCATCAATTTTTACAGCCTTAACTGTATCGTTAAGCGAGCCAAGTGATATGTAACCTATAGCAGACTTGTTTCCTGCAATTGTTGTCATCATTACCGATGTAGAGTTTGTAATCTCCACTGAAGCGATAGTCTTATCAACCTTATTACCATCAGCATCTTTTTCCTCAATACCCATGAGTTCAACAAATGCTCCTCTTGTTCCCGAGCCATCTTCTCTTGACACTACTGAAATTGCATCATTTTTACTTTCGCTTCCACCACATCCTGTAAGTGACGCTGTCATCATAATACCTGCAAGCATAGCTGTCATAATCTTCTTAAACTTCTTTTTCATCTCAATTGTTCTCCTTTTTACATTCAAAATCTAATCTTCTTTTCCTTAACACAACTGCAAGTATACTCTAGCAATGTAAAATCTGTTATCCCGCCAAAGTTAAATCTATGTAAAATCCTCACACACTCCCTATATAACAGACAAAATACAGTCCGTAAGCATCATAAAGGCGGATTAAAATAATAATGCGTAAAGGGAACTGTCCGAGAAACGCTGGCACTTAGCTTGAGAAAATAAGGTATATGAGAAATATATATACACTGGAGACACGTTCTCACTTGACTTCCGACGCAGCGGTACTAAACTCAGAAAAATAGAAAAACACACTAGTTTACACATAAATGTGTACTAGTGTGTTTTTCTATTTTATCCTCATTAAGTGCCGGCGTCTCCAGACAGTCTCCTGTGCATATATATTTCTCATATACCTTATTTTTACAAGCTTACGTACCACTGCGTTTCGAGCAAGTGCAAACGTGTTCCCGAATGCATTATTATTTTAACCCGCCTTTATAATGCTTGCTAACTGTATTTTCCGTTGAATATTTCTAGGGAGCGTGTGAGGATTCCCTGAGTCATTGCTATGACGGTTCCATAGTTTGTGAATGGTACTCCCTGGTCATTTGCGCATTTCATACGGTATTGAACCTCGCGTTCATTTAAGGTGCAGCCTCCACAATGTATGACTACCTTATATGGAGATAAGTCTTCTGGAAATGTTCCTCCTGAAGTGAATTCATAGTTGAGATTTTTGCCGGTGTAGGTTTCCAACCATTTAGGAAGCTTAACGGTTCCTATGTCACCACATTGTCTATGATGAGTGCAACCCTCACTAATTAGAATTTTGTCACCTTCCTGAAGGTTATCTATTGCTATAGATGCATCTACCGCCGATGCTAAGAAACCTTTGTATCTTGCCATAAGTATTGAAAAAGATGTGAGTGGTATCTCAGCAGGTGTGCTTTTTGCTACCACATTAAATGCCTGGCTATCTGTTATAATCATACGAGGTTTTTTGTTTAAGAGTTTTAAGGTTTGCTCAACCTCATTTTCCTTTATAACAATAGTTGTTGCGTCTGCCTCAAGCAAATCACGAATCGTCTGTTGCTGCGGTAAAATGAGCCTTCCTTTTGGTGCAGCTGAGTCAATTGGGGTAACTAATATAACAACATCTCCTGTCGAAACCAAATCTCTTACAAGATATTTTTCTTCTCCCATATCTGCCATAAGTGCAATTTTTTCTTTTAGCTGGTCTATGTTTTTCATATCTGTTGCACTGACAAGAACAGAATTTTCCTCAGAAGAAAGCTTTATCATTGTTTTTACGTCAATCAGGTCGCACTTGTTATAAACTATAAAGTAATTAATATTTTTCTGTTTGAAAATCTCTATAAGCTGATGATCTATAGCTGACATCCCCTCTGTCGCATCTACAACCAAAACCGCTATATCTGTTTTGTTTAACACCTGTTTGGTTTTTTTAATTCGTAATTCTCCCAAGCTTCCCTCATCATCAAAACCGGGAGTATCAATTATAAGTACCGGTCCTATAGGAAGTAACTCCATTGCCTTTGTAACTGGATCTGTCGTTGTACCTTTTACGTCCGAAACTACAGAAAGTTCCTGATTTGTAACAGCATTAACAACGCTGGACTTACCTGCGTTTCGACGTCCAAAAAAGCCTATGTGTATCCTGTTTGCTGATGGTGTCTGATTTAAACTCATGGCATCTACCTCCTAATTTTTTGTTATCCACACTAGTTTATTGATTAAATTGAGAAAGCATTGCTTCTGCTTCATCATCATTTATATGGCAATTTTCTATTAACCCATTTCTTAAATCACCTGTAAGCTCACAGATTCCCTCATCACTCATAACTGCATAGCAGTCCTTTATATGTAAACTTGCAGATGAACCAACTAATGCACCTGACTTTAACTCACCAATAACAGTTCCAGAAACATAACAATTGGTCATGTCAAAATTCTCTCCTGAGTTAATATTATCTCCTAAAATTCCACCAACATAATATTTACCCACAATATAACAATCTATAAGTGCAAAATCGTGTATCTCGAAATTTTGCAAAGTTCTTCCAAACATTCCTAAATCCGATTGCTCTGGAGCATAAATACGCATATTATAAATCGCATGTCCATTTCCATAAAATTTGCCTTCAAAAGGAAAATCCTTCCAACTGTATCCGTTATCAGCAGGATAATACCAGCCTATTGGCGCCCACTCATAGCCAGCCAGGTCCAAATCCGCATCAAGATAAAAATTACAGCCATAAAAGCTTTGACCTTCATTAACAAGCTTAACTAACCCCGCCAACTGTTCAACCGTAGTAATATGATATTCTCCTGACTCATCATAAATCGAGGTGTCAGCTAAAGCCTCTATATCTTCGTATATAAATTCATTATGCCAATGACAATCCGGCTCCATCATCGTATCTTCATACTCATACGTACCATTCCAAACAGCAGTCCATGTCTCCATGTCTTCAAAAATATATGTACCCAAATGTTTTACCGAAACTGAAATTTCATTTTTTTCGTAATCAATATTATAGTTAGGCATTGTCTCATACCAAGGAGCTGCCTCATTGTACCATAATATACCTAAATCCTCCTCATCACATGCAAGTTTAGACTCATCATAGACAAACACCAATGTGATATTTCCATCGACCTTATCATCACTATAGCTTTCTATTTTAATAGGTACACCAACCATACCAACAACATCTCTGGACATATAATCATAATCATATGTATTCCATATAAAATATCCTTCTACATCTCCTTCTAACCTTGCCTCTATCATGGCAGGCTTGTCTGGTTCATCAACCTCGACCAAATAATCCGATGAATAATCATACTCATAGCTATCCGCATAACCGTCTACTGTCGAATAACTTGAATTCATCAAAGACAAAATCCAACCAAAAATAAGTGTAATCAACACCCAAAGTTCATTACCGTTTCCCATCATAACAATATACCCCCAAAAAATACTTTTATAACATTTTATCACATAGCAAACTTTATAGCAAAATAATAAGGTGGCTTTACAAAAAGTCACCTTATTATTAAAAAATATTTATTTGTTTTTTTCTTCGCTCTTGTAAATATGTTCAAGCAAATTAAGCTGATATCTTGCCATATATTCTGAATTGAGGCTTAAATTATAAAGTATAAGCTCAAGTTTCTCATAAATTTCGCATGCAACTAACAATACAACAGCAGGAATTAAGTCCTTAATCAAACCAAGAATGAACTCTACCGCTGTGATAAACTCTACATCAATAGTGTTTGTCATTATAAACTGCACAATACTATATATCGCAAAACCTACCATAAATACTACTGTTACAGCTTCAATAGGGTTATCAAAGAGCGAAAACTCATGAGTACGATACTCACCAACCTCATCTTCAATATCCTCTATATCATCTTCAAAGTCATATTCATCCGCTTCTGTTTCTTCAACCTCAGCGTCTTTAACTTCTTCTACTACTTCTTCATTTTTGATATCTTTTGCCATAGTTTAATACCTCCCATAAAATATATGTCTAGAGTAACATATAAAAGCATTTTTTACAATCAATTTTAAAATCTAAAATCTCTTATACCCTGCTCAATCTTAAACAAATTCTCCTTACAGATTTCTCTAACCTTTTCCTTCGGAATGTTATTAAGCTCTGCTTGAATAATAGCCTCACCTATTCGTTTCGTATCTTCCGACGCATAATCTATAAGATATTCCTTGAGCGTCATTAATGCATTTGGATGACAACAATTCTGTATCTGCCCAGATTTGCAGAGGCTCATAAATCTGTCACCTGTACGACCTTCTCTGTAACATGCTGTACAAAAGCTTGGTATGTAGCCCATCTCCATAAGCCATTTTACAACCTCATCCAATGTACGTTTATCACTTACATCAAACTGCTCTGAATTTTCTTCCTCCGGTTCAGGTTCACAGTAACCTCCCACACTTGTTCTTGATGCACCACTTATCTGTGACACTCCGAGTTTAATTACCTTTTCGCGAACCTTCTGACTTTCTCTTGTCGAAATAATCATACCTGTATACGGCACACTTATTCTAATTAATGCACATATTTTTGCAAAGGTCTCATCATCAATTCCGTTATCAAACGCCGATGGGTCAATATCATCTGCTCTTTTTATTCTAGGCACACTTATTGTATGTGGACCAACCCCATGAACAGCCTCAAGATGTTCAGCGTGCATGAGAAGTCCTGCAAACTCATATTTATAAAGCTCAAGCCCAAAAAGCACGCCAAGACCAACATCATCTATGCCACCCTCCATCGCTCTATCCATAGCCTCTGTGTGATATGCATAGTTACTCTTTGGTCCATATGGATGAAGCTTTTCATAGCTTTCTTTATTGTAGGTCTCCTGAAATAAAATATAAGTACCTATTCCAGCTTCCTTTAACATTCTGTATTCCTCTACAGAGGTTGCAGCTATATTAACATTCACACGTCTTATGGCACCATTTTTATGTTTGATGCTGTAAATGGTTTTTATACATTCTAAAATATACTCAATAGGGTTGTTTTTAGGGTCCTCCCCAGCTTCAAGAGCAAGACGTTTATGCCCCATATCCTGAAGAGCAGTAACCTCTCTTACAATCTCCTCCTGAGTGAGTTTTTTTCTTGCAATATGTTTATTTTTTATATGATAAGGACAATATACACATCCATTTACACAATAATTAGACAGATAAAGTGGTGCAAACATAACGATACGATTTCCATAAAAATCCTTTTTTATCTGCTCTGCAAGCTCATACATTTCTTTGATTTTCACTTCATCCTCACAGGCAAGCAAAACAGATGCATCTCTGTGCGAAAGACCTTTTCTTTCTTTTGCCTTAACTAATATAGAATCTATAAGCTCTATATTATTTTTGTTTGCCTCCGCGTATTCCAAAGTATCTAATATTTCCTGATTGTCGATAAACTCTTCTGCTTTAAGTGATTTTGGATTATACATATTTTTTCCTCTTTCTTTTGAATATGCCTACACCATCTCCTGATGGTTGATAACTAGTTTAAACTCGCATCCCAATTTTTTAGCTGCCTTTTCGCATAATGTCATTCTGCCAATAAATATCTCAAAATATTCCATTACACGGCTTATACTAGTGTCAATTTCCAGCGACAGTACAATCTGCTTTTTATTATTATCAATCAACAAATTCTGCTTTTTAACAGCATAATTAACCCTGTCGTGTATATCTGACTCTATATCTGCGGTAGCTCTAACTCTGCTTTCCCTAACATCCGACTTATCTGCAATTATAAGTGCAGCAGCTACAGCATTAACAGGAAATGCGGTTGACTCATCATGATTGCCGATTGCCGCAACTATAACAGCAATATCTTCATCCTTAACACCCATTTTATCTAATATCCTAAATGACATAATGGCACCGCTTTGAGCATGGTCAATACGGTTGACTACATTGCCAATATCATGCATATAGCCTGCAATTTTGGCAAGCTCTATATCTCTCTCATCATAGCCAAGCTCCGCAAGAATCTGACCTGCTGTAACAGCAACCTTACAAACATGAGCAAATCCATGCTCTGTAAATCCAAGTGCAGTCAAATTCTCATCTGCCTGACTGATATATGCATTAATTGTGCTATTCTTTTTTACTTCCTCATAAGTTATATACATATTTACTCTACTACCTGTACCTTTAACATATTGGTATTGCCTGACACTCCAAGAGGTACGCCTGCACCAACAACAACAGTATCTCCTACACTCAATAATCCCTGCTGCTTGCCTGACTCAACAGCATGATCAAAGAGCTCAAAAATTTCATTTTTCTCCTCAAGATGTACAGGAGTTACGCCCCATGACATATTGAGCTGTCTATATGCTTTGTCACTTGTTGTACCGGCGATAATATTACAGCATGGTCTATATTTTGAAATATTTCTAGCGGAGCGACCTGACTTTGTCACTATAACTATCGCACTTGCATTTAAATCCATAGCAGTTGTACAAGCAGCATGACATACCGCATCAGTTACATTTTGATTAGCTTTTCTCTCGTAATGGAAAAATCTCTTGCGATAGTCTATGTCTCTTTCTGTTCTCTCTGCGATTCGAACCATAGTCTGAACCGACTCTACAGGATAAAGTCCTGCAGCAGTCTCACCCGACAGCATAATTGCGCTTGTTCCATCATAGATTGCATTGGCAACATCGGTTGTCTCTGCTCTGGTAGGTCTAGGATTTTTCATCATCGAATCGAGCATCTGTGTTGCTGTAATAACCTGCTTACCTGCATTGTAAACCTTGCGGATAATAAGTTTCTGGACAACTGGAACCTCTTCACCAGGTATCTCAACACCCATATCACCACGGGCAACCATAATACCATCTGACACATAAATAATATCATCTATATGGTTTACACCCTCTGAATTTTCTATCTTAGAAATAATATTAATTTTCTCTCCACCATTCTCATCTAAAAGCTTTCTGATTTCAAGAACATCTCTAGCACTTCTTACGAATGACGCTGCAATAAAATCAACATCTTCTTTTATACCAAATAAAATATCATCTATATCCTTCTGACTCATGTATGGCATATTAAGATGAACACCAGGAACATTAATACCTTTATGGTTAGAAATATAACCACCATTTATAACCTTACAAAGAATGTCCTCATCATTAATAGATTTTACTTCCATTTCAATAAGTCCATCATCGATAAGAATTCTTGTACCTTCTTCAATGTCTTTATATAGGTCCTTATAAGTGATAGAACAAATTGTGCTATCTCCCATAAGCTCTCTGGTTGTTAAAGTGAAAAACTGGCCTTCCTTAACTTCGACCTTTCCACCTTCAAAATCTCTTGTTCTTATTTCCGGACCCTTTGTATCAAGCAAAATTGCAACTGGAAGTCCCAACTCAGCACGAAGCTTTTTTATCATGTCAATTCGTCTTTTTTGCTCCGCATGGTCGCCATGTGAAAAATTAAGACGTGCGACATTCATACCTTCCTTCATAAGTGTTCTCATTATCTCTTCGTTGTCAGTAGCAGGACCCATTGTACATACAATTTTAGTCTTTCTCATGTCATTACCTCTCTATTTTATTTATATTTAATATCATATTATAAATAGGAAAAAACTTTTTCCATTATTATGCCCTCAGTATACTCTTATATTTTTTCAAAATCAATATACATAGTATTGGTTTTTAACTAAATTTAGGTTAAAACTTTGTTAAATATTTATATGTTTACCCTTTAAAAACATTAGAAAAAATGGTATTATAAATCTATATGATATGGAGGACACGCATGAATAATTCATACGACAATTTTTTTATACGTGCAAAACAAACCGTTTACAAATGGTGGTGCGTAGTGTACAAGCCTGTTTACAAGCTTATACACCACGGCGAATGGCCTATTGAGAAAGAGCCTGGATACAAACCACCTGTTGAAGATAAAACCCAAAAAAACCTTGCTACAAAAATGGCTGATGAAATCATGGCTGGAAAACAGGATTCTGTTAATGACCTTGTACAACAAGCAGCTAACATGCCTGTTGAACCCGAAATAGACCTGTCAAAGGTTGATGCTGACGCATTGGCACGTGCTCAGGAAATCATGGACAGACTCAACAAAGAAGCTGCTGCAGACGAAGCCAAAAAGCAGGAAGAAATCAGCAAAGCACGAAAGCAAGCAGAAGAACAAGAAAGATTAGCTGCTATTATGAAGGCTAATCAGGTTGATATATCTGCATTTATCGAAGAAGGAAAAGAAAAACAAAAAGAGCAGGAGGAGCTACATGATTAATCATTATAAGCATTCGTTGAAAAAAAACTTTATATTGTTTTTACTGCTTTTTAGTATGCTAATCACACTTAGCGGTTGTGCAACAGACCCACATAATTTTTCTACTGGTGATTTAACCATAACACTAACCAAACAATTTACAGAAGAAACAAAAAGCGGTTTTGACATATATCTGGAAAGTGACAGTGTTATTTTCTCCGCTATAGAAGAAACATATGAGGAGCTTGAAAATGTAGGTTACGAATATTTATCCTTGGAGGATTATTGTTCAGAGCTTTTATCAAGCAACAAAATTCCAGAATCTGCTCTCTCAAAAAGAGGTAACTATTATTACTTTACAAACGAAAAAACAATTTCCAACACAAGCTACACATATGTGCATTGCATGTTTATGGGCGACAATTCCTATTGGCTATGTGCTTTCACATGCAAGACAAAGGACTATAAAAAATTCCAGGACAACATAATGGAATGGGCTGATTCAATAGTAATCGACATAAAATAAGCAAACAAAAAACTCTATGCAAATGCATAGAGTTTTTTAGTGTTTTTTTACATTCCTTGGTACATATACCACTCACCATCAAGCTTGATACATACAAACTTTGTATCGCTTTCTTCGGTACTGCTCTCTCCCCAATAATTAAGTGTAATACTTACCTCTGCATCAATTGTGCAGGCCTTTTGAATATCTACTTCCTCATCGTAATAATCTTCGATTTCTTTTTCTAAATCCTCAATGTCATCCTTATCCATAAATTCTGGCTCTTCCATAGATTCCAACTCATATTTTGGATCAAAGCCCTCCATAAATGCAAATGCCATATCGTAGTCAGATACGCTTGTATCTAAAAAATCAGGTGTAACAGATGCCATATATGACGAATCGCTGTCTCCATAAGCCTCTACTACCTTTTCTACCATTTCAACAGGTTTTTTCTTATCAATACTCGACGAAACCAAATACCAGACAAGAACGCCTATACCTGCCAAGAGCACCACACCTATTATTATTAATGCAACAATAAGACCTGTCTTAGATTTTTTAACAGGGGGTTGCGCGTTATTCATCGCTCCATAAACATTATAATTATCCATATTATTCCTCCTCGTTTTCCTTTGAATTTGACAACATATCGTCGCCTTTTATATCCTCTACAGGCTCATCTTCAAAATCAGCCTCATTAAGATCATATTTATTTCCTGCCACAAGCAAATACGTCGCAAAAAAAACGACAGGGATTGACACAACAATCAATACCTTAAAAACATTATGGCCAACAGAACCAACCTTTGTATTAAGCATCATATATACCGAAAAAATTATTATTCCAATCAGAACCAAATCTAAAAGCACAACAAAAATAGCTTTTTTCACTTTATCCACAAGCTGTCACTCCTTTATTCTGTAGGAACAAGATTTTTAAGACTAATATCCATGATAGGCGCCGAATAAGTAATAGCACCTGATGAAACATAATCCACACCTATATCTGCTATCTCTGCAAGGCGCTCCTTTGTTACGTTGCCTGAGCACTCAGTCTCCGCTCTTCCAGCAACACGCTTTACTGCCTCTCTCATAGTGTCACTATCCATGTTGTCGAGCATAATTATATCTGCTCCAGAAGCTATCGCCTCGTCTAACTGCTCAAGAGTCTCAACTTCTACCTCAATTTTTCTAACAAAAGGTGCATATTCTTTTGCCATCGCAACCGCTTTTGTTATACTTCCTGCTGCTCCGATATGATTATCTTTGATTAATATACCATCTGAAAGATTATATCTGTGGTTAGTTCCTCCACCTACTTTAACAGCATATTTTTCAAAAGGTCGCATATTAGGAGTTGTCTTTCTTGTGTCTAAAAGTTTAGTCTTTGTACCTTTTAAAACATCTGCTGCCTCTCTTGTAAATGTGGCAATACCACTCATTCGCTGAAGATAATTAAGGGCAGTTCTCTCTCCTGAAAGTAGTGCTCTTATATCTCCTTTTATGATACCCATAAGCTGACCATTTTTTACAAAATCGCCATCCTTTAACTCTGTCTCAAAACAGGCTGTATCATCCAGAAGCTCAAAGGTTCTTTTAAACACATCAAGTCCACAAATTATACCGTCCTGTTTACAGATGAGCTCCGCCTTACCCTGACGTGCCTCTGGCATAATTGCATTAGTGGTTACATCCTCACTGGTAATATCCTCTCTTAATGCATGCATTATATATTCATCAATATTAACTCTCGCTGTTACACCATTTATCATAGAATTTTCCATCCCTTCTTTTTATCTCTTCGAGTATTATTTTTTTATTTTCCTGTTCCCAGGCATCAATATCTCTATATAGTTCGAGATTAATTTCAGTTTCTTCAAGAGCAATCTCATCTATCTCTTCTGTTATAATCCAACCCGCTCTCTCAGAGAATACTAAACTCTCGAGCAACGAATTACTTGCAAGGCGATTAGCTCCATGAACACCATTGCACGCTGTCTCGCCCACAGCAAAAAGATTATTTACCGAGGTTCTGCCATAGGTATCCGTCATTATACCACCCATCAAATAGTGCTGCGCAGGTGTAACAGGAATATCCTCGCACGAAAGGTCATATCCCACCTCAAGACAATGTCTATATATATTAGGAAATCTTCTAATAATCTCATCTTTAGGCATATGCTTAATAGAAAGCATAACGAAAGGTCTTTCATCCTTCTTCATCTGCTTTCGTATAGCTTCTGTAACAACATCTCTAGGGAGAAGCTCATCCACAAATCTTTCGCCTGCCTTGTTTAATAAAATTCCCCCCTCGCCTCTTACTGACTCTGATATAAGGAATTTTCTGTTTGCATCCTTCTCATAAAGGCTAGTAGGATGTATCTGTATGTAATTAATATTTTCAAGTTCTATATTATGTCTTAATGCAAGAGCAAAGCTGTCCCCTGTTATATGTCTAAAATTAGTAGAATGTGCAAAAAGTCCACCGATTCCGCCTGTCGCCAAAATCGTCTCTCTAGCGTACACGGCTTTTGCCTGATTATCATATTGAATAACCACACCCTTGCACGAGCCATTATCTATGATAACATCCAGCATTTTTGTATATTCGCACAACGTGATGTTATCTCGTTCTCTTACATTATTAAGAAGCTTGTTAGTTATTTCTTTACCAGTAACATCCTTGTGATGCAAAATTCTATAAGTAGAATGAGCACCCTCTCTGGTATATTCAAAGCTTCCGTCCTTATTAATATCAAACTCCACTCCATAAGCGATAAGTCTTTCCATTATCATAGGAGAGTTTTCAATCATCACGCGAACTGTATCCTCATTGTTTTCATATCTTCCCGCTCTTAAAGTATCCTCTAAAAACGCATCAAAATCAGACGGTTCTTTTAGTGTACATATACCGCCCTGTGCAAGATACGAATCACTATTTTTTATTTTGTCTTTTGATATCATAAGAATTTTGTACTTAGGAGATATTGATAGTGCTGCAAATAATCCTGCAACCCCTGTTCCAACTATAACGACATCATAATTATCTGATAAAATAGTTTTTGAGTCTTTTGTATCCAATTTTCTATCCTCGTCGTAAAAATTTATATGATTTTCCTATTCATTTTTGAGAAAACATACTCTATAATAATCTCATAAAGTATTTGTAATGTCAATTAATTGTGATATACTACTTTACATAAAAAACAGAAAGGTGATTACGATGTATAAATTAGATTTTGATAAGCCTTGCCGTGTTTATTTCATGGGTATTGGCGGCATAAGCATGAGTGGACTTGCTGAGATTCTCCTCAAGGCAGGTTTTACTGTTTCCGGTTCAGATATTAAAGAATCTGATGTTACCAAAACACTTGAGGCTTGTGGTGCAAAAATAAATATTGGTCAAGTAGCTTCTAATATAAATAATGATATTGATTTGGTTGTATATACAGCCGCAATAAGCAAGGACAACGAGGAGTTTCTCGAGGTTCAAAAAAGAGAAATACCTATGCTCACCAGAGCTCAGCTACTCGGACAGATTATGAGCAACTATAAATACGGTATTGCAATAAGCGGTACTCACGGAAAAACAACTACTACTTCCATGATGTCCCATGTATTGCTTCAGGCAGATACAGACCCTACTATTACTATAGGCGGTATGCTCGATGTAATTGGCGGAAATATTAGAGTTGGTCAATCCGAATATTTTGTTACAGAAGCTTGTGAATATACCAACAGCTATCACGAATTTAATCCTTATATTAGTATCATACTTAATGTTGACGAAGACCATCTGGACTTCTTTAGTGGTATAGACGAAATTGTCCAGTCCTTCAAAACCTTTGCCGAAAAGCTTCCTAATGACGGTCTACTTGTTATAAATGGAGATATGGAGCACAAGGATATTATTGTTTCTGATTTGTCCTGCAACATCTATACCTTTGGACTTAATGCAGATAACAAATACAGTGCTAAAGACATCACCTTTGATGACATGGGGCATCCTACATATACACTCATTGTTGATGGCAAAGAAAAAGAAACCATTACTCTTCACTCTACAGGAATTCACAATGTAGTTAATTCTTTATCGGTTATTGCAGTTTGTGATTTTCTTGGTATAGATATGGAGCATGCAAAAAAAGGTTTTATTTCCTGCACCAGTGCAAAAAGACGTTTTGAGCATAAAGGTGTTACAAATGAGGGTGTTATAGTTTTAGATGACTATGCTCACCACCCAACAGAAATATCTGCAACCTTAAAAGCTGCAAAAAACACTCCTCATAACGAAATATGGTGTGTTTTCCAGCCTCATACATACACAAGAACCTATGCGTTATTAGATAAATTTGCGGAGAGCTTATCAGTATGTGACCATGTTGTTCTTGCAGATATTTATGCCGCAAGGGAAAAAGATACAGGCAAAGTTTCCTCAAAAGACTTGGCAGATAAAATAAACTCGATTGGTGGAAATGCAGAATACATTGGAGACTTTTTGTCAATAGAAAAATTCCTACAAAAAAATTGCAAAAAAAATGATGTGTTGATAACTATGGGAGCCGGAAACGTTGATTTTATTGGTGAAAGCCTCCTAAAAAAATAATTATCCACATTATCCACAGGACTATCCCCATAATAAATTGGTGATGGTCCTTAGTTTTTTTGTTTACATAATTTTTACAGTTATATCGCATTTTCAATGCATAATTATGTGGTAATAAATTATGGTAACTTGATATCAACATTATCCACATTTTCCACAATTTTTCTACAAGGACCTACAGAAAAGATGTTCGGTTGAAATATAAATTTTGTGTGTTATAATTCATTTTGCATTAGCAAAGAAGGGGACGAGTTACCATGAAAACTATTACTATTTCAACTGAAAATAGTGAGACTTATTCTTCGATTTCAAACTTCTTCATAGACTATTATATGACAGAAGCAAACGGTGAATTTGTTAAGGTCTATCTCTATCTGGTAAGACTTTTAAATAACAATTCAGATATTACCGTTGCACAAATCGCAGATCATTTTAATCTCACCGAAAACGATATTTGTCGTGCAATTAAATATTGGATTTCAAGAGATGTATTAAAATTACATTATGATGGAAAAGGTCGTCTTAATGGTATCGTACTTTTACCACTTCATCCACCTGTTTCTGATTTCAAGATGGAATCAGATGTCGTTTCCTTATTAAGACCTGATGTGGATGAAAGTTATGCACCAGAAACTGTTACACCAGAGCCTAAGCTTGCAGTTGTCCCTAGTGTGGAGGAACATCCAAGTGTTTCAGCCGAGCTTGCTGCACCTGCAAAGCCTAAATTTACTCAGGACGATTTAAACTCCAAGCTCAATGATGATGATTGGCAGGATATCGTCTATCAGGTAGAAACACTTTTTGGAAAACAGATTTCTATGAGAGACATACAAACTTTATTATACATATATGATACATTATGCTTTGATGTGGATTTGTTTGAATACCTTATCGAGTACTGCACTACCATGAACAAAAAGAACTGCAGATATATGGAAGCAGTTGCTATTGCATGGTACAAGGACGGAATAAAGACTCGTCAGGATGCAAAAGAACAGTCAAACATTACTTCCGGAATAGCTAAAAGCCTATTTAAGCTTTTGGGCATCAGACGTTCTTATCCTACTAATATAGAACAGGCATATATTACAACCTGGTCTAAGGACTTTGGATTTACACCGGAGTTGATTGAGCTCGCATGTAACAAAGCTCTAGTAGCAAAGCCAAGCTCAGCAAACTTCTCTTACATCAATGGTATTCTTGAAAATTGGAACAAAAACAACGTTAAAACTATTGAAGATGTAGAAAAATTAGACAAAGCATTTGCTATCTCAATGCAAAAAGCTCAGTCTGCCCGTATTGCAAGTGGAAACAACATTAGTAGCTTTAATAATTTTAAGCAGACCAAATTAGATGACCAATTAGATGAAATGGAAGAGCTTTTCCTTAAAGAGGTTAACCGATAATGACTTTTTTTTCGATAAATATAAAAGAAATTTTACATAACTATGAGCGCACGCGTAACAAAAACAAACGTGTTCTTCAGGATAGAAAAGAAGAGATTTACAAACTAATTCCTCGTATAGAAGAAATAGATTCCACATCCTCTCTTTCATATCTTGAAGTTGCCAAAAAAAGAGTTATGGGTTTAGACAGTGATAATTCTTTTACCCACAGTACAAAGGATGTCAACAGAAAACTTACTGAAGAAAAAATTTCCCTTTTAACTCAGGCTGGCTATCCTGCAGATTATTTAGAGCCAATATATACTTGTAAACTTTGCAAAGATACAGGTTATATTGAACAGGAAAAATGTAAATGCTTTATGTCGCATATAATAGATGGTTTATATTTGCAGTCTAATTTAAAAAACATTCTCGAAAAAGAGAATTTTGATACATTTGTATTGGAATACTATAGCAAAGACATTCCTAGTGACAAACAGATTTCACCATACGATAACATACAAAAAATTCTGGTACGTTCAAAGGAATTCATCAACTGCTTTGACGATACAAATGTACCTATGCAAAATCTTCTTATTTATGGCGAAACCGGTATGGGAAAAACATTTCTTACAAACTGTATAGCAAAAGCTCTTTTAGATAATGGGCATTCGGTGCTCTACTTATCAGCTAACGAGCTTTTCGAACAGGTACTTGGTGAATATCTCATGCATCAGAAAATGGAGCTTGAAGATTTATACAAATATGTCTATAATAGCGAATTGTTGATTATTGACGATTTAGGAACAGAGCTTACTAACAACTTTGTTCTCTCACAATTATTTGAAATAATCAACCGCAGACACAACAGCGGATTATCTACATTAATATCCACTAACTTGTCTATGAAGCAGCTACGCGACAAATACTCAGAGCGTATCATGTCGAGAATCGTTGCAAATTACACTGTATTCAACATATACGGTGATAATATAAGATACCAAAAAAGGAAACAAGCAATCAATTCTATCACTTAACACATGGAGGAAAAATCATGCCAGATTCAAGTAACCTTATCAACATACCCGTAGGTAAGCTGGGAATTATTCCATTAGAAAGCAGCAAACAACTGGGTGAAAAAGTTGACAGCTACATTGCACGCTGGAGAGCAGAAAGACACAACGAACACAAAGACAGCATTACCTTTACAGGATATGAGAAAGATTCATATATTTTAAAATCCTCTTGTCCTCGTTTTGGTTCAGGAGAGGCAAAAGGTACTCTCTCAGAATCAGTTAGAGGTACAGATCTCTATCTTTTAGTTGATGTTGTCAACCACAGCATCAAATATAAAATATGCGGACAGGAAAACATGATGTCACCAGACGACCACTATTCAGATTTAAAGAGAGTTATCGCAGCTATCGGTGGTAAGTCAAACCGCATCACAGTTATTATGCCTTTCCTCTATGAAAGCAGACAGCATAAACGTTCAAGCAGAGAATCATTAGACTGTGCTATGGCACTTCAGGAATTAGTTTCTATGGGTGTAGACAACATCATCACATTTGATGCCCATGACCCTAGAGTTCAAAATGCTATTCCTCGTAATGGTTTCGAGAACATTATGCCAACATATCAGTTTATTAAAACATTACTTAAAACTACACCAGACCTTAAGTTAGACAATGACCACATGATGGTTATAAGCCCTGACGAAGGTGCCATGAACAGAGCTATATATTTCGCAAACCACTTAGGTGTAGATGTAGGTATGTTCTACAAGAGAAGAGATTACTCTACTATAGTAAATGGTAAAAACCCTATCGTTGCACACGAATTCTTGGGTGACGATGTAGATGGCAAGGATGTTATCATAATGGATGACATGATTGCATCAGGCGAAAGTATGTTAGATGTTGCAAAACAGCTCAAGAGCCGCAACGCAAGACGAGTTTACTGCCTTGCTACATTTGGTCTTTTTACAGCAGGACTTGAAATCTTCGACAAAGCATACGAAGAAGGTGTAATAGAGAAGATTATCACTACAAACCTCACATACCAGTTACCAGAGCTTTTCAACAAGCCTTGGTATGAATCGGCTGACATGAGCAAATATATTGCTATCTTAATTGACCACTTGAACCACAATGCATCTATCAGCAAGCTCCTTGATCAGTCTGAACGTATTCAGTCTCGTATTCAGGAGTATAAGGAACATGGAACTATAACAGCTAACTATAAGCCGCCTGTAGTGGACTAGCTTGCATGATACGGTAAGTTAGAATAGATTAAGACCGTTTCTTAACGAGATAAGCCAAAATATATAGAGGCTGTATGCATAAGACATATAACGCAAACAACTGCAACGCGCTGACAAACTAACTGATAACTGCGACTAAGACGCTCAAGAATGCTTTCGCGCCTAAGTCTATGTAATCAGTGGATTTCGTCAGTCGCTAAAATCGCAGTCCAAATGTTTGCTTATTATATGTATTATGCATACAGCCTCTATATATTTTGACTCATCTCATTTTCGTGACGGTCTTAATCTATTCTAACTCACCTTGTTTTACATAACTCCCACTACATTATAGTCTGGCTTTTAAAGTTTCTTCATAAGTTTATATACATAAATCGCTTTAGTAAACACAAGGTTGTAATAAAAACATAGTACATTAAACAAAAACTAGAACATATCATATGCAAACATTTGACTGCGTTGCAGTTGTTTGCATATATATGTTCTAGTTTTCATTTAATGTACTATATTTTTATACAACCGTATTATCCAAAGCGTATTTATGTCTATGCAAGTTCCACGTAGTTGTAGTCCATATCGAGGTCATCTAACATGTCCCCTATGCGAGAGTTTGATGTCATGAGAATTATCTGTTCCGTATCTATTGTCTTGAGACAATCTAATGTGTTGATTAAACGATTTTCATCATAGTTTGTAAAGATGTCGTCTATAATGAGTGGCATTTTATCTCGACAGAGAAGTCTTGCAACACTAAGACGTACAGCAAGATATATTTGCTCTGTTGTACCTGCACTGAGGTATTCAACACCTACATAGGAATCTCCATCCTTTACCATTACGTGTAACTTTTCATCTAAGTATACATCCTGATATTTGCCATCTGTTATCTTAGATACAATATCTGAAATATTGTCGTTGATAAGAAAACCTAAATCACTGTGAATTTCAGCCGACATATCATTAATTGTATTGATTGCGAGGTTAATTGCATGTATCTCTCGCTCAAGCTCGTCACGCTTTTTAGACATAACGGCAAACTCTTCTTCAAGCTCTCTTTTTCTCTCTATCTGGTCAAGAAGTTCTTTTTCTGTCACCTTTAACTCAGCTTTTTTATCCGCAAACTCTGTCGCAAAGGACATATCTATTTCTACCTCTTCGTAGGTCTCATTCTTGCGTTCAAGCTCCTGAATTATACGTTTGAACTCCTCTTCTGACGGCGTCTTTACGTCGTCTTGGAATACCCCTTTGGCAAATAAGCCCTCCACTATTGTCACTACTACAAATATAAAAGTACAGATGATAAAAAGCTGTCTGACACCTTTTTCAAAAGGTAAAATATAAACCATAGCTGCTATCACCGCAATTACAAATATACCTGTCAATATAATGAACCATATTTTATCGGTAAGCTTTTGCTCGCCCTTGTCGCGATTAAGTAAATCCAAATCATGAAAGCTTGCATTTTCAGCAAGTTCCTCAAGTTGCTCATTGAGTTCTTCATTTTCCTCGTATTTAACGCCCTTATCTGACTCTACGAGTTTGCGGGCTTCACGTTTTCTTTTTGCTGTTTCTATGGCAAATTCTTCGTCTAAGTCATGTATCTTACTTCTTACGTCTGCAAGTTCCTGAGATACATCCTTATATCTGTCCAACTCATCAGATATAATTTCTATATCCATGTTTATAGATTTTGTGTCATATTTACTTCGCTCAGCCTTTAATCTGTTTATCGCAACCTCTTTATCTATATCTGCCGAACCTGTTGTTGTAAGATTTGCAAGATAATTGTTGAGCTCTCCGGCAAGTTCTTTGCCAGGTGTGGCACCATGCTCACCTATACAAAGCGTATTGACGTAGGTGTTTTTATCTAAGTCAAACATTGTTCCATGAAGGCTGTTTTTGTTTTTAAGTTTGACCTCTCTACCCGCCTGAACATCCATAACACTGAGCTTTCTGTTATGGCGTAAAAAGCTTCTTTCCACAAAGTATTTTTTGCCATCGTTTTTAATGTATGCTTTTCCTGAAAAACCTCTGCCATTTAAAGGTTTTCTGAGTTCATAATTATCTAATTTTGCTCCTAAACCTCTAGATTTATCTATACCGTAAAGCATACCAACAATAAATTCTTTTATGGTTGTTTTTCCTGCTTCATTTGGACCATATATTAAATTAACACCAGATTTAAGTTCAATTTCTTTATTATTAAATTTTCCAAAATCTTTAAGTAATAATTTGTTAAGATACATTATTTATCTCCAGCTTCCAACAATGCTTCTATTCCATATTTCAAAGCTTTTTTTCTGATTTCTTCATTTATATCACTTTCCTCGTCAGACAAATTCTTTATAAATCTTCCCAAAAGATTATTTTCATTGCCGGCGAGAAGCTCGTTTATATCATAATCGTATTGTGTTTTGTCGATTATTTCATTTATGTTGTATCTCTTACTTAGGGCACTTATATTTATCTGTAGATTGCTATCTATTCTACCACGTAAAAGTACACGATAAATGTTTTCTTTGCCTAATTCATTTATTTGTTTCTCTACAATATCAGAAATTTCTGCATTAGTATACTCAGGTTCTAAGTCAAGTGCCATGTTTATATAGCTTCTCTTGTTGCATGGAATCCATTTGATTCTGGTTACACCCTCTTCATCAACTTCGCCATAAATATAGCCTCTTCTGCCTGTCTCTGTATAATCAATCGGCTCAAGCGAACCGGCAAACGCCATCTTATTTTTAAGAATATGGGATGGCTTATGAATATGTCCAAGTGCAACGTAATCAAAGCCAAGTCGTGCTAATTTTTCTTTTGAAAATGGCATATGAGTTTTATCTCCACCATGTCCCAAAAGAATGTTGTAGGCACCTTCTTTTCCTGGGCGCATTCTTTCAAGAATTCTCTCTGTATATTCTTGTCTTCCATAGCTATATCCTGTTATGCAGACATTCAAATCCTTGAGATATGCATTAGTCGCTCTATCTCTAGGCAAAAGAATAGTGTTCGAGACAAAAGAATATTTTTCCCAAGGTGAGCCTTCCTCGATATAATCATGATTTCCGGCTATTATAACTGTTTTAGTAACCGAAAGCTTTCTGAGCTGGAAATCCAGATTTTTTAAATCCTTCTCAGTTGGCTTATCATGAAACAAATCACCCGCAATAAGTAATAAATCTATTTTATCATTTTCACACAGATTAATAATGTCGCGAAAAGCATCGTATATCTCCTCTGCTCTTTTGTCGCTCCATGTTCTTCCTCTATCTGGCTTAACGCCCAAATGAACGTCAGCTATATGTATAAATCTCATATTACACCTCAAAACTTCAAACACATTAAATGCCCATCATCCAAAAACGAGGGCATTGATAAAAAACATTATAATACGAAAAATCATAATACGCAACGTTGATGTAAATATTTTTCTTTGGTAGCCAAACCTCCTCTAATGTGCCTTTCTGACTTATTTACGTCCAAAACCTTACGTGCTTCCCTAGCTAAACTGGGATTAATTTCCTCCAGGCGGTCAGTGACATCTTTATGTACCGTAGACTTAGATACCCCAAATTGTCTTGCCGCCTGTCTTACTGTCGCATCATTTTCAATTATGTACTGCGCTATATTTATAGCTCTTTCTTCGATATATTCTCTCAAACTGTAACCTCAAGTAGCTTGTTTTTACAGTTTATGCATCAAAAAGTTTCCATAGTACAAATATTATTTCTCATCGCCAGACATGGCAAGTATGCTTTCATTTATACTCTTATATACTACATCCTTCCATGTATCCTTTGATACAAGTGTGCTTCTGCCAATATTAATTTTGATTCCTGCATGAGATACACCGGTTATTTGTATAGAAGCATCCTTTCTGGCGGTGTCTATCGCATCATTTATTTTAGCAAGATTTTCGTCCAAAGTTTTTAGTTCTGTAACCTTAATAACCTTTGCCCTGAAAATCTTCATTCTGGTAGCCTCTGTATCCTTTGTTCTTCTATTGCCCGGCAAGCTCTCATATACCTTTAAATTCTTATCCAATAACACAATGGTCTCAACCAGTTTTTCTCTCTCCTCAGAAAGTTTAGTCGCTTTCTCCAGTTCTTCCTGAACAATTCCTGCCTGCAAGGTTGTAGCTACTCCAGTTTCATTGCCGGCTTCTTTTACAACAACGCCCTGAACACCAGTTACCACACCACCTACAACAAGACCTTTTTTAGAGCTTACAATAACCTTTTGCTTGGCAGTAACCTCTGAATCAAGAATAGAGTCTGCATATATGTTTCCTTCTGCTCTGATTATACATCGCTCGACAAAGCTACACGCTACATCGCCTTTTGCATCTATCTCACATTTGTTTCTGCCCTGTATTCCTTTTCTGATGGTTATATTCCCACCTGCAACCAAAAGGCTTCCACCTACATGCCCATGAACAAATATACTTCCATCTGTAACAATGGACAATCCACTTCTAACATCACCAACTATTTCTACATCTCCGTTAAAATTAATGTTGCCTTTCTCTATATCCAAATCACCTTTTACAACATATACCTTTTCTATTGTAATCCTATTCTCTGTCTTAGTTATACGACCACGAAAACATGCTCTGTATTCATTGCCATCCTCACTTGTATAAAAGCCTTTACCCCTAAGACCTCTAAGCTCTTTACCTTTTAAAGGTGGCAACATTTCAGAAAAAACCGTAAAGCCATACTCGCCTGCTGTAGCAGGAATGTACACAGCAAACAACTCGTCTTTATCCACCATAGCAAGCTTAAGCGAATTATAATAATCCACCGAGCCATCAGGATTGACAACTGGTTTGGATTTTGCATCCTCTACCATAGATGTAAACTGAAAAACTCCGTTTCTCCCATTGACAGGGGCTTTTCCTTTTGCCACAATAACTTCTTTCCCATAGGCAACATGCTCCACCAAAGCTTCAATAGCCTCTCTGTCTATTCCCGCAGTAATACCATTTTCACGCAAATACCCCTCAATAAAATCCGCCGAAAAGCAAGGAGCTTCCTCTCCTACAGGTTCTTTAATTGTCAGACTTACCCACATACGCTGATCATCAATTTTAAGTACTACCCAATCCTTTTCCATAGTATCACCCCCAAAAAATTAGGTTAAAAAAAGCCATACTAAAGTATGGCTTTCATTTATTGCATAGACGCAAACAATGCTGCTATTTCATCCGGCGAAAGCTGTCTGTTTGGGTCATCATTAACAGGCTGTGGTGGTGCTTCCTCCACAACCTCTTCTACAGGCTCTGGTTCTGGTTCTGAACTGCCTGTAAGGTCATTAACAGACGCAAATAACGCTGCAATCTCATCCGGTGACAACTGCTTGTTAGGGTCAAATTCAGGTTCAGACGGCTCGCTAACAGCCTGCTCCTCCATCTCCTGCTCAGCCGATGCAGGAAAAGGAATAACATCTGCTGTTGAAGGCTCTTCAACCGACTTTGGCTCCTCTGTTTTATGAACAAGCAACGAATCTATCAAATCCTGTTCCATAGCTTCAGGATGGTCATATATAGAAAAATCATCCTGTGATTTTGCACGTCTTTCCTCTTTTGATGCCGCAAACATAGCATCTGTTTCTTCACGTGTATATGTCGACGCAAAATCATCCTCGTCTTCCGAAAGATTATCGTTTTCCGCAAACATATCTAATGATTTTGCACCTGTGTTTGCTGCTTCTCCACTAAAATTAACAGGAACATTAATCTCCATATCCAAAACAGCCTGCTTAATAGAGGTCATCTCTCTGTTCATGTCAGTAAGTGCTCTGTTAAGCTCAAGAATTGTATAGACAAGTTTCTCGTTGTTATGCTGGTCATATTTTACCATAATCTTAACCGCTTTATTGACAGACTCAGTAACCATCTTTTTAGTAGACTCATTAAGCTGACTGTAGCTGTCAATGTTTTGCTGCGCGTTTTTGTTTGTCACCTCTGCAAACTGATTAATGGCAGTGTTAGCCTTGCGTAGCTGTACATAGGATGCTTTTGCAAGTCTTTCCATATCTGTGTTATCGCTGTCCTGATTGTTTATACGAGCTACTGCCGTAGCAACTGTTTCAGAAATGTAATTCTGGATTTTCTTTTCTTTTGATGCATTAAGACCAATGATTCCATTAAGAAGGGCATAGATAGACACCACAAGAACAAGGGAAACGATTCCAATATAAATCGGCTCATCCTTATAATTAATTATGCAATATACCCATGCGAGAAAAGCTGTAAAGCTAATCATGCCCATGGTAACTATTCTTCTGTACAAACTACCCATGTGTAACCCTCCTGTATATCCATATAAAAACATATATGGACATAATTGTCTAATTTACCATAATATTTTACCATATTATAGTGGATAATACCAGCAGAAAATATATGCAAAAAAACTATAAAATTATTGATATTATCACATATGAAACGTATAATTAATATATAATAAAACGGAAGATGGGGTTATCTATGGGACGAACTAAAGTTATGGTTGAATTTTATTCCGAAGAGCCACTCGAAAATGTTATGGCTATGATAAAATATCAACCCGAAAAAATCATTTTTCTTGGACACAAAGACAATATGATTACAAAAAAAATAAATGACATAATTGGTTTTAGGGATAGCAGATGCCCCAAAACAGAGTTGGAATTTATTGAGGTGCCTAAAAACGATTTACAGGGAGCTATCGACATTATAACAGAGATTATAAGAGATAATCCTGGAGTTCGATTTGAACTTACCGGTGGTAGTGAGCTTATTTTGATTGCTCTTGGTTGTATTGCTGCGCGCATGAACATAAGCAAGCTCCGTATCGACCCATTTACAGGTAAAGAAATTGATATTCGAGGCGACGAGGTTGTCACCTCTGATTATCACTATAATATAAGCATCGCAGAAGATATTCTTTTACACGGCGGTATGCTCACACAAAAAACAGGAAGCTTTTCCGAATGGAAATTCACAGATGATTTCAGACAGGATATACGCATCATGTGGGATATCTGCAAAAAATACAAAGGCAACTGGAACCGTTACTGTGCCAGCATTGACGAACTGAGAAAATGTGTTCAGAACCAGAACGAGGGTTGGGAACAGCTCTACAGAAAGCCTCTTGGAGATGCGATAAATCTGCTTCGCGATTTAGATGAACATAATCTCCTTAAAGACTACAATGAAACAGGTAAAATGGTTACCTTCCGTTGGAAAAATAATATGATTCGCCGAATCATCGCAAAAGCCGGCAACATGCTCGAGCTTCATGTCTACGAAGTTGCAACCAGAGAAACATACATATTTACAGATGCCATTATAGGTGCACATATCGACTGGGACGGAGAAGTTCACAGCATGTCAAACCCAGGTTACGACACTATGAATGAGATAGATGTTATCCTCATGAAAGGTGTTTGTCCTATATTTATATCCTGCAAAAGCGGAAAAGCTGGTGGTCATGCTTTACATGAGCTTGAAACTGTTTCCAGAAAATTTGGTGGCAAATACGCTCACAAAGCGTTAGTCCTCGCCAGAGCCTGCGACGACACGGTGGGCACACAATATTTTAAACAGAGAGCCAGAGACATGGGTATATGGATTATAGATGATGTTTTCAGACTAAGTGATGAACAGCTTGCTAATAAATTAAAACGTATATAGATAATAAACGGGTCAGTTCTTTAAACGAACTGACCCGTTTTTCTGCTTAATATGTTGTCATTAACTAAAACAACCATGTTATTACATCAATTAAAATATGTTCCCACCATAATCGTATAGTAAATCCATAAGTATATATTGTAAAACATATATTAATAATAATAAAAACTACCTTCAAGCATTTGCTCGACAATGGACATTTTCTATAAATTAAAATCTGTATACCGATCATTATGCACAACAATAAGGTACAAGGCACAAGGAAATGCCCTAATATATCTGTCCTTATTCTATACCAAAAATCACCTGTCGCAAATAATATTATCCACATTATATGCATTAATATTATCAGCACCATTTTAATTAGAAAATTTGCAAAATTCTTCATCATATCCCTCTATTACTTTCTCACTTAATAAGGATACATGATTAATTATTATCATCTATACCCTTACTTCCACAGCAGTATAAAATGTATGCCATGACAAATAAATAGAAACTTTGTATTATTAGTGGCATAAATCCCCACAAAGCACAATATACCATCAGCACCAGCCAAAAACCTATATACCATAAAATTATTTTGAATATCCATTTATCTTTATTATATATTTTCGAAAAAATCAAATATGAAACTATACTAATTATTATACAGAAAACAATTAATATGCTATTTAATCCCTGTATATTTAAAATCCAATAATACATAACATCAAGAAAATATGTACATATTAGTAAAATATTAAGGATTTTTATACGCTTATCTCTATATCGAAAAGCTCCTATATAAGGTATTATCATTAAAAATAGACATAAAAATATACTTCTAAAATTACTCGCATAAACCCGCCATAAATAATCAAAACTTCTTTCATATACAAAATGATTATTCTCATCTACTGTAAGAGTTATCACTGCTACAATATCATCCTTTGTCATCTCAGAATGAAGGCCCCAATCTTTAGAGCGATATAAATATACTTTTGTTGTTCCTTGTGATTTTGCTTCGAAAACCCAGCTCGCAAACTTTGTCTTATATTCTTTTGTTTTCCAATCAGAAAAGTATGTCGTATTTATCAGTTCAGCGATTTCATCATTTTCGAATTTACATTCCATCCTTTGTCCATTTTCATAATCGTTAAGATATATACTATTGTTATCGTCGCAGTACACATATGTATCCTTTGAACTCATAATTTCTAGCACATTTAATAGTATTATAACTATTAGAATACTAAATATAATTTTTCTTTTCATAACCTCTTCCTTATGTTAATTATAATAATAGTCTATAACGAGCACCGTATTAAAATTCATCTCCGTCGGAGATTCCAGCACCATCTGTTCTATATCTGCCTATAACATATAACTCTTTTTTAGTTTAAAAACCTGACAAAGTCATAGTAAAAACTTCCCCCTCAAAAATGCATCTTTGTACATTTTATACAACTTCATTTGTGCAAAAAACGGATAATTTACACCAATAAAATGCAAATTATCCGTATTACTTATAAATTATATTTACCCCTGTGGTGGCTGATAATATTTTTCTGCATCTGCAAACTTAGTATATTTACCAAGCCAGCGGAGGTCTACACTTCCAGTTTCACCACTACGCTGTTTTGCCACTATAATTTCAGCAGTCTGTGGTTTTGTTGTTGTCTCAGGATTGTAGTATTCATCACGGTAGATAAACATTACAACATCGGCATCCTGCTCGATGGCACCTGACTCTCTAAGGTCTGAAAGAACAGGCTTGTGGTCTGGTCGGCTATCTACGGCACGACTAAGCTGAGAAAGTGCGATTACTGGAATATTTAATTCTCTCGCAATATTCTTCAATGCACGAGATACCTCTGAAATAAACTGCTGTCTCGACTCAACCTGTCTGCTTGAACTCATCAACTGCAGGTAGTCTAATATAATCAAACCAATATTATGGTTCTGCTTTAATTTTCTACATCTTGAACGAAGCTCAGAAATTGTAATTGCTGAGTTATCGTCAATATAAAGAGGTGCTTTAGCAATTGCCTCTGTACTCTCAATAACCTTATCCCAGTCATCATCCGAAAGATTACCGAGTTTCATACTTTTTGAATCAACCATAGCATCTATGGCAATCATACGAGAAACAAGCTGCTCCTTACTCATTTCCAAAGAGAAAAGAGCACATGGTGTATTATGCATAACTGCCAAATCATGAGCTATATTTAAGACAAAGGCTGTTTTTCCCATAGCAGGACGCGCGGCAACAAGGAGTAACTCACCACCATGAAGACCAGTAAGCATGTTGTCAAGGTCTGTAAAACCTGTGGCAAGACCAGTAACCTTTCCTTTGTTACGAGCCGCTTCCTCTATCTCACCAATTACATTTATAACAATTTTATTAATAGGCGTTAAATCCGACGAACCATTTCTGTTCTGCACTAAACGGAAAATATTCTGCTCAGCATCCTCTAATATATGGTCCACTTTATCGTTGGCAAGATAGCAGTCCTTTGTGAGATTTTCGCTATATTTTATAAGCCTTCTAAGCAGAGATTTTTCCTGAACAATATCAGCATAATGCTTTGCATTTGCAGATGTTGGAACAGCAGATATAATTCCTGCGATAAATGCAGGACTGCTTATTTCCTCCGGAACCTCTTTCATACGGAGACGCTCATTAAGAGTTACCATATCTACCGGTTTGCCTTCATTATAAAGCTCCACCATCGCCTCATATAAAATACCATACTGCGCATTGTAGAAATCGTCTCTAGACAGCAAATCAGCTATATCAGAAATAACATCTCTGTCCATAAGCATCGCACCTATTACTGACTGCTCTGCTTCCTTGCTATGTGGTTGTATTCTTCTGATGCTATTCTCGTCCATCATATCCTCCGACTGTTACTTCGCTTCAACAACCTTTACGTTGAATTTTGCTGTAACCTTTGTATGTAGCTTAATATCAATAATTGTAGTTCCAAGACTCTTGATAGGGTCTTTGATAACAATCTTCTTTTTGTCAATGTCATAACCTAACTGTTTTTTCATAGCCTCAGCTATTTCCTTTGATGAGATTGAACCAAAGGTTCTTCCACCCTCTCCTACCTTCATAGTAAGAGTTATGCTCTCATCTTTAAGCTTATCTGCAAGTGCCTGCGCCTCAGCAAGCTTCTCAGCAGCCACCTTATCTTCGTTAGCTTTTTTAAGCTTTAAGTCATTTAAATTCTTAGGAGTCGCCTCAAGACCTAACTTCTTAGGCAAAACAAAATTTCTAGCGTATCCGTCAGATACATCAACTATCTGATCCTTTTTTCCAAGACTTTTAACATCCTGAAGTAAAATAACCTTCATATCTATACCTCCGATTTATAAATTCAAAACATTATAATATACTATTTCCACGATTCTTCCCAGTCAGAAGCTGCATCTCCCTGAACATATATATGTACTATGAGCAAATGTTCTACGTCTTTTCTATCTTCTGGAACTAATGTAAAATTTTTAAAGATAATCATGTCTATTTGTCCATTTCTAAACTGTACTCTTATGTCACAGTATGCAAATACATTTAATACATCCGGACATTCCTCCACAAGCTTTCTAAATTCATCATCCGTCATTCCAGCTTCAAAGCCTTCTACATAATACTCAAAAAATCCGTCTACATCATCCTCGATAATATATTTTGAACGCTTGGATTCAGGACTGCCTTCAGCCACATCAAGCATATATGGAGCAACATCAAAAGTCCCTTCTTCGTACACTCTCATGCAGTCATCCATATAGTCATACACATCAACATTGCCATTTTCTGTCGCAATCATCTGATGACTCATCCAACTAATATATCCAGCCTCTCTGATTTCCTCTTCTGTAGAAAAGCCTGTTAATCCATCTATCTCATAGCCTTCCCTAAAATAAAAAACCATCCCTTTATTGCCATCAATATCCATCGGTTCAAGTTCAACCCAAGTAAATGTATCCAACTGGTCAATATCTACTGATTCTTCCTCACCATCAGGACGGAATTTTAAGCCATCAGCTTGATATACCACTCCACCTTGAATATCGTTATAATCCTTTATGCCCTCTTTAACAGTAAACTCATAGAACTCACCATCTACAGTTATTCCAAGATTATTATCTTCAACGACTTCGTTATCTTTATCCTTGCCTGCAAAAAACACGAAATATACAACTAAACCTATAATCAAAAGAGCAACTACAAAAATAATAGGAATTATAATCTTTTTTTTACTCTTTTTTTCCGAAACCGATGAAACCTCTTGTTGTTTCACAGATTGCTCAGTTGTATCATTATCCTTGTTTTGCCTTTCTCCACAGGTAGTGCAAAATAAAGCACTATCCTCTAATGCCTGCCCACAGCTTTCACAATATTTCATATTTATATATCTCCATCTCTATACAGGGTCTCAAGTAATTCTTTAATCTGTATAATGGCAACGTCTGCAGTAAGTCCCTTAAGCTGGGCACCTGCAATATTGGCATGTCCGCCACCGCCCATTTTCTCCATGACAACCTGAACATTGACATCATCTACAGAACGAGCACTCACATAAACAGTTCCATCCTTTTCAGTTACAACAAACGATGCTCTTACACCTTCAACATCAAGAAGCTCGTTTGCAACCTTGGCAGCAACAACAGTCGGTGCATCTGAATCATCCGGTTTAACCTGTGACAACGCAAATGCGTCCATGTATATCTCCGAATTCATTACACCCTCTGCAAGCTGCTTGAAGGAATACATATCACTTCTGAACATCTTTCTTACTCTTACAACATCAGCACCAATACGTCTTAAATATGATGCAGCCTCAAAGGTTCTAACACCTGTTTTTGTAAGGAAATTATCTGTATCAATAACTATTCCTGCATACATGGCATCCGCCTCAAGAGGTCTTACCTTAACCTTTTCTTCTATATACTGGAGCATCTCCGCAACCATCTCACATGCTGATGACGCGTATGGCTCAATATATGACAATGTAGCATTTTCGATAATATCATTAGTCTGCCTGTGATGGTCAAATACAACCACGGATTTCGCAAGTGCAAGAAGCTCCTCACATTCTGTCATTGTTGGTCTGTTTACATCAACAACGACTACTAATGTGTTAGCATTTACCTTAGCAATAGCCTCCTCACTGGAAATAATCATATCATCTCCGTAAATGCTGTTGCCCTTAAATCCACTAAGCACCGGCTTAATAGCTGATGTCACTTCATTGATAACAATATGAGCATTTCTGTTAAGAGTTTTAACAAGTCTGTAAACGCCTACTGCCGAGCCAAATGAATCTGCATCAGGACGTTTATGTCCCATAATAATAACTGTATCTTTATCTGCAAGAAGTTCTTTAAATGCCTGTGCCTTAACTCTGGCTTTAACTCTTGTAGATTTTTCTGTTCCAGCACTTTTTCCACCAAAATAAAAGGTCTTATCTCCTGCTTTAAGCACTGCCTGATCACCACCTCTTGCGAGAGCAAGACCAATCGCTGCACGAGAATACTCATATGCTGTAGCGAAATTATCAGTATCTGCACCGATACCAATACTTAAAGTTATCGGTATCTCATTACCTACATTTATACTTTTAACTTCATTAAGAATTGCGAATTTTGTTTCCTTAAGCTGTGGTAAAAATTTCTGTTGAAAAACAAATAAATATTTGTCTTTTTCTATTTTTTTACCGATAGCCTCAATAGCCGAGAGGTACATGTTTATACGACGGTCTACTAAAGCCTCGACCAGAGAATGTCTGACCTCCTCTGTGTTCTCCATAACCTCGTCATAATTATCAATATAGATAAGTCCGGCAATAAGCTTCTGTTCTTCATTCTCACGCTTATAACGTTTTAATTCTGTAACATCAAAAAGATATAATGCAAGTAGCGCCTCACCCTTTGGTGCAACAACCGCATCCTCATCCTCAAATACCTCATCAAAAGTAATTTTTCTGATAAGTGCATTGTACTGTACTTCGTTGTACTCTAAATCCATATTAATCTGTTCTTCTGATTTAAGTACATCTATACTCATCATCGGAAAAAACGTAACAATGTTTTTGCGGATACGTTTTTTAGAGCCCTCTCCTATAGCGTCGACAAACATTTTATTTCCCCATAAAATCTTACCGTCTGTGTCCAGAAGTGCATAAGGTACGGACAACTCTTTTAGAAGCTCCTTTTGTATCTGTCCCTGTTCAAGAGCAAAACGTATAAGTGCCGGCATTATTCCTGCCTTAGACAGAAAATAAACCACAAGCTCTGTCGCAATCACCACGCTTACAACAGCCGTAACAATAATTGCACTTTTTCTGTCTACCAAAAACAGGAACCCGCTTAATGCCATAAGCACAATAGATACCACCAATGGCATAAGTAAATATCTTTCTAATTTTTTTCTAAGAATCTTTTCGTTATTCATAATGAATCTCCATAAATCCTCATCAGGAAAATTATTTTTCCATCTGTGCAAGTCTTTCAGTTACCTGCTCTAAAGTTTCTGTATATTTCTTAAGCTTTGCTTTCTCCTCTTCAACCTTTGCAGCTGGTGCCTTATCTACGAATTTAGGATTAGCAAGCATACCAGATGCTCTCTTGATTTCTCCCTGAAGTCTTGCCTCCTCCTTCTTAAGTCTCTCTATTTCTTTAGCAACATCCACAAGGTCAGCAAATGGCATATAAACTGTTGCGTCATGGATAACTACAGCAACCGCATCATCTGCAATACCTGTCTTATCTCCCTGAATAACAACCTCATTTGCATAAGCTAAAGTTCCAAAGAAGCTCTTACTGTCAACAAAAATCTGTCTGATTTCTTCCTTTGGAGAAACCACATAAACTGTCGCTTTTTTGCTAGGAGCAACATTCATTTCGCTTCTTATGTTTCTGATTGCTCTAACAGCCTCCTTGATTTTATCTACTGCTGCCTCTTCCTGCTTAAACGAATATTCCTCTGAATATACAGGCCAATCAGATACCATAATTGACTCCTCGTTAGTAAGGGTGCAGAAAATCTCCTCTGTTACAAATGGCATATATGGATGAAGAAGCTTTAAGCCATTAACAAGAACAGTTTTTAATGTGTAAAGTGCTGCCGCCTTTGTTGTGTCAGCATCATCCCAAAGTCTTGGCTTAACCATCTCAATATACCAGTCGCAGAACTCTTCCCAAAGGAAACCATAAATCTTATCGGCAGCTATACCAAGCTCATATTTCTCCATGTTATCAGTTACTTCTTTGACAAGGTCATTCATCTTGCTTAAAATCCACTTGTCAGCTACAGTAAGCTCAGAGGTCTTCACATCTGAAGCATCTGCTTTTTCAATGTTCATCATAATAAATCTTGAAGCATTCCAAATCTTATTTGCAAAATTACGGCTTGCCTCAACTCTCTCCCAATAGAAACGCATATCGTTACCAGGAGCATTACCTGTAATAAGTGTGAATCTAAGTGCATCCGCACCGTATTTATCAATAACCTCAAGTGGGTCAATACCGTTTCCGAGTGATTTACTCATCTTTCTACCCTGGTCATCTCTTACAAGACCATGGAAAAGTACTGTGTGGAATGGTAATTTGCCAGTCTGTTCTATAGATGAGAATACCATTCTTATTACCCAGAAGAAAATAATATCGTAGCCTGTTACAAGTACATCTGTAGGGAAGAAATAATCATAATCTTCTCCTACGTTTGGCCAGCCAAGTGTAGAGAATGGCCAAAGTGCTGACGAGAACCAAGTATCAAGAGTATCCTCATCCTGCTTGAGATTAGCAGAGTTACACTTTGTACAAGTGCAAGGAGCGTCCTTAGATACAATAATCTCACCACAATCCTGACAGTACCAAGCTGGAATTCTGTGTCCCCACCAAAGCTGTCTTGAAATACACCAGTCTCTGATATTATCAAGCCAGTTATAGTATGTCTTATTCATACGCTCAGGAATAAGCTTGAGCTCACCCTTCTCTACAGCCTCCTTAGCAGGCTTAGCCATCTCAGCCATCTTTACATACCACTGTGGCTTAACAAGTGGCTCAACTGTAGTCTTACATCTGTCATGAGTACCAACCATATGCTTATGTGGCTCAATCTTAACGAGAAGTCCGAGCTCCTCCAAATCCTTAACCATAGCCTTTCTAGCCGCATAACGGTCCATACCCTCGTATTTGCCACCAAGAGCGTTGATAGTGGCATCATCATTCATGATATTAATCTCTTCAAGATTATGTCTCTTGCCAACCTCGAAATCGTTAGGGTCATGAGCAGGTGTAATCTTAACTGCACCTGTTCCAAACTCCTTATCTACATAAGAATCTGCAATGACAGGAATCTCTCTGTTAACAAGTGGCAAAATAAGTGTCTTTCCAACTATATCCTTATATCTGTCATCCTCTGGATTAACTGCAACAGCTGTATCACCGAGAAGGGTCTCAGGTCTTGTAGTTGCTATCTCTACAAAACGTCCTTCCTCACCTGCTACAGGGTAATTAATGTGCCAGAAAAAGCCATCCTGCTCCTCATGAATAACCTCTGCATCAGAAATAGAGGTCTGACATACAGGACACCAGTTTCCTATACGTGAACCCTTGTAAATGTAGCCCTTTTCATAAAGCTTGGTAAATACCTCTGTAACGGCAGCATTGTTTCCCTCATCCATTGTAAATCTTTCTCTGTCCCAGTCAGCGGATGAACCGAGCTTTTTGAGCTGATTAACGATACGTCCACCGTACTCGTCCTTCCACTCCCAGGCTCTCTTAAGAAAGCCCTCTCTTCCCAGGTCATCTTTTTCTATGCCCTGTTCTCTCAAGTGCTCAATGATTTTAACCTCAGTAGCAATAGCCGCATGGTCAGTACCTGGTTGCCAAAGTGCATTGTAGCCCTGCATTCTCTTAAATCTAATAAGTATATCCTGCATAGTATTATCAAGGGCATGTCCCATATGGAGCTGTCCTGTAATATTTGGTGGTGGCATAACTATAGTAAATGGTTTTTTACTTCTGTCTACCTCTGCATGAAAATATTTGTTTTCCACCCATTTGTCATAAAGTCTTCCCTCTATGTCGGATGGGTTGTAATTTTTCTCAAGTTCTTTTGCCATGATATATATATCCTCCAATTATTAGTCCTTCATCTGCTGCCGGACTATTCTAAACTAATTTTAACTCCATAGGTATTAAGCGTTTCATTAATATAACCTGCAATACCCGGATTGTCTGTGACGGCTGCTCTAAGTGCAGTCTGAGCATTATCTTTTATTTTAAGACATGTCTCCATACGCTCTCTTAGCTTCTGTCTTCTAAGTATCAAGCCATGCTTAATCTCGACCATCTCTCGTCTGTCAATAATCGCATTTGTCTGTTTTGGCCACACGTGAGGGTCTTCTACACCTATAGCACTGAGACTTTTTACAAGCTTGTCACAATAGCCTTTAAATTCTGCATTTGCCTGAATGTAACGCTTCGCATCACGAACCATTGTGTTGTATTGCTCCCACTGATATTCAAGCTCTTTGCAGGAATTCACACCATATTTATCGTAAATATAATCCAATGTATTTGTGTTGTTAATGTATTTTACTTTTACCTTGTTAAGCAAAGAGATTGCCCTGTTGATTTTTGCATCAGCATCCTTTATCTGACCCTTTAAATCTACATATCTCACATAAGAAACAACAAACGATAAAACTGCAATAACACCTGCTATTAAAAGTGCCATTATAATATTTTTCTTAGTAGCAAAGGCATAAATGCACAAAATCAGCATAGTAAGAATAAACAGTATCATAACAACAATATTGACACTTCTAATATTAATTATAGTATCGTTATACTCACTTCTCATATAGCGTAAATCTTCTTTTTCGCCTTCCAGATAGCCCATATCGTTTTTTAGCATGGAATCTCTCATCTCCATGTCATAGAGCTTTTTAATAGTATCAGGTACCTCAGGCTCAAGATTAGCAAGATTGTTAAACTGATCCATCGGAAGAAGGTCTTCAGACTGCAGATAGGTTTGTCTGCTTTTATCGAAACGCTCTATATGATTGGCTATATCAATCAGCGATGTTGCCATATCTATAGGCAACTCCTCTATGCGTTGTATATCTGTAAGATAACTTGTTACTATCTTATATTCTCTTTGTATTTCCTCCACGTGATTCTCAACATCGATAAGCTGCTCGCAAAAATCTCTGACAGCTTTACGCTCATTCTCATAAGCTTTTTTAGCTTTCGCCATTGAAATTTCTTCGGAATCGATGGTCTCAGCTTTAAGCTTTTTCTTTTTTGGCTTTAGCTTTTTTCTTTCCTCTTTGACCTTTTCCTTTTTAGGTTTTTCTTCTTCCTGAATCAAATCTTCCGGCTCTTCTTCGTTGAGATACGCTTTAATCTTATTGAAAAAATTCATTAAATCGCCTGCTCTCTAAACTCATCCTTAAGCTGTCCCAAAATTATGTCCATACGTTTATCGTAATCTATCATGTCTTTATTCATACGGTTATATACTGCTCTCTGAAGCATAGCAAATATAGTCATCTCGCGAACATCATCATTTGAATCGCCCATTTCCAACATAAGATTTTCAAAGGCATCATCATCCATATCAAATTTTCTCATCTCCTGTCTGATAGTAGATGAATCATTACCGGCAGCAAAAACGATAAGATAACCTTTAAGGGATTCCTCATTGCCGTTTAATTCAAATGCTTTTAAAAAGTATGCCTTCGCATCCTCTGTATCTAAGTTGTTTGCCGCTGCAACCGCTCTGTTGTGATATACATTTCCAAGAAATACTTTATCCTGTATATCATCTGAATTCTCAATAATATCATCATAAATTGATGCAGCCTTTATATATCTCCTGTAGCCGAGATAACCATCCGCCTTAAGCTTTTTTCTCTGACTTGCTGTAAGCCTTCTGTATTTCTGCCAAGCTTCCACATACGTTTTTATCTCGTCCGGTTCATAATAATTACCTGCATTAAGTATCTCCACAAGCAAATCCTGTGCGAAAGGTGTTTTGTTGGAAAGCGCTACCAGCTTAGCCGCAAGCTCCGGCATATCAAGCTCATCCCTTATCCAGTCAAAAAGCTTGTCAGACAAAGAGGACTTACTTATAAGGACTGTATTGTTGTATATATAGAAGCACAATTCTTCATAATTGTTTATCTCAACCTTTGTATTTAAGAATATAAAAGGATGGGAAGCTTCTTTAGTTGTACATAAAATAATTTTTGACATTAAACCTCAAACTCCTTACGGTATATCTTGTTGGTTGTAGGGAAAAGCTTTCCAAATCCAACATCCTTAATTATAACGGCTCCTCTGTGTGGGTCTTCAAACTCCACCTCGACAGAAAACTTAGAGGTCTTATTAGGTCGTTTTGGTATCCCGTGAAGTTTAACAACCTCTCGTACTTCCTGCTCTGTTTTTCTACTTCTGTAGATTATTGTGATTTTATCTGTGTCATCTAAGATGACATTTATTTTACCATGTATGTTGTACCACTGACGCCCGCCTAAAGCGATAGGAATAAAAATATCCTCTTCTTCCTCGCCACTGGAAATACCAACATCATAGATTACATTTTCTTTTGTTTCCACAAAGAATTTCCTGTAGAATTCCTCGTATTCACCGCCTACTGCTTTGTAGCAGGCACCCTTTGTATAGATATTTTGTCCTGCAAAAACTCGTCTGCCCTGGCAAAGAATATTGCGGGATTTAGTCATCCATTTTTCAGAAAAACCAAGTCCTGTGAGGAAAACAGAAGAAATATATGTTTTCTTCATCTCCTGTTCAGCAATTTTCGCAAATGTATCATCCATTAAAATATTATCGCCTGCAAAAAGAGCCATATTAAATTTAGCTGAATAATCCTCGTGGGTAACCGAAATAACCTCCGGACTCTTGCTTCTTGTTATGTCAATGCGATAGTAATGCAGACCATCCGCATTATAATCGAACAATGCCACGCTGTTTATCCACAGTTCCTGACTCTGATTGAATATATAATATAGACCACTATCCAGATGGCTTGTTATGCGAACATGCTCCTCACCTATGCCAAGCTCTTTGTGGAAGGTGGAAAGCACCTTAAACAAATCCTTGTTGTACTCTGGAATAGTAATAACCAGCTCTTTTACCGTAGCACCCTCATATCTGTATAAGAAGGAGTTTATGTGCATTTTGAGCATAAGTATAAACAGTTGTCTAAAGGTATATATTGTTCCATCTACATCGACAGTTTCTTCGCTTCTGGCATTTTTGTATAACTCATCAAGAATTATACCATCCTCCTTGAATCTGGCTTCGGAAGCCTCTGAACCCACATACCAGTCTCCACTTTCTCTGCTATAGAACAATATGTTTGGCATCATATAAGTCTCTTTATTATTTAATTGGTTTACTGTCTCCGGCTCTCTTTTGATGTCGTTATAAAAACTTATCTGCGTTGAGTCAGAGCACAAATCCATGCCTATATAATATGCTTCTGCCATAGTTGCCTCCTATATTACAGAATATTTAAGTTCTCCTCGAAAAGGTGAACTGTATTTAAATAAACATCCAATGTCTCAAGTAACTCATTATCCTCACGCATCTCCTGATTAACAAGCATGCTGTTGATAACTTCAAATCTGCTTCTATCCTTGCGGTTAAAGGCTTTTGTTTTAAGAACCTCACTTTCAACCACATAAGCGTTGCCCAAAATATCGTCATCTACACTGTATACCAGACGCTCACCATGGAATACTACAAATTCTTTAACATACATACCCGGTATCATCTCGTCGAGACGCTCTGTCTTATAGGTGAGAGTCTGTCTTGAACCTGTGTCAAATGCAAACTTGACCTGAACCTGTTTTCCCGGCTCTGATTTGTAAATCAGATATGTTTTAAGGAATACATCCTGTGGCAATTTAATGAACGATTTAAAGCTCTTATAGAACGGAAGGAGCTTACCAGCATCCATAAATCTACTAACACTGTCACTAATCCATTCTCTCTGATCCTCAGTATATCTGTCCAGCTTAGCAAAATGCATAAGTAACGCCATACGGGAAATCTCATCATCTATATTTCCCTTCATAATCTCAAGGTACAGACAATCAAATATACTACCTGGTGTCTGAACATCTTTTATGAGGTAATTGTATGCCGCAAATCTCAGGAAGGCTTTTACCACCAAACCTCTGCTTCTACCACCATAGTAAGCTGTAAATATATCATAAATATGTTCTACATTGCCTTCTGCAAACATAAGCTGAGCCAATGTATTTTCTGCCAAAAGCGATACATCCTTAACTCTGTTACGAACAGTTTTAAATAGGTTCGCCAGCTCGTCAAGGTCTCCTTTTAAGTGATTCATAATGTAGACAAGTATACGCTCGTTAACCTTACCCATCTTATAAAGATGAACACAAATAGCAAGCAGGTCTTCATTTATAAATCCGTTTGAATCCTCAACACCATAATTTGCAAGTCTGAAAAGCTCTTCTGAATCTATCTCATCGAAGCCGTAAAGCTTAACCGCCTGAAAGGCTTTGTCGAACATATTCATATCAACAAGATACGCTATTATAGTTCTCGCATTCGCATGGTTAAGATATTCAATATCAAATTTGCCCAAGTATTTAGAAAGAACATCTGCATCAAGATTTTCATGGTAATACTCAATGATATTAAGGTATGCCTGCTGCTTGTAATCGTAAGAAATCTCTTCACAGTTTACTATATCTCTGGCAGCATTAACCTCTATTGCTTTTCTGTATGTGAAATCACCTAACTGCTCATAGTTATAGAGGAGTACACGATAATCTCTTGGACTGTATTCACAGCAAATCTTGATATATGCTTTTTCATCTACTATTCGCTCTAAACGGTAAGGAATGGAACCTGCATATCTGTTACCCTCACCATCCTCAAAAATTATAGACGCCGTATTAGAAAGTATCTCTACGTAAGCCTCACCATTTACTATAGGAACCCTCTGAACCTCCTCAAGTTCCTGATGTGTAACAATAACAGCTCTGACTCCCTTATTGAAACACACAAGTTTTCTGCGGAAAATAATGTTGATAAGTTTGCCTGCATATAACGGACTTACTGTTTCCGGCTCAAGGAACTCATCATAAATAACAGTGAGGTCATCGCTTACATTGCCCTTCAAAATCATATTTTCCATGAAATCCTGCATGGTTGTGCAGTATTCATGATACACCTTCATGTGCTGAGCTTTGTTGTAGATAACATTTGCATACAGGTATGCAAGCTCTGTCTCTGACAATGTATTTTTGTAATTTAAATACATCAATACAGACTGTGGAATAAGGTCATATCTGGAGAAATTCATACTCTTAACAAAGCACTCATTTAAGCCTATAAATTTGAGTGAGTTTTCCACTGCATCTCTATAAAATCTATGATATTTATTCTCTAGTTTATTTGCCCCGATAAGCATGGAACATATACTTTTTAATACTTCTATGTTTTTGTTTCTGTCGTAAATTGCTTCCATAATTCCGAAAATCTTAGTATCGAAATCTTTAAAGGAACCTGCAAGTCGTATAAACTCATCTACAACCTCATCAGATATATAACCATGACGAAGTCCCCATCTTATTGCAGTTATCTCTAAATCTGTAATCTTTTTAAGGAGAAGTGGGTTATTGTTAAATATCTCACAAAGCTCCAAATACATGATTGGGCTGTTGTAGCCCGCTTCATAAAGTGAACGAATTTCTTTATATAGAGAGGACGGATCATTAGTGTAATTGTCATCCAAGAACAGCAATAACCAGAAATAGAAAATCTTATCCTCTTCTGTGCGGAAGTTTCTCTTAATCATATTTCTAGCCTTTGAAATACTATCCTCGTTTTTGCTAACCATAGCTTTAAGATATGAATAATAACACTTTTGAGCGTTGTTCATAAGTGAGTTATCCACATCTGCTTCTATACGTAAAAATTCCTGTTCAACTTTAGCTATATCTCCCTGCATAATATTCATATGCATGGTTCCTAATCTGTATAAATCCTCCTCAGGCACATATCTGGTAAGATTACCAAACGCAAAAAGAGAACGCGAAACATATTCTTTAAGCGGAAGGTTGTCCATGCGGTAATCAAGATATGCACGAACAAGCTTAATGTTATTGCTTCGAACCATCTGTCTTTTATTGCTTGCCTTAGGAGACAGCACCTGCTTAGGCTGTTGCTGTCTGGATAAATTAATATCAACCTCTATAGTCTGATATATGTTTTCAATAAGAATTTTACCGGTAGTAACACCCTCAGGAACATTTTCCGGTGAAATGAGGACATCCAAAACAAACATATTGCCACAGAAATCTGCACTGGTAATATTTTTTCTGGACGGAATAATAAAATCTGTAGTAGCTCTAACTGTAGAGTTTGTATATCCCCAAGTATTTTTACTGATATTAACAGATATTTTTGAGAGCTCTTCCGGCATTTCTACACTAATTTTAGCCTTTGAAACAGACAAAGTGAGCGCACGTTTTTTGTGTACGTACACTAAAAATTCTTCCATTGCCTGATTTACAGAGTGACTCTCCATAAGACTGGCATATATCTGTTTTACCATAGGGTCTTTATTGATAAAGGTACGTTTAAAATCGTCTCTGACAAAGACTCTTGCCGCTTCGTTCCAATTACTCTCTGCCAATGTTGCAAACTTAAATAAATCATCTATTTTCTGTCCTGCATATTTTACAAAAGGAGTAGTAATGTCAATCTCATACATGATTTTGAACTCGCCACCATCAGTAATTATACTGATATGTCCCTTGTAATTCTTACCTGCCTCCAGACAAGTAGCATCAAACGAATATTTAACGTCAAACCTTCTGTTGATAAATGTATGATTATCAAATCTAATCATATATCTGCTATCATACACCATCGCTTTAATGACATGGTCATTAATAGAGCTTACAGTAAAGCTTCCCTCATATACGGTACCTGATTCAATATTTAATTTTAAGAACTTCTCAGAGATTACGATGTCCGGGCGGTCAATTTTAAATTCACCCTTTGCGTAATGTTCTACAATACCTTTCATGTGTATCCTCCTGTCAATGTAGTCCTCTACATAGACACAATGAATCATTTGAATAAATTTATATTTATTAGCTTGATATTATCTTCCACAATGATATAATTATACTAAATTTAGGCATAATAAGTCACTATGTATTTTATCTCATAGTGATTATAGCAAAAAACTTTTGATTTTGAAAGTAATATATATATTTTATTTATAAACAAGGGGGATTTTATCTATGAGCAACGGACCACTTCGCATTGAACAGTACGATACTGTGCTTTATAATGCAAACCTTAATCCTATGGGTGTACCTGATTCTGTCAAAAAGGTTTTAACAGAAAATCTGGACAGCATTATCCGTTATCCAAACGATTACTATGGAAATCTAAAAAAATCTATATCCGAATACGCAGGTTGTGACGAAGAGCACATTGTATTAGGTAGCGGTTCATCTGATTTGATTAGACTTTACTGTGCACTTATCGCACCAAAAAAAGCATTGCTTCCTATACCATCATTCTCGGAATACGAAAATGTACTCAGCATTTATGGTTGTGAAATTGATTACTATGAATATAAAGAGGAAAATGACTTTAAGTTTGAGCTAGCTGATTTTGTAGCCAATCTCAACTCATCCTACGACATGGTGATTCTTGGAAATCCAAACAACCCTACATCACAGATTATTTCCAGAGAAGACATGGAGACTCTTGCAGAGGTATGTAAGGAGCTTGATATATTCCTTTTAATAGACGAAATGTACATAGACTTTGTCGAGGATTACGATAAACTCACTTGCATTCCTCTTGTAAAAGAATACAGCAATATTGCAGTATTGCGCAGCGTATCTAAATTCTTTGCTGTGCCAGGTCTCAGACTTTCTTACGCTGTTATGAACAACCCTGAATATAAAGAGGTTATCAAGATAACCTCTACACCTAACTCAGTTTCATCTCTTACTGCAGTAGCGTGTACAGAGCTATTTAAAGACAAATCCTATATAAGCCAGTCTCGCTCGCAGATATACACAGAGCGCAATCTTATATATTCTGCTATGAGCACAAACAAAAACGTCAAATTATTTAAACCACATGCCAACTACATGCTGGTAAAAATCCTAAAAGAAGACTTGTCAGCTAACCAAATAGCTGCACATTGTAACCTAAAAGGAATTGTCATAAGAAACTGTGAAAACATTCGTGGTCTAAGCAACAAATACATCCGTTTCTGTTTCATGAAACCAGAGCAGAATGATTTGTTAGTTAATACTATTCTTGAGTTATTATAAAACAAAAGCTAAGGTGAATTAATATTTTCACCTTAGCTTTTTTATTACGCTTCTTTTTCCTTCATCTGCTTGAATTTTTCTATCAAAATATTACGTTTAGCAAATATTATGCCCATTACAATAAAAGCAAGAATGTATCTGATAATAAATTGTCCATATACAAAATTAACCATAAGTGTAATGACAAACATAATTACTGAAAGCATTAGTAACAGCTTTCCATCGTATATATTTTTAACATCCAGTGTTTTTTTACATATAAATTTATAGAACACAAAATGTCCCAACGCATACATAATATAACAAAACAGCGTTGTATAGCCCGCAGCATGATATCCGTATATCGGAATAAAATACCAGTTTAACGCAACATTTAATGTTGCCGCCATAACAGAAGCAACCATTACAAATATATTTTTCGCATAGAAAAACTCAACTGTTGAAAATAAATCATACAAAATCATGAAAAATATACTAAGTGCTATCGGCGGTATGCAGTAAACAGCATCTGCATATTTGCTTCCTGCAAAAATATATATAATCTCAGGAACAAACATCATAAGCAGGAATACACACCCGGCAATCAGAATAATAATCATGTTGCCCATATTTCTTAGCGACTTGAAATCCTTCTTTTTTAAGCATCCATATGCCCAAGGTATAAAAGATGCATTAATAGCAGACATGACGAGCTGCATAATCAAAACTATACTATATGCAATACTGTAATTTGCAGTAGCTGCTTCACCTTCGAATTTTGTAATCATTATTCGGTCTGACTGAGTCAGAATCATCTCTGATAAATAATGTGGTATGAGCGGTATATTAAACGCCAACGCAAACTTCCAAAACTTAGGTACAAAAAGCTTTTTGCCTTTTATAAAATGATATATAAAGAAAAAGCCACAAAAAACCACATTAATTACAACACCTGAAGCTATTTTTGCAAACGCCTTGTCCTCGCTTAGTAAAACCGCAATAATTCCAAACACTACATAAGCAACCGACATGACAAAGGTTATTGCAACAAGAGCTTTGTACTTAAATTCATATCTCTGTCTTCCGCTCCAAAACAACAATGCTGGATAACAAAGCAAATCTAAAAACAGTAGTACAACCAACGATGTAGACATATCCAGTTTGTCGTTGCACCACGACATATTTAAAAGATAGAACCCGAAAAAGCCAAAAGTAATCAAACCATACAGGAACTGCATGCTTGAAACATATTGATCTCTGGTTTTACTGTCCTCGTATTTAACCATAGCGTTATTAAATACACCGTAGGATAAATTAAGAGATGTAAAAATCATAAGAATACTTCTCCACGAATTATAGGTGTTGGTAACACCAAATTCCTCCTGAGTCATTATTCTTGTGAAAATAGGTGTAGATAAAACATTAAGTCCCATCTGTAGTATATTACAAACAAGAAACCATATTGACGCTCTAGCCGGAGTAGATAAGTTCTTATAAATTTCTAACAGATTTTTTATTTTTGCTTTCATATCACTTAATTATTTCCAATCATTTATAGCAGCTATAACATAGCTTATTTCTTCATCTGTCATTCCATAATACATCGGAAGACTTAATTGTTTTGCAGAAATTGCTTCCGCAATAGGATAAGTTCCCTCAGGTATATTTAAATCCTCATAAGCTCCCTGCATGTGTATAGGAATAGGATAATGTTTATTGGTTCCTATACCTTTTTCGCTGAGATGTTTCTCAAGAGAAGCCCTGTCTTCACACATAACACCAAAGATATGATACACATGTGTCATATCCTCACATGTGATAGGTAGCTTTATATTAGGATTATTAATCTCTGTTAAATATCTGACTGCAATTCGGTTTCTCTCAGCATTCCATCTGTCAAGCTCATTGAGCTTAACTCTCAAAAATGCTGCCTGCATCTCATCAAGTCTAGAGTTATTGCCTTTATATATATGATGATATTTGTAATCAGAGCCATAGTTTCCTAACGCACGAACCTTATCCGCAAGCTCTTTGTCGTTTGTTACAACGGCACCACCATCACCCAAGGCACCAAGATTTTTACCAGGATAGAAGCTAAATCCAGCAGCATCGCCAAGATTACCTGTTCTTACTCCTTTATAAGTCGCTCCGTGAGCCTGTGCTGAATCCTCTATAACCTTAAGATTATATTTTTTTGCAAGAGCTAAGATTTCATCCATCTTAGCTGGCTGGCCATAGAGATGAACAGCCATAATTGCCTTAGTTTTGTCAGTTATCTTCTCTTCTATAAGAGAAGGATTAATATTAAAAGTTTCCTCTTCCGGTTCTACAAAAACAGGGAGAGCACCTGTGTAAGAAACAGCCAAAGCAGTAGCAATATAGGTATTAGATGGAACAATAACTTCATCTCCCTCTCCAATGCCATAGGCTCTAAGAATCAAATAAAGTGCATCCAGACCATTACCACAACCTATACAATATTTTGCACCACAATAAGCAGCAAATTCTTTTTCAAACTCTTCACACTCAGTACCCTGTATAAACCAATTCTTGCTCATAACTGATTTAAAAGCACCCTCTAACTTATCTGCAATTTCTTTATGCATTACTTCAAAAGAAACAAAAGGTATATTCATAGCTGATTCTCCTAACAAAAATTATTTATCGTTTCTATTTACATACTTTATAAATTCATCGTAATCTCTTATATAGTCGCTCTCATCATAAAACTCAGATGCCAAAACCATAAGCACGGCATCTGGCGAGAAATCATACATTTCTCTCCACATGTCATTTGATACATACAAGCCTTCGTAAGGTTTATCCAATGGCACTATCTCTTTTTCTTTGCCGTTATCCAATAATATTTTACAAGAACCGTGAATGCATATAAGTATCTGCTCTAAGCATTTATGTGCATGGAATCCACGTCTTACACCATCAACAGTATCATACATATAATATACTCTTTTTATTTCAAAAGGTATATCCTTCATCTCTTCCAATGCTATGAGCTGCCCACGGTCATCTCCATGTATTTGGAATGTATATTTTTTAATCTGCATATTGCCACCTCGCAACTATAATCTTCCTATTAAGAAGAAAAATCTCAACATGATTTCATCAACAATTCCCTGACGGAACATATGAGGATAAAAAACTTTCTTTAATGCCACTATAGGATTATAGCTTTTTCTGGTAAAAAAAGAAAGCAGTTTTTTATCTTTAGTTTCTAATTTATCATTATATAAATGGCGATATTCTGCAAGCATTTTTCTTACATTTGAAAAATATCCACCTATAATAAACTTTTTAATACGCCAAATCTGGAACTTAACAAAATCCATGCCTCCTGCACTTACATTGTTCCCGGTTCTACGATATTTTACCGTAGGTCTGGAGTCGTAAACAACTCGTCCCATGCCCTGACACACCATATAGGTCCACCAGTCATGTCCACACGAGTATTTAGGAACATGCTCGGTCATCATATCCTTTGCTTTTTTATTAAATACAGAGTTAAAACCCAAAGGCATACAGTCAACCAGACAATTTCTAAATGTAGGATTCTTCTTCTCATCCTCCGAAAAAGCATGAGATATAAAATTTAAATCCCCATCATAATAATCATAGTTTGAAAAATACAGTATCGGCTTAGAAGAATTCTCTTCCTCCGAAACTTCTTTTTCCAGCATCTCCATAGCCATTTTAAGCTTGTCCTCAAACCACGAATCATCCTGGTCTGCATAGGCATAATAATCCGCCTCACCGGAATTAGCAACCAACCAGAAAAAACTTTTTATAAAGCCAACATTTTTACCTAATTCTAATATTATTTTGCCTTCTGCTTCATATTGTTTTAATATTTCTGCTGTTCCATCTGACGAACCATCATCACGAACATACAATTGTATATTCTCCCATGATTGCGCAAGAATGCTGTCTATCTGCTCTCTTATATATTTTTCGCCGTTATATGCTGATAAAAGCACATTTATTTTTTTCATAATATACCTTCTTGTTTTTTGAATAATGATGATTTTAAATTCTAGCACAAAAATGGAGTAAAGTCTATATAACAAAAAGCTCTGACCGAAATGTTCAGAGCTTTTTTCTATAAGCATTTTTTAGTATATATTATTTTTTATATAGTAGCCGAAATAATCTCCTTTGCTTCATCAACAGTCATTTTATGTATTTCAATAAGTTTTTCAATTATTGCATCATCTTTCCAGCCGATATTTCTAAAAGCAGTAATTGTACCTTGCTGCATACCTTGCTGTATACCCTGTTGCATACCTGATTGTACACCTTCATTATACAAATCGTCCAATGCTTTACACATATCTTTTTCCTCCTTTTCATCTTTTTCTAAAATAGTTTCAAGCTTCACATTAAAATTCAGAAAAGCATCAATTGCATTAATTGTTGTGCCATTTACTGAACTGAAATAGCTTTTATTATCTTTAGTAAAATTGAAAAGTTTTTCCTTATCGTCTTTATATTTTAGCATACCAAAAATAAGCTGTAAATCACTTTTGAAGACAGACAGGTCGCTTATTTTTGTTGGATTAATCAGATTAATATGATAATTCGGAATATATTTTTTTAGAAGCTCATTATCTGCTGCGCTTGCCCAAGTTCTGTTGTCTATATCAAACATACTATGTAAATCAAGATTTCCGTTCCAATCATCGCCATAATAGAAAACTATTGTTATAACTGGTGATATGAAGTCCTCTTTTCTGAAATGTGAAAGAAATTCCTCTCTGGTTATGTTCTGTTTTTCTATCTCAGTGATATTTTTCCATAAATCTTCTATTTGTTGCATATACGTTAAACCATCATAAATCATGTTGCGAACAGGCATCGCATAGTGAACATTTTCTTGTACTTCACAAGCGAGTATTGCAAGAGATAGTTTATTTTTCCAGTTCATTACAATATCCCTGTAACGTTTTACATAATGTTTTTTATTGTGTTTATCCTTTAATATGGCTGTTTGTACACTCTCTGTAAATTCAAGTTCATCTGGAGATATAAGCTGTTTGCCATGAAACAAAGCACCATTAAACAAGTCTGAAAAACGATGTTTATCCTTAAAGAAAGGCACAATTGCATCATCTTTTTTACCCATACAAAATAAGACCTCCTTTATCGATATAAAATTAAAAATCTGAGTTTTAGGCGATACCGCCAGAAAACAATATAAGAAAAATAGAAATATTATATTGATTAAATAATTGTAATATAGGAATTTATCATTGTAAAGAGGAAACAAACAAGGATTTGTATACATTTTGTATACAAATCAAAAACTCTAACCTATTCGGTCAGAGTTTTTGATGAATTGTGTTTAATTATTATATTTTACTGTACTATATATTTAGGATTAGGTGCATACTCCGCCACAAATCCTATTTCATTTTCAAATACTTTATCTAATGATTCGAAGAAATCCTGTTCAATAACATAGAGACTACTATGTTTATTAACAAATACATACTCTGCTCCTGACGAATGATAGTATGAAAACCATTCTACTGGATCTCCTACCCCCCATCCACCATATCTCTGATTAGTAATAGCCTGATACCATAAGTCCTCAACCCATTCGCCAGCCATCGGTACAAGAGCATCCTCTTTAACAATTAATTCCTGTTCCACATAATGATAAATTTCTACTCTATCACTACAAAATGGAGCTTGTTGTTGAAAAATATTACCACAATTATAAGACACTATATTAACAAACCAACAAACTGTGTCATATTCAGACATAAGCGGGCTTTTTTCTCTAATTCTGCCTTCCACATCAGCAACATTTAAAACGCAAAGACCACACCACATAAAAACAGATAACGAAACTATAATTCTAGCCTGTTTTTCTAAAAGCACAAAACTCTCAAACACTAAAACAAGCGCTATCAACCATAACAAATAGTACATCTTGAAGAAATAATATGTAGAGGAAGTTCCTCCTAACACCTTTATTCCTAAATATATTGTATACAACAATGTCAATGGGGTTAAAAAAACACTAAACGAAAGCTTTTTCCTTTTTATTGCAAGAACAAACCCCACACATATTCCAGGCAAAAATAACACAAAATTAGAATATAAATTTCTATAGATTCCACCTTCATTTGTCATTGCCTGAGATACAGTATTATCTTCATTAAAAATACTCCTATATGTATAAAGAATACACAAAACACATGGAATTAAAAATGTAATCAGACACTTTATTATTGTATTCCAAGAAACCAGCTTTCCATTTTTTTTCTGTTTATAAAAAATACTCAAACATACTGCAATAAATACAACAGGTGCAAATAAAACATAACCAAGTGCAACACCTAAGCATCCTATCATCATCATAAAAATGCATATTTTTTCATTAATTTCATCTTCTAAATACATATCTATAACTATATATATTGCACCAATAACAGTAATGCACATACCCAAATAGACGAACCCAAATATTGTTGAATTCGTAGGATAACCAACTAAATAAATGCACGACACAACACATGCAAGAAAATGTATAAATATGTTATCTGTTTTTCTTCTACAAATACCATACATAATAAAAGCGGATAATCCAAGATTAAGTATCTCTGATAAAACAAAAAACTTATAATAATACTCAACTGTAGTCAATGGTCCAAGCATACTTATGAAAAGTCCATTATTCAAAAACTCATAATACATAGTGTTAAGTGACTGAGAATTAATAAAATCCATTGTTTCTCTAAAATGACACGCTGCATCAGCAACAAGAAAGTTCACATTTAATGCTGTTCCACCAAATCTAAACATAGAAAATAATACTAAAAAACCTACTATTCCTATGGTAAAAAATCCATCCAGCCACGAAAAAGAATATTTTTGAATTTCTTTTTTCTTTATAATTTGATACCAAAATACCGCTGACACAGCATAATCTACCAAACCTACAGTAATAAGATTCACAGGCAAATTCACTAAATCAAATACAGGTGCAGTAAGACAATGAAAACAATTAAGCATAATAATTATAAGAACTATCCAAGTAATACCTGTAAGCTTTTTTTCTGATTTTTTGTACAGAAAAAAAGATACCATCAATGATAATACTCCAAGCAAATAAAATATAGAATTAAAATAGCTTATATTCATCTTTTGTTCTCCTTGCTCTATAAATTAAAAGTACTGATACATAAATTCCAAACATTACTAAGTAATACAAATGAATAAACACCTAATATTATACCTCTGTAATACACCTTAGGTATCTTGTTTTCTATTGGAAAGCATCCTAAAACAAACAAAGTTGGAAACATTATCTGAATCATATATCTGTACTGACAACCAAGTATAGTAGGATGCATATATGGTGTAAAAGCAATATACATCGCTGTTGCAGCCAAACAAATAGCACCAAAGCCCATCACAAGAGTTGTAATTTTTAACGTTGCTCTTATATGCTTGTCACACTCTTCTCTGTCAGTAAATGTCACCAATGCTAATAAAATCATAATTAATAACGAATATTGTCCCATACCCAAATAATGCATATGTGAAAAATTCATCTGAGCATTTTCTAATGATATATAGTCACCTATAAATGTTAATAATATATCTGCATATTTCATTGGGTCAGATAAAATAAACTGTGTCTGTGAACCCGCACTTACTTCGGCACCACCTCTTGAATCCTGAACACCTCCACCTCCTGATGAGATAAACGGAAATGCAAAAGATGCCAGCAACAATAATGCAGCAACAACAACACATACTCTATATATTCTACTTTGTTTTTCATTCTTAAATTTTGTTTTTGGCATACATAAAGCAGTCAAAATCATAGGCACATAAATGGCCTTCGGACTAATACCAATATAAAATGAACCTATTATAATACACATATCTAATACTGACAGTTTCTTATCTGGAGTTTGTATTTCTCCTATTAGATAAGCAAACCCCAGCATTATAAATCCAATCATCCATGGGTCTCTGGAATACGATGCGGCCATAAAAATACATTGGGGCAAGAGTGCAACACTCGCTAAAATCATCTTTCCCGATTTGATTTTCTTTATTGCAAGATACACTAATATCGCATAAGCCAAAAGATTAAGGAATCGTCCCAACACAAACATAGTGCTATATGGCAAAGAAAATACACGTCCTATAAAAAGCCCCAACGCAGCAGGAAGATAGCACCATCTACTAGATGTTGGTTTCATTCGCCCAGCAAGTACCCAAGCACCATCCTCATAACGATGGTTAATATAATTAACCCATTCACTGTGTGTTTCCTCTGTATACAAATCATGCTCTAAAGCAGTTACTGCAAATTGATTTAAAACATCCATATCCGCATCCGACATACGACCATCAAATATATGAGATATCATAACTGCACTTCTAAAATGTGACTCATCATCCCACGATATACCACAAGATACCGGCAACGACAAAGCATAAACTGCTCCTACTGACAGAATAACACAAAACACAGCAATTTCTACTTTTTCTATCAATAAATCCTTATATATAACAAAAAATGAAACAAGGAAAAATATAACATATATAAACAATGCTTTTCTTGGTGTCATAAATATTATCAATCCAACAAAAACAACTAAATTAGCTAATATAAAAATCCCGTTCTTAATCCAGTTTTGATTTTTAATCTTTAAAATTAAGTTTTGAATACCTCGCTTTATAATTTGCAAAAGCTTATCCATTATTTTTCTTGAAAATGGAATACACGAAAAAATCAAAATCGTAACATACGGAATCATAAATACAGCTGCAACTTTATATTTAGATGGATAATGACCAATCCAAGAAAGCAGGACAGCAATTTCCATAATTAACACAAAAACGCAATATGGAAATGCAGATTTAATTATATTAAATAGTTTGTTCATCGAATCCCCTCACAACATTCAGTATTGTTTATAAATTTTATCATAGAATTACATATTTTGCTATATGGTTTTAGGAAATATACAGTTATAACTTTAACCATATAAAAAAGATGCATGCTATTTACACACGCATCTTTTTTATACTTAGTATTTCATTTTTTTAAACCATCAAATACATAGGCTGCACAATATGTTTTTTTAGGTGCTTCATCAGCAAAACATCTAATAATTCTTCCATCACAAACATATTTGAATTTGGAATCCTTTGATGTGTCAATCTTATATCTTTTATTAAATATCTTTATTACTATTGCCTTGATTGTTTCCATTCTTCTTTCTATTCTTCCTTCCACTATATTTATTTGTATTATTATTTATATTTTTTTTATTATATGAGATTGTATTACAATTGAGACTTAATAGCAATACTTTTTCAAAAAACAGATACAAGGAATCACCAAATGATTTTGCATACTCTACACCTATTTTAAATAATTCTAACTCATCTGGTTTAATATATACCTTTTGTGAATCTATGCACAAAAACCCCAAAATAAGATTTTTTTCATTTGGATTCTGCGTTTTATTTCTCAATGCTTTTGATATGTATTTTCCATCTATCTTAATAGGAACTACTATCGTTGATTTATAATGTTCCAAAAAATCTTTCCTAGAATTACAATATTCCAAGCCATTATATACACGGGGAAAATCTTCTCTAATTTGTGTCATATCCGCAAACGCAAATAATTCATCCTCATACTCATCTGAAATTATAATCTGAAAATCTGTATTTTGAGAAATCTTTATGCTATTACTATCTATCTTTTTCCTCACTTCAGACGAAGTTACACTTCTTGCAATAGTTTCCATTTCCCAATTCATATAATCTGTATCAAATAACGTTTTGGGTTTAATCGTCTTTAGACAAACACAAATATCATTGCAACTAAGGCAATCCTTAAAAAATTGTCTATAAAACTCTGCTATGTAATTGCATATATTAACGCTCATTTCATTTATATCATTCTTTCGAATATTATTATTTGAATAAACAGAAGATGTATAATTCCTTAAATTATGATTAAAACTATGCCATTTATCTGCTGAAGTATATTGTTTACTTCTATATGAACTATATATTCTATCTAAAGCTTTATCAGTAGAAAATATCTTTACTATAACATATGTAAAAGCACCTAATATATATATTATAACAATTATATATAAAAATATTTTTACACGCATATCCTCTGTCAAGAATAAAATAATACTAATTACACTCGCTATAAAACCTATCCATTCATTTAATTTTTTAAAAAATTCCTTATTAAACATATTTAAAAAATACTTTCCTATTAATGTATGTCCATTATACAATCTTTTTTTGATTAAATCACCCATTACATTGTCCCAGTAAATCGGACAAATAGTACCATTTTTCATTATATATAAAAAGCGTAACAGATGTTAAAATCTGTTACGCAACAAAAACTATCTTTTTAAAAGTACATTTTAATTCCTTAATCCACATAATAATATGAATCAACTCTCTGACCTCTGTCATTACGATATAAATCGTATAATGCTGCAGATGCTGCAACTAAAGTTGCATTGTAATCTATTGCAACCTCATTACAAACATAATCACTTGCAGAATCAGTATATGAACCATCTAGCTTAGGACCACCAACTAATGCACCAATAAGAACGTTTGCCTGTGTAGAAGTTCCCTGCGGACCACCTGTATATCCAGAAGCTGCTCTATGATGAGGATATTTTGCGCTCTTGTTATTATATCCAACTACAAAGCACATATTTTTTGAATTATTTCCTAAAATATATTGCATCTGTCCTTCTGACCAAGATTTATATGTAGATGTTCCTGTCATTTTGTCATATAACAATCCAGTATACTGCATTGAGGTGTTATATCTTGCAGACCCCCAATCATCTATACAACGATATCCATTATTACTGTTACCATTAGATATATTCATAAGCGTATTAAGTGCTGACGAATTATTATTATAATATGCAACCGCAGGTCCAACATTATCCCAACCTAAAGGCCAATAAGGTTTCTGCGCATTAGAATTTGACGCATATTTATTAAACTCATTGAGATACTGCGAATCTCCTGTTACCTTATAAAGCATAAGCGCCGCTAAACAGTAATCATCTTCCCAAGAAGAAGAACTATAATAGCCTGCTGCAGTCTGATTAACTGCTTTATTATTATTCTTAGCATATTCAAATAATTTTTTTGCAGTAAGCAAATATTCTGAACCGCCAAAATTATTATACTGCATAGCAAGAGCAGCAGCACTTAAGCTTACAATATCTGTTGATGGCTGACTTGCACTTGTGAAATATATAGGTCTATTTGCATTAGTTTGTGCTTCAGGAGCACCCCAATAACCATGGTCATTGCTTCCTCCACCTTGACCAACCTGACAGCAAAATGCTTCAACCTTGCTACCATCAGCACTCAAAACTGTACAATCAACAAAATAATCTGCAAAGTGCGTCGTAATATCCTGCAAATGTCCTGCCTGTCCAGCCTGCGTATAAGCAGCTTTATTAGTGTCATAGCTCATACCCAGCATAAATGCCGCGTATGCCTCAGGCAAACCAAACTTAACATGGTCGCCTGCATCATGAAAACCACCTGTCAAATCAACATTAACTGTACTTCCATCTGTCCTAGTATATGTTGTCGTATCAAAGGTATGACAATCATCTCTCCAATCAAGAAGACTCGTTTCCCCTACTTCATTTCCACACATATTCGCGTCATAAAAGTATAACGAATACTGTAATAATTTTGCATAATTATATTCATCTTCATAAGAATAATTATATGCCTGTGTATAAGTCGCTGTAGCTCCTGTACTATTTCTGGCCTCTACATGCAACCAATAATTTCCTGTCTGCGGACTCCATGACATCCAATTGCTAGCACTCCAATTACTAATTACGCTCCATTGACTTGTAGCCAAATTATAAGCAAGCCATCTAAACTCAACATCTGATGAACTACTATCATATACAACTCCAGCCGATATACCATTATCATTTTCAATAATACAATATCCACCTAAATTAATATATCCGTGTTTATAATCCTGTTTAGATTCATATACCTGTGTATAATCTGCAGTTGCATTTGTGGCATTTTTCGCCTCACACCTTAGCCAATATGTTCCTTTTTCAGGTTTCCATGTTACCCAATTACTCTTTGACCATCCACTCACAACTTCCCATGTTTGCGTTTGTAAATTATATGACAACCATCTAAACTGTACATTAGTAGTATTACTATCGTAAACCACACCAACGGAAATACTGTCTTTGTTTTCTATTACACAATATCCGTTTAAATTTACATATCCATGTTTATAATCCTGTGCAGAACCATAAGTCTGTGTATACGTTGCAGTTACTCCTTGAGAGGTTCTAGCAATAACGTGTATCCAATAACTGCCTTTTTCAGGTTTCCATGTAATCCAGTTATCACTTGTCCAACCGCTTATTACTTCCCATGTCTGTGTCTGCAAATTATATGACAACCATCTAAACTCGACATCCTTGTCATTACTATCAAATGCAACACCAACAGAGACACTATCTGTATTTTCTACAATACAATATCCACCTAAATTAATGTATCCATTTTTATAATCGTTATTGGACACATATACTTCTGTATAATCGGTATTAATTCCAGCTGCATTTTTGGCTTCACAACGCAACCAATATGTGCTTTCTTCAGGTTGCCAAAATACCCAGTTACTCTGCGACCAGCCACTTATAACTTCCCACACTCCCGTAGCAGTATTATACGAAAGCCATCTAAACTGTGTATCTGTTTCTGAAGAACTATATAATGCTCCCACCTGTACTCCATCCGTCCTTGACGTATCAACACAATAGCCCGATAAATTTAAATATGAATAGGCTTTGCTTGGCGTGTATGCCTGTGTATAATTTGATGTATTGCCTAAGCTATCTTTAACCTCTACACGTATCCAATATGCTTTTTTTTCTGGTTTCCATTCGTATGTACTACTTGAATTCCAACCTTTTAATACTGTCCATGTTTTCGCATTAATATCATATTGCAACCATCTAAATTGTACATTCGAGTCCTTGCTCGTATATAATGCATCTACTTTTATTTGTTGTGTCTGTTCCTTAATATTTAACCCCGACACATTTAACTGTGGTGTAACATCTGTAGTAAATGCTTTTATACGAGGGCAAACATCACCAGACCACCAATCACTTACATATACTGTAGTTCCTCCATATTCTATATATGATTGTCCCTCACTTATATTACTGTCATACCATATAGTACTATTTGAGTATGAATAATCACCATCAACAAAAAGCTCGACGGAATCGCAATAATCATCTTCATTATCTGTCTCATCCATATCATATAATGTAAAAGCCACCGCAAATGTATCACCTTTTTCTACAGTTACTGGTGTATCTAATTCAATCGTATAATAACCTGCATAAGTAGTTATGCCCTCCTGACATACCTCGAGCAATGGCTCACCAGCACAAGGATCTGACTGTGGCGAATTTTTATATATCTGAACCTGATATTTTATATTGTCATCATTAAGAGCAATAGCGACAGCATCTATTCTCTGCTTATCTGCGCCATCTACTGTATACTCATTTATAACAGTTAAGCCTTCATACATATTAACCCATCCCGAATAAGGGGTTCCATCATACTGATAATTGTAATCATAATTATCTGCACTCTCAAAAATAAAGGCAAACGCATCCTCATTCTTAACACATAGGTCTTCGTAAGAAATCCAAATATAATCGGCATAATCTCCCCAACTATTCTTAACGAGCCATGCACCCTGTGAAGCAGGCTGACATGTTGTTCTAAAATTATCTATAGCATAAGTATCATCCCAACCAATAATAGTAACCGCATGATTTGATGTGCTACATACGTCTTGATAATAAGAATTAGTCAAATAATTATAATATGAATCTGACCAATATAAACTGCTGGAAACAGCCCCATATTCCATAATAAGAGATTTAACATCATCTATATTTTGCATTGAAACAATATATGCATTCTGCATGTGAGCGACATCATTATACGCAAGACTTGCATCAAAAACTGTATTCTCATCAATTTCCTCATAAGGTGCTACATTCTCATCTGCACATCCTTTCCATGTGGACAAAGCAAACATACTATAATAGTTATTTCCACCAAGATCTAAATAACTCACATCACTATTTATTGTAATTGTATCACCTGCTGTATTCCCTAATGGATCTGCAACATTCTGAAAAAAGAAATACGCAAAATGTCCTTCTGATAAATCAATATCATCAACTATACCTTGCGAAATCATAGAAGCCTCACCTGCTGCAAGTGCAGAAAAAGCCCAACATGTACCATAAGGATTCTGATTTTTAACAGGCGTAACGTAGCCTAAGGTTCTTGAATCCCAAGATGTAGGTATCGAATTCGCATATACCATATCACCGCATGGATTATAGTAATCAACTCTTTGTCCTATATCTATATAATTATTTAAAACAGGTGATTCCGATGTTTCCAAGCTATCTCCTGTTTCATCAGCCTCGAATTCCGCATCTGTCAATGTTGCAATAGTTTCTTCTGCATCTGTCGACGTAGCTATATCATCTATAATAATATCTTCACTATCTTTATACACATACGTATATCCTGCATACACATCAACAAATGGCATAAGAATCATCAACATGGTCATGAAAAATGCTATGATTTTCCTTTTCATATAGTAATCTCCTCTCAAAATTATTATTACTATTATATCAAACATAAGCTAACATTGTAAACGAAAAAAGCGACAGAATTACAACAATATAATTTTGTAATTCTGTCACTTACATTAACTTCAATTAATAATTAAATAAGTTAAATATATATGAATCTCTTAATGAATATCCATAGTTAACAGCAGATGCCCATCCCTTGCCATATGGATTTTCATTTATACCCAACCATTCCACATACGGAGCTGTCCCTCTTGTAACAAGTGTAAAACGCGGGTCTACGCATGCATTATTAAGTGGCGATGTCGAAGCATACGCTTTCAAATGCTGTATCTGTGCTCTAACGCCTTCTCTAACTGTACTAAACTGTGCAGGCTGAGAACCATTATCTGTAGCACCAATTCCTGCAAAATTATAATCCGATATATTTACTCTTCCTCCAAATTTCAAATATCCTGTTTCTTTCATCGCCTGAGCAAAAGCAACCTCTGCTCTAACTCCTTCAGCCGCTGCTTCCTCTAAATATATCTGGCAAAAAGCTTCTATGGTAGGAGCATCCGACGATGCATAATATGATGGATATGTATTATGAGCATTGTAATATGCAACCATCTGTTGTACATCAGTATTTGAATCTCCCATAATCATATAACCATCTGAAACAGTAAATACAATGAGCAGTGTATCTACCACACCATCACTAGTTTTCGCCTCAACATTTATCCAATATGTTCCCATAGCAGGATTCCATGCAACAGAAGACGAATTCGTCCAGCTTGATAATAGTGACCATGTTTGTGAATCATATATCATATATTGAAATTGAACCTTCGAGCTGTTTGATACATATTGAGGCTGAATCAAATAACCCGTTTCTGTTTGTTTAACATTGATATCTGTTATATCTAAATATGTCTTGGTATAGTCATAGACAGACGAATATGTTTCTGTATAAGTGCTTGTAGTTCCATCACTTGTACGAGCTTCCACATGTATCCAGAAATCTCCCTGTTTAGGTTGCCAGAACAACCAATTACTTTTACTCCAACCAGAAACTTGCTCCCATTGCTGAGTCTGTAAGTTGTATGATAACCATCTAAATTCAACGTTTTCATCGTTGCTTGTATAACCTACACCTACCGCTACTCCATCTGTTCGGTTTGTATCATAACACAAATAGTCTAAGCTTACAAACTGAGGTTCTTCATTGCTTTCAATAGTATAAATCTCTGTATAATCAGCTGTTATACCGCCTCCATTTTTAGCCTCAACTCTAACCCAGTAATTCCCTGGTGTATCTTGTTTCCAAAACGTCCAATTACTCGAACTCCAGCCTGAAATCACTTTCCACTGTTGCGTCTGTAAATCATACTCCAACCATCTAAACTTTACATCTGCATCACTACTTGTGTAACCAACACCTACTGACACACCATCCGTTCTAGATGTATCATAACACAAATAACTTAGATTTAAATATTCTTTTATATAATCGCTCTTTACAGTATAAACCTCTGTATAATCAGCGGACACACCATCAGATGTGCTTGCTTCAACTCTTAACCAATAATCACCTTTTTTCGGTTGCCAGAATATCCAATTACTTGAACTCCAGCTTGAAATTTGTTCCCACTGTTGCGTCGATAAATTATATGCCAACCATCTAAATTTAGTATTAGCATCGCTACTTTCATAAATTGCACCCACTGCTATACCATCTGTCCTAGATGTATCAAAAGCAAAACCATTTATTCTAATACGACCAACAGAATAATCCATATCAACACTATAATCTATAATTTGATTAATGGTTGTACCATCAGATTTTTTTACATTTACGCATATCCAATAATCACCAACTGTAGGATTCCAAGACACAGTATTAGATGTTGTCCAATCCTGTAAAAGTGACCACTGTTGTAAATCTAAATCATATATCATATATTGATATGTTAATCCTTGAATATCATCATCATAATTTGCTGTTATTTGAATATCAGCAAAATTCTCTTTACAAGAAATTCTTATTCCACCCAAATCAAAATATTCTGCAATAGCTTTTGCATCAGCTTCGCCTAATGCCTTTAACGATGACTCTGAGCCAAGAAACGTTTCTGCATCCGACTGATTAGATACAAATGCGTGTTCAATAATAATTCCTGGAAAACCACATAATTTGGATTGTCGGACAATTCCATAATAGTCAGCTAAAGAACCATCTGGATAAAGTGTGCCATCGCCAGAATTTCTAATCTTAGCTCCACGATTTGTTAATCCCAACGCAGAAAGCTTTTCAAGAATTTTTTTACTTATCTCTTTTCCCGTCGTACTTACGCTGGAATTATAATTGCCATTTGGATAATATACCTCTGCACCTCTAGCAGATGAACCCGCTACATTATTATGAATACTAACTAATATATCTGCACCCTTATCCGCTGCAAATTGTACTAACTCTCCTATTCCACCCTCTTCATCAGGAGACAAACGCAATCCTGTATCATTAGAGGTTCTAGTCATATATACTGTTACACCTGGGTATTGTTCTAAAGCAGCCTTGCAATATTGGGCAATTTTTAGATTAAGATCTCTTTCAACATATTTTACACCATTCCATGTGTAAACAGCTCCCGGATCACCATCATTACCGTGACCAGGATCAAGCACAACAACAATATTTCCATCATTATTTGAGCCCGCTTTTACCATTCCTGCATTTGACTCTGCTATCGCAACTTCTATGTCCTGACCATCAAGATTATTACCCTCTATGTCTGTAACAACAATACCTGCATCATCGGATAAATCGTCCTCTATCCATGCATCAGGCTCCGATTCAATTTGCATGTTTACACCAAAAGTAGCACTTACACCTGTATCCATAACATTAATGCTAAATGCTCTCTCATCAGCTACAATATCTAAACTTATAACCTCATAAACGCCATCCAAGCCATCATTAAAATTCAAATAAAACAAAACGCTTCCATCTGATATAACATCTACATTTTTGCTAAATGTTTCACCTGTAGTTGTATTAATATAATTTAACACAGCCGACTCTATGTTTATATCATTAGTCCCGATATCTACTAAAACATATTGTTCATTTGGTGTCTCTATGTAGTCCGAACCAATAATCAAATAGTTAAGTAACGGTATATCACTAGTTTCAGCTTCATCAACTTCAGCCACATTTTCCTCATAACTAACTGCATCTGTCTGTGTTGCAACAACTATATCTTCTGTCAACTCTGAATTAACAGCTATATTTTTAAAACCTGTCGTTGTAATTAACATGGTTATACACAACACACCGGCAAGCAATCGTTTAAATTGTCTCATCTTTTTTCCTCTTTTCGTATATATAATCAAAAACAAGTGAAATTGTAACATTTTTTTAACATTTATGCAACAGTATCTGACATATTGGCACATATTTCTAAAAAAACCACACCTAAAATGGCATGGTTTTTGGTAATTTACTTTAATTCCGTCCTCTTTATCTTTCCATTAAAAGTTCTCGGAATCATATCAATTTGTTCTATAATTCTTGGAACCTTATATTTTTCTAAGTGACCACTTAAAAATTGATATATCGCTACATAGTCAAACTCATAACCTTTTTTTATAACGACAAACAGCTTTGGTTCTTTACCCACTAACTCATTATCAACAGGTACACATGCACAGTCCTCTATAATTTCATATGTAAGTGCAACATCCTCAATCTCAGTTGGTGAAATTTTATTTCCACCTGATTCTATTACATCCCCTTGACGTCCGAGTAAACAAATCATTCCATCGACGTCAACATATGCTAAATCTTGTGTTCGTATATATCCGTCTTTCATTATCTCCTGGTTAAGTTCTTCAGCTTTATAATATCCAAGCATATTCATATCACCTGCACATGCAAGCACACCCGGATTTTCTTTTGTTGCCTCAATAGACTCACCTTTATCATTTAAAAACAAAAACTTTGCGTGACAAGTCGGTCTACCGATACATTTCTTTTTATCCTTATATTTATTAAAATCTAATATACAAGAACATCCTGATTCAGTGGTGCCATAAAAATTATAAAGGCGAGAATTCGGAAGCAATTCACACAACTTAAGCCTATCACACTCAGGTATAGGTGCTGAGCCTAACTGAATATACCTGATTTGATTTTTAAACTCTGCAAATTTATCACCACTTACTTTTAACAACGACGACAAAGCGGCAGGAACCAAATCCATAGAATTAACATTGTATTTTTCTATACAATCAAAAACTACCTTTGCAAAAGCAACACCATTTAGTATCACAACAGAACTTCCATTTAGCATATTAGCATAATAACGTCGCAAGCCATGAGAGTGGCTTAGTGGAACAGGTATAAGCTCTACATTATCTTTCGCCATCTCGACGCCATCAATTACATTTTCAGCAACTGCTACAACATTTCTATGTGTCAATTCTATACCCTTAGAAACACCAGTTGTTCCTGTCGTAAAAAGAATCTCCGCTGTTTGTTCACTCTCAGGATATATGAAAGTCTTATAATCAGCATTCGGATTTGAATATAACACAACATCTTTTATATTTTCATAAATATGCTCACACGACATTTGTTTTACAGAAATATAGCATTTTGCTTCTACAATGCTCATTATTTCAATTGCTCGAGATTCTGCAATTTCTTTTTCTACAGGAACAAAGATTGCACCTAATAATTGTATAGCCAGACCTGCAACTAAAGTAGAAACCGATTGGTCATTGTGAACTAAAACTGCATCATTTGGTTTTATACCAATGGTTTTTAAGTGCTCAGCATATCCAAATATACATTCCCAATAATGTCTATATGTAAATTCATTTTTTTTATCTGTAATACAAAATTTTTCAGGTGTATTCTGTGAATGAATTGCTATTGCTTCAACAATTGATTTCATTTGTAAAACCTCTCATTCTTATACTGTACTAAACATCGGCCAAAATTCTAGCATTAAATAACTTAATAAACTCAAAACTACTATAACAATAACAGACATTTTCCAGCCTTCTTTTAACATATATTTTGGCGATAAACCATATCCTACAGGTACAGCACGAATTGACGTTGGCAACATATACGATAAGTTCACACCAATAGACGCTATATATACATAAGGAATTGGATTAAGCCCTATTCCCTGAACAATCGATATTACAATAGGAATCGCAACTGCTGCTGTTGCTGTGTTCGAAGTAACATCTGACATGAGAAGCGTAACAGTAATAATAACCAATACAGTTATAAAGCCTCCATTTAATCCCATACTAGATACAGCTTTTCCTATAGCATCCGCTGCACCAGAACCATTAATTAACGAACCTGCCGCAAGTCCACCAGCAAAAACATACATTAATTCCCATACTATCTTGCCTTGTACATTTTTCCATAGCATCAAACGCTCACCTTCTTTATTTACAATAAGGAACGACGCTATTGCGCATGCGATAAACACATATGCCGGTTTAAGTCCAGGCAATAATTCCTGATAAAACTGACGAGTAAATGCTAATATAGTAGCGACTAAAAACATAGCTAACGACCACTTTTCTTCACTACTCATAGGGGGCATCTTTTTATATTCATTTATAAAATACTCTTTTGAACCACCGAGTGAATCTGTTTTCTTCACATCTCTAATCATAAAAAGAATATTGACAATAAAAAGCACAAACATTATAGGCAAAAATCTTATCACCCATGATATATACATATATTCTTTGCCTGTAAGTTGTTGTAAATAATCAACAGTAACAAGATTCATAGCTCCACCTAATGGACTGGCAAGACCACCAACCCCTGTACCATAAGCAATATACAAGAGAAGCTTAGAACCCACACGACTTTCCTTAATATCTCCCTCACCAACAAATTTGAGCATAGCCACAGCAATCGGTGTAATAGTTGCGCATACTACAGCATTCGGTAGCACTGTTGAAAGCAACGCCGAAAGAATATACCAAAAAACTAATTGAGACCTAAAATTATCGCCTACTAATCCCAAGAATCTTGCTGCAATACGTTTATCTAAACCTGTTTCCTCCCATGAAACACTTAAGATAGATGCTCCTAAAAGTAGCAATATTGTTTCTGATGCATAATTTGCTATTACTGACGACATACTGGTCATTTCAATAAATGCATTAACCACTATCGGCAAGAAACCTGTAACTGCGTAATCCACAGGACCTGTAACCCACCAATACGCCATCCAAGCAACCGTGCCAATTGCCGCCTTACTTTGTGATGTTTCAAAGACAGCATCTGGTAATAGGAAATAGCATAAAGCAAACAATAATGGTCCAATTATTAAGTTGATTTTTCTTTTGTTACTCATTTTTTTACCCCCTTACTCAATATCCAACATACAAAAACACAGTTATACTATGTATTTGTAATTGTGTACTATTTCGCAATATCATTTGATTATGATAGTAATTTACTTAAATGCCCAAAACTTATTTATCAAAAAGTTTAAAGGCACATTAATCAACAAACTGATTATAGGTGCTATATATTCAGATATACTTAATACATCAACCCATAAATATAATAAGAATGAATTCAAAAACAAACCAGTAAATGAATATGATATATAGGTCTTAAGCAACGCTTTTAACAAATTTCGTTCCTTATTATCTTCTTGAACAAATACTTTCTTGTTATTCCAATAAAAAGACCATAACACACTCAATAAAAAAGAAACTATCTGTGCAATATAATAATCACAATTCGAAAACACCCCAAGTAAGTTAAATATAAATAGGAAAGCAACATACAAAGAATACGACACTACCACATTACTAACTCCAACTAAGGCAAATTTTATAAACTGTAAAAAGCCATACTCCAGTTCATCTGTAATATCCCTTTTTATAAAACTACAAATTATAAACAAGAAACATCTTGCTATTTTTTCAATTGTGTTCCACAATTTTGAAAACAAGTTATTCATATATCCACTATCCCATTCATCATTTTTATCTGAATATGATATCTTTGCTGTATATTATTCTTTAATACAAGTTTGTCTCCTAAAGTTATATAGCACATTCCAGTTGCTCAAAACACATTATCATTATACAACTATCAACCGTCACTACTCCTCTTAAATCAATCGTTGTTATATAGTTTTTCATTATTAATTCTAAATTTTTCTTTCATCCACCTTAGCATATATTCAAACGCTATTGGAATAAGAATCATACACGTCAAATAAAAAAATCTCTTTATCCAAATATTATCAATAACTACATATGGCATCAACCAATAATCTAAAATCAACCTATGATAAAGGAATATATATAATGTATGTTGACCAATAAACTCTATAACTTTTAGTATAATCGTCATTCCACTTCTCACTCTATCTTTGGTTAATTCAGCAAACGAAAAAACAGATATTGCTATGGTAATCGACATAATAAAGGATGATATACTAGGTGGATTAATCCCATTCCCAAAAGGTATTTTCAAATCTATGCTAAATAAATTTACACATTCAAATTTCCAATAAACAAGAGCAACAACAATTGTAAATAACGTCAATAAACCACTTTTTAACTTAGATTCGATATGAAAATCATATTTCGCAAATAACATGCCTAGACAATATAATATTAAATACGTTCCTCCAAGAAGGATTCCCCCTCCGCCGTATATTCCAAAAACATTTGTATTATTCGTTGTCCACCAAGAAACAATGGTTATAGGTATTAATATAATTACATCATATCCTTTCTCTAATCCTTTAATCATTAAATATAACGCATACCCAATCAATCGTAGTTGAATGTATAAACACACATAATAAAACGGACCTGACGCATTAAAATATAACAATTGCTCTAAGTATGTTGACATCACAAATGTTCCTGTTCCAATGACTTGATAAACAAACGTTGCACCCATATATGGAACACATATTTTTTTTATGCTATCGTATATTTCGACTTTTTCGCCTTTCCTTATCTTTTTTTCATAAGAATAAAAGCTAGTCATTCCTAATAATATAACAAATAATGAAACAGAAAAATATGATGCTATTATGATGTCTCGGTTTTGATATAAAACACCACTTGAATGATCGACTAAAACCGCTAATATTGCTACAAATTTAGCATAATTTATCCACTTTTTCATCGTATTATACTCCTAAAAATATCCATTAATTGACTCAATCACATAACTCTGCTCTTCATCACTCATTCCATTATATAATGGAATGGATAAAACACTATTTGCATACTCCTCTGTAATCGGCAAATACCCTTTCCCGAATCCTAAGTAAGAATATGCTTCAGAGAGATGTGGTGGTATTGGATAATGAATTATTGTTCCTATACCTTTGTAATTTAAGTAATCAATCAACTCATCTCTTCTGTCAGACTTAATAACAAACTGATGCCACACGCTGGTTGCTTTCTCTCTAATTGTTGGTAACTCTATATTAGGATTATTTAATTCCTTTAAATACCTATCGCATATAGTTTCTCTTTCTTTAGTTAATTCTTCTATGTGACTTAATCTTACTCTAAGTAACCCTGCTTGAAGTTCATCTAACCTCGAATTAGCACCAACAACCTTGTTATAATATCTCTTCTCACTTCCATAATTACGTAAAACTCTCATCTCATCTGCAATGCTAGCGTCATCTGTTACTATAGCTCCACCATCACCAAATCCACCCACGTTTTTTGATGGGTAGAAAGAGAAACATCCAATATCGCCAAATGTACCTGTCACCTTACCATCAAAGCAAGCACCATGAGACTGAGCACAATCCTCCACTACACGAAGGTTATACTTCTTCGCAAGAGCCATAACATCATCCATCTTTGAAGCCTGTCCATACAAATGAACAACCAGTATAGCTTTTGTATTCTCGTTTATCTTTTTCTCTATCTTTGTTGTATCTATATTGAAATATTCATCAGGCTCCACAAATACCGGAGTAGCACCATTCATGGTAATCCCCATTACACTTGCGATATAAGTATTGCCTTGAACAATAACCTCATCACCTTTTCCAATTCCCAACACACGAAACGCCAACCAAAGAGCATCAAGTCCACTTGCAAGCCCTACACAATGTTTTGAGCCTATATACTGTGCAAACTCGTCCTCAAAAGCTTTAACTTCATTTCCTAATACATACCAACCGGAACGTAATACTTCTATAGCCTTATTCTCGAATTCCTGCTGATATAATTCAAAACCTCTATCTAATCTATTAGGCATTATCTCCATAGTTATTCATACACACAAAAAGTGTTCCTTTCTTTATACTCCATATTCTAATTTTTTATAATAATTTGATCAACATACGAATTTACTTCACGCATACGTTTTTCATCTATCATAATTTCATCTTCATATCCGCCCATCTCATAAGGATGTTTACCTGTAATTATAAAACCAATTTTCATATAATTTGAATGTGCCTTAACATTATCCTGATGAACTGATGCAACAATCTTTTTTAGACCAAGCTTACTAAATCCTACCTTCATTGCCATAACAAACGATTTGCGACCTATTCCACGACCACTTGCTTCCTCGTCTCCTATTAGTATTTTTCCAATCTCTGCCTCATTATACTTAAAGTTATATAAGGATACACTCCCCACCACTCTTTTTAATTCAGAAACTTCCTCAATGGCAAAGATAATTTCATTTGAATCATTTAAATAATTATTAAACCATTTTAATTGCATCTCCGAAGTAATATACCCAATATTTCTCAAAAATTTCGAATTATTTTCGTCGTTGCGCCAAACTCTCAATTTTTCTATATCCTCTATAGATAACGGCCGTAACATTACATTATCATATAATGCCATATAACTATGTTCCATATTTTATACTCCACTATTATTTAATATTAATTTTCTTTCTCTTCCTCAATAATATAAACTGGTCTATTTCTAGAAGCATCAAAAGTTCTCCAAATATAACCACCTAATATTCCTAAGGTTAACATTATAATTCCAAAGCTAAACAGATTAAAAATAAATAAAGTTGTCCAACCACTAACATTAATAGCTCCCATCAGCTTTGAAACAAATACTACAATCGCCCAAATCAATGCTCCAATAAATGATATGACACCTATAGCTGTAACAGCAGTAATTGGAAGAACTGAAAAACTAAACAATGTATCCATTACAAGTTTTACTTTTTTCTTTAATGTCCATCTACTTTTTCCTATTTCTCTTGCCAAACGAGTATATTTTATTTCATCTGTCTTAAAACCACTCCACAAAATTTGTCCTGTTAATGCACTATTCGTTTCATCTAATGACAAAAGAACATTAACTACTTTTCTATCCAACAAATAGACATCAAATCCACCCTTTGGCATATTTTCAAGAGCTGCTTTTCTAACCATCCAATAATAGGTATTTGCAAACATTTTTTGTGAAAAGCTTTCTTGTCTACCTTCCCTTACAGCAAGTACAACATTATTACCCTTTTTCCATGATTCAACCATCTGATGTATCATTTCTGTCGGTTCTTGTAAATCCGCAGCTTTTACAACAACACAATCACCTGTACACTTTGATAGTCCACAAAGTATTGCAGCATGAGAGCCAAAATTTCTAGATAAACTATATATTTTTACATTAGAATCTTTCTCGTGCAATTCTTCCATTACTTGGTAACTTTTATCCTTTGAACCATCATTTACAAAAACTATTTCATATTCATAATCAATCTCATCAATTACTTTTTCCTTAATGTCCTTATACAACGGCTCTAAGTTATTTTCATTATAATATACTGGTATCACTATTGATAATTTCATAATTACACCTGCTCTTCATTCAATATCTTTAAAAAACTATTATAATCTCTAATATATTCTTTAGGATCGTAATGTTCGCTAGCCAATACCAGCAAAACAGAATCCTCACTAAAATCATACATATCCTTCCACACCATCTTCGGTAAATATATTCCTGTATGTGGTCTATTTAACGAAAATATAGCTTCGTTACCTTTACCGTCCATAACCTTGACTTTACTTTTACCTGCAACATTTATTAAAACAAACTCTGTTTTCAAATTTGCATGTTGACCTCTTATAACATCTCTATCAGAACCATAAATATAAAATATTCTTTTTATTTCAAATGGTATATCTTGCATTCCTTCAACAACTACCAACTGACCTCTCGCATCTCCACATTGTGTGAATTCTATTAACCTTACATCTCCTGTCATAATTTATCCTCCTTCTAAAATGAATAAAAATAACATAATAGCGGAATAAAACATATACTATAACCTAGTATTACTCTTGTAAAATGCATGATTTTATATGTTTTCATTTCAACACTACAAACACTATTATGTTTTTTCCATGGATTATTAATTACTGCAAAAAAACATAATGCCCCAATAGATATTGCCATCAACGCATTTGGCAACACTCCAATTAACTTTGAATATAATTCATCACCTAAATAAATGTTTAGTAATTCTATTACAGTATAATTAGATGTCTCTGTTTTTTTAAAAATAACATTTACAATCGTATTCTTCAATATATTGCCAGAAAAACACCAATTAAATTGTATTACTTGTGCCAATACCGTTGCGAAACTTATTATTGTTTCTAAAATAATATTCACCGTTTTATTTTTTTGTTCTAATCCAATAATCAAATACATGAACGGAAGCATATACACAAACCAATAAGGCAATGTGAAACATCCTACCATAAATATTGAAAAAGCCAAAAAACCAATAAATATAATTTCTTTACAACTATCTTGAATATTTTCTTTAGGTTTAATAGAGTAACAAAACAAACATAATAAAACAATACCTAAAAAAAATATTGGTATTTGCACAAACGACAAGGATATCTTATTATAAAATAAAAACTCAAAAAAAGTATCCACATTAGACGAACTAGCAGGAAAAATTTTTCTCAAAATAATTAACGGCAATATATATACAAAAAAATATCCTATGACTTTTATTATATTTTTCTCCTTATATACCAGTAACGGCACAAATAACAAAATTGCAAAAATTTTAATGCAACTTGCAATAGAAAAACAACATATAAATGACCAAATATGCCCTTTTAAATAAAAATATACCCCTAATAAAATAAAAAAAGTCGGTATAACATCATATTGTCCCATTACTATAACATATGCAGTGATAAAGACAGAAGAAAAAAACATATACATAATCTGTTCTCCATCATCTATTTGAATAAATTCAATTATTTTTTTTAAAACAATTATACAAAGAATTAAAAAAAACAGCGAAATGGATTTTGCCCACATAACGGCCCATGCATTATCTAAAATATATGCTATGCCAAATACTTCTTTGCATATCCATAAAGGCAAATTCCATACTGCAAATATAATATATATTAATATATCATATAACGCTGAATATTCTCCATAATAAATTCCTGACACTAATAATGCATTCTCATTCAAACTATAAAACTCTCGAATTTTACCATCAAACAAGCAATCCCAAAAATTTATACCATGCATAGCCGTAATAAGGACGTCTCCATACAAAAACATCCAAAATAAAATAAATTGAATAATACATACAACAAAAAAAAACCTATTTTTACCACTACAATATTGTTTTAATTTATGCATATCTATCTCCCATCTTTTTTAAATAACATTCCCATTAAATTTTGTATTTTCAACAAACACCATGAACCCAACATAATAAAAATCAAGCAAAGAATGAAAAGAATAAAACTTCTAGTTGACGAAATATTATTTAAATCAAAAGTTTCACATATTCTATATATTATAAAATGATGCACAAGAAAACACGGATATGAATATTTGCATATTAGGCTACAAGCTTTACGTACAAGTTCAAATCTTTCAACTATTTTTGCTATATATACCAAAATACAAAATACAGCACAGACAATATATATTCTCATAATATTTTCATTTATAAAAACATTTAATTTTGCATTTAACACTATAATTACTATCGCTATAAACATAACTATAGTAGGTATCTTATTAATATATTTAACAAACACCATTCCTAACACAAAAGCCGGCAACCATTCAAATAAGCCAACCGACAAATTACTTGTAAATATCGCTATTACATAAGCACCCAAAACTATTATTGACGTGATAATCGGCTTACTTAATACACCTTTTTTTAATATTGGAAATATTAAATAAATCATTAAAATTAATCCAATAAACCACTCTCCCACAATCGCAAAAGTAGGAACATTGAAATTTGCAACATACATATCGATGCCTAAAACAGAATATATTATATTTTGTTTTGGGGCATTCCATATAATGGTTTTAGTAGTATAAAACATATATACAAAAGCAAGTATATATGCTATCCAATACATTGGATAAATACTCATAAACCTCTTTTTATAGAATCTAAATATGCCTTTTTTATCTTCTTCCTGATAGAGTAACGAAGCTCCCGAAATAATCAAAAACAAACCTACACCTATATGACCAATATACACATTAGAAAACCATGCTGAAAAAATCATAGCATCAGTTCTAACGGTATATGTGTTATAAATAAATAAAGCATTATAATGTGTCAAAATTATTATTAACGTTGCCACTGCACGCACAAAATCCAAATAAAAAATTCTTTCTTTATTCATTTTTTCACCTATCTAATTTTAAATTTCAATTTTTTAATCAACTTTCGTTCTATATCCTTCGATATTTCTGTCATATGTGCCATAATTATTATCTTCTTTATTTGGATTTTATCCTTTAAATTAATAATAATCTGTGGGTCTCCTGAAATAAACACTAAGCTATTATCTACACGCGTACCATTTGATTTTATATCATTAATCCCATAATACTTAACTTCGCCATTTACAGTATGAACTTCAATATTCATAATACCTAGCTCAATTCCGCCACGTTCTGTAGGATCCCAACGAAGCTCATCAGTTTCCCCATATTTCTCTAAATTTATATACTCGAAATAATCATCATCAAATTTATTTCTTAATTTTATTGATTTTTCTTCACTATAACCATCGTCACTCTTTATAAATAACTGTGCTAACTTTGCTTCTCCCCATACTTCTCTACTCTCCAGTTTTTCTATATTGATAAGCGTTTCTAAATGAGTATTAGGCGATAAAACTTTAAATAAAGATTTATTAAGCTCCCTAAGCATAAAATACTGATTATCCACCTCAATCGAAGCATATTTATCATTCATTACCCACGCTGGATAATACCCCTCATGCTGCACAACATAAGGATAAATACGCTCGACTGCATGAAGAAGTGTTCCGTCAGTTTTATTTGGTTCCTGTGGAAACTCATCATACTCCCAATCGTACTCAAAAAGTCTTTTTAAAGCATCAGTTCTAAACCAAAACATTGTACCAAGTGGTGCTATTGGTTCTTTTTCTTTATCGAGAGCTACATTTAAATGAAGCTCTTTAATTAATTTTTGTGTTGGCTCAAAATTAATACCCCAATCCACTTCACCCATAGTAGGATAATATTCAGCAAAATTTGGTGGAGGAGGCATTAACATACCTAGTTTTGGTTCTCTCACAAATTTATCAATAATATTTGAAACATACGCCTTTGATTTAAGCATATTTTCAAAACATTTGTAAGAAAATGATTCGCCCTTCACGCCTAAATCCAACTGAGCAACTTTTTTATCATGCATAAAACACACGTAGTCATAATCAAAAATAAAATCCTTTGTACCAACTAATAATGCGCTTACATCTCTACCTCTATTTTCAATTAAAATAACTTCAACCTTATTCCATGGTCCTTTTTTAAATACTTTCTCTATTTCTTCTCTTTTTTCATTTGTGTCTGTTGTAATATAAACATCTGCACATTCTGGCATAGAAAGAGCATAATTGTAGCAATACGGAATTAAGTCTGCAAAGTATGAATGTAACACTAATGCAATTTTTTGTTCATTAGCACTATTTGAATTATATTCTATATCGTCCGGCAAAATATAAGTAAGATGCAAATTTCTTTTTATATCTGCCTGATTCTGTACACGCAAAATATTATCCCAAATTAAATTAACATCATAATCTGTATTATTTTTTATATACTGATATAACTCATACGCAGGCTCTCCTGTAGTCTGATTAAGTATATCTCTATAATCATGAAAGAAATTTCGTCTCTTAAATACAGGGCATCTCTTTTTTTCAATTATATATCTTGGTTTCATAATCATAGGACAATAACAATCTGACGCTTCATCTCTCGTATCTACATAAACGTCCCAATTAAATCCTAAATCTGCAAATGTTTTTGTAAATATAGCCTCATGACAACCCACTGCCTCTTCATAACAAGTAATCATCTGCATATTTTTCCAATAATCAATAAACTCCTCACTCTGAAGCATGGATGTTCTAATCGCGATAAAATGAGACTGTAAATGTAACGGAATATAGTTGAATTTTATTGTTCCAAATGGGTCGTATGGCACTTCATGAAAAACAGTAAGTCCCCAGAAATCCAAATCTCTACCGTCCATATCATCGAACATTTCTTTAAATGGATATACTGGTCCCATAATAGTAAAGTTCATTAAAACTACTTCACCATAATCTTTAAGATTATCATAGCCTACTTCTTCTAAAGCAGTCTTGTAAGCCCATACATCAAAGCCTTTGTTTTCTCTTATAATAACTTTATCTGCCAGTTGTTCTAATGTCTGTTTTCCCATAGAATTTAGCAAGCCATTGCAAACGATATGTATCTCATCAGAGTTCTTGCGTAAATCTTCAAGCATAACTTTTACATACTCATCCACAACACCTGCTTTATCGTAAAAGAAATATATAATTAATCTTTTTTCATTATTTATCTTCATATCCGCTACCTTTTTATATCTATTTTTTTAACTTCTCTACCATTTGAACGATTGCTGAAAGAGAATTAAAATTCTCCGGAACAATCTCGTCATATGTAATATCAACATCAAACTCCATGGATAAACATGAAACCAATTCAACAATTGTAAGCGAATCTAAAATCCCATCTTCCACCATTTGCTCTGACTCCGTAAAATCAATTTGTGGAAATGCCTCTGTTAATAACTCTAATATCTCTTTTTCCATAGTATCTTCCTACCTTTCTCTTTTATAACTAAAAATTAAAATATATAAATGGATTATACGAACTATTTACCATAAATGATAAGGAAAGAATAAAAAGCCCGAAATAACCTATTGGTTCTAAAACAAATAATATATTCTTAGTGATTTTTTTTGATTCCATTTTCTCTCTAAGCCATTTCGCAACTGGTATACAGAAAATAATACCTATAATAATTATTACTATATATGTAGACCACAAAAAATTAGTATGGGCATCCGTAAATCCATTGCCAAATCCTAACATAGCCTTCATATATTGTACAAATTCTGAAACGCTACTTGTTCGTACAATAATTCTGGCTATAAGCATAATAATCGTTACATATATATGTTGAAATACTTTAGGAATGCTTTCTAGCTTTTTATCAAACCCTAAATTCTCCATAATAATTAAAAAGCTAAAATAAAATCCCCATATAACATAATTCCAAGTAGCACCGTGCCATATACCTGTAGCCATCCATGTAATAAACAAAGGAAGCATTACACCAACTTTTCTGCTGACTTTAAAACCAAATTTGTTTTTTATTTTCTTGTTGAATTTGGCCAACCATCTTGATGTAGTTATTGGATAAAAAACATATTCTCTAAACCATGCACCTAATGAAATATGCCATCTTCTCCAATATTCTCTTATACTACGCGCAATATAAGGATAATCAAAGTTCTCCTCAAACTCGAACCCAAACATTCTACCTAAACCAATAGCCATATCGCTATATCCAGAGAAATCATAATAAAGCTGAAGACTGTATCCTATTCCACCTAGCCAAGCCATAGCAAATGTAAGTTCATCTCCTGGTACATTAAATATCCTGTCCGTAATTATTGCAAAAAAGTTTGCCAAAATAAGTTTTTTAGCAAATCCTACAATGAATCGTTTTATCCCTTGATAAAATAAATCTAAAGTTTCTTTTCTGTTTTTCAACTGTGCAACAATAGAATTATATCTCACTATCGGACCAGCAACTAGCTGTGGAAAAAAAGCTATGTATAATGCCAAATCAAATAAATTCTTCTGCACCTCACATTTTTTTCTATATACATCCATTACATAGGACACAGCTTGGAACGTAAAAAACGATATACCAATCGGCAATGCAATATCTGGAATACTCAAATCTGCTCTAAAAAGTAGATTAATGTTTTTCATAGTGAACACTAAATATTTAAAAATGAAAAACAATCCGAAATTCCATACCACCATCGCTATCATAGACATACGGAGACATATTTTATTATCTCTTTTTTTATCTATAAACAAAGCTAATAAATAATTTATAATTATAGATAGCATTAACAAGATAACAAATCTTGGTTCTCCCCACGCATAAAACACAAGGGACATAATTAACAAAAATGTATTTTTAAATTTTCTGTCTAATAAATAATATCCAATTAAACATATAGGCAAAAACACCCATAGAAATATTGTTGATGAAAATACCATTAGTATATTATCTCCGTTTCTTCAAAAAGTATATCGTTCACTTCAAAAATATTGTCAAAATATAACCATCCCTCTTGTAGCATGCCAAAAGAATATGACTGTTCCTGCGATAACTCAAATTCTGAAATATCAACTTCGAAAACATATTCCTCTCCTGGTTTCACATTGATATCTCCATCGATACCCCATCTACAGCCAGTATCCGCACCATCGATATATAAACATAATCTTACTAAGTTTTCTGAATTCCACACAACTTCTCCTGTGTTTTTCACATAAACTTCTAGCAACTCTTCATTTTTTTCAACACCTGTTATTTCACAACCCTCTTTATCACAAACACCCAAAACATAATCTGCATATAAACCAGATCTAGACATAACAAATATATAATCATATTCACTCAAAGGCAAATTATGTATTTTACCATCAAATCTAGGATCAACAAATGTTAATTTATCAACGAATAAAGATAGATACGCTCCTGTTTGAAATCCAAAACTATCGCATATAAACAATACATTTGTCCCATCCTCATTAAGTAAATTGTCATAGCATACACAGTCCGCACCATAGTGCAAATAATCTGTCACGAAATAATTATAACAATCTCCATCCTTTGGATACCCACTCATCACTATTTCGTCAAACGTTCCTGTATAACTATTAGTTGAATTATAGTATGTTTTTGTAAATGCTGTATCAAATTTAGGATATAATCTAATAAACTCATCCAGTTCAACAAAATATTCCCCAACATTTCTTGCATTCCCACCTAAAAAAGCATTTTTTACTATCTCATAGGAATTCCAATCTAGCATTTCCTGTGCATCAATCCCCATATATTCCACAAGGTATTTAACTGCCCACCATGAAGTAGATGTAGTCGGATGCCCATCTGTTTTATATCTGTAATAATATGGTGTATCTGTTACATTTAACTCTTCTATGGAATCCAAATTCTGTCCCATATCAACATACGGTATACCTATTTTTTCTATACCGTCAGCAAGCTCACTTGCACGAGGCTCTATATTCAATACTGATGCGACATAAGGGTCAACATTATGTATATGCTCATAAAACGTTTGCGGTGCTTGAATATACAATAATTCTATGTCATAAATTTCTGATATTTTTTTTAATTCTTGTAACTCTCTAAAGACATCTGGATACGTTTTAGTACTAAGAGTTTTTCCGAAATATAATATATAATCACCATTTGTATAATATTCAAAGTTTCCTATAACATCTACATTTGTAGCTTTATAAAAAATCCCCATAATATTACTTAATTCTCTTTTTAATTCTATTTGTAGCGATTCTTTAATCTTTCTATCCATCGATGAATTTATTTCTGAAATATTTCCAAAAGAAGCATCTAAATAGCTTTCCTCAAAATCCAATTTGAATTCATCATAGTGCATTATAAATCCACCTATTACGATGACTAAAAAAATAATTGTCGATATTATATTTCTAATTCTTTCTATTTTTATGCTCATCTAACTTTTTCCTTAGTTCATTATTTTCTTTCTGTAATGCCAAATCTCTTTGCATTATAGGATTAAGTATAGCTTCCATCTCGTCTAACTGAGCGTATATCTCCTTGACCCTATTTTTTTGCACTGCAATACGTTTTTTGTATTTTTCTATTTCTAGCTTTTTTTCTTCATCTTTTCTATCGCAAGCTTCAACCGCTTCTCTCCAGTATTTTGCACATTCATCCCATCCATGACGTGCCTCGTTTAACTGCTGTTCTAAACTATCAATAGAACATAAAGCTTCCTTCCAATTATGATACAATTCATCATTGGATTTTTGAATGCTCTCTATATTTAAATATAGTTGTTCATTTGATTTTAATGATTCTTGCCAATTAGAATACACTTCTTCATTAGATTTAAGTGCATCTTTCCACATTTTTTCAACATTTTCATAATTCTTTCTATAATCAGCAATTACGCTTTCATATTTTTCAATTTCATCTTCATTAAGCTTTGTATTCTGCTGTGGTATTGTTTTTCCTTTTAATGTAGACGATAATATTTCAACTATGTCAGGTTCTTCTTCATCTAATAAAGAATATAATTCTTTTACATCTTCCTTCTTCTCTTTTTTTGTTAATACAAATAAAACTTGAAGCGACATGAAATTTTTGTTAATAGACAATATTTTAAATAACTCTGGATGATTGTCATGTAACTCATCTGTAAACTCATTTCTGTCCTGAGTACTGCCTATATATTTACAATCCAAGTTAATATCATCATATACCTCATTTATCTGCTCAATCCATTCTATAAATGATGGTTTTGTATACCACTTAATATGTGTATTATCCAGTATTCCAACTTTTGAATATGATATATGGTTGTTCAATAATTGTAGTGCAACTTTAATATTTGCAAAATTAGGTACACTTATCAACATTTTACCTTCTGTTTTTAAAACTTTCTCGTACATCAACATAACAGAAGTAGGCTCCATAACATGTTCAAGGATATCCGCCATTATAATAAAATCAAATGTTCCCTCTTCTACAATTTGCTTATATATTTCTGAATTTTCATCTGTCATATCGCCAACAAGAACTTTTTTGTAGTTTTGCGATTTTTTCGCGTATTCTGCCGCTTCAACATCTAATTCTACGCCTATTATTTCACATTTTTTATCTTTAATCAAAGAACCTAAACGTCCTTGCGCACAGCCTAAATCTAGAACCTTAGCCCCTTCATTAACATATTCACTCAATATAGACATGTAGTTATTTTTAGGATTAATTGTATTCTCAAAGTCATCTATATAGTATCTATTTTCTCCTTCCTCACAAGGAGTAAAAAAAACATTTTTTTCTATCTTCATTTTAAGCACCTCTATTTTTTAAATTCAACAATTCTGTTTTTGTCTCATTTAATTCTTTTAGAACTGATGCATACAAATCAGAAAGTAACACCTTTTGTTTTTCTGATTTGTCCATTCTCTGCTCATTTAATTCCATCTGTTCATCTATATATTGTTTTTCAGCATTATTTTTGAATAATTCTGTGCTTAAATCAGTTATTTTCTGTTGTAATCTTTGTAAGTTTTCATTTTTAGCATCAATTTGTCTCTGCATTTCGACTGTTTTTTCTTCTAATTCAGACACCTTTGCATTTTTACTTTCTAAGTTTGTAGCGTATTCATCTAAACGTATTTTTTCTGATAACAGCTTATCAGCCGAAAAAACTATATTTACGTCCAAATCTTTTGAGGCTTGATACACAAAATTATATAATCCGTTAACAATAAAACCGTCTGTATCTTCTACTTTTATGCTACTTTTTAACCAATCTCTTAACTCATCGTTTTTTTGAAGTTCAAGCAACATTCCTCTACTACCAGCATTTACATTTAAAGAATCTATCTTATTTATTATATCATCAGGAATAACAACCAACTTATCTAAATTCTCAACAAGTTCTACATATTCTGATGTTGCAATAATCACTTTGTTCCCATATAATTTTTCTATATCCTTTAAAAACGCAGCCTTATAAATCGGATTCTTGTCATCATCTATCTCTAAATAAATTGGTATATACATGTCACGCCTTCTTTCTATAAATACGAATATAAATCACATACATCATCTACATTGCCATCTAAAATTTTATTGCCCGATGATAGCATTATTGCTCTGTCACAAATTCTTTTCACCTGATCCGTGCTATGCGAGACTAACAACAATGTCGTACCTTGAGCAAGCATATTATTTATTCTTTCTTCACATTTTGCTTGAAAACGAAAATCACCAACAGACAGTATCTCATCAACTATTAAAATATCTGGTCGATTAATTGTTGCAATCGAAAAACCTAATCTTGTAATCATTCCTGATGAATAGTTTTTTATAGGCACATCAACAAATTTTTCAAGCTCAGCAAAAGATATAATTTCCTCAATTTTTTCTTCAAGCATATCCTTTGGATACCCCAAAATAGAGCCATTCAAAAAAATATTCTCTTTTGCTGTTAACTCAAAGTCAAACCCTGCCCCAAGTTCTATCATAGGTGCTACAGTTCCACCTAATTCAACATGTCCAAACGTAGGTCGCATTACTCCAGCAATTATTTTTAACATTGTACTTTTACCTGAGCCATTTTTTCCAACCAGTGCAACAGCTTCACCTTTTTTCACACTAAAACTAACACCTTTTAACGCCCAGAAATCATCATATTGCAACTTGTTTTGTAATTTCTTTATACAATATTCTTTTATGCTATCAACATGCTCTTTATATAATCTAAAGCGAATAGAAATATCATTTACTTCTATTATATTTCCTTCTTGCATAATATCCTCCTAAAAATGCAATATGAATTTATCCTGATTTTTCTTAAACACAATCAAACCTATTATTAATGTTACCATAGAAATCACCATGCAAATCATATGATCTGCCATAGCCGGAACTGTATTATACATTATTACATCTCTAAACATATCAACATATAAAGTCAGCGGATTAGCTTTTACAATAGGTGCTATTTCTTGTGGCAAAATAGAAATCGGATATATAACAGGCGTCAAATACATCCAAGCTGTAGTTAAAATACTATATAAATGTCTCATGTCTCTAAAAAACACAACAACCGTCGCCAACACTAACCCTATTCCCAAAGAAAATACACATACATATAACATCGGAAATACACATAATAAGAATGTCCATGTCAATTTAAATCTTGTAGCAAATATTACTATAAATAATGCTATCATAGAGAAAAACATATTAACGGCACTAGAGCAAACTCTAGAAAACGGAAATAAATATTTGGGCACATACACCTTTGTTAATAACGATGAATTATCTAATACCGCACCCATAGCACTACTACTAGCTTCGCTAAAAAAATTGAATATTAACTGACCACACATCAAATATACAGGAAAATTATCTATCCCCGCCCTAAATACTGTCGAAAAAACTATTGTTAATATAATCATCATTCCAAGAGGATTTAAAATAGTCCATAAAAAACCTAATACCGATCTTCTATATCGTGTTTTTAAATCTCTTGATACTAATTGTTTTAATAATTGTTTGTATTTGTTGAAATTACTAATCTGTGCCTTTAACACTTTAACAAACCTCTTTACTTAACTTTTTTCATAATCCCATTTATTTTTTCTGGGTCTCCCCACACCGCAGGCGAATCATACGCTCTATCTGGGAATGCACCATACTCCAAACGTATATTAAAATTGTTATCTTTTATAAACTGTTCCACTCGGTCTGCAAGTGAAACAGGTATTCCTGTACAACAGTTAATAACTCCATCTATTTCTGTCTGCATTGCAACACACGCTATTTGTTTTGCCAATTCCTCTATTTGGATGAAATCATACTTGTTTTTACCTGTTGTAAATGGAAATTTTTCTTTACCATCTTTTTCAGCCTGCACAAGTTTAGAGAAAATAGAATTATTTTTAGTGTCATCGCCCAAAATATAGTATGCTCTTACCCATTGCAATATAGCATCATTATTTTTAGCAGCAAGCATAGATGCTTGTCTCAAAGCATTTTTTGATATACCATATAACGATGTAGGATTGGTAGGTGTATCTTCCTTTATTGCACCTTCCCAATATCCAACCTCATGCATTGTCCCCATCACAACAATCTGCTTTAATCCTTGCTCAAGCATAGAATTAATAAAATTATGATGCCCTGCCAAATCGTCTATATGACTTGCGTTATTATGCTGGAAACCATTTCTCCACGCCATATGAATACAAACATCCGGTTCACCCAAATCTTTGTATAAATTATCATTTTTCTCAAAAATAGCCGTATCATTTTTTATTGCTCTATCATCCACGCCATCAAATGCAAAATCAGATGCAACAACCTCACAATCCATATCTAATAATTGTTTTACGACATGTCGCCCTATATATCCATTTGCACCTGTCACTAATACCTTTTTCTTCACTGTTCTTCCTCCTTACACGGATTTACACTATTATTTTTTATACTCTTTTATCCCATTCCATTTCTGATCTTTATCAGATATAATTAAATCTTCTTTTGTCATACCTTCTGGCATAGGCCATTCTACACCTATTTCCGGGTCACACCAAAGTAGTCCACCCTCATCATTTGCATGATAAAAATCAGTACATTTATAACAAAACTCTGCACTTTCAGAAAGAACAATAAAACCATGTGCAAAATTCTTTGGAATAAAAAACTGCTTTTTGTTCTCTGCTGAAAGCACAACTCCATACCATTGTCCATAAGTAGGAGAACCTTCTCTTAAATCGACAGCAACATCAAAAACCTCGCCACTTACAACTCTTACAAGCTTGTCTTGTGGATAGTTAATCTGAAAATGAAGACCTCTTAATACACCTTTTTTGGAGCTAGACTGATTATCCTGCACAAACTGACAATTAATTCCTGCTGCTGCAAAGTCATTATAATTGTAGGACTCCATAAAATATCCTCTATCATCTCCAAATACTGATGGCGTGATTACTTTAAGCCCCTCTATATTACAGGTTTCTACTGTTATTTTTCCAAATTGTTCTGACATACTTTCACCTCAACATTTTAATTATAATCCCTCTGCCACGTCTACCAAGTACTGACCATAGGCAGTTTTCATAAGTGGCTCAGCTAACTTAAGTAACTGTTCTCTATCTATAAAGCCTCTCTTATATGCGATTTCCTCAATACAAGAAATATAAAGACCCTGTCTCTTCTGGAAGGCTGCAACAAAATCCGCTGCATCAAGAAGCATATCATGATTACCTGTATCAAGCCACGCAAAGCCTCTTCCAAGAGTTTCTACCATAAGGTCTCCTCTGCGAAGATATTCGTTGTTTACGGAAGTTATCTCTATCTCGCCTCTAGCTGATGGTTTAACATTTTTTGCTATTTCAACTACGTCGTTATCGTAAAAATAAAGACCTGGTACTGCATAGTTAGACTTAGGATTTTCTGGTTTTTCCTCAATAGAAAGTGCTTTTCCATTCTCGTCAAACTCAACTACTCCATATTCTCTTGGATCTTTTACATAGTAACCAAAGATTGTAGCACCTTTTTCTCTTGTCGCCGCATTCTTGAGCACCTTAGAAAAGCTCTGTCCATAGAAAATATTATCTCCTAAAACAAGTGCAACACTGTCTTTTCCTATAAACTCTTCACCTACTATAAACGCATCCGCAAGTCCTCTTGGAGTCTCCTGAATCGCATACGAAAAGCTCATGCCAAGCTGACTTCCATCGCCAAACAAATCCTGAAATACAGGTAAATCTCTAGGTGTTGAAATTATAAGCACCTCACGGATACCCGCTAACATAAGTGTTGAAAGCGGATAATATATCATCGGTTTGTCATAAACCGGCATAATCTGTTTTGATATTGCTTTTGTAAGCGGATAAAGTCGTGTTCCCGAACCACCCGCAAGAATAATTCCTTTCATGTTTTGTCCTCCTGAATAATATAAATCCATCTTCATTACACAACAAACGGGGACAGATTAATCTATCCCCTTTTGTTATATTATTTATACATCTCGCTATAGTAGCTCTGATACTCACCACTTGTCACATTCTTCATCCACTCTTCGTTTTCAAAGAACCAAGCGATAGTCTTCTTGATACCTTCTGCAAACATAGTCTCTGGCTCCCAGCCTATCTCTGCTTTAATCTTATCTGGGGCAATAGCGTATCTTCTATCATGTCCCTTTCTGTCCTCTACATAAGTAATAAGGTCAGTTGTAACTAATGCTTTTCTTGGATCCCCATCTGGAAGCATCTCCTGAAGAGTCTCAATTATAATATTAATAATCTCAATGTTCTGCTTTTCATTGTGACCACCGATATTATAAGTCTCAAAAAGCTTGCCTTTTTCCTGAACCATATCGATTCCCTTAGCGTGGTCTTCTACATAGAGCCAGTCACGAACATTTTTACCGTCGCCATATACAGGAAGCTTTTTACCCTGTAATGCATTATTGATAATAAGCGGTATAAGCTTCTCAGGGAACTGATAAGGACCATAGTTGTTACTGCAATTTGTGATATTAGCAGGGAATTTATATGTGTCCATATATGCTTTTACAAGCATGTCTGATGACGCCTTACTCGCTGAATATGGGCTGTGTGGGTCATATGGTGTAGTCTCATAGAAATAAGCATTTGGATCATCTGGAAGCGAACCATATACCTCGTCTGTTGATACATGAAGGAATTTTTTGCCCTCTTTAAATGTTCCATCAGGAAGCTCCCAAGCTGCCTTTGCACAGTTGAGCATAACTGCTGTACCAAGTACGTTTGTCTCCACAAAAACCTCTGGGTTTTTGATACTTCTGTCTACATGACTCTCTGCTGCAAAATGTACAACTCTGTCAATATCATTCTCAGCAAAAATTTTTGCTATAGCATCTTTGTCGCAGATGTCTGCTTTGACAAATGTATAATTATCTCTATCCTCAACTGCTTTGAGGTTCTCAAGATTTCCTGCATAAGTAAGCTTATCAACATTGATTATACGAATTTGATTGTCGTACTTTTTAAACATGTAATGAATGTAATTTGAACCTATAAATCCGGCTCCTCCTGTTACTAAATATGTTCTCATTTTATTCCTCCTAAGACGTATTGTATTTAATTTATATTATTTACTAATTATATATGTTTCAATCTAATTTTTTAGATTTACACAATTAATGGAATTGTAACATATTATAACTATATTCGCAAGTAAACTAAACAAAAACCTATTTTTTTGTACACATAATCTTACAAAAAACAATTGCTACTAGTGTTGATATTGCTGTCACAACAAGCGCAGGACCTATTATCGCAGTAGGAGACTCAGAGCCATATTGAGTCCTATACGCAATTATATTAACAGGTATTAGTTGTAACGAAGATATGTTTAAAACCAATAATGTACACATTTCTTTTGTTGCTTCCACTTTATCTCCTCCCAATTCCTTCAACCCCTTCATAGCCTTAAGACCAGCGGGTGTAGCCGCCCAACCAAGTCCCAAAATGTTTGCTACCATATTTGTTGCTATATATCCTCTTGTCGGATTATCCTTTGGTATATCTGGAAAAAGAAATGTAAGCACTGGTTCTAACGCTTTTGTCCATTTGTTTATAAGACCTGCTTCCTTTGCAATATTCATAATCCCACTCCACAGTCCAACAACGCCCAACATTACAACACATAATTGTATTGCTTCCTCCGCCGAATCAAGCATTCCATTTGTCACTTTTTCAACAAATATTCCCCCATTTATACCGCTATAAAACACACCAATTATAATCATTACTGCCCATATGTAATTAAGCATAAAAAATGCCTCGCAAAACATATATCATTAATTAATATATATGCTCCCACGAGGCTAAAATTATTATAATCTACTTTTTAATATAGTCGTTACAACAAATATGTACATTATTGGCACCATCAAAGATATAATTTTTTCTTTATACCTACCACCACACAGCCTTTTTATTCTCATACTAAGCACAACAGGTACTAGTGCCGGTAAAAAATATCTCCCTTGTACACCTTCGATAAACCGTGCATCTGCTGGTGTCCAATACAAAAGCATTCCTAAACATGCAAGAAAATCAACAGCAAGAAACACAAACACAAACCATAATCTGTCTCCTAACGTCATACATATCTCTTCATTTTCATGAAATAATCCCGCATACAGAAGCAGTACAGCAAACGGAAAAACAAAAATAAACGGAACAGCAATCTCCATCCACCCCAGATAACCACCAAACATCTGATTAATATATGAAGTTCCATTCTTTAACATTGTATCTTTAAATATAGACACAAGTTCTATAGGGTCTGACAGAAAATATCCTACTGAATTAGCATTTTTTCCTGCCCATTCAACATATGCTCCTTCTGTGCCTGTAGAGGCAGATATATATTTTATCGCAACAACGGATGCACTCACTGTCAACAAGCAAACTAAAGCAAGAGTCCCATATATTTTTAATTTACTATATTGTTTTTCAAGTATTACTTCTTTAGCTTTCTTTATTAAAATCAGCAAGGGAAATATAGCCACAGGTAACAATGCATATTCCTTACATGGTAGCAAGAATAAACATGCTATCACAAGCATAAATATATCCACATACTTTTGTTTTATTTTTTCATATTTTTCACCATACATAAAATTAAATGTCATTGCTATTATGAGTATGCATAACGCATTAATTACACAATCATACGAAAAAGAACATGTCTGTTGTATCATTATAGGTAACAACGCCCATACAAATACGACGCTTTTTCCAAAAGGAATTTTTTTGATTGCGAAATACGTAACACCTGAAAAAAATAACATATTAAACCATCGGCCAAGCAAATACATCAAGATACTATCAAGCCCAAGCAGTCTTCCTACAGTTATTCCTAGTGCCGAAAAAAAATATAAAAAATAATTTGAGTCAGATACCTCTATATCAGTTACAACCAATTCATCATCTATATCTTGATTAAATAAATCAGAATAATAACCATTAATATATTCTCGCGTGAGCCATTTTGTCTGAGTATAAGCATCAACATCCTCTTTTCTCATCAAAAGATAGCCTTCAGAATCCTTATCAACCCCCATCAACTTATTTGATAAATCATACGATACATACATATGTGTAGGTTCATCAGGAGCAGAGCCAACGGGGATAATCAATGTCATACAAAATCCTAAAACAATGCTAGTAATAAGATATATTTTTTCAATAACAAATTTCTTTTTTGCAAAAATTTTAAGTCCAATATATATTATTAATGCCATCAAACACACAAAAACTACATTTGCCAGCGTATAATATTCATCTTTCCCTGAACTCAAAATTTCTTTTACCATCTTATCCTATTAGCTCCTAACAGAAAAATCTGCTCTATCTAATGACAAATTAACATTATAATATGGATCACCATCTCTTATAATATCTGGCCATTTATTAACAAATCTTTCTATCTCTCCTCTAAATCTCTCTTGCTTTTCTGGCGTATCTTCTAAACCTCTAGATTTCGACTCATAGTGATATAATTTAGCATTCGCATTATATACTACTAATTTCCCAAGTTCTCTTACTTTCATACAAAAATCTATATCGTTGAACGCTACCTTAAATGTCTCATCAAGACCACCAACCTGCTCAAATATAGATTTTTTTGTCATCATACAAGCTGCAGTTACTGCACTGTAATCACAAGCCACTTTTGTTCTCGACATATAGAGATTATCTTCCTCATAAAGTCCTACAAACGCATGTCCTGCAATACCACCAAATCCGACAACAACTCCTGCATGCTGTATAGCACCATCTTCATAATATAACCTTGCACCAACTATTCCAACATCTTCTCTCTGACAATAGCCAAGCATCTGACTAAGACAATCAGGGTTAATTATTGATGTGTCATTATTAAGCAATAATATATACTCGCCTTTAGCATGCTTTACACCAAAATTATTGATTGCCGAATAATTAAATTCCTTGTCCCAATATACAACCTGTACATTATCACGTTTTTCAATTTCGTTATAATATTCAAACGTTCTATCTTCTGTACTATTATTTTCGACAACAACAAATTCATAGTTTCTATACTCAGATAAGCTATCTATCGAATCCATGCATTTTTTCAAATCCTCTATATGATCTTTATTAGGTATAACTATAGAAATCATAGGTTCTCCTATAATTTCATATTTTGTCATATAATTTCCATACTCCTCTATTGAATCCACTATTGCGTTCAAACCAACTCGCTTATAGTGCGCCTCTATCGCCCTTTTCCCTGCTTCAAACGCATAAAGCTTCGCCTCAGGTGAACTTGCCGTTGAACCTCTGTGAGAACGCCAATGATATAAAACCTTAGGAATATGACATACCTCATTAGCTTTTTCAACACAGCGAAAAATAAAATCATAATCCTGTGCACCATCATAAGCATCATCAAACATTCCCACTTCATCAATCAGGTGCTTTGATGCAACAAACATATGACATATATAGTTATTACTTCTAAGCAAATCAATATTAAAATCAGGTTTGAAATTAGGTTCAAAATAGAGCTTACTCTTCTCGTCTATTTTGTCTTCGTCGGTATATATAACATCACATTTATTGAAATTTAATAATTTTACACATTCATACAATGCATCAGGCGAAAACAAATCGTCATGGTCTCCAAGCACAATATATTCACCTGTCGCTATCGAAAGTGCCTGATTTGTATTATCCGAAATACCAAGAGGGCCTTTCTTTTCATCAACATATTTTATTCTTTTATCCTTATTTGAATATGTTTTTATTATTGTTTTTAATCTTTCACTACTTTTACTCCCATCAGAAAAACATATTTCCCAATTAGAATAAGTTTGTTTCTTAACCGATTCAATAAGTTCGTCTAAAAATCTTTCATCGGTTTCATACAACGGCACCAATATACTGAACAATGGCATATACTCAAATTTTTTATTTCTCTGCATTGCCAATGTCTCTTCATTAGGCATTTTCTCTTTTAGCCACTTACTATATTCTTCAGGTTTTTTTAATACAATAGACTTCACCTTATTTTTAACTTTTTTTAAAGCTGTCTTTACACCCATGTTTTTTGCTGTAATAAAAAATTTAGATGTATAGCGTTTTATTTTGGATACAAAGATATACTTACTACTTGTGTTAATGCCTAATATTCTTTGTGTATCTATCTTTTTTCCTGCTTGAACTTTTAAAAACAATTTATTGGTATTCTTTTTTATTTTTATTATAAATCCAACTTTATCATCTTTCTTGTATTCTACATAGTCATCAAAAACATCCGTTCTTAAGCTTCTTTCTATACTGACTATATTTATTTCATTCCCCGTCTTACTTCCTTCGATAACAGAAAAAGTAACATCATCTATATCCAGTGCCCAACCCTTCAATATTATCTCGTCTTGACACTGTATTACCGCATCAAGGCAATAGTTAATTTTAGTTCGAACACCATTTAGCATATCTGACGATGCATCATATATTTTTATCACAGAATCATCTGTTAATGCCTTTATACTCAACCTTGCTTTATTAGTATATTTATCAGGAATCTCTATCAAAATTGTTAGCATTTTATTTATTCCAACATCAGTAATTTCTATACGTTTTAAAGCTGGAATTTTAGAAACAACACATTCATGAGTTAATGTTTTATCCTCTCCTTTATCATAAAACACAATTTTTAGTTCAGTCTTTTCCACAAACTCTTCATCACAAAACCCCTGAATCGCTATTTGATTTTCTTTTCCTGTTCCAAGTCTAACCTTGTCAAAGATAAATTTTCTTTCCATATCGTTTTCTCTCTTATTATGATTTATACTTAACTTTCATCATATCACACCAAATTCATACGTTCAAGATATATTGATACACATCAATACACCCCCATCAAAACAGGTGTCACCAACACTGTTATAAGCCCTGCAACCGCAACAGCAAGCCCACTCATTGCTCCTTCTACCTCTCCCATTTCAAGAGCCTTCGAGGTTCCCATTACGTGAGCAGACGTGCCAAGTGCAACACCCTTTGCAATAGGTTCATCTATCTTGAAAATTTTATATACCGTTTCCGCAACCATATTTCCAAATATTCCTGTTACCACGATGCTTGCCACAGTAATAGTAACTATCCCTCCCTGTTGCTCTGATACAACCATTCCGATTGCTGTAGTTATAGATTTCGGAAGTAACGTCGCAAATATTGTTTTATCCAGTGAAAAAACAACACACGTGCCCCATACAGTTATCGCACTTGCTATAATTCCCGAAATTATTCCACCTATCACAGCCCATAGATTTTCCTTCAAAAGCTTTAGTTTCTCATATAATGGTACTGCAAGACACACCGTTGCAGGCGTTAAAAGATATGATATTATTGTAGTACCCTGCTTGTATGTCTCATACTCTATTCCGATTAATTTTAATATCATAATTATCAATACAATAGCCACTAATATTGGGCTAAACAGAGCAATTTTAAATTTCTTTTTTGCCACTAATCCGACATTATAGCAAACAAGCGTAAGCGCCACACCAAAGAAGGTCATAGCTGATATAGAATTAAAAATTTCCTGCATATCAATTTACCTCCTTGTTCTGTGCATCTGCAACATTTGATTCTGCCTCTTGGCCTGTATAATCATGTACACCATTACACCTTTTTTTACCTCTACAAATTATCCCTTGTGTAACCTTGCCGCTCACCACCATAACTATAATCGTAGAAACAGTTCCAACAAGAACAAAAGGAATGAGTATCTCCTGCAAAATACCCCAGCTATCCACAAGTCCCACCGCAGGTGGCACAAACATTATAGGCATCACATCAAGCAAAAATGCACTTGTCTCCTTCACATGCTCAACTTTTATCAGTCCGGATATAAGTGCCACAAGCATAAGCACCAAGCCATATATACTTGCAGGCATAGAAAAAGGGAGGAACTCATGCAAGAGTTCCCCCATTAAAGATATCACTAATATTATGCTGAATTGCTTAATATATCTCATTTTATTCGCTCCTAAGTGCCTCAACCGGATCTTTCTTAGATGCATATCTTGATGGAATAAGTCCACCTATCATTGTAAGGACAACACTTATTATAACAAGAATGATTGCTCCATCAACTGGAAGTGCTGCTACACCTTTAAGACCAGAGACATGCTCAATTATCATATTAACAGGGAAATTAAGTATTATAGTTACTATTATACCCAACATACCCGCTACAAATCCAATAATAGTTGTCTCAGCGTTAAACACACGCGAAATATCCTTCTTCGATGCACCGATACTTCTAAGAACACCTATTTCTTTTGTTCTTTCAAGAACCGAAATGTATGTGATAATACCTATCATAATCGATGATACAACCAGCGATATTGCAACAAACGCCATAAGAACATAAGATATGCTGTTTATAATAGAGCTTACTGAGGACATCATTGTTCCTACTAAATCTGTGTAGGAAATTTCTTTTTCGTCCTCTCCAGCTGCCATAACATTATCATTGTATTCCTCGATTATGTCAACGATTTTTTCTTTTGACTCAAAATCCTTTGGATAAATACTTATGGTCTTTGGGTCCTCCTCATAAGCAATACCGATTGATATGAGATTCTCTTCATAAGTTGCATCTTCAACAGTTTTTAAATCAGAAAGAGATATTCCGCCAGAACCACTTGCTTCTTCATCCATAGACTCCATAACAGCAGCCATAATAGCCATCTGTTGTTCCTGAGGCATGCTTGCTATAGCAGCAAGAATCTCATCATCACTCATTCCATCAAGCCCCATCGACGCAAGGAACTCCTGACTTTCAGCAGCATCCTCCTCTGCCTGCATAGCACTTAAATCTGTTCCAAACTCATATCCTGTAAACACATTCATGTCAGGATTATTAATCTGCTCCTGACCTATTTCACTTTCCTTCGCCATACTCATAAGCTCTTCCACGAGTTCGTGTCTGTATCCAATAGTAGTCGCAAGTGAATGTACTGTTGCTTCTTCATTTGGTCTAATAATTGCCGATACCTTTACTTCGATACCATTATCTATTTTTTCTCTTAAATACTCTTCGTCATCACGCATATCAACATAGCATCCAGCATCTTCATCATACGCATAAAAATCAGATGTAGGAATAACCTTAAATGTAAGATTAAGAAGCTCATCATAAGTATAAGAAGTGTTTTCAAAGGTTATCGATTCTCCCTTTAATGCTGCTCCCATCATTTGCTGAAGCTCTGATACATCACGAAGTCCTAAGGCATAAAGCTCATAGTCTGTAATTTCATTGTACTGATTTATTACTAATACAACCTCGTTATATTCTGTAGGCCACTCTCCAGCCACAAGGTCATATTGACTGTGGAGAAGTTCCTCATTTGCAATCATCTCCGACCATACATCTGCTGACGAGGCAGTCATTCCAAGATTAGACATTTCTGTCATAGTACCCATGCCAATGCTATCCATAACAGATGTAGGGTTAACCTGATATATCTCATCCTCATCAGTTATAGTATACGCATTAATAGTAATACCATATGTGTACATTATATCAGTAGTGTAATCCTTTATTATGCTTCCATCACCATTCTCTATATAGTCCTTAAACGAAATCATATCGTTTATTTTTACCTCACCAATCATGGTGCTCATATAGTCGCCAATAAAGTTATTGGAATATACCTTATCCATATCATGTTCTTCGCTACTTTGCATCTCTGTACCCATCATCATGGCCATCATGCCTTCCATATCAACCGACTCATCAGTTATCACTAATGGATATGTGGAAAGTGTATCTTCCTCAACGCTCTTTATATAATTTCTAAATCCATCCGAAAGCGAAAGTATCATAGCGATACCTATAATACCAATACTTCCTGCAAATGCCGTAAGAATCGTTCTACCTTTTTTTGTAAGAAGGTTATTAAAGCTTAAACTAAGAGCTGTAAGATATGACATCTTGCTCTTTTTCATTTTCTCCTTTTCTGCTACAGGGTCCAGTTTTTTAAGTAATTCATCTGTATCCTTCTTAATTTCCTCATCGCTGTATGGCATAGAATCATCAATAACCTTACCGTCAAGAAGCTTGATAATTCTTGTAGAATATTTTTCTGCAAGCTCTGGGTTGTGAGTAACCATTATTACAAGTCTGTCCTCTGCAATCTCTTTTAAGAGGTCCATAATCTGAACACTTGTCTCTGTATCAAGAGCTCCTGTTGGCTCATCTGCGAGAAGAATTTCAGGGTCATTGATAAGTGCTCTCGCAATGGCAACTCTCTGCATCTGACCACCAGACATCTGGTTCGGTTTTTTGTGTATCTGATTGCCTAAACCAACCTTCTCAAGCACTTCTTTAGCACGTTTTCTTCTTTCTGCTTTGCTTACACCAGAAAGTGTGAGTGCAAGCTCAACATTCTGAAGAACCGACTGATGCATAATAAGGTTATAGCTTTGAAACACAAATCCTATCGAATGATTTCTGTACGTATCCCAATCTCTATCCTTGTACTCCTTTGTAGACTTTCCTTTAATAACAAGGTCTCCACTTGTATACTGGTCAAGACCACCAACAATATTTAACATTGTTGTTTTTCCACAACCTGACTGTCCTAAAATAGATACAAATTCATTAGCTCTGAAATTAATACTAACACCTTTAAGAGCCTGAACAGTTGTGTCACCTGATACATAATCTTTGACTATGCTTTTTAACTGTAACATTTCTTCCTCCTAATTTATGGCTGACAGCTATTCTGCCCTCCCCACTCTCTCGCGAGAGAATAATATAAATACATATTTTAACAATTACCGAAAAATAATAGCACAGTATTATTTTTAAGTAAAGTAAATAAATGTGAAATTAGTATGAAATTAAACTAATTTTGCAACAAAGAACGTAAAAAGAGCCATATCCTAAAAAATATGACTCTTCGATTAAAAAATATTTTATTTTTTTGCAAGCTGTGCTCTTAACTCGGCAATAATAGCATCTTTCTCGTGTATAATATTTTCTTTCTCCGCTATAGTATTTCCCAGCTCTGCATTTTCTTTTTCCAGCTCTGCATGTTCTTTTTTCAGCTCTGCATTCTTTTTCTTTAGTTCTTCATTTCTCTTGCTAAACTCATCTACCATTAGCAATTCTGTGTTTTTATCCATTTCGTATAATTCT
>JAZSEO010000048.1:0-16508 GCA_045531735.1 Wujia sp. | reverse complement strand
CCTCTGTGGATTATGTTGCTCATATATTCTTCGATTAAATATAAAGATAAAGAAGAACAAGAAAGGCCCCAATATGTCAAGTGGTTTATGTTGTTTCTTTTACCGATTTTACATATTGCGTTTGTTATAGTCGGCTTTATTATCGGTATTGGTTTGAAAAATTTGTTTCATCTATAATTTTTACAGATGTTTAAAAAGAAACCAATAATTCAAGAATGGTATAAGCTGGTGAACGATGATAACGTACTGCCAGAGGAGAATGTATACAAGGAAACGAAGGTTATGTATTAGGAGGTTTTATATAATGGAATACATTAAGATTACGAGTGAAAATATTGATAAAGAGCATATATGTTGTGCTATTTCTAACAACAATGATATTCAGGTATCTTCTAAAAAGGCATGGTTGTTAGAACGATTTGAGGATGGTTTGATTTTTCTAAAAAGTACAGAAAGAGGGAAGTGTTTTATTGAATATATTCCTGCTGAGAATGCATGGAATCCGATTTTGGCAGATGGATATATGCATATTAATTGTTTATGGGTAGCTGGTTCATTTAAAGGTCATGGTTATTCAACAGATTTATTAAATGCATGTATTGAAGATAGTAAAAGTAAAGGGAAAAAGGGACTTTGCATTTTGGCAGCTGCGAAGAAAAAACCATTTTTGGCAGAACCTAAATTTTTGAAGTATAAAGGCTTTCGAGTTTGTGATGAGGCTGATAATGGTATTCAATTGTGGTATTTACCTTTTAGTGAAGATGTAGAGTTGCCAAAATTTAAAGAATGTGCAAAACAACCACACGTTGAAGAAAAAGGATATGTTTTGTATTATACCAATCAATGTCCATTCAATGCGAAATATGTTCCAGTGATTCAAGGTATTGCCAAAGAAAAATCTATACAATTTAAAGCCATTCATTTGAAGAGTAAAGAAGAAGCTCAAAATGCTCCTACACCAATTACAACATATGCACTGTTTTATAATGGTAATTACATTACTAATGAACAGATGAATGACAAAAGATTCTTGAAACTATTGGAAAAGTAAAATCTTGGAGTTGGTGGTATTATATGAAATTAAAAGATTGTCCTCTAGGGCAATCTTTTTTTATTTCAAGAGAATGGGAAAAAAAGATAACCATCATGGAGTGATAGAGGATTATGATATTGTTAGAATTATCGCAGTTATATTTATAGATGTTTTTACCATTTGATTACTTTTTGGTGTTATAATAATTCAAGATGCTACAGAAAGGAATGAAATAAGAATGGCAAATATATTGGTTGTAGAGGATGATCGGCATATCAGTGAACTTGTAAAACGCAATTTAGCTCTGGTTGGACATACATGTACTTGTTGTTATGATGGTTTGAGTGGTTTGGAAGTGTTACAGAGTCAAAAGTTCGATTTAATTCTTTTGGATGTGATGTTGCCGGGAGTGTCGGGATTTAATTTTATTAAGCAGGTTTCAGGAACACCTATTATATTTGTAACTGCAAAAGGAGAATTGGAAGATCGTCTTCAAGGACTTTCTTTAGGTGCAGAAGATTATATTGTAAAGCCTTTTGAGATGCTCGAGTTAATTGCACGTATTAATGTTGTTTTGCGTCGTAGTGAACGAGATGAGACAATACATATTGGGAATGTTGAAGTGCATTTGAAAAAGCGAATGGTTACATGTCAAGGAAAAGAGATTATATTGACACCACAGGAATTTTCTTTGTTAGAGGTATTAATTGTTAATAAAAACATAGCACTTTCAAGAGAAAAGCTTTTGGAATTAGCTTGGGGATATGATTATATGGGAGATACCAAAACTGTAGATGTGCATATACAGAAATTACGCAAAAAGCTTGGATTAGAAAACGTAATTAGAACCATTACGAAATTGGGATATCGCTTGGAAGTGTAGGAGGAAACGCTGTGAAATTATGGCAAAAAGTATATTTGGTTACAATGATATTGTTTGTCATGTTACTAAATATTGGTATGTATGTTGTATTTAAATTAACTTATCAAAAGGATATTGCTACTGAACAAACCCAGGCTGAAGCACAGTATAATATATTGACTAGCAACTTGATTAGAAGTATAGATAGTATGTATAAGCAAGGCGATGTTACGGATGCAAAATTGCAAAAAGTTATAGAAAACTATGAAAATTATTATGATGATACTCTAGATTTAACTCTATGGCGTGGAGAAATATGTGTATATCCAAAAGATGAGGAAGTATTAAGAGATTGGAATCCTATAGCTGGTAAAAATGAACTCATAATAGAAGGAAAAGATAATAAGATAATTACAATTCAAGGTACGCTGTATGAAGGTGATGAAATTCTTTTTTTGCGTTGTGAAAAAAAATTAACAAAACTTGCACAAGTGTGGGATAAGCTTCAGGCTAAATATATGGTAATCAGCATTTCTTTTTCTTTTGTTTTAGCTGTTTTTCTTTTTTGGGTGTTAAGAAGGACTATGAAGCCAATCGATGAACTAACACAGGTTGTTGATCATATGGCAGAAGGAGACTTGGAGAGTCGAGCATTAGAATATGGAAAAGATGAAATCGCTATTCTTGGCAGGCATTTTAACAAGATGGCAGAGAAGATACAGGAAAATGTGCAACTGATTCAAAGAGAAGCAGATGCAAAGCAAGAGTTCGTTGATAACTTTGCTCACGAATTAAAAAGTCCATTAACCAGCATATATGGATTTGCTGAATATATTCAAAAGGCAAATGTATCAGAGGACGAGAAGATACAGTGTATGAGCTATATTATGGAGGAATCTAAACTTTTGTTACAATTATCGTATTCCTTACTAGATATGGCAAAGATAAGAAATGAAGAAATTGATATAGAAGAAATTTCATTGGATGATATAGAAGAACAGATAAAAAAACGAATGGAGACATTGTGTCAGCAACGAAAAGTTACACTTACTTGTAATAGAAGTGTGCAAAATATGTATGCCAAAGAAGATTTACTGTACAGTTTATTATGTAATCTTATTCAAAATGCCATATATGCTTGCGAAAATGATGGTGCTGTATCCTGGGGCGTGGATGATGAAGATGATAAAATTAGAATTTATGTGGAAGACAATGGTTGTGGTATGACTAAAGAGCAGGTAAAACGTGTAACGGAACCTTTTTTTAGGGTGGATAAGTCAAGACGACGTGAAGAGGGTAGAACTGGTTTAGGTCTTGCAATATGTAATCAAATTGTGGAGTATCACAACGGGCAGATGAATATTAAGTCTGAGATTAATAAAGGAACTATAGTTACAGTTTTTATTCCGAAAAAGTTTACCGTTTGATTACTTTTTCTTTATTGTATGGTAAGAAGGGGATTGTATCATATACCTACCATGGTTAATAAATGAAAAAGAATGAAAAGGAGAAATTAATATGAGAAAGAAAAAAGGAACAATGGCAACTTTGGCATTAGCCAGTGCAATCGTGGTAAGCGGAGCTTTTGGATTACATGTAAGTATGGCACATGATATGCAGGAAGAACAGGTAACAGAGGTTGAGCAGAATCTGGAAATAAGTACAGAGATGAGTGCAGATGAAACTACGGAGGAAAATGCACCTCAGGAGGAAACTATTAATCAGGTTTGGCTGGATGAGGAAAATATTTATTTGCCAGAAGGTGCTGAAATTGTATCAAAGAGTGAATATAGTTATGAAATAACATGGAATAATTGCGACATATCCTATAAGCACTATTCTAATGAGACTAAGGAGGATTTAGGATTAGAAAAGCTTAAAGAAATTATCGAAGAGACCATTGAAAAATATGCAGGTCAGGACTTAGGGGAGTGTTATATGGAAATATTCCTTGAGGACCCAGCAACATACGAAGTTGAAACTCAAGATATTGATGTTGATTACGCTCCTGATATCGATTTTGAAGAAATAGCTGATAATGTTGTAGAAGATGGTGTAGCTGTTATTGAGTCTGAAGATGGTGTAACTGTTATTGAGTTTAAAGATGAAAATGATTCTATGCCAGAGGAAGTTCGTGATATGTACACTTTAGATTCAAAATGCTATCAAGTACATATTTTAACTGACAATCAAAGATATGATATATGGGTTGATAGCTTGACCGGAGAAGTGACTGTATTTCATTATGAGGATGAAACATTAGGTACTTTCACTAACGGATGGGATATTACAAACGATGTTGTTGCGGTAGAATGCGAGCTTTCTGATGAAGAGCAAAAGGAATATGATGCTATCATAGAAGCTTTTGTTGCGGATGATTTAAAATTAGGTAATGTAGAAAAAATCTACTCACAGGATGTGGGCGTAAACTATAATGGCGTTAGTGGAAATAATATACGTGCTTATTATACAGTAGTATGTAAGACTGATGAAGGTGCTGTGGTAGAAGTCACATTTGATATTGGGGAAAAAACAGTGACTTCATTTAGAACAAGCGTACAATATTTGTCAGAATAAGACATTTATAAAGTAGTGATTTGGAAAAGGCTATTAAGAGTATTGTCACTCAAATTAAGAATTAAACTAATCATAGAAATAACTTAAAATATCTTGACCTATATATTAGCGATTTGATAGAATTGTGTATAAATATATTGCATAATAAGATAATTTTATGTCATAAAATATGTCTATTTGATATATAGGAGGATAGGGATGGCAACAAGGACTAAAATAGCCCTGTTACTAGGTTACGCAGAGGAAGAAAAACAAAGCTTATTTATTGAAGGTTTTCTTACACAGATGTTTGCTTTTGATTGCGATGTCTGTTGTTTTGCCATGTATAATAAATATCAGGAAACCATCGAAAGAGAGCATGGAGAATCAGAGATTTTTTCGTTGATAAACTATGAGCTTTTCGATGGTTTTGTTGTGCTTTCAGATACTATTCAGACTCCGGGACTTACAGGAGATATAGAAGAAAAATTAAAAAATAATTTCGATGGTCCGGTAATTTGTGTGGACAAGAATAGCAAATATTTCCATTCATTTATTTCGGAAACATTTTCACCTAAACAGTGTGGTATATTTGTGGCAAATAAAATAAAAGCGCTGATTGATGATGAGGAGGTTTTAGAAGTTTCAGCTCATGAATCGGAGATAAAATCTGAATTTGTTGAGGTTCAAGAAAGCTTCCACTCACGTTTTAATTATATGATGGAGGATATGCTTTCCAAGTCGGATTTCTCAGATTTAATGAATACGATTTTTGCATATGTATATCATTTAGGTGATTTTGAGAGCTTTTCGCTATGTCTTAATTCGCAGTGGACGGATTCAGAACAGCTTCATAGCAGTGATACAAATTGGGATGGTTATTCAGAGCAGATTTTGCCTGTTATTAGGTGCAGAAAAGATGGTGTGATTAATCAAGTTAATATGTCTAAAACCTTTATGAGAGAACAGCTCATACCTGAATTGCATGAAGAAAGAGATACTCCAGCTGCATTTTTCTTTACACCTTTACATTTTGAGGAGCGCTGCTTTGGATATGCAGTTATAAGCTATGGCAACAAAGCTAGATGTTATACTGATATATATTGGTTATGGCTAAGAAATGTAATGCAAGGACTGGAATTTTTCCGACGAATTGATGAGTTTAGACAGAAATATGAGTTGTTAGAAGCAAGTCAGACAAGAGATACGTTTACAGGTCTTTATAATTATCAGGGCATGATACAACAATTTAATGGATTGATGGACAAACACGCAGGTGCTATTGCCATAGATATAAGAGGATTATCAGATATAAACGATAAGTATGGTCGTACAGAAGGTAATTATGCAATAAAAACTGTAGCGGGTATATTAAAAAGTTCAATTAAAAATGGTTTGTGTTGTGTTTTGGGTAATGGAGAGTTTGTAGGAGTTGAGCTGTTTGATGATGATGCTGAACAGCAAATTTATAATATAAAAGGGAATATGTTAAAACAGCTAGATGCTGTAGAAGGACTTCCATACAGACTGTCTGTGTATGTAGGCTGTGAAAGTTTGTATATATCCGGTATAAAGGATTTGGAACATTTAATTAATACAGCAGTTGCACAGAAAAACGGTAATAAAATTTCTGAACGTAAGATGATGAATAAAGAGATGCTTACAGCAGAAGAGTATAAAGAAATGTTGGCTGTGAAGGATATTATGGATAACAACCGTTTGCGTTACCATTTTCAGCCTATTGTCAACTCAAAAACAGGAGAAATATATGCATATGAAGCGCTTATGCGTGCTGACGTGACACCTTATGTATCTCCACTTACAATTATAAAATATGCTGATTATATGGGACGTTTATATGATGTTGAGCGTCTTACCTTCTTTAATGTTTTAGAAAGAATAGGTGAAGAAGAAGCACTTTTTGATGGAAAAAAGGTGTTTGTAAACAGTATTCCGGACAATAGATTGCAAGGAGAGGATGCAAAGCTACTTGAGGACAAGCTTAAGAAATATTCTGCTACAGTTGTTGTTGAACTTACTGAGCAGGCAGAGGTTCCTGATGATGAACTTGCATTGATGAAGCAGATATATGCGTCCATGGGAATAGAAACTGCAGTTGATGATTATGGAACAGGTTATTCCAACATAACTAATTTATTAAGATATATGCCAGATTATGTTAAGATAGACAGAATGCTTTTGTCTGAAATACAGGAAAGTCCACAAAAACAGCATTTTGTCCGTGAGATTATTGATTTTGCTCATGATAATAACATAAAGGCTCTTGCCGAAGGTATAGAAACTGGTGACGAGCTGGAGATGGTTATTCGGCTTGGAATAGATTTAATACAGGGTTACTATACTGCAAGACCATCTGAGGTTGTTTTACCTGAGATTGACAAGGTCGTTAAAGATGAAATCATACGTTATCAAAGACAGGTAATGCTGGAAAAGGGAAGCAAAATATATATTGCAGGAAAGGAAAGTAGAATTAATCTTGCAAAACTTGTTGCTGACAAATATTCGTGTATTGAGATTGTACCTGATAATACAATACATAAAGATGTTACGCTTTCCGGTATGAATGGTGTCACCACAAATATTGTTCTTGATATAAGGGCTGGCTATAACGGAAAAATAGTTCTGGATAATGTAAATCTTTCAGCAGGAAAAAGAAATGCCTGTATTACTATTGGAGAGAACTGCAATGTTACTTTAGTTCTAAAAGGCGAAAATCATTTTAAGGATGGTGGTATAAGAGTAGCAGAGAGCTCATCTCTGGTTATAGAGGGTGATGGTGACCTTTCTATTAACAGTGAGAAGGATAATTACTTTGGAATCGGAAATGATGCCGATTCAGCGCATGGTTCAGTTATATTTGAGCAGGATGGCTGTATTGAGATTCATTGTAACGGAGCTAAAGGTATAGGAATTGGTTCCGGATATGGTGGAGTAATAGACATCAGACGCGGAAAATATATTATTGAGCTTACTGGAGAAAAAGGTGTAGGAATCGGAACACATGAAGGTGATGTAAGTATCAATATTGCAATGTGTAATATAAGCTTAAAGCTTGTAACTACTAACAATGTTGGTATTGGCTCTATGAATGGCAACGTAGATGTTAATATTTCGCATATTTTACTAAAATGTATTTTCGGTGGAACATTTAGTGCAGGTATTGGCGCACTATATGGAAACAAGGCAGATATCCACATTGCAAATTCAAATATAAGCTGGAATTTACGTGCTATAGAGATTTCGGCAATTGGTTCTGCTAAGGAGTCATCATATATTGAAGCAAAAGAATGTGGCATTACCATAAAGGGTGAAGGCCGTGATGCTATATCGTTTGGTAATTATAACAAAAACTGTAAAATGACATTTATAGACTGCGACATAGATTCTGAGATTAAATCAAATTTAGAGTCTGATATTGGTGCAGCTGAGTCTGATGTTACTATACTTAACGGACGTGTCCAGTTCCTATTAAATGGAAAGGTAATTACCAGAGAAATAAAATACGAAAGCTTCTGATGTATATTAATATGTCGAGAAAAAGTTATCTATAAAAGGAGAAAAAATATGAAAGACATTAACCAGACAACTCGAAATAAACTACTTGCAGATAAGGTAATAAAAGGCTTAGAATCCCGTAATATGTCAGGCTATTATGCTGAGACTAAGGAGGAGGCTCTTGCTAAAGCCTTAGAGCTTATACCAGAAGGCTCATCTATTGGCTGGGGTGGCTCTGTATCTGTCAGCGAGATAGGACTTCGTGAGGCTGTTATCAATGGCAATTACGAGGTGTTCAACCGTGATAATTGCCAGACACCGGAGGAGAAGAGAGAGGTTGAACTTAAGATATTTGGTTCAGACTTTTTCCTTTGTAGCAGTAATGCTATTACTGAAGATGGTATATTAGTGAATATAGATGGAAACTCTAACAGAGTTGCAGCTATTGCGTATGGACCTAAGAAAGTTATTATGATAGTGGGTATGAATAAAGTTGCTAAGGACCTTGATGCGGCGCTATCTAGAGCTAGAAATATTGCTGCACCTATTAACGCACAGAGATTTCCACTTGATACACCTTGTAAGCAGAATGGTTCTTGCGTGAATTGTAAGTCAAGAGATACTATATGTTGCGAATTCCTTGTTACAAGATATTCGAGACATGCTGACAGATTCCATATTATTTTAGTAAATGATGAGCTGGGATATTAAAATATTTCTGTTGGAAAAGAAGGCATGATACTATGGCTATCAGAGATTATAAATGGGATAATTTGTTGAGAATTAAGACATCCGGATGGGATGCTTCGAATGCTGACCTTAATCATTATCCGTATGAACCTACATCATACTCAGTGCTGGAGAGATTGGCATTTAGTGGTTATATTGATAAGAAAAATACTTTGCTTGATTATGGTTGTGGTAAAGGAAGAGTAGACTTTTTTCTTGCATATCAGACAAGGTGTAAAGCTATTGGTGTGGAATATGACGAAAGGCTTTTTGTTGATGCTGTAGACAACAGTAAATATGCTGTGTCGCGAAAACGAGTTTCTTTTTGTTTTGGAAATGCAGAAGAGTACAATGTGCCGGAAACAGTGGACAGATGTTTTTTCTTTAATCCATTTTCAGTGGAAATATTAAAAAAAGTATTGTTTCAAATCAAAGCCTCATACTATGAGAAAGAACGTGAAATTCTTTTGTTTTTCTATTATCCATCGGATGATTTTATATCGTATTTAATGACAGAGGATAGCGTTGAATTCATTGATGAAATCATGTGTATGGATTTGTTTGAGGGGAATAATAAACGAGAAAGAATAATGATTTTTAGGATTATATAACAAATAAAAACTCAGGTGAGACGATAAGCTCCTGCCAAGCAGGCAGTGTGCATATCTTTTAACCTGAGTTTTTGTTTTTAAACATAATTTAAACGATTACTTTTTATGTAGGGACATCAGTATATTCTATAAGCTCTGCTGGTAAGTATTCTTTTAATAGCTCATCTAATTTATCAGCCTGTACAGGCTTAGGGAAATAATCATTAAATCCACTTTCGAGATACATTTCTTTGCATCCTGTAACTGTATTTGCTGTTAATACAATAACTATTGAGTTTTGGTTTGGATTGTTGTCCTGCTTTCGTAACAATTCCAAGGTCTCTATACCGTCAAGCTCAGGCATCATGTGATCCATAAAAATAATATCGTATTTTTTCTTCATTGTAAGTTCTAAGGATTGTTCGCCACTTTCTGCCAAATCCACATTTATTTTTGTACGTTTTAACAAACCTCTCATAAGAGCAAGATTCATTGAGTTGTCATCAACAACAAGTATTTTTGCGTTTGGAGCAATAAAGAGTTTTTCTTTAACCTGTTTCTCTTTTTTTGACTTATTTGTCATAAAGTTGAATTTGCCAATAGGCTGTTTGTCTATGATTTTTTGAGGTATTGTAACTGTGAAAGTTGAGCCTTTGCCATATTCACTTTCTACAGCAATTTTTCCGTGCATCAAATCTATCAATTGCTTTGCAATGTTAAGTCCGAGTCCAGTGCCTTGGATGTTTCGGTTTTTACTTAATTCAAGACGTTTAAAGCTGTCGAAAAGTTTTGGTAGCTCTTCGGATTTTATTCCAATACCTGTATCAATGACAGAAAAGACTAATTCTATATTGTTCTCATCAATAAGGTTAGCATAAGCTTTTATTGTAACAGTTCCCTGCTCGGTGTATTTTACAGCATTTGAAATCAGGTTTGTAAGAATTTGTTTTATTCTGAGTTCATCGCCATAAAGTACAGAAGGTAAGCTTGAATCTATATCTATCATGGTTGATATAGGTTTATTGGCTGCTCTTGTGTTTAAAAGAAGTATTTCATGCTGGATAAGAGCGGTAAGTTGATAATCGTCTTCTATAAGCTCTAATTGACCTGCTTCAATTTTGGAAAAATCAAGTACATCGTTGATTAAACCTAAAAGCATAGTACTTGCACTTTGAATGTTGTTTGCATAGTTTTCTATTGCAGTATCTTCGTTTTCTCTTAATATCATTTCGTTCATACCTATGATAGCATTGATAGGTGTACGAATTTCGTGCGACATGTTGGCAAGGAATTTTGCTTGTGCTTCTCGTGCTGAAATAGCCTGTTGTCTTATTTTTTCTGACTTAAATAAATCCTGACCTGTTTTTATTATCGCTGTTATAAGTAGGAATAGAAGACCTACAGCTAACACTGTTCCAAGCGATAAATCTGCACCAATATAGTACATAAGTATTTCAATTACTGCTGTAAAGAGCATTCCGTATAAGCCTATACCAACAAAAAGGTAGTCTTTTATTCTCTTTTTTATTGTATCAATGGTTATTGTGACAATCATACATACTATAGCTATAATTAGTCCTGTATGTATAAGTGGAATTACTTCAACAAACTGAACTATATCAAAAATCTGTAAAAATGTACTTATTGTAAGTAAAGCCGTTGAGTATGTTAGTGATAAGACAAAAAGCTTTTTATAGCGTTTGTTCTGTATTTCGTTAATATATGTGATTAACGGAATTGGTATCATCATTAGGCACCAGTAAGCGTAATAGGAGAGTATAGAAATATTTTTTACAAGTAATTGTCGTAAAGCTGTTTCTGATAACATCCAAAAAGCACAGAAAAATAGTGTCCATGCTAAGTAGTTAAGGTCTAAATTCTTTTTGTAAACAAATTTAAGAATGATACATACCAAAATACAAAAAACGCTTAGTAGGAGAAGGAATACAGAAATAATCATTCGTACTCCTGAGTCCATTAAAAGATATGTCCAAATACTCATTCTGTCGCCGATAAGAACTACTCTGAAATCTCCAGTGTATTTTGAGTTACTGGTACATTTGTATACTAATTCTTTGCCTGCATCGTTATCATCTAGCTCAAGAAGGAGATAACGCATAGGGCTGTTGGTTCCAAACGGTCTGGAGTCTTTTGTTGTATATTCTATACGTAATTCACCGTCTACATATATCGATACATCCTGCCAGATTGGTCTAAATGCCAAACACTCTCCAGAGTTAATGTCATTGGGAAGAGTGGTTGTTATTGTTACGAGTTCTCCATATTCAGCTTCAACTTTACCGGGTACTTCAATTGGAGTTTTACTTCCGTCAGAATGAACCTGTGACCATTCGGACTCAAAGGTTCTGCAGTCTGTAGACAGCTTGTCTCTTTCGTCAGGATACACCAGTTCGGCTATTATTCCGAAGAGAAAAAGTAAGGCTACTGAAATATAAAAGAATATTTTTATACCGTTTGTATATGTAGTAAATAGGTTGGGTGTTTCGTTTTTGTTCATAATCCGTATGCCTCCTCGTTTAGTAGTGATATATTTAATTTTATCATAAATATGAAATATTGCGAAGTTTTTTGCATTAAAATGTTTATATCAATTGAAATTATTTTTCTTTGCCTTTATAATACAAATATTAGACTGTTAAATTATATGGGAGAAATTATGAGTAAAGCTAAAGACAAAAGAATAAATAAATTTAAGAGAAAACATATATGGCCTTCTGTTCTGGGTTTGTTTATTATTTTGGTCATTTTTGTTGCGATAGCATTGTCTATGTTAGTTATATATATGCTTAACATAATTAATATGAAAATGGATGACAGCTATGAGTTGGCTCAAAAGCTTTCAGGGGTATGTGTCGGTTATAATGAGAGTGATAGTGAGTATAATTATGATGAAATATATGAGTACATAGAGCATTATGATGAACTTGAAGCAGTATGTATTATGACAGAGGATGACAAGGAAATATGGTCGACTAATAATAAATATCCGGACATTGAGCAGATGTCAATATATACAGATCTTTCAACTATATATGATTATGAAGATTCAACAGGATTCAAGATTGCTATAGCAGAGGATAACTATCATATCTTTGAAAAACGTAATAATATAACTGAAGTTAGTGAGGATATCTTGTCCAAAATAGATTTTGATCCTGTTTATAATAGTTTAAATGGCAATAGTGTGGCTGTAAAAGATATTATTATGCATTTTAAGGTTTGGGTAGCTGCACCAATTGAAGGTTATAATATTTATATTCTCAGTGATATAAAGATATATTCAGGCGATGTAATTATGGTTATATTTGTGTTGGTATTGACATTTTTGTTAATGCTTGTATTTATGATTTATTATCTTATTTCAATCATTAACATTGTTTCAAGTCAGCAGAAATTATCTAAAGCAATTTACACAGACATGGTTACCGGTGGCTATAATTGGTTGTATTTTGAAAAAAGAGGTAACAAGCTGTTAAAACGTAATAGAGGCAGATATAATTACGCAGTAATTAATCTTAGAATGGAGAAATACAGAAGCTTTTGTACATGCTTTGGTGTAAGAGAAGGTGAAGAGCTTTTGGAAAAATTCTATTTAGCTTTAAAGAGAAATATTAAAAGAAGTGAGCTTATGGCTCATCATGATGAAGCTGATTTTGGCTTGTTGATAAGATACATTGACAGCGAGGAATTGCTTGCGAAAATAAATTTCATGGAAAATATTTTAAATAATGTAATTCCAAATATTAAAATGTATTTTAATTTCGGTGTGTGTTTAGCGGACAATAACGACCGAAATATCAATACACTTTATAACAATGCAACAATAGCCAGAGATTTGCTGGGGGATGAAAGCGAAAATAGAGTAGCATTTTTTGATATCGAGATGAATAAGAGACAGCTTTGGGAACGTAAGGTTGAGGATGAGATGGATAAAGCCTTAGTTACAAAGCAATTCAAATTATATTTACAGCCAAAATACAGTACAAAAGAGGAGAAGCTTGCGGGAGCAGAGGCTTTGGTTAGATGGATTCATCCTACAGAGGGTTTTATTTCTCCGAACAGATTTATTCCTATATTTGAAAAAAATGGGTTTATCTTGCAATTAGATGATTATATGCTTGAAGAGGTTGCTATTCAGCAGGCAAAGTGGATGGAAGAGGGAAGAACTCTTTTTCCTATATCTGTAAATGTATCGAGAGCGCATTTTACAAGAGAAGACTTGGCAGAACATGTATGTAGTATAATTGATAAATATAAGGTTCCTCACAATGTAATTGAGCTTGAACTTACAGAAAGCGCTTTCTTTGATGATAAGCAGGTGCTTATTGGGACTGTTAAAAAATTGCGTGATTATGGATTTATAGTTTCAATGGACGACTTTGGTGCAGGCTATTCATCTCTTAATTCTTTAAAGGAATTATCTATTGATGTACTTAAAATAGATGCAGATTTCTTTAGAGGTGCGGATTCAGTTGAGCGAGGAATGCTTATTGTATCAGAGGTAATTGATTTGGCTAAAAAGCTGGATATGAAAATTGTTGCAGAGGGTATAGAGAGCAGGGAACAGGTAGAATTCCTTGCAGCACAAGAGTGTGATTTGATACAGGGATATTATTATGCTAAGCCTATGCCAATAGATGAATTTGAGATGAAATACAAAAAATAGACATGGGGGAAAATAATGAGAAGAGTTACTTTGAATTATATTGTAATAGTGTCTGTGGTACTTGTACTGTTTTTTCTGTGCATATATATTTTCGCTCAAAAAACAAAGTTGGACAAAGGTATAAATCTTATTCAGGATAGCGTGGAGACCGTGAATGATGATGGAGAGGTAGACGATGTTGAGGGGCATGGTGCTATTGCATTATCCCTTGTTGGTATGTTTGGAATTCTTGGCAGTGTTGCTTTGGGAGCATTGATTATAATAATTATTATATATGCTTTTGTGTTGCTGTTGCTTTCCACAATTGCTAAGTTTACCTTCAAACCCTATGGCGAAGGGGTTTTGGTTTATAGAATATTGATGAGCGTTGTTTATATTTTATTATGTATTCCTATATTTATCTTATTTAAATCTTTCACTGTCGCGATAAGTATAACTAATGTATTAGGATTTTTTGGGTTGATTGCAGTTATTATAGTTACAGGAATTAATACATATACCAATAGAATTATAAGCTGATTTTTAAAGTGTGTCAGAAGGAATCTTTATGACACATTTTTTTAATTCATAGGAAATGTAAAACACCGTTTTTTTAACAAAATATTGTTTCAAGACTTGAGTTAATTTGTGTTTAAGGATATAATGTTATATGTATGTTTAAAAATAGGATTACTATGTCTACATATGGATTAATAACATAGATAGCTTGGAGGATATTATGTCGCAACAGTATAAGAATGATATAGAGAGAAGAAGGACGTTTGCAATTATTTCTCACCCGGATGCAGGTAAAACTACATTGACAGAAAAATTTCTGTTATATGGTGGAGCTATCAATACAGCGGGTTCTGTAAAAGGTAAGGCAAATTCTAAATACGCGGTATCTGACTGGATGGAGATAGAAAAAGAAAGAGGTATTTCAGTTACATCATCAGTGTTACAGTTTAATTATGATGGATATTGTATAAATATTCTTGATACACCAGGACATCAGGATTTCTCTGAGGATACATATCGTACACTTATGGCGGCAGATTCTGCAGTTATGGTAATAGATGCATCTAAGGGTGTTGAGGCACAGACTATTAAGCTTTTTAAGGTATGTGTTATGCGACATATTCCTATATTTACATTTATAAATAAGATGGATTTAGAAGCTAGAGATCCTTTTGAATTATTAGACGAGATTGAAAATGTTTTAGGCATACGCACATGCCCTATAAACTGGCCAATTGGTTCGGGTAAAAGATTTAAAGGTGTATACGACAGAGATGAGAAAAAAGTCTCTATGTTTAAAGCTGTTTCTGTGGGTGGTGCAAAAAGTGCTGCCGAAACAGATTATGATGTTGAAGATGAGGCTTTGAAGGCTGAGGTTGGAGAGGAACTTTATGGACAGCTTTTAGATGAGATAGAGCTTTTAGATGGTGCAAGCGATGAGTTTAATCAGGAGCTAGTTGATAAAGGAGAATTGTCACCGGTGTTTTTTGGTTCGGCACTTACAACCTTTGGAGTTCAGACATTTTTGGAGCATTTCCTTAAGATGACACAGTCACCATTACCTAGAATGTCTAATGAAGGTCCTATTGAACCTATATCAGATGCATTTTCTGGCTTTATATTTAAAATTCAAGCCAATATGAACAAAGCACATCATGACCGTATTGCGTTTATGAGAATATGTTCGGGCAAATTCGATGCTTCAAAAGACGTGTATCATGTTCAGAGTGGCAGAAAAATGAAACTTTCACAGCCACAACAGATTATGGCACAGGATAGAAAAGTTATAGATGAAGCATATGCGGGTGATGTAATTGGTGTATTTGACCCAGGTATTTTCTCTATTGGCGATACTCTTTGTATGCCAAACAAGAAATTTGCTTACGAAGGTATTCCTACTTTTGCACCAGAACACTTTGCAAAAATTCGTCAAGTAGACACAATGAAACGTAAACAATTCATTAAAGGTGTAAACCAGATTGCACAAGAAGGTGCTATTCAGATTTTCCAAGAATTTAATACAGGTATGGAAGAAATTATTGTTGGCGTAGTCGGTGTATTACAATTTGATGTATTAAAATTCCGTTTGGAATCCGAATACGGCGTAGAAATCCGTATGGACCAACTCCCTTATGAATATATTCGCTGGATTGAAAATAAAGAAATTGATGTCGCAGCCTTAAACGTAACATCCGACACAAAGAAAGTAAAAGATTTAAAAGATAGACCACTCCTCCTCTTCACACACGAGTGGAGTATCCGTACCGTACAAGAACGTAATAAGAACTTAATACTCTCTGAATTTGGTCGTGTATAATTAAAAAAATTTCCATACAGTAAAAACTGTATGGAAATTTTTTATCTTTGAAATAATAACTCAATTAGTTCATACCCATTCTCTAATAAAAATCCACTTGCTGTCGCTTCTTTTTCATTATACTGTGCAATACGTCTTCTTTCCATTGTATTATCATACAATACAAACGGTATAGCGTCTGATGTATGCGTACGAAGTGCAATTGGTGTTGGGTGGTCTGG
>JAZSEO010000078.1:0-6485 GCA_045531735.1 Wujia sp. | reverse complement strand
TGTGAGGCAGGTTACCCACGCGTTACTCACCCGTCCGCCACTCAGTCAATCAAAGTGCAAGCACTCCAATTGCTTCGTTCGACTTGCATGTGTTAAGCACGCCGCCAGCGTTCATCCTGAGCCAGGATCAAACTCTCAAATAAAAGTTTGTAATCCAAACAGCTCCTTATAAACTCTAGCTTATAATTACTGTCCTTACTTACTGTTTTGTGTTTCCATTCTTGGAATAAGGATTTCGTAAAATCATCTGAAAATCTCTTAAAGAATTTTCAGGGTTAACATGTTATTAAGTTGTCAAATTTCATATTCTGTCGCTTAACGCGACAACTTCTATAAGATAACACTTTTAAATTGCTTTGTCAACAACTTTTTTATCTTATTTTAAAGTTTTTTGTCGACTGGCTTGCGACAGCTTGATTAATATACCATTATAAAATTAGAAAGTCAACACTTTTTTTGTATTATTTTTCATACAATTTATTATTGTAAATTTTTTATGTTTTTTGATACTTTAAAATAATTTTTATTTTCTTGGGACTTTTTTGCAGTATAATTTATCTAATTAGTGTATACCGGTAAACAACTCCAGAAAGGAAGTGAGTGATATGACAAAAGATGAACTTGGGGGGCTTATCATTGATTGGCAAACTACATTATACAATATATCTAAATCAATATTATATAGTGATGATGATTGTTCTGATGCTATTCAAGAAGCTATCGCCAAGGCCTTTGATAAAATTCACACATTAAAAAAAGATGAATTTGCAAAAACCTGGCTGACACGAATTCTTATAAATGAATGTTACGCAATATTAAACAAACAAAAAAGAGTTATTTCTATTCATGAAGTGGAAGAAACATTATCGGAAAAAGAACATGAAGACTATTCTGAATTATATGCATCTATAATGAAGCTTCCAACTGACATGCGTCTTGCAATTATTCTTTACTATATGGAAGGCTACAATATAAAAGAAATCGCTAAGCTTCAAAACACCACTGAATCAGCAGTAAAAAAGCGTCTGGTTCGTGGTCGAAATAAACTTAAAGCTCTATTAGAAGGAGGAATGCTTTATGAATCTTCATAACTTAAAACAGGATTATCCTAAAATGCCTGTAGAAATAAAAAATATGATTTCGTCAGAGGTTGAAAATCATTTATCCGAAAAAAAAGGTAAAAAGTTCAAGAAATATAAATCCATAGCTGCCGCTGCTGCTATTATATTATTCGCAGGAACAACAGGATATGCAGCCAGCAAACTCATCGAACTCCATAGTAATAAAACCGGCAACTATTCCTATGAAACAGAAATAATAAATTCACAAGATAATTCAGCAACTGAAACAGATATTACAGATGAAAGTTACATAACTGTAAATTTTCTTTATCTTCCAGACCCACTTGTTGTAACAGGTCTTACAGATAAGCTAGAGTTAGAAGATCCTGCCAACCCACAGCCTTACTATTCGTATTTTTCATTTTATGAGTTGCCTGAATCAGGCGAAACATATTATACAGAACACACAGATATTATATATAAAGAAGAACTTACAATTGGGGATATGCCTGCAATTTTCTACGAAAAAAATGTAATTGGAAATCAGACCAACAAATATTTATACGAAGTTGTAAATGAAGAATTTAATTTACTAATACAGATGAATTTTGATGACAGAATAGGAAAAGACGATGCAATAAAAATACTTGAAAATATGGTTTTTTCCAAAACAAATAATAAAAATTTACAAATTGGCATAGGTGATTTATCTTATGAGCCTGAAGAAGAGACAAGTTTTATTCATATAGACTATCCTGAACAAGTGCTTTCTGCTACAAAGGAAGAGCTTCATACTTTCCATTCTATAGGAGAAACCTTTACTATAACAGGTACTGCAAATTACACAGCAAGAAGTGTTGATGCCTGTGTAAAGGGTGTTCAAGTATTTGATAATATTAACCAACTTCCAGATGATATTACTGAGGCAATGAAATATTGGAATGGGGATTCTCCTGCATTTTTAGACGAGGAAGGTAATGTTCTGCCAGACACCTTGTATTACATAAAAGGTGGTGACGGAATAAACACTATAAGTGAAGTACTTAAAACTGAAGAGAAAGATACAAAATTAGTTTATATCGAAGTTGAATACACAAATACCGATGAAACCTCTTCAATTTATGACCTCCTATTCTATTGTCAATTGTACACATTAAATGATATGGGTGACTATTATGAGCCATATGAATATTCATTACCAAAAGAAGTTGAAGGCTGTGACTGGGTTAAAGGCGATTTATGTTCTCCTACAATAAGTCATATTCTTAGTTATAATGGAGTTAAAGCAGAAGACAATAATCACATATTAAGTATATCCCCAGGAGAGACATATACTGTATATCATTTGTATCTGGTTCACGAAGATTATTTGGATGACATGTATGTTGATTTACAAGAAAATCCTGGTGGAAGCTGTACTATGATTAAAGATAACTTTAACATCTCCTTCGTAGATATCAGCCAGTAAAACTATTTATTTTACAAGTTAAAACAAAGAACTTTCCTATGATACAAAAAACATGGTAATATGCCTTAGCAATTACCATGTTTTTCTTAATATCACACTTGCTTATACCTTTCAATTTATTATTTCCATCTTCATGTCTTTTATAAGCTCATATTCCACAATCTTTTCCCCGTCCAAATCTTCTTTAAACATATCCACTCCATTCACGCAGCTATTCTCATAGGTAGTATAATAATAAATCCCCTTATCCGCATTGCAACAGGATGTGTACATGGTGTACTCATATTTACCATTCCCCACATGTGTGCAGCCCTTTTGCTGACATACTGACCCTAATATATGAAAGAACTGATTTACGCTCTCTTCCTCAGAATCCCCACATCGTGAATTAAGCTTAACAAAGCTTGCTCTGACAAAACGTGACTGAGAGGACAAATCACCTGGAAGTCCTATTGCACCCATCCCATAGCTATAATTTATAAGATTAAGTTTTTTATAAAAATTATTAACAGGAGGATTAGGTGACAAATTCATATAATTATTCAGATTAAACATCTGCATATCAAAAGTAGGATTATTTGTTAATACGCCAACCGGATTATCATAAATCTTCATCCCATCTCTTACACATTCCACCGTAATCGACTCATCCGCATCAGATATAATCCAATGCAGAGGTGATAATTGATATTTTTCATTGAAACATATATTGACAATATTAATGTTCATAAGCAAAACCTTAACCTCTGTTAGATTACTACATCTTCCCAAAATCCATGGAATAAATTCGAATGGTGCAATGTTATCCTTATCTGTCACTTCTTCATAATATAATGCGTTATCAGGGAAATTTAATCCTGCCATACAAAGTCCCTTTTCATTCATTGCATCATAATATAAAGGTACATCTTCAACTAAAATCCCCATACCAATAATAGAATAATGATTTACTAACGGCTGCACCTTTTTAAATTTAAATTCATAATTTCTAGGGGTTACTAAAATTTTCTCCCCGTAAGATTCATAATAATCTAATGTCCTACCAAAATAGAAATTGCTATTTTTATAAGTAATTGCTGTACACATACTATCCTCCTAAAAAAAATGTGTTATCCACATCCTTCCATTAATAAAAAAGTATAAGCTATTTATTCTGATTTATACAATAAATAGCTTATACTTCAAAATTTTATCTATATTTATGATTTTAATTTGAAACCAAAAGCACTATTTTCAGGAGCTTGGTTATATGTACTGTTATTATAATCATCCTCAGGATATAGAGCTACGGTCTTCTCATCACTTTCATCATAAAGCGCTACGGTCTTCTCATCACTTTCATCGTAGTTCTGCATCAAATCGTTAAGTGTGTCTATTATATCAATAATAACCTGTGCATCTCTCTGAGCCTTTTCTTTTTCAGCCAAATAATCGATTTGTGTGCTCATATTAGAATCAAATGCATTTCCATCAATATTTATACCAACATATAATCTTCCACCATGAAAATGCATGGCTACATTTCTAAATGTATAACAAATATTCTCAATTCGTTCCATAACATGTGGTGTTAAAACATAAAATGCATCATGTTCGTTCAAAGCCAAAACATCAAATTTTTTATTAAAAATTGAGCTTTCCATTTGAACCTTTCTAAGTTTGAAACCATCTGTAGACTTTGACCTATACATAAAATTATCCGAGAAAACCTTAAGGGATACAACTTTTTTAAGCGGTAAATCAAATACAAACATTCTTCCCTTGAAATATATTGTTGTATGTGAATTTTTACCTGAAGACTTGTACCAAACCTTCACATCAGCCTGTTCAAAATTTACACCCTTGTAGCTTGCTCTCAAATAATCCTCAGACGAAAATCTGTTTCCCATTTGACATAAACCAAATTCTCTAACAAACTCTCTGTCAAAGCCATGCTCCCATCTATAATCCACATTGTCAAATATTTCTGATAACACCGCATTAACAAATGTATCTTTATAGATGTAGTTAAATTCTTTTCTCAAACTTGAACTCTTTACAGATATCGCTATGCCTAAAATTACACCTATAAACCCTATCAAAGGACCTAGCCCTGGCATCGAAAATGCAATCATTCCCAAAATCATACTTCCAAAACTAAATCCACCGTATAAATTTATTTTTTTTCTCATTGCTTCAAGCTGCTGAACAATATCGTAAGCTCCCATAACGTTTCCTCCTATCATTAACACAACGTGCAAAAATCCCCACTATTATGAAATCATTATAATATAATTAGTAAAATCTATCAATTAATAATAATAGTTCTTTTGACCGAAAACTACAAAAAACAATATTTTATCGTGCTTAAATTCCTATTACCAACAATAAAAGAAAAACTCGGGTCTATCCCGAGTTTTTCTATCGCACGATATTTAAGTAATATAAAATTATCTTTCTTTTAATATACGCTTCACATATGAAAAATCATTACAAGAAGCATCTATCACTTCACCTTTTACAGTACTTCCAATAAAAAGATTCTGAATATCTGCATTAGGAGACAATTCAAAAGCATAACCAAAGCTAAAATCCCCCTGAAAAACACTTTCATAAAACATGTGGCTCATATTAGTAACTTTCGCTGTAACAAAATCTTCTGGTAATTTTATGCCATTAGCAAATGTACATCTAGAAAACATATATTCCATATTTTTAACACTCTTGGTATTAAATTTATTATTAAACTTAAATCCCTCTGAAAAAAAACATTCATAAAACATATATCTCATGTCTTCTACATTAGAGGTGTCAAAATAATCTCCCAAATTAAAGCTTCTAGGAAGTATACTGCCTGCAAACATAAGATTCATATTTTTTATCCCTCTAGTGTCAAATTTACTTCCTAATATAAGATTATCAGGTATTGTTGTCCAAGAAAACATACCACAACAACTACTTGCATTAATAGGTAATTCTAATCTTCCTCCTTTATATGCATCTCTGTTGAATTTAAGAATTTTCTTTCCACTTAAATTTCTGTCTATCTTGAATTGCTCAGGATTATATAACACCCAGTTTTTATCACCTGTTTGCTCCTGAAACCACTCATACTTATACAAGCACAAGTCATCCTGAAATTTTTTTCTTTCTTCATCATCTTCTATATATAGAAAGTGAGATGCACCATCAAATACAATATGAGTATATCCTCTAAGAATTTGGTTTTTTATCTCAAAATCCGAAGCTATTTTTCCCATACTGACTGTACGGCTACCGCCTGAACTTAATTTAAACATACCCATATTTACACCTCCCTTTCCGTCAAATTAAACAATTCATATATATTATTATATTATATATATACAAAAAAAACAACATATACGAAAAACCATTATAAGGAATTTCCTATGAACTAAAAAAGCTGTAAAACTTCTGTCCAAAGTATTACAGCTAATCACTAAGCAGGGGATGAGGGAATCGAACCCCCACCAAAGGTTTTGGAGACCCCTATCATACCACTTGACCAATCCCCTATATTTAATATAAGCACACTTTAATAGTGTGCTTTATTTTATATTAATGTACTAAATATTTCATGTACCTTCAGAACTTCACACAGATGAGAAATCATCTTCCCACAAACACTCTTCCGTTTTCTCTTAAGAAACCTCTAAGGATAAGCCCTCGACCTATTAGTATTAGTCAGCTGAATGTGTTACCACACTTACACTCCTAACCTATCAACCTTGTAGTCTTCAAGGGGTCTTACTCCGAAGATGGGATATCTTATCTTGAGGGGGGCTTCACGCTTAGATGCCTTCAGCGTTTATCCCTGCCGAACTTGGCTACTCTGCTATGCACTTGGTAATACAACAGATACACCAGCGGTTCGTCCATCCCGGTCCTCTCGTACTAAGGACAGCTCCTCTCAAATATCCTACGCCCACGCCGGATAGGGACCGAACTGTCTCACG
>JAZSEO010000105.1:0-1853 GCA_045531735.1 Wujia sp. | reverse complement strand
CGTGAAGGTAAATACTCGTTACTATGAGGATTTAATCAATCAAATATCACATAAGACTGCTAAATTTGCCTCTCAAATGAAGCAGGGAAAGAATTATTGGAAAGCAAACGAAGATAACGATATGAAATTTACAGCAATAGTAGGTAATCCACCTTACCAAATAACAACAGACCGAACAAGTGACACTCCAATCTATCACTTGTTTATGGATGTTGCATTCCAGATTTGCGACAAGGTCTCATTTATTACTCCAGCACGATTTTTATTCAATGCTGGCAAAACCCCTGCAGAATGGAATAACCGAGTTCTGAATGATCCACATTTTAAGGTTATATGGTATAAGCCTAAAAGTACAGATGTCTTCCCAAATGTGGATATAAAGGGGGGAGTTGCCGTTACATTCAGAAATGCTGTTGAAGATTTTGGAAGCGTTGGAACATTCACTGCTTTTGATGAATTAAATTCTATCATTAGAAAAGTGTCTGCTCGCACTATTGGTACTTTGAATAATATAATTTATCCTCAAAATAAATTTATTTTAGGAGAACTATACAAAGATTTTCCATATCTAAAAGACCGCATAGGTAGCGATGGTAAAGAGAAACGATTAACAACCTCAATATTTGATTTTAAAGAGATTTTTAAGGATACAAGGAATAGTAACGAAGACCTTTGCATCCTCGGATTAGTTAAAAATATAAGAACATACAAATATATTTCGCCTCAATACATTGAGTCTCATCAGAATCTAATGAAATATAAGGTTCTTGTTCCTAAAAGCAATGGATCAGGAGCATTAGGAGAGGTGTTGTCTACGCCGTTAATCGGCGAGCCGTTAATCGGCTATACCCAATCGTTTATTAGTATTGGATCATTTGACAATGTCAATGAGGCTGAAGCTTGTCTCAAATACATTAAGAGTAAGTTTGCTCGTGTTATGTTGGGAATATTAAAAGCTACACAAGATAATAGTAAAGAGGTTTGGAGACTTGTTCCATTACAGAACTTTACAAGCGAATCAAACATTGATTGGAGTAAGTCAGTTGCAGAGATAGACCAGCAACTCTACGCTAAATATGGACTTGATGAATCGGAAATATCCTTCATCGAATCCAAAATCAAACCAATGGAGTAAAAATGAAATGTATTTGTCTTATGCAAAAAAACAAACAAAAATATAAATGATTATGAACGATACATTTAAAGGAATTATCATAGGTGTAATTAGTAGCCTAATAGCTTCAGGAATAATATATGCAATAACTGAATCTTTTGTGTGGGAATTCCCCTTGCCTTTATGGATTTGGTTGTGTATATCCTTAGGCATATTTGTACTCATATATGCTATCCGTAGAATAGTTATATGTTATAAGGTAAAGAACTTTATATCAGAATATACCGAGGGTGCTTTCGGAGACTCTTATGTTTATACATGGAAATATAAACGCACTAGAAAAGGACAATATAGTGCATATGGATATGAGGCGACAGATATTCGCACAAAAACTCCTATAGCCGAATTGAAGGATGAGAAAAATTTCATTCCAGGACATGAAGTCCCTGAAACGACAATAAAGATGATTATCCAGCTATTGATAATTGCCAATGTTGACAAGAAAAATGGAGCGAAATTAAAGAGCGTTTTGGAGTATCTGTATTGGACTGAAGACTCAAGCAAACATCGTCTGTTACATTAAATGTGTGCCCAAACGTGAGAACAACCGTTTATAGATCTCATTGAAAATATAGAGCCCCCATTATCTAGAAATATGAAAACACAGTTGTGTATATGAATGATAGGATAAAGGAAATATTGGACTATCCAACTGACACACCGCTAAAGTTCTGGTTGA
>JAZSEO010000071.1:0-5224 GCA_045531735.1 Wujia sp. | reverse complement strand
AATAAGTCCAAACATTTGATAATAGGGGAAAAGGTAATTATAACTCTTGTTGGGTGTTCCATTCCTTCATAGGATAAGTTCTTTGACATAAGAATGTGTGCCGGCGGTAGCTGGGCCGGATCTCGCTGCCCACGAGTCCCTCCTCGACTTCGGTGCAAGGTTCTACGACCCGGCCACCGCGATCTTCCTTCAGCAGGACCCTCTTGCAGAAAAGTACTATAATCTCTCCCCATATGCCTATTGTGCCAATAATCCTGTTAACTTTGTGGATCCGGATGGGGAGGGATGTTTGGCATCTTAATCAAGATGGAAAAATTACCTGGCAAGAAAGAAGCAAAAGAGTATGGGCCTAATGCCCGAATGAGCTATATATATTTCTCAAACTCTCGTAGACTATATTACATTGAACCGCAGGGGTACATGTATATTAATACTATAAATAACTATAGAAGATTTTATTTTGGAACCTTAAATCATAAGTGATGATACGTTTACTATTTTTTACCACTCTACTATTTTTCTCATGTTGTATCAATCGCTGCGAGGGAAAACAGGAGGCGAATATTAATGATAACATGAGTAGCCCAGAATCGGAGGATCATCTATCTGTTATTTACTCAGATGTGATAAGAGACTCTCTGTCTCATTTTATTGAAAGTGTTAAAGAGACTCCAAGAGCTGAAGGATATACTATATATACCATAGATTTTACACTTTATAAAAAAGATACGCTTATTTCATTCTTTGGGTATAATTCAGCCATATATGAATCAGATCCATTTTCCGATGCTCGTGTAATTTTGAAGATGATTGACAACGATGATATTTTAGTCACCTATTCTAATGATCTAATGCGTTTATATACATTGGTTGGAGATACTACCGGAGAGTTTAGTGCGTATGGAGCAAAAAAAATGAATGGTGATTCTATTCTTGCTTACACGGCCCATAATATTAGTCAAGTTGACAAATTTATTTCTTCTAAAGATTTCGATAAATTCACTTACGAGAACAGTGAGCTATTCCCCCTAGAAGATAGGGGACCAGTTGTTAAAATATATAAGTATCATCAGAAGAAAGGACTGGAACTTATTGGGCAACAGGATCCTCGTGGTATGCCATATAGGAAATGATCTTAAACGTTATGACTGGAAAACAAAGTAAACTTGTATTGGAGTGGTTATCGGAATTTATTAACGACCCAACAGTATCTTATGATCAGCGAGACATAGATTTCTTTATTAACAATTTATCAAGAAATGATTGGATAGAACGTGCCTGGGATATATTTATGTTTATAATACAGACTATTCAATCGGAATCATATGATGTGACAGTTTGTTTGTCGTTTACATTAGAGCCATATAATCGTCCGAAGAAAGCACCTAATTATTTTATCAAAACAAAGGCATTATCAAAGTCTTCACCTCCTGGCATATCTTTAATGCGAGGCCGATATCAGCATTTTATCAAAGAAAGCACCTGTTCTTCCTTAAATAGTTATGATAAGAAATATAATAAGAAGTACAAGTGCATTCATTGCTATTTTCTTCAATTAATGGATTGTGATGTGTATAATCGCTGGATAGATATAGTTTATGAACGAGATAAAGATTCACAAAACTAAATGGAATAGGAGAATAAACTATGACTCTTGAAGAAAAAATATTGAAGCGACTGACAGTCTGTATTGGGGGAGGAAGACTCATGAAATCGTAAAGTATACACCGGAAGGTTATGATGAGTCCGGTGTTTATCGTCGTGATGAGTGGGCGGATTATTCAGATGTGGGTAAGACCTTTGGTGGAAAGACGCTAAATCTTGAAGAGTATCTAGAGGTAGAAAATCACTATATTGAATGTGCCTTGGAAATTATAACTCAGTCTCAGTGTAAATATCTGACAATCGCATCTGTTTGGGATTTTGATGATATTGGATATCGCTATAAGGAACGCATTCCTATAGAACGCGTAAGTAAGGTTCTAAGACAAGGTAATGGTATATATCGGATATGATTACTATATGCATGTGCACTGTCCGCTACAGTACGAGGTCTTGCAGGAAATAGTCAGCTCTCATGACTTGTATCTCAATCCTAGAGGGTGATGTTTCTTAATATATGCATAAAATAATTCAGTTCATTAACTAGTATGAGGACTTGAGTGGTTCTTTGGTGATTGAGTAAATTGTCCCTACCCCACATAGAAAATAGGCTCGGATTATTAAGTTCATTGACATAGGGAAAGGCAGCCCACGAGTCCCTCCTGGACTTCGGCGCCAGGTTCTATGACCCTGCCACCGCGATCTTCCTCCAGCAGGACCCATTGGCAGAAAAGTACTATAATATCTCTCCATATGCTTATTGTGCCAATAATCCTGTTAACTTTGTAGATCCGGATGGAAAACAAGATCATCAGCAAAAAGTTCAAGAACTTAATTCAAAAGCTCTTGGTGAAGCTAATAATGATGAAACAGTTTTAATTGAAAAAAGGATACGAATTGAGGGATCGAATAGGTGTCCTGATGTACAAATCATTGATAAGGATAATAGAACACGTAAAATATTTGAAGCAGAAAGACATCCTGAAAGTAAAAGAAATCGTATGCGCGAGGAAGAATATAAGAGATTGAGCATAGAATATGAAACTCATTCATTAAAATAGTTAATTATGGCAGAAATTAAATATAGATACTCAGAGAACGAATATTTAACATTTATATCATATCTTCTTTCCAATAGATTCTATCTGGTATCAGGTGTTTTTAGAAAAACTCCAGACATGATAATTATTCATAGTTATAAAGAAATGTTGAGATATTGGGAGTGGCTTAAATGTAATCCGGCTCCAGGTTCTCCTAGCCTATATTTAATGCATGATGACTATGTGGAGTGTCCTTTATTTCAAGATGTTGTTTTTAATAAGGCGATGGGGCAGGACGTCTATGTTGTACGGCAAAGATATGGTGGCCCAACTATAGATCTAACTTACTTTCCATACGTTAATTCAGGCACTGTCAGTTATTATCCCTACTATTATTATGATGCAGTTGAATATTTCCGGGTACGTCCACCTGAAACATTACTTCAATTGTATAAGGCTATAACTATGTACATACGAAAAACAACAGTTCCAATTACGTATTGCAACAGGAAAGTATATTGTGGAACTGAATACATGCAGAACGTAATGGAAGGGTCAGTGAAAGTAGAAGATGAATTTAGAATAGTTGTCCAGAAATATATAGAAAACTCGTAAGAGATAGACTTTAAGGATGGTATTTATGTAAAGAAACTATATTAAGACACCTGTTCCTGTGGGTGTTGATGTTGCATCCCCATCAGATTTTAAATCAGGTGGGACATCGCGGACTATAAGTTGGTGTATTGAAAAACTTATGATGTATAGACCAGCTAAATAATATAAATTCAACAACATAAATGTTCTGTGATATGTGTAAGTTTAATTTTCTGATAATCAGCATACTTTTTCTCCTTTGTGCTTGCGGCCAGTCGCAAAACGTTGACTGGAAAGAGTTGTGTGAATCTGCAGACATGGAAGCGCACAAGTACAGTCGTTATAAAAGTGACAAGTACTTTGATAATGCTGTTAAATTATATGATACGGTTATCAAGAACTCACCTGAGTATCGCGATAAGGCCTTGATAGGAAAGATGGAATTGTTGACCAATGCCTCAAAATATGAAGAAGCAGTTCAAATAATTGCTGATATGTCCGATACGGCTTCTGTGTTCTCTCCAGTCTTGACTAAGACAATGTTAATCAATAAGATCATGCATAGAAAGGCATTTATGGAGTGTGATGGGGCCAATATGCGGGTTTACACTAAGAAAAACATAGACGAACTTGAGGCGACGATATCACAAAGAAAAGATTCAATATATGCAGCGATTTCTTCTCAACCATTTGAAACTTTGCCTGGGAGCAAGATTCATCAAGATGTAGCTTTACTTTTCACGTATTTTAACGAGGTGTCCCAATATGATGGAATTATGCTAAGGGACGCTATTCAACAGTGGGAGGATAATTTGGCAGAACCCAATGAGATATCAGAAGCATTCTTTAGAAATATAAGAAAAATGCATCTACAAATAAGTTCCGGTGAAGAGTCGTCTGGGAACTTCAGAATTAAATATACCGTTTGTGAAAATAATATAGTTATTAGTTTGGATGATGTTCCTGAGCTTAAAGGTATGATAACAAACAATTACTCAATGTTTTTGACAGTGTACTATAAGGGTAAGTCAGTTATTGAGGACTATGAAATCAGGTCTACTTCTTTTAAAGGAATTCCTAGTCCCGAGAAGTTTGTTCTGGCACGTGATGGTTCAATTGCTGTTAATTCCACCGATGATAATCTTATTTTGTCAACCAATATGTATGTTCCTTACGATGACTTTGGATATGATGCAACCATACAGATATCCAGTGAAGGAGATATCCTCTTAAGCGCTCAGGAGAATATTCATATTTAAATTCTTGCGATTATGATACCTATATGGAAATATTATACTATAGTCTGTGATGCGCAGTAATATAAATGAGTTTTATAATTATTTGTCATATGAACCGAGTACTAAGATATATAATTGTATCCCTGCTAGTATTGCTTCCCCAGCTCAGCTGGGGTCAGTTCATCTGACACGAGGACATGGGCGGTTCTTTGACATAGGCTCCACCGCGATCTTCCTCCAGCAGGATCCGCTTGCAGAAAAGTACTATAATCTCTCACCATACGCTTATTGTGCCAATAATCCTGTTAACTTTGTGGATCCGGATGGAAGGTTCTTTGGTGATCCTGTGCGTAATCCAGAAATAAGACGAAATCTTGCCAGTAACTTGTATGGAAAAGAAATACGCTCAGGTAATAGAAATCATCAAGGTTTTGATTATTATGCTCCAGTTGGTACCGATGTACTAAGTGTTAAAGATGGTAAAGTTATAGAAATAGCCTATGAGCACGAGTCTTATGGCACATCTGTGACAATTGAACATAGGGATGCGGAAGGAAATGTTATATACTCTTTTTATGCACACTTAGACTCAGTCGATGTCACAGAAGGCACTTCAGTTGAAGAAGGTCATGTTATTGCAAAATCTGGAACAACAGGTAATGCAAAAACAAGTTTAGAGATTGACGAACATTTGCATTTTGAACTTCGGACTCAAAAGGAAAATATTAAAGGATTAACAGGGAAGAAGAA
>JAZSEO010000070.1:0-1753 GCA_045531735.1 Wujia sp. | reverse complement strand
TGAGCGCACGCAGTATCAGAATGCGATGTATCTAATCAATCGCAAACTCAAAGAGATTGGGAAGATGGTGGGTGTTCAACTACCTCTTACAATGTATGTAGCAAGGCATTCGTGGGCAAGTGTGGCGAAGAATAAGAATGTTCCGATATCTGTAATCAGTGAGGGTATGGGACACGATTCGGAAATGACAACGCAGATTTATTTGGCTTCGCTTGATACGGCAATCGTGGATAAGGCCAATAGTATGATTTTAAATTCGCTATGAGATGTTTAGCAAAATCAACAATCTCTTGATAAGAGACAAATTGCACATCGCAAAATTACGTAAAATATCGCAATCAAAGGTTAATTTATCAAGAAAAAAGTTTCGGGCATAAGAAAATAACATCGAATTGTTTAGCAAATACATATAGACTTTATAATTATACACTTGAAATACAATCCCAGAGGTTTTATGATTTGTCTCTTATCAAGAGATGGATTCTAAAATGTTAATTCATAGTAAAATTTATGAGTCCGTAGAGATTATTGTAAGTATAGTACAATCCGATAATATAACGACAGATACAATATCTGACGGAAGATTCTAATCCATAAGATAAAAGTAATAAACTAAAAAATATCAAACTATGAATGAAAAAAGCCTATTTCAAAAGATTTGCGCAGTAGCATTTCTTGTATTTGCGATTATCAGTTGTGTTGCAACAGCCCAATCGCTAAGTCTAACATTAGAGATGGAAATCCCCTTCTGGATTTCATTTGCCATGATGTTTATTTTCGCATTTGGTATCTATTTGCTTACATCTTATTGCTTTAAGTTAGTGATTGATGCTTGCAATATGGATGTTTATGTAGATCATCGTCGCAGAGACTTTGTACTTGGAATTTTTGGTGTTCTATTGTTTTGGTTCGTTTGTAGTATGCCAACAAACACACACTCTTTATTCTATACAAAAGTTATAGACAAAGTAGTTATTGCCGAGTTAGACAATCAAAAAGAGACATTAAATACCGAACTACAACTTCTCGGTATGGATATCAATGCTCAAAAGGATAAAGAGATAGAATTATTAAAATCAGAGGTGGCTACTTTAAGGGATAGATTTATAACTGAAATAAATCACACTGATAGACCAGGTTTAGGTGTTGAAGCTTTCAACATCTTGAAAGATATTGAAGTTAAGTGTGGAGTAAACCCAGATTCTTATTTTTTGCATACCACACAGAGAAATACATCAGGAAGTGAGCGAGAAAGAATCAAGAAACACTATATTCCACAAATAAACAATCTGCTTAAACAGAAGATTGATGAAATCAATGCAGTACGTGAAAGAGAGATTGCATATAATGCAGAAAAAAAGAATCTATTATCAAATTACATCACAAAGATAGAGCAAGTTAAGGATTATCAAAGGAATCTTGATGTTCCTCATCAAGATAGAATAAAAGCAGCGAGATCGGTTCTTGATAACGCATATAATAATCCCGATTATAGAGACAAGATTCTTAATAATGTAGAGGTGTTAGTAGATGCTAATGCTGGGTATAAAGATAGTAATGTCGAATCATATAAAATTTACAAAACAGAGCGCTTACATAGTGTATTCAAATTATGGGGTGACTATTTAAGTGGTAAAATGCAAAATTTGGATTTTGATATGTTCTATTGGGTTATCATATCACTAATTATTGATATTGCAGGACTATTGTTCTTTGCTATTGCATTTAGAAAAACATATTAATAACATTATAC
>JAZSEO010000108.1:0-2232 GCA_045531735.1 Wujia sp. | reverse complement strand
CTCGACCTTCTTATCGAGGGATTCCTCTTTCTGGATTAATCTCTTTTCCTGTCTCTGAACTTCATTTCTTCTCTCACGAAGCTCACGTTCGGTTTCAGTTCTTAATCTATGAATTTCGTCCTTTGCTTCAAGTATGCTTTCGCGTTTTTTTGTTTCAGCTTCGGAAACAGCCTGGTTTACGATACGGGTAGCTTCCTCATTAGCTGAGCCGATGAGTCCCTCAGCAGTCTTTTTTCTGTGAGCGGAGCCTAATATAAAACAAATAACGCCTGCAACAACTGCAGCAACAGCGGCGATAATAATTGTAGTCATCCAATCCAAAGTAGCAGCACCTCCTTCTTTTTTGTAAATTCTTGTTTTGTAAATACCGTTAAACAAGTTTCCTTGCGATAAATAAATACGTGTCCGAATTTGTCATCAAAAGAATTACAGTATTATTACCCGAAATGATAGCACTAATCCACTATCTTGACTATTGTAAAACAAAAGCGGGGATATGTCAAGTCAAAATCGGATAAAACATTATTATTTTTAATATAAAATGTATAAAATTTCACCCATGTCGGCAATTATCTTGTAAATTATACAAAAATATTAAGGTTTCGCGTAGTTGTAGATAATGTTTTTGGTGCGCGGGTAAAAAGAGCAAAAGCGGCAAGTTTTATCCCGCCGCTTGAAGAGTTATATTAATAAATACATATACCACAAGGATCATAAAACCTTTTTGCATAATCATAGCTCACAGGAATTTTTGATTTCCTCAGGCTTCTACAACTGCCTAAATGATATTTGGAACCGGTTTCAGTTACATAATAAGTTCCGGTTACAGATGATTGCGGTACTGTCGGTTTTGATGATGCAGAACCTGAAGTACCCGATGAAGTTGATGCTTTAGGTATCGCAACAGACTTAACAGCACTGAACTCGCCATAAAAAACTTTTCCGTCAACCTTCTTATAGGCTCTGATCTTAAAATAATATGTCTTTCCTGCTGTAAGTTTAGAGGTTGTGTATTTTACTGTATTAGACGAAACGCTTTCCATCTTTTTATATGTACCACTTTTCGAGGTTGAGTAGTAAACCTGATAACCGCTTTCACCGCTGACATTATTCCAACTTAATGTTGCTTTGCTACTTGAAGCTGTAACCGACTTTACTGTTGGTGTTGAGGGTTTGGTTCCAGTTGAAAGAGCTGATGAAGCACTGCCCCAGATAACCGTACCGTCATCACTCTTAACATAAGGCTTAATCTTAAATTTATATGTTGTACCAGCTTTAAGTCCGGTTACTTTATAAGTAGTAGTTCCCTTAACAGACTTTTTAAGCACATATTCACCCTTACTTGAACTATACTGATAAACTCTGTAACCTGTTGCACCTGTTGTCTTGCTCCATGTGAGAGTTATCGAAGAGGTTGTCTGAGACTTTGCTTTCACACCAGTTGTTGACTTAGGAGCGATAACAAATGGAAGTATTTTCTTGCCTTCGTAATTACCTTTGAAATTGACAATAATATCATACTTACCGGGAAGCTTCATAGTACCTGGGTAAATAATATCATAATCCTGTCCTTCAAGAAGTGCATTACCATCAGCATCCTTAACAGCAACAGAAGGTGTTCTTTCTTTGCCGTTGTATGTACATTCAGAAGTTGACAGGTTGATTAACGCTATCTTAGGGATTGCTATATTATACTCTTCAACTATTTCTGAACAATTCACACATCCAAAACACATTATACCGTCATCCTCTGATGTAGCCGGTATAATGGTATAATCATACTCATGACCAAATTCTTCACAATAATTATAAGAAGGCTCAGGCTCTATGAGCGAATCATCTGTGGCAAAAGCTGCCGCTGACGAAGCAAACAAACATACAAGCGCTATAGATAGGAATAAAAAACGTTTTTTTGTAGTTTCCTTCATGATTATATCTCCTTTGATTCTTTTATTTAAAAATACCACCATTTAAGAAAAAAATCAATATATAAAAATAAAAAAATCCACTCACTTGGAGTGGATTCAGTATGTACCTTCAAAACCAAACAAAGGAAGCAAAGAGAGAGTTTGTAGTTTGAACCAAGAATTATGGTCAAGCCCTCGACCTATTAGTATTGCCTAGCTGAATGCATCACTGCACTTACACATGCAACCTATCAACCTCATAGTCCTTGAGGGGTCTTACTAGCTTATGCTATGGGATATCTTATCTTGGAGATGGCTTCACGCT
>JAZSEO010000038.1:0-1909 GCA_045531735.1 Wujia sp. | reverse complement strand
AATTTTCTTTTGTATGGACAAATCAGGAAACGATCAGTGATGATATATGGACAACATGTATTAAAGATACAGATATTGTCAGTTTAAATTATACATATATGGGCACAGAAGGAAGAAGGTTATATATTATAAATTTGTTTTATTAATTTCTAAAATATAATAAATCCAATCTTCAATTCGCCAAGTGCCATCATGTATACATAATTCATATTATCGGCAGTATATTTATATCTAAAAATATTCTTGGACTGCCATATTGATATAAAAAAAGACTGTAACACTATATATACTTATTTTATTGCATTGAGAGGTTACATAATTTCTCTTACGCACCGTTTTTTCAAAAAAGCATTTGTCTTTCATCTAGGCAGACAACATATCGAAAAAGTTTGTGTGCAACGGACAGCTAGTTTCGAAAATTCTATTTTGCACGCCTCTAACACGAAAGAGCTTATGACAAGTCCGCCTGCCTGCATAACTAGGAGCTTGGCTTATTTATATAAAGGCCAACGCCAAGCTCCGTCGAACAGATTCGGCAGGCGGCTTTTTTCGTGTTATAGGCGTGCAAAACTTAACGAATTTTCTCTATGCTGTCCTTATGCATACAAACTTTTTTCGATAAATGTTGTCTGACATATGAAAGACAAATACTAATAAGCTCTTTGAAAAACGGTGCTTAGAGAAATATGTGTTCTCGAAACAGGCAATAAAATAAGTATATATAGCGTGCAGTCATAATAAATTTAGTAAATGGCAGTCCAAGAATAAGTGAAGAGACAATAACTACCGATAATATGAATTATGCGTACATGATGGCACATTGCGAATCAAAGATGTTTTAACTGGACATAAATAATTTATTGGCTTATAATCAGACAGAGTACTTTGAAACACATGAAACGTTATTGCATTGATGAGAGGTTAATCATGAAATATGTAAAACAGTTCACTATAATAATGTTTATATCATTCCTAGGAGAATGTGCAAAGGCACTGTTACCATTTAAGATACCTGCAAGTGTGTATGGACTGATTATTATGCTTATAGCATTGTTGATTGGCATAATTAAAGTCGAAGCAGTAAAGGATACTGCTGAGTTTTTGATACAATGTATGCCGGTGTTTTTTGTGCCGCCTACAGTGGGATTATTGGCGGCATGGCCATTGTTCAAAAATATGCTTGTTCCATTCTTTGTTATATGTGCAGTGTCAACCTTGCTGGTAATGGTAGTTACAGGGCACACGTCTCAGATTATAATACGCATGAAAAAACGAAGAGAAAATAAGAAAAACAATGAACAGGACAGTGAGGAGCAAATATGAAAGAGTTTTTGACAGATTCAGCTCTCTTTGGGGTAGTTACAAGTTTAATTGCATTTCAAATCGGTGTAATTGTAAGAAAAAAAACAGGACTTACAATTTTATCACCACTTGTTACTGCAACTGCTATAATCATAGTATTTCTGGTTGTGTCCCATATTGACTATGAAACATACAATGAAGGAGCTTCTTTTATAAGATATTTTTTAACTCCTGCAACAGTATGTCTTGCAGTGCCATTATATCAACAGTTACAGTTATTAAAGAAAAACTTTATGGCTATTATGATAGGCATAGTTTCAGGAGTGTTAGTCAGCGCCGTATCTATTTTAATAATGTGCGTGATTTTTAAATTTGATCATCAGATGTATGTGACAATGCTTCCAAAATCCGTGACAACGGCTATTGGAATCGGAGCCGCTGAGGAACTTGGTGGAATAGTTGCATTAACTACTGCAGCAATAATTTTGACGGGTAATATTGGAGCTATGTTCTCAGAGATTATCTTCAAAGTATTCCGTATTAAAGAACCAATATCAAAAGGGTTGGCATTGGGAAACGGTTCACATGTTATGGGAACATCAAAGGC
>JAZSEO010000094.1:0-44373 GCA_045531735.1 Wujia sp. | reverse complement strand
TTAAAAAATGCATCATATAAAATCTTCATTCCACGCTGACCTGTGCAAAACGCTAGGAATTCCGATTTCTCCTCATCATTCCAGCTAAGAAAAATAGATTTCAAATGAGGATTTTCATTGATTTCCTCCAGTATTTCCAGTTTAGTTTTGAACACAGGAAAATACTGCTGCAACTTTGTTTTTTTCATAGGCATAAGCCCTCCTTTTAAAATATTTAATTGTATCTGCTTGAAATTCGGGCGAAACGCCTTGAAACAAATCTTTCTTTTGAAAGATTCTAGAATTTTAGATAAAGCAGAAATGTTATATTACAATTTAAATTGTAACATGACAACAATCTGATGTAAAGAAAAAGAATAGTTTAAATTAAAAACCTCTACAGACTGGTATTTGCCAATCTGTAGAGGCATAAAGTAAACATATATAATAAAACAATAATAATGTATTGTAGGGATATATTTTATAATTTATTGTAATTTATAACTTTTTATTAATTATGTTTATTAATATGTCTGTGAACCACTATAACCATATATCGTCTCATAATTACTTCCTGAATATACTTTTACATAAGATTTTACTCTGTATGTTGTCCCTTTAGTTAAAGGATAATGATAGTTTGTATAATCATAATACCAGCTATAATTAGTATTAGTCCAACTCCATACATCTATCCACGAACTTCCAGATTTTTTTTGAAGAGTCTGAGTTATTGTTATTTTTGTTACGGAACTTTGATTACCCGCAACGAAAGTCACACATTTTGCACTTCCATTTGTATATGTTAAAGAAGTTTCAACTGCGCTTGTATATAAATAGCAAGGACTTACACCATACTCATCCTCCTGATTATCAGGTTCTGCTGCACAAGCTACAATTTCTGGTGTGCAACACATCAAAAAGGTAGCAAGTATTGCCAATACTATTTTTTTACTTTTCTTTAATAATTTCATCATATTCCTCCGTATATTAATTACCCCTACTTTAGTAATAATTAAAAAACAAAGGATTTTTCGACAAAATTATTCTAGGATTTCAAAAATTTCATTTTTTTCTAAAGTCGAAAAGATTCTATACATACAATTCTCATTTATCCAATAAATTATAATTTGTCTTCCGTCATCACTATAATTCACCATATATTCATTATCTTTATCATCATAATATGTCTCATAATCTTCTTGGTCATTATCAACTAATATATTACTATTTTCATTATATGAAACTCGTATTAGTATATACTCATCTCCACACCAATATTCCCTTAGTTTCATCATCTCCCCATCGCTACTCTCCACCAGTTCAAAGCCCTCCGGTATATTAGCCTCAAGGGACTCAATATCAATCTTACTTATATCACTTATTGTACCATCTGTATGTATACTTATCTCAGAATGGTCATGAAATATATTGATATAGAAATTCTTAAACTGCTCCCTAACAGCATCTACACTTAATGTAGAGATTGCAAATGCAGTTACAACGACCAATATACAAGCAACTCTTCTTGTTGTTGTAGAAACAAGAGGGAAAATTCTTTTATTACGTGTCTTAATAAGCTTGTCCATCTTCTTCTCAAATTTTCTTGAAAATTTATGCTCAGGGATGTCTTCAAGCTCAGTATCGGTAAATTCAAATTTTTTATCAAAAGTTGATATTAATGCTTCTTTTAACAATTTATCGTCCATACTAATCCCTCCTACATATATTTTTCAAGTCTTTTATTAAACTCATCTTTTGCCCGTTCATATCTTTTATATATTGTAGACATTGGACGGTTCAAAGACATGGATATTTCTTTTAACGTCATGTTTAAAACAATTGACATGTATAACACTTCATAATATTTATTAGGTAACTTCATTAATATCTTCTCATAGACTTCCTGAATACTTATTTTATCTACAACCATCTCCTCAAGGTTTATGCTCGAAACAATTTCTTCTGTATCTATTGATTTCTCATCATATCTTTTTCTTTTGTTATATATGTCATATGCAGAATGCTTACTTGAAATTTTTATATAGTTTAGGATTTTCTTATCATCCTCTTTGCTAAGTCTAGAAAAACATCTTGCTAATTTATAATAAGTTTCACTTACTGCATCCTCTGCCAGCCAATGATCTTTTAATATTTTGTAGCAAATTCTATACGATACATCTCTTGTATTTAAATATATCTCTTCAAATTTATCTATTTCAGACTCATCATCAATAATCTCCATAAAAAGGAAAAACACAATGGTACCCCCAAAAAACTTTTATCTTAAATGTTGTAAAAATAATTCATTATATGATACCAAAAATATAAAGTTTTTCCAATAGATTATCGGCATAAAATTGTTACTTTTAGCGTGATTTTTGTATTTTATTCTATTAAATTCTTAATATCTTTTAATATTCCTTCAATAATATATTTTTTGTCCTGAGGTAATGAATTTAACATTTCCTCAACAGCTGAATTACTTGGTTCAATACCTGATATTATATAATCCGCAGTTGTGTTGTAATAATTGCAAAGCAACTCTACGACTGCAACCGATGGCAGTCTTGTACCTTTTTCAAGTTTACGTATTGTATCAACCGAAACACCTATCCCCTCTGCAACCTCTTTTTGTGTTTTATTTGCTAACACTCTTAACCCTCTTATTCTTTTAGCAAAACCTTTTTTATCATACATGTGCATTCTCCTATCTTCTAGCATCGTGTCATTTGTAGCGCTTACATTAAACTTTTTAATTTGCAAGCAATGCGTTCCATAAAATAATTCTTTTCTTTTAAAATATAATCCTCAAAAAGTTTTACTTCTTCTTTACCAAACAATATGTAGTCGATTGACGTATCATAATATTCCCTAAAAATATCTAAACTTTCTATAGATGGGTATCTAAGTCCTCTTTCTATTCTGCTTATTGTGTCAATACTAAGTTCTGTATCTTTTGATACCTCTATTTGCGTTTTACCTTTTTGCATACGAAGCCCTTTTAGCCTTCTTGCTATCTCAATTTTGCTGTACATACAACCCCTCCATTTATTTATCTCTCTATAAGTATCAATGCCTTATTGCACTTTTTTTCGACAAAAAATGTATTTAGTTATTTAAGTTACTATTAATTTACTTTTGACAATAGACTTTATTATTTCATCAAAACTATAACAAAAAAGATTATTGTTAAAATTTTAACAATAATCTTTTTTATACTATATTAAATTATCTGGAACATCATATCCATCGTTTCTTGCTCTTTCTATTCTATCTAAATTAGATTGATTATCAATACATCATATTCCAAAGTCTCAAAATCATACGAGGATATCTAACTATCTCCATCCTCTACATACTCATTTGTTTCTATCTCCTAAACTATCCAAATAAAGCTCATGCTTATACATTCTAAGCTTCTCTTTAATAATATCATCAGAAGCAAGTATTTCGCACATTGCTTTCGGATTATGCATAACCCACTCTACTGTCATTGGGTTATCTATATTTATATTATATTTTTCTAACACATCATAAAAATCGTTGTTTCCAAACCCTGTACTAACCAGTTCATTAAATTTCTCAACTAACTGACTTGTATGCTCTCCCTCCAAAAGAACGAATTTTGATTTTTCATAACAATATGTATTTACATTATAAAACGCTCTAATATCAGATTGATCTATTGCTTGTACTGTGGTTATATTCATCGTTCTCCATAGTTCTACCAACTCTTCAACAGTCAGATTATATTTTGTAAATCCTGTATTTCTTAGGCTTTCCATTTTTGCTTCTATGCCAACAACCACAAGTCCCCAAAACATGATTATTCCAATAATACTTACACTATTTCGCTAATACTATTTTTATCACTTTTTTTATATTTTTTGTTTTTGTACAATCATTATTTTTTTCTTCCATTAATTTATACCTCCTGCACGTGCTACTTCATCTATCAAATACATTCTTACACTGCCTATATTTACTTCCTATAATATATAACACATTATTACAATATAATCTGACAATTTTTTAACAAACAGCCCTCGTCAATGTACCTTTAGTACATCAGCAAGGGCTGTCTTTTAATATCACCATCTAAATATTCAGTTCTCTAATACATCCCCTTATACAGCTCCACAAGCTCCTCTTTCTTCGCCAATTCCTCCGAAAAAGCACTTGCGCTTCCTGCACATATTCCTATTCTTAGGGACTTTTCAAAATCACCAGTTTCTATGTAGCCGGCTAAAAAGCCTGCAACCATGGAGTCACCTGCTCCAACCTCGTTTTTAACTTCACCTTTTGGTGCCTCGGACTGGTAAATGTTGCCGTCTTCTGCGATAAGTATTGCACCATCACCTGCCATTGATACAAGGACGTTTTTAGCACCCTTCTCCTGAAGGATTTTGCCGTATTTTATAACATCTTCCTTTGTGTTTATATCTACCTCAAAGATAGCTGCTAGCTCATCTTTGTTTGGTTTTACTAAGAATGGTTTGTATGGAAGAACATTGATTAGTAACTCGCCTGTAGCATCGACAACAATTTTGATGTCGTTGAACTGGAGCCTCTGCATAATATCCATATATACCGAACGTGGCATGCTGTCAGGAATGCTTCCCGCAAGCACCAGATAATCATCCGAATCAAGATAATCGAGTTTCTCGTAAAGTCTACCTATATGCTCGGCACTCACCATAGGACCCTGTCCGTTGACCTCTGTCACCTCTCCAGACCGTATTTTTACGTTAATACGTGTAGTTCCCTCAGCTATGTCGATGAAATCTGCATTCAAATTTTTCTCTTTAACAAGTTTTTTGAAGGTCTCTCCTGTAAAACCTGCTGTAAATGCAACTGCTCTTGTATCAATACCTAAATTAGTAAGCACCATTGACACATTTATGCCTTTTCCACCAGGAATAATAACCTCACCAGAGGAACGATTCACTTTTCCAACGTTAAGCTCAGGTACTTTTACCACATAGTCAAGTGATGGGTTAAATGTAACTGTATATATCATATTTGCCCCTCCTATAAATCAACTAAAAGCTCTACCGGACAATGGTCTGAGCCCATAACCTCTGTGTGAATTGCTGCGTCAACAAGCTTATCGTTTAAATCCTCTGAAACTATAAAATAGTCAATACGCCAGCCTGAATTCTTCTCTCTTGCCTTGAATCTGTAAGACCACCAAGAGTAAATCTGCTCCTGCTCAGGATAGAAATATCTGAATGTATCAGTAAAACCTGAACCTAAAAGAGCGGTCATTTTATCTCTTTCCTCATCTGTGAAGCCAGCATTTCTGCGGTTTGTCTTAGGGTTTTTGAGGTCTATTTCTTTGTGTGCAACATTAAGGTCTCCACAAAAAACAACAGATTTCTTTGCTTTAAGCCCAAGCAGATAATCCCTAAACGCATCCTCCCAAGTCATACGATAATCAAGTCTTGCAAGCTCATTCTGGGAATTAGGAGTATAAACTGTCACCATATAGTAGTTATCATACTCAAGAGTTATAACTCTTCCCTCGTGGTCATGCTCCTCGATACCTATTCCATAGCTTACGGATATTGGTTCGTGTTTTGTGAAAATCGCTGTTCCTGAGTAGCCTTTTTTCTCAGCATAATTCCAATATGCATGGTAGCCTTCCTTCTCCCACTCAAGCTGTCCCTCCTGAAGCTTCAGTTCCTGTACGCAGAAGAAATCTGCATCTACCTTATCAAAATATTCCATAAAGCCTTTTGTCATACAGGCTCTAAGTCCATTTACATTCCAAGAAATTAATTTCATTATAAACTCCTTTTTACATAGCCTGATTAACAAGCAACGCTTTTATTTCATCTATATTTTCGTAGCCTTTTTTCTCCATGATATATTTTAAAGCGTCCTGTATATCCTCCTCAGAAAGTACAATCTGCTTACTCTTATCTGTAACTACCGTACAACCGCCCTTCATATCGCAGCATCTTCCATTACAGTTTGTCTTCTGTATGTTTTTACGGCTAATAGCACCTATATCCTCTAACACATTAATCATGCGATATACTGTCGCTATACCAATACTGGAGTCTCTTTTATGTGCAAGAAAATATACCTCTTTACAGCAGGAATATTCTTCATTTGCGATAATGTCTACAATAAGTTTTCTCTGTTCTGTGAGTCTTAATCCATTTTCTTTTATTCTGGCAAGAATATCATCTTTGCTAAGCATGATATCTCCAACTGCCTGCTCATCTCTTCCTGACATATATTACCTCCTTAACTTATTTAAAAAAATTTATTTTCCTATCTATCTAATGTTCCTATTCTTCATAAACACCCAAAATTTTAATTCCGTTTTCTCCACCTATCTGCGTAAGAGCATCTATAATCACATCCAGTCTGTCACAATAAGTGTCTATTTCAATATAGAAATTATAGGTTCCCATAGCCTGTTTTGTAGGTCTTGACATAATGGAAATCAAATTTATTTCTTTTTCGTAAAAACATTTTAATATATGAAATAAAAGTCCCGGTTTGTCCTCTTTCGGCATTATGTAAACTGGTATTCTAACCTTATCAGAGGTTCTTTTGTCTACAATGTGACCATCCATATTATGTGGCTTGCCAAATTCAGCTTTAAGATGTTCTGTTGTCACACCACCTCTGTCAAATAAAACAAATCTGGTATAGTTAGAATCCATATCAGTTACATTTTCCACCACAAATCTGCCTGTCTCTTCCTCAGCAATGTGCTGTGGAACAATGGCAGCATAGCCTTTTGTGTCTCCTATTTTGTAGTAGGAATCCATGTTGCTTTCAGTTGACACAATCTCAACACCCTTAAGAGTATTAATAAACTGTCTACACTGACCATTTGCCTTGAATTGTACAAAAAGCTTTTCTATCTCATCTAAAGAGCTGACATTTCCCACCAAAGAAAACTGAACTGGCACAAAGGTCTCATCTATAATATGAACATTCTCCTCTAAAAGCAGGTCAAGAGTACGCTGAACATAGCCGTCCAATGTATTTTCTATTGGCACAAGCCCTAAATCTATGCTGTCAGAAAAGAAAACCTCGTCTATCGTCGGAAAATATTCAACCTCGAAGTCAATAATCTCCCCTCTTTTTTCGAGCTGTTTATTTACATATTTTTTGAACTTGAGATACGCTTTATCACTAAATGTACCTTTAGGTCCAAGAACTCCTATCTTCATCTCACTACCACCTGTTTTATATCCAATCGTAATTTCCGCCTGTAATTGCAAGACTTAAGAGTGTGTCCATTTTCTCAACATCCTCTCCCTCAAGAACCTCGATAAGCTTAGCGGTGTCTTTGATATTGCTCATATCCTCATCAGGGCCTATCTCTAAATCAACGTCCGCCTCACAAATAGGGCAATCTATACTTTGCATAGTCTGGAGAGAAAGAAATTTTTCTCCACAAACCTTACATTCATAATATCCACATTTTTTAGTACCATCTGGAACATAATACATATTTTTTCCTCCAAAATGTTATAGTTTCAATCTTATATAATATACACCAAACCCAGAAATTAGGCAATATTGCGCCAGACATATTATTGTATAACTTTTACCAATTTTTCACCCTCATATACAAGCTTTATATGAATGTCCGTCTCTCCGTCAATAAGTGGTTTTAAAAAGACCTTATCGCCCTCCCAGGCAGGAAGCTCAATAACCTTGGACTTAGGTATCCATGCAAGCTCTCCCTCGTCACATACTTCCTTTACTGTTCCCGAAAAATCCTCTGAGGTATATAAAAACATAAACTCGTTATCCCACACATCCGATACAAACGTTATTATCCCTCTAAATTTCACATTATTCAAGGCAAGCCCAGTTTCCTCATAAACCTCTCTTATAACACATTCCTCAGGACTTTCTCCTGATTCAATTTTACCGCCTACTCCCAACCATTTGCCCTCGCTCTGATCGTTCTTTTTCTTGTTGCGATACAGCATCAGATATTTGTCATCCTGCTCTATATAACAGAGAGTTGTGAGTTTTATATTTTTGTTGTTATTTTTAAACGAATTTTTCATATTTTAACCCTTCTCATATGTGATTATATAACGTTACACCGTGAACTCATGCTTATTTATATGCTTAACACATATGCTTCACCATCATATATTCAGAATTAAATCTCGTGTTTCTTCATATACTATAACACATCAACATAGAAGGGAAAAGTCATGAGTATCAAAAAAAGTAGTATAATCAGGTTCCTGTTTGTTGCAATTCTAGGAACTCTGCTTCACTTTACCTATGAATGGTCAGGGCAAAACCCCATAGTCGGTATATTCTCTGCACAAAATGAATCATTATGGAATCATCTAAAGCTTCTGTTTTTTCCAATGCTTCTTCTTACCTTACTACAGTTATTTCTGAATAACGATGTTGTGGATGACTTTATTCAAAAACGAACGTTGGGAATAGTTTCTGGGCTTATATTTATCATCGTTGTATTTTATACAACTTGGGGAATATCCGGCAAGCTGGTAGACTGGTGGAACATCACTATTTATTATCTGGCTGTAATCTTTGCTTTCTGGGTCGAATCAAAATCTGAAACCACAGCAAAAAAGATGGCTCAGTTTACTGCAATAGCCATCCTTTTTGTAATCACATTTGCTTTTGTTATGTTTTCTTTTAACTCTCCTGAGACTGGAATATTTTATGATTTATCACTACATCCAAAGGGATAATATTACGCTAACCTAAGTGTGATTTCCAAAGAAATCACACTTTTTTCTAATCCGGATGCAATTTGTTTATTTACTTCCGGTAACAGTTCAGCTGTAATCTCACCCTCCATAAGATGCATGAGATTCCTACATATATATAGACCTAATCCGCTTCCTTTTTGTTTGTCAACATTAGTACCTCTGAAAAAACTGTCAAAAATATGTGGCAATTCTCTTTCAGAGAGCATACAGCCTGTATTTGAAATTTTGATGCTATATGCCTCAGCATCCTTGCTCATTTCGAGCCATATCTTTTTTCCATCACCATATTTGATTGCATTTTCGACTATATTCTGAATAACCTCTATAAGCCTGTCCTTATCTCCATATACAAGCGAATTACTGTAATCTTCAATAGAGAAATCTATTTGGTTCAACGCCATTTTCTCTGAGTAATATTCTCTTACAAACTCTATGGCATCCTTTATGTAAAACTCATCATTCTCAACCTCAAAATGTAAAAAGTCCTCCTTAGACGCCCTAACTATCTCTGATATATACCCCTCAATCTCATCAACCTTGTCACTTATATTTACCAATATTTCATCTCTTTTTTCCTCTGTCTGATAAAGATTTTTGCTTAATGCCTTAGAATAAAGCTTAATCGCACTAAGTGGCGTCTTTATATCATGCGACAAGGATAAAAGTAGCATTTTTCTTTCCTTTTGTAGCTCAAGTTCCCTTGATTTGTTTTCCTCAAGGTTTTCTCTGAGCAGATCCATACCCCATACAAACTTACCAAAAAACCTGTTTTTGTTCTCAGCTAGTGGCATATTCATGTTGCCCTTTGCAAGCTCGTATGGCATAGTCGAAAGCTTATTAAATGGTTTGATAATATTTATCCTTATATACAAATACACAAATATCAAACCATTAAACAAGATGCCTGAAATGATGTTTACATATAGAATTATTGTCTTGTTCTCTACGACTGTTGGAGTATATGTAATCTTATATATGTAACTGTCGGTGTAGAAGAGGTAGTAGTCTTTACCGTCTGATGTCAGCAACTCTTTTGTGTCATTCGCCTGAACATATGTAAGCTCATTTATCGACTCGCCAGCGTCTATCCCCTCTTCCTGACATAGTACCTCAAGATTCTCAGGTGCTTTACCCGCCCTTGCCTCGTAAGATTTAACAGCCTGCTCAATACGGTTTATGGCAACCTTGTATTCCTTGCTGCCCTCTCCAAAATCTTTAGTTTGTATAAAAATATTTATACCTGCCATTACTAAAACAAATATAATTATACATGTAATAAAAATATTATCGTATTTTTTCATATTTTCCTCTTATAAATTTTTTCTCATTTTGTAGACGTTTTGTATACATCTATTGTTTAATGAAAATGTTTTGATATAATAAAAACCAGTAGCAGTTATGCTACTGGCAATCGTGTTACAGGGTGGTTGACCTTCATTCTACATAGAATGGAGGTGATGCACATAAATTTTAATTTCAGAGACCTTATGTCTTTCGGAATGTTTATTCTGGCACTACTAACATTCGTATATTTAATATGCGCATAACGTAGAAAATCCTCCCTGTACTTTGACCCCACAGGGAGGATTTCTTCTAAACTAATGGGTCAACCACTCTGTACCCTCAGGGCAGACCTGGCGATTGCCTTTTATAATTATATTATATCAGACATATATTAAATTACAAGAAAAATCAAACAAATTTATACCCTACGCCCCACACAGTTTGTATGTGATCTGGTTTTTTGGGGTCTTTCTCAAGCTTTTCGCGAAGCCATTTTATATGTACAGTCAAGGTCTGGGGCTCACTTTCGCTGTCAAATCCCCATATCTTATTGAATAGCTCGTCTTTTCCAATGACCTTATCTTTATTCTCCATAAGATACTGGAGTAACGCAAACTCTTTGGCATTGAGAGGAACTTCCTCTCCTGCCTTATATACCTGATGTCCAATCTTATCTACCCTTATATCTCCACAGATAATCTCATCTGTAGAATATCTTCGTTTAAAGATTCCATTGATTTTGGCAATAAGTATGTCTATATCATATGGCTTTTCTATATAGTCATCTGCGCCGAGAATTATGCCATTTAACTTATCTTCCTTGCCGTCCTTTGCACTGACAATGATTATAGGCGTGTTAGAATTCTCGCGTATTTTGCTACATACTCCGAAACCGTCTATTCCCGGAAGCATTATATCCAACACCATAAGCTTTGCACTTTCTGACTCATATACCTCAAGTGCCTCCTCACCGGATGTCGCAAGATATGTGTCATATCCTTCCGCTATAAGAAAATCCTGAAGCAAGATTCCTATTTCTTCATTATCTTCAACTACAATTATGTCTGCCATACTTTTCTCCTTCGAACTCCATCACAAAAACTATTACCAGCCCATGTCTGATAACCAGTTGTTTACTTTTTTCTGGCGTTCCTTAAATATCTTCTGAGTCTCATCTGCATTGTTTATGTCAGTAAGCTTATCAAGTGTAAGCTCTCCCTTTATATTACCATCTTCTATATACATTATTCTACTACATTTTGCAGCTACCTTCATATCATGGGTTACAAGCATTACTGTTGTCCCTTCCTGGTTAAGCTTAATAAGCTCCTGCATTACATCATTAGCGGCACTCTTGTTTAATGCACCTGTTGGCTCATCAGCAAAAAGTATCTTAGGATTATTAATCATACTTCTGCAAATACATGCTCGCTGAAGCTGTCCACCTGACACCTCTGTTATATCATTATCTGCAAGCTCGCTTATCTCGAGCTTTCTCATAAGCTCTTTGCAATATGCATTTATCTCTTCTCTTGTTCTATCCTTCTTCTCAGACTGATACGCCGGAAGCAAAATGTTATCCATTACAGACAAATTCTTGAGCATATGCATCTGCTGGAAAATGAATCCCATATAATCAAGTCGTACATCAGCAAGCTCCTTCTCACTAAGGTCAGTTATTTTATCCTCTCCAAGATAAACCTCGCCGGCTGTAGGTCTATCCATACCTGATACACTATATAAAAGTGTAGACTTACCTGAACCTGAAGGTCCCATGATTGCCACCATTTCACCTTCTTCTATTTTAAAATTAACATTTTTAAGTACGTTGTTCTGTCTCTTATTTGTTATATATGTCTTGCATAAATCCTTTACATTTAAAGCTGTTGCCATAGTTATTCCTCCTATATTTCTGGCATCATATGTATTCTGCCATCTTCAATCTCTGGCATCTCATGTCATCTGCCACCAACAATTACTCTATCTCATTCATATCATTAACAGTTATCTTCTTCACACTTAGCATCGTGAGCATACACATTAATACCGATGCCACAAATATGGCAAGAGGATATATTATGTAAACTTCTAGTGCATTTATATCAAATGTAATCTTACTTGCCCCCATAAACTTGAACACCTGACCTGAAGTGATTTGTGAAAAAGGTGTTCCAGTAAGTGTTCCAACTATTACACCTAAGAAAATAACCATAGCAATTCTCTTTGTCTGCCAATTAATAATATCCTTATTAGCAAATCCTATAGATTTAAGCATTGCCATTTCTCCCTTTTCACGGAGAATAAACATTTTCTGCATAAGCATTACAATGAGAATATTGACAAGCGTTACTACAGCTAACATAGCGTATTTGATAGGAATAAGTCTCTCGGAAATTCCACCAATCATTCTACTCATGCTCTCTTTCATACTAGTAACACTACATCCTTTAGGTAAAATCAAACTAATCTCTTCAATAAGCTCTTCTATTTCCTTATCTGAATATTCTTCTTCAAAATTAAATTGAACACCTGTTGCATAGTTTATCAAAGTGTAATCCAAATCAACTTCTTCGGTAAATCTTACACCCTCACCCATGTTATTCATTGACTGGAAGAATGCTGTTATTACAAAAGGTTTATCTTCACCATTTATATTTACATACACAGTATCTCCTATTTTCACGCCAAGTCGTTCTGCTACCACATGAGTTATGGCAATTTCATTTTCATATTTAGGAGCCACACCTTCTGTATAAGCATATTTGCTTATATCAGTTCCAATACCCTGGAATGCCATGGTTTTTGTGGATTTGTCACCAAAAGTAAGCTTAGTTGAACTCATTCCTATCTCCATAGAAACATCCTTCACAGCATATCCATTATCCTCTAAGAGTTTTTCATATTTGTTAACGCAATCATAACATGCCTGCTTTGTCATCGCAGAGACAATCTCGTAGTATTCTGCGTCACTTGAGGCTACAGCATCTGTTTTCTGCATACAAAACCACTCAACTATATTCTCAGAGTTAAGAGTATTAATGGTGTTAATCGGCATTACAACCATCCAGATTCCAACTACAGTTGCAAGGAAAAGTATAAGATACTTTTTCTTCTCGCTAAGAACATCATTTAATGCCATAAAGCTTGTTGCCTTAAACTTAGACTTATTAAGCTTAATTAAACCTTTTTTATTGAATCTCTCTCCATTATTGCCGCTTCTTATTGCATCCATTGGAGTCATCTTTTTAATATTTCCAGTGCTTAAGTATGCAAAATATATTACTGTGACTGCAACAAGAATACAGATTATTAACTGTAAAACAATATTGTTGCCATTATCATTTACCACCATATTTTTTAAAGCAGGTTTCATGAGCACCTTAGAAAATGGTATGCTTGCTCCAAAGCCTATAATTGAACCGAGAATAGCTATGATAGTATATTTAGTGATGTAAAGCTTTCTGATTCCTGTATCACCAATACCGATTGCTTTCATAATACCGATTTCTTTGTAATCCTCATTTACAGTAAATACAATTGTAAATCTGAGTATTACAATAGAAATGATAACTAGGAGCAAGGATGCCACAATAAATATGGCTGCTATAAGCATGTCCATTATGTATGTTATTTTAAATGTTTCTCTTTTATCTGCGAACAATACCGAAATCTCTTTATTCTGGTAATCTTTTATAAAGGCTTCTGTATCATTTAATTCTACTGAATAAAATCTGCTGTATAAATATTCCTTATCAACAAACAACTTATCCATGTCGTTTTCGCTAATCAAAAATCTGTGAGTACCCATCATATCAGCACCAAGTGCTGCATCCTTAGAAATACCTGCAACAGTAAACTCTATGCGAGAATCATCAGACATTACAAAATATATTTTATCACCAATACTCATATCATTGCCTTCAAATTCCCTGTTGGTAAGATATATTTCCCCCTCATCAATCTGAGTTATCTGGTTATTGTCTTCATCAAAGAATTTCTGTTGTTGGATAGTACAAGTTGAAATCGCAACAGGTCCGTTCAAACTAAATTCTGTATCGTCATCCTTCCATATCTGACCGCCACCCGCATATACTGTATCATCCACGGTGTAGTTATCCACGTATTGATTACTCTTTAAAAACTCTTCTATCTTGATGTCACTCTCAAGAGGCTCCTCGGGTCTTCCTCCCATACTTGATATAATAATATAATCATCAATTCCTGCCATCTCAAAGTAAGAATCAACTCCACCTGTGATTAAAATCAAATTATTAACGCTACCCGCAATAAACATAGCTGCAAGCATAATAAAAACAAGCAGAATGAAATTAATGGATTTCTTACTTTTTAAACTTCTTTTTAAAATCTTGAAATACATATCAGACCTCCATAATTATCTTTCTGCTTGTATAGTATTATACCAATTATTAAATTTTCCTTAAATAAAAATTTTATTTTACTTCCTTTAGTTTATCCATTATATAATAGTAGCTTTCCGTGCTATGTGGAATTACACAATTTGAGCAATCTTTGATTCCTTTATCGGTATAACAAAAATCGCCTCCACATTTATCGCCCAATGAATACAGCGGACAAAAACAAAACAGACAATTAAAATTGTCTTTATCATCAACCTTGTGGCAAGGAAAATATTGACATTGATGATTATTATAAAATGAATAACTATTTTTCATAAGCACAGCTCCTACTCTATATTATATGAAACTAATCTTCTGCTCTTCTTAAAAGTATACTCTGTCCATAGTTCCAAGAAAAGAGGCATAAGACACAAAGCTGCGTAACTAAAATAAAACAGACATGACATAGCTGTAACAGATGGAATTATAATTCTCGGATCATAAATGCTCTCCATCTGCCCCAGCAAAACGCCCATCAATGTTATTGTCAAAAAAACAGACATAACAATAACATACATCCTATCCCTATTATCAAATCTATAAATTGAAAATGCTTTCCTGCCCCTTAAGCTGCTACCACGGCTTTGCATAGACTCAGATGCCACCGTCATAGCTTCTATAGTCCATGTTATAAGAATAGAAAAAATACGAATGCAGTTCTTTAATCGCATGAACACATTCCCCTGACTGACACCTCTTCCTATTCCACATTGAGCCATATTAAGTCTTTTGGCCTCCAGTTTGATTCTAGGAATAAGCCTTAAGAGAATAGATAAATACAATGATAGCTTCGGACTTATTTTTCCAAAAAGATACACTACTTTATCAGAAGAAAAAACCGAATATATACACGAAAACCAAATCATTACTCCTGCTACAATAACACCCAAAACTACTCCATATATTAAGGATTCCATTGTTATATTATTTCCTATAAAATTCTTCTTTAAGATGGTTATTCCAAAATGAGTATACGAACTATAATATAGAGCAAAAATGATTATAAATGGCAAAAGTGCCAGATTAAAAACCAATGCCTTTTTGCCATTTCTTTTTATGCTATAGAAAATCGCTGACAAAAATGAAATCGCCAAAAAAACAGGATGTTCAAAGGATATCATCCCATAAATAACGGATATAAAATAAATCAGATTTATTGCCGGATGACATTGCTCAAATCCCATTTTATCCCTCCATCATTCCATACTTAAGCTTTATTCGCTCCAGTTTATCCAAAAGTGGTCTGCCAAAAACAAGCATAATTAACACTGTACTCGTAGCCTGACTTATATTGACTGGAAAACCAGACGCCAAAGATGCAAATACTGTAGACTTATTTATTTCCGGCATCATTAGAAAAAGATGTGCACAGTCAAGCAAAGGGCCAATCCACAGCAAAACTAGAAGAAATCCTACTATTGCCATTGTCCATGGGGTTCTCTTTAACCTCTTGCTCTGAAAAATAAAACCTGCCAGCATTCCACCTGCACCATACGCCATCATCTGCCAAGGCATATAAGCTCCCTGACCATAAAAAAAGTCACTTACCAAAGCTGTTATTGCACCCACAACATAACCTGTCTGCGGTCCAAAAGCTATTCCTGAAATCATAATAATTGCAAATGCTGCCTTGAAGTTAGGTATAGGTATCGCCACACGACCAACAATAGCAAGGGTACACATTACAGCAATTACTACTAGTTCTCTCGCCTGAGGTTTTTTCCCTTCAAATGCCATAAAAAATGGTATCATCAACTCAATTATAATGACAGTTCCTGTAACATAATAGCCTTTTCCAGATATAAGAGTCCCTACATATAACGTAATTGGCAATATAAGAAAAAATACAAATAATGTAGCTATATTTGCCTTCTTCATCTTGTTTCTCCTTTGTTTTTTCTATACAACCAGATAACATCTTCTGCTGTGACAGCATTTTCAAATAGATGCCTGCTCATTCTGCTTGCTGCTGTAGTATAAAAGCTGTTATTACCAAAAAAGCTCTTTGGTGTATCTGTCGTAAGAATCTGTCCATCAAAGAACATACTTACATAGTCTGCGTTTTTTGCACAAAACTCAACATCATGCAAAACCATAACTATAGTTATTCCCTTGTTTTTTAATTCTGTCAAAACATTTGCAAAATACTCCTTAAAAAAGCTGTCCATTCCCTTGGTTGGTTCATCTAATAAAAGAAGCTTCGGCTCATTTAACAAAACTTTTGCAAGCGCAGTTCGTTGTTGCTCGCCTCCTGATAAATCATATGGATGACTATCTAATAAATCCTTGATTTTGCATATATCAACAATTTCTGAAATCTTATCTGCATCCCTTGTCATTTCCTCAAGCTCTTCACGAACCGTTTTTTTAACGAATATGCTTTTAGGGTCCTGAGGGAGCATTGAAATGCAATTCTTAAACAATTCCCTGTTTTTATACTTATTTATATCCTTACCAAACACTTTGATTTTTCCGCGATATGGCTTACAGATACCACAGATTGATTTTAGTGTTGTAGACTTACCCGCACCATTTCCACCAACAATTGCATATAAACTGCCTGTTGGTACACACATATCTACACCACGCAAAATATCCTGACTTTCTTTTTCATATCTGAACCATATTTCCTTTATAGTCAAAGCAGGATTTTTCATCTCCAAATCTATCTCATCTGATGAAAATCCTGCAAATTTAGGTTCATCATCAAATGTTTTATCCAACCAGTTTCTACCCTCTCTAACAGTCAACGGACAATCTCCTTCTCCATCTGCATCAAAGAAAATACGTGTTGGAGTAGGCATGGCTTTAAACATCGGATTGTTCATATCATATAACTGACCACTTATTTTTCTTGGAGTGTCATCCGCAATTATTCTGCCATTCTCCATAACAATCGCTCTGTCCGCGTATGGAAATATCTCTTCTAAGCGATGTTCAGTAATAATTACTGTTGTTCCAAGCTCAATATTTATTTTTCTGACTGTGTTTAAAAAATCAGATGCAGCTATAGGGTCAAGTTGACTTGTAGGTTCATCTAAAATCAAAACCTCTGGTTGCATTGCCATAATTGATGCCAAATTTAAAAGCTGTTTCTGACCTCCAGACAAGCTTGCCACATCATAGTGAAACCAGTCCTGTATTCCAAAATAGCACGCCATTTCTGCCACGCGTGCACGCATGTTTTTCTGATTACAACCGAGACTTTCCAAACCAAATGCCAATTCATGCCATACCTTGTCAGTCACAATCTGATCATCAGGATTTTGCATAACGTATCCTATCTTAGCAGACTGCTCACGATTATCTATTTTATCAAGTGATATGCCATTAAATAATATTTCTCCTTCTCTTCTGCCATGTGGCGTAAAAACTGACTTTAAATGTCTTAGCAATGTTGTTTTTCCACTTCCAGACCTGCCACACAAAACAACATATTCACCTTTTGCTATGCAAACTGATACATTATCTAAAGACCTTCTCTCATCCGCCTGAGGATATGAAAAGCTTAAATTTTGTATTTTGAAATGTTCCATAAAATCGTCTCCTTAACATGTACTACTGTCGGTAGCATTAAAAACACACAGTACGCAACAAACCCAAGTATGTTAATACCACTTACGGGAGCTAGCGTTATTATAGGAATAAAGTTCGCAGCCATTCCTCCATTAATTGCAAAGCCAAATACTATCCCAATCAAGCAAAGCATTATAACAAGCATCGTCCAATCAGATTTTCTCATCCTGTATACCATAAAATTACTTCGTTTGCAGGTGCCGTATCCCCTTGCTCTCATAGAATCACCTGTTACAACCCCGTCCTCTAAAGTCCATGAAGCCAACACGCCAAGTACAGTCACCCCATTTTTTATTTTCTCTTTTGCGTTCCCATTTTCCGTTCCTTTCCCGATAGCATTTCTTGCACTTGTAATCTGTTTTATCTTACATATAAAATTAGGCACCATTCGAAAAACCATCACCATCAAAAGAGAAACCGTAGGCATTATATTTCCAAAAAGACATGTAAATTTGTCACCTGTTAGTATTTTGTTATAGCATCCAAGCCAAAGCAACATTACAACAAATATTGTTGCCACGGAAACACCATAAATCAATGACTCATAGGTATAAGGTCTATCAATAACCTTAAACAAAATCGTATTTCCACGTGTGTTTAGCAAAGGATTTATAATGATTAGAAAAACGAGTAAGATAAGTAGTTTTCTTATCATTTTCCAGCCATTTCTTCCATTAAGAAGTAAATAATATGTAGTGCTAAAAAATAAGCCTGACACTAAATAAACAGGATGAAGGAGCATTACGCTAAAGCCGAATGCTCCCATAAAAAACACCAGATTGACGGCAGGATGATATTTTGAAAAAGTATATACATTCATAGCATCACCAATTACCACCACCAACGTCTGCACCTAAACCAACACAGGTATAGCACCATACAATGTTTTCTCCACCTGTCAACTCAAAGCTTGAACAGCCATAGTTAGGAAACCAACCATCAACCTTATACATCCAACCCGACTCTGCTCCACAATCAAATTCATAGAGATTATTGATTCCCTCTATGTAATAGCTGTCGTACATCGGAGTCCAGCTATATTCAAGCTGAATTCCATAAGTCGAACATGCCCTGTTTAATACGTCAAACACAGTTTCCCCCTCTGAAAACTCAATTGTCGCCGCTGACAAAATACAACCATTTGAAGGAACATATGCTGCTTTTGCAGGGTCTAAGCTGTCCCAATTATTAAGTATGGTGTCACAAACAATTGTAATAGTGCAGGTTAAAGTTTCTTCGGTAGTCGTAGTCTGTTCAGAAGTAGTTTCCTCTGTTGCCACGTCTTCCGTTTCCGTACTCTGCTCTGTTGCTATTTCTTCTGTTGCAGTGGTCTGTTCAGTTTCCACAATCTGCTCGGTTACAGCATTCTCCGTTGTCGTATCTCCTGTTATGTTATCTTGTGTTGTTGTATCTTCTTTCTGAGTTGTTTCATCATCTGTTGAAACTTCTGTAGCAACCTCAGTAGTAACTGTTTCTCCTGAATCAGCAAGCACATTTACAGGTTTCTCTTCTATAGAAAAATCTGCAACCTCAGCATTTACAATAATCACGCTGCATTCATGGCTCAGCATAATATATTCATCACCGATATGTATTTTTGCTGTAGAGCCAATGTCACAGGTTATCTTATCCTCATTTCGTAGCACAGTGTCTTCTGTTACCGTATATGCGACACCATCCCTTTCCAATGTAACAATCCCACGTATCTCCGTAAGCACCGCGACATTTTCATCTTGTTTGTCAAACCATCCTTTAATATGACCAACATATAATATACCTGACAAGGCAATCGCAAAAATAATGAAGACCATTACAATATTTGCAATTGTTTTCTTTTTCATCAGACTAACCCCTCTTTTTCTCAAAAGTCATTACTGTCATTCCGGCAACAGACATAAGCATAATAATCACAAGAAATGCAATGTTGCTGCTATCACCTGTTTTTGGGCTGTCGCTCTCAGGGGTAGCTTTAACATCTGTAGTTTCTGTTGTTTCATCAACATCTACATCTGTTGTAATATCGCTGTAAACTAATGCATAAGTTGAAAATGCATCTGTCCTGAAGCTTAATTTACCTGTTGTTGCATCATAATCTGCATCTATAATTTCAACCTCACTATCATGAACACGAATAATCTTATATGCACGAACAGCATCTGATGCTGTATTTCGAAGATTTTCAGGAATAGTGATAGTTATAGTGATTTCTCCATTAGTCTCTTTAATTGCCACAGGTGAATTATCACCAATCTTTTTAGATAAAGTGATATCCAAGTATAATCCAACCTTATTTGTACCGAGTTTGCTATCAATCAATTTCTTATCTTCATCAGAAACTGTTGTGCTGATATCTTCAACAGAAAGACTAATATTTATATCTGCTCCATTCTCTAACATTGCTTTTTCTTCATCAGTAAGTAATTTATCTGCTAAATCTGTGTCCGCAATGTCTAATGTCGCAGAGCAATCATTTTCACTTTCGTCGGTAGTATTTTCAATCACTCCCGGAGTTATTTCTCCCTCACTTCCTCCAGATTCTTCTTCCGAATCCAATTCATTTTTGTTAATTGTCACATCTCTCATATCATATAAAGATTTCTTATTATCAAGGAAACGGAAATATGCCACTAATGCATACTGGCTTTGTTCTGTCGACATACCATTGATTGCACCACCTGGAATATGAGCAAATCCGCCGCCATCTACGGCAAACCCACACAACGCATCAACAACAGATGCACCATTCTTAACAAATCTCGAATCAGTCTCCGGATTAATACCAAGTGATGTAAGAGCCACAATCACCTGTGCACACGACTCACTACATGCACCATCAATAGAACCAAATCCACCATCATCATGCTGAAGACCGGATAATAATGTAATTGCCTCGTCCACTGCTACTTTTACTTCTGCATTTGTACTGTAGTAAGGCGCAAGTGCCTGAATTGCCATGCTAGTCAAATCTACATCCGCAGATGTACCTGATAATGTCCAACCACCATCATCAAGCTGTTTTTCAAGAATATATGAAATCAATTTGTCACGAGTTACCTGCTCTGTTGTACTTGAGTTTGTAGGAATCTCATAATCATGACTATCAAAAGCAATAAGTGCCCAAATTGGACCATTAACTCCCTGTTTTTTTACATATGCCATGTCAGTAAGACCCATAAGAAGATTATGTCCGTCCACATCCGTAACATCATATCCGGCAGATGTAAGTGCTAAAATCACACGTGAATTATCTGTTGATTTAGCTCTGTGAAGCTGTTCATTTGCATTAATATTTTCATTCACATAAGAAACAACATTATCATAATACCCATCCGGACATTCATATCCTCCACGAGTGAGGTCGATAACCATCCACTCTCCACCAGTGGAACCGACTGTCGGTGTTCCTAAATCTGACATATATGTATATGTTGCCTCATAGATTGCTTTGGGATTTGTATCAACAGTGACTGCTGGTTCTGGGTCTTCTTCTGGGTCCTCTTTCGGTTCCTCTTCTGCTTCTTTTAACTGTGCCAATGTAGTCTCTGCTGTTGTCAGAGTTTCATAGTTGCTTACTAACTCCTTTTGCGCATCGGTCAATGCATCATATGCTTCGCGTGCCTCTGTAATAATATTTTCGCTTTCTATAGTTACTGTACCAATAGATTTAATTTTAGATATTACTGCCTCAGCAGCAACTTCATCAGGGTCCACGCTTTCAGTAACTGTAACCTTGGCATAAGCGGGAGTAGAAACTATATCCATAGGATTTTCAGTTCCATAGCCGCCGTCACACCATACATACCAATTGCCTGCTGTTGGGAATGTGATATCTGCACATCCACTGTCATCAGTTGTCACTGTTCCTGTTGCATTACCTACAGTTGTTCCATATGATATTGTGTAACCTGCTTCCTCAGCTATAGCATTTCCACCCGAAAACATATCTGAATATGCACGAACTAATTTTATTGTTGCGGCAGTCTCCGTTTCCGCGCTATAACTGTGAGTAATATTGTTATTGCTATCTGCAAAATAATGGAAGCCTGTAGCTGAGTCACTATAAAAACTCCAGCTTGTATAAGATGCAATATCCATAAAATCTCCTGCCGACAAAACAATCTGGTCTGCAGTTACTCCCCAACCATCAACAGCAGGGTAAGCTCCATTGAGAAAATATTGAAGATTACAGTCAGTGTAACCAAATAACCCCGTTTCGAAGAAAATACTTCCTGTCGAGCCTGATACACTAACTTCTGACCAATCTCCACCACAAATTTCTTCATGAGTATAAATATAAAGATGTAATGCTGTTATCTCGTATGCTCCATCGCCATCCGAATCATACAGATAGTCGCTTAATCCATACTCTGTAAGGTCTATAGCAGAAAGGGCATCCATTGATACTTCTACATATGCTATTGGATTACTGTTTGCGTCTAAATTATATTGTCCATCTGTACTAATTGATATGTATACGTTTTCTGAATCTGATGCTGATGCATTGATAGGTGTCCAGTTAAATATCAGCACCATAGCCATTATTATGCTTATTATTTTCTTGTTCATTACTAATTATCTCCTTTATTTTTCTTTTTCTGTGCTGTTAAGCATTGGTTTTTGGATTTAGTTGCCGCTCTCTTTCTTTTCTTAGATTTCAAAGGCATCTCCTTTGGAGTTTTAAGACCGGCAGTTTCCAATGCTCTAGGCCACGGACCAAGGAAGGCTTTAATTCGTGATCTTGTTGGTTCATCAAAATCATCCTTCTTCGGCAGTCTTCCAAGCTCATTATATTTTTCACATAAAAGTTCTGCCGCCCAGGACTTTTTTTCATCTGATATCACATTTATCCCTCCTTTTTCAAAAATAAAGACTAAATCTTTGCTATGAATCCTATGAATTAAAAAAACTCTTTCAACAATATAGGTTGAAAGAGTACAACTGATTTACAACGCGCACAAGAACAAAGCTTTGAGTTTTACAATAAAAAGAGAAGAGTAAACCTCGAAGCCGTTAATACGACAATAAATCGGTTGCACTCTTCTCACCAAAGTTGTGTTGAACCTAAAAAGACACGGCAGGTTTCCTGACTTATGATGCTGTGGACCTGTCCACGCAAGGAGTATTCCTTCTCAGGATATATATCCCAATGGCTATAATTCTCCTATCTTGTCAAATACAGTAATGGCGGTTGTTCCGGATTCAAACCGGATTCCCTTTTTCATCTACTAAGTTAACAACTGTTCAAACCGTATCTTCTTATCTAACTATTTAGTTCCGTTTATTCTAGCATATAGATTTTATTTTATCAACAATAAAAATTAATAGTTAGCTGGCTTAACCTGGAAATAGCTCTGTGGGTGTGCACATACTGGACATACCTCTGGGGCTTTCTTGCCGATGCAGATGTGTCCACAGTTGATACACTGCCAGATAACATCTCCGTCTTTGGAGAATACTAAGTCTCCCTCGATGTTAGCAAGAAGTTTTCTATATCTCTCCTCATGCTCTTTCTCTACTGCTGCAACTCCATCAAAAAGTGCTGCAATATCATCAAAGCCTTCCTCTCTTGCCTGCTTAGCAAACTCAGCATACATATCTGTCCACTCGTAGTTCTCGCCTGCTGCTGCATCCTGTAAGTTCTCTACAGTCGAAGGTACGCTTCCACCATGTAAAAGCTTGAACCAGATTTTAGCATGCTCTTTTTCGTTGTTAGCTGTCTCCTCAAAAATATTTGCTATCTGTACGTAACCGTCTTTTTTTGCTTTAGACGCATAGTATCTGTATTTTGTTGAAGCCTGTGACTCTCCTGCAAATGCTGCAAGTAAGTTTTTCTCTGTCTTTGATCCTTTTAATTCCATGTTTTGTACCTGTCCTTTCTCTATTAATATATTCACTAAGAGTTTTGACTCATAGTGCTTTTATTATACCTAATATTTGGTATTTTTTCCATTAATTTACCTGTCTTTTTTTTCGAAATAATTTGCAACCATATTTTTTAGATTTATATAGGCTTTATCCGTCTGCATTGCAGTTTCCAAATCCATAGTTCCCCGCTCAACCTCATAGATTTCATCTATAAGTCCTTGTTCTATCAACTGCTCTGAGGACTTATCAACCACTCCTGCAAATGCGATTACCTTTTTGCCGTATTTTTTTGCAAGACGAGCTACGCCAGCAGGAGTTTTTCCGTTAATGGTCTGGCTGTCAATTTTACCCTCACCAGTTATGATAAGGTCAGAAGTTTTAATGTCTTCCTCGATTCCAATTTCTGAAAGAACAATATCAACACCTGGTTCAAGAGTTGCATTGAGAAACATCAAAAACGCATAGCCAAGTCCGCCTGCCGCACCAGTTCCTGGAGTGTTTCTGTTTATTGTTTGCACATATTCAACTTCATATAATTTATTTGAGTCAGTGCATTTTGCATAATTATTTTTAATCTTTTCACATTTTTTTAACCATGCAGAATGAATAGAACTCTCATCGCACATCGCAATATGCTCTACAAGATTAGCGAATCTTGTCATATCTAAATCCATCTTTTTAACCATCTCAGGAGTTGCCCCCTTCTGTGGAGAGAAAACTGCACTACAACCATTTTCACCTACGAGTGGATTAGTGACATCGCATGCAACTCTGAAGCTACACTGAGTAAGTTCAGGCAGTGCATCTTCGAAATAAATATCCTGTATTTTACCTAATCCTTCTGCACCAAAAGAAACGTCATTTCCTCTACTATCCACAAATCTATAACCAAGTGCCTGTAACATTCCAATACCACAATCATTAGTCGCACTACCACCAATACCTATAATGAAATCACGACACCCCTGATTAATAGCATCCTTAATCATCTCACCAACACCGTAGGTTGTTGTATGCATAGGGTTTCTTTTGTCTGGTGGGACAAGAGGTAGGCCTGCGGCAGAAGACATTTCTATTATGGCTGTGTATGAGGATGAGTTGTATGCTGATGCTGTTGGTTGTGCGTCTGCATTAGGTTTACATAACACATGGTAACTGACAAGAATTTTCTCACCCAATGGACCGGTAACTGTGATACTTCTATCATTAATCACTTCATTTTTCAACGTCATTTTACGTTCAATGTTTTGCTCATTTTTTTGTGTAATAGCATGTGTCAAAGCCTCAACTGTTCCCTCTCCACCATCGGCAACAGGATATACTGTTACATCTGCATTTGGATACACCTGCAAAACACCTTCCTTTGCTGCGTTTCCAGCTTCAAGAGATGTCATGCTACCTTTGAATGAATCTATTGCGATTGTTATTTTCAATTATAATACCTCGTTTACATAATATCAGCCTGCATATAACAGATTATCAAATAATTCAAACTCATCAACGCCATCTATAGTAATTCCAAATCCTTCCGGACTTACCTCATAATAAAGTTCTCCGTAGGTTCCATCTTCGAGATAAAAGCCTAAAACAGAGGTATTATCAGTGTTTGCAGGATATAAAATTGTTCCTATAGGAAGCTCTTCATCTACAAACTCATCATCCTGCATAAGCTTGACCGATACAACCTGTTTTGTTTCAACCCATCTTCTAAAGCTGGCGTCCTCATCATTATTTAAATCAAATCTCTCATCTACCGGTGTCAAGCCATCTGCTGAAAGCTTATATGTTCTAGATGCCGAAAATGTACCGAGCCTATCTATTTTTGTATACGTTTCTATTTCATCAAAGGAAATGTATTCTACACTAGTACTTATCAATGTATCTACGTGTTCAACGCCATTCATTGTAAGCTTATATTGATAGGTTGTTTTGTAGTCATTGTCAGCCCCCGTTGTAAAGAGCAGATAAACCTCTGACTCATTTTTTCTAATAAGATAAAAACTTGCACTGTAGAAATACAAATCATTTATTTCGAATACTTCGTCGCCAACGTGTACATTTACACCTATTCCGTACCAATATTCGTCAAAGACAAGTTCAAGCTTAAGGAACTCATTTGCACCGTCCGAATTAATATCTGTGTAATAACCGAACTCTTCAATGTCATCAACGCTACTACCATAGCGAGGTATAATCGTAAAGCTTTCATTGTCAGGAAGATATGCCTCGTTAAAACCAGAAAGCTGGTTATATGGAACGATAAAACTTAGTGTGCCTTGCTCGTAGCTGCAAGGATAGTAAACATAAATGCCATCACCTGTAAGCATCCAGGTCAAGCCATCAGTTGTATCCATGAGTGTCGATAAATCATTTTCAAAATCTTCACCTGTCGAAGCTTCTAAGTTGTTGGAATCTACGAAATTAACCAAATATTCCTTGAGCTCATCTTCAATATCACCTAAATCGCTTAATTTAAGTTGTTTGCCTGTTTTAGCATCAAATGTAACTCCATACTCTTCATAAACTTCCATTTGACCGCCGCAATAGTAATTTTCATCAATCATAAGGCTAAAAATCGTATCATCGGCACGCATTAACTTTAAATCCTGATAAAGATAATAGTGCATTTCATTTTCAGGAACCTCTTTAGATTTCTCAGTATACTCTTCTTTTCTGCTTTCGTAAGTAGCCACATATTCCTCAGACCACTCATTTACAGCGGTCACGAGCTCACTATAATTATCCCCTGACATAGTGAGAATTTCACAGTCACCAGAAAATTTAGCCTCATCATACACATAAAAATAGCTGTCGGAAAACTCAACCTCATAGCGTGAATTCTTCATATCGTTGTCAGTGTGAAGCGAGCCTTGAGATGAATCTTCACTTTGAGCTGAGGTAGTGTTTTCAGCCTGATTTTGTGTTGAGCCGTCATTTTGATTGTTTGACACACCTTCTTGCTCATCGTTTCCTGTAATTTGATTTTCATCAGATGATTGGTCGTCATCTTGGGCAACTGTTTCGTTGTTTCTGTCTTTGTCCTTTGTTTTTTCATTAGACTTAGAAATCGCAAAATATGTAGCAACACCAGCTCCTGATAAAATCAGAATTATGATGACTATCAGAATTATTTTACCTGTTTTTTTACCAGATTTAGCCATATGGTTTCCTCCTTATTAAAATGTTAAATTATTGATTTACGTAGTATTTTATGGTTATTATGATTATAACACGTGCGCGCTATCAATAATTGTAATTTATATATTTCGAATTATTAATAATATTTTTTTATCATTTCATTCATTTCAAATTACTTTAAAAATATATTTCCCCCGACTGTTTGAGATGTTCAAGTAATGCCTCGCACCCTGTCAAAACATCCCTATATGTAACATCAAATTTACCAGTATACCAAGGGTCTGCCACTTCTTTAGACATACCTGCATACTCAAGCAAAAGCTTGATTTTCCCATCTGGGTCTCCTCCCAATATACGATGCATATTTCTTATATTGGCAAAATCCATTCCAATAAGTAAATCGTATTTGTTATAGTCTTCCTTCTTAAGCTGGATTGCTCTTTTTCCCTCACAGGAAATTCCGTGCTTAGCAAGCTCGGCTTTAGCTGGCGGATAAACCGGATTGCCAACACCATTCCAGATTTCCTCTGTACTGGTAGCTGCAGAGGTTATATAAAATTGGTCCGCTATGCCGAGTTTGGCAACAAGGTCTTTTAAGACGAATTCGGCAATGGGTGAGCGGCAAATGTTGCCGTGGCAGATGAATAATACTTTTATCATAGTAATTGTTTGCTCCTTTTTGCCCGAAAATACCGTATTTTGCGGGTATTTCCGGGGTTATGGTTAAATTATTGTTTGGTTGTTAAGTAAGCAAATTATAGCATAATTTAGCAAGTTGTGACTACCTGTTAGTAGTAGAAATAGTAGTAAACGGGAATTCTTACTACTAAGGATTTACTCCAATACCAGATAGCCTCTTACCTCTGGTGCCTTAGCTAATTTGCTTTCCAGTATTTCTACAAACTTATTATCTATGTAACCTTTCCATTCTTTTGTTATCAAAACATTTTGAAGTTCCTTCATATCTGCAATCATAGGTTTATATTGATCACTAAGCCAGATAATTCCATTTTCTGCTTGTTCTTCATATTTTTCTTTTAACATATCTTTATTATTTTTTATATACGACCACATTTCTGTCGCATTGTCGTATGGAACATCATTACTTATTCCTAATTTTTCGAATAATGTCCTTATAACTTGCATTCTAAACCCATTGTAAGAACCTGTCGCAGAGTATATATACCTGTTCAAGTAGGCAACACCAATCCCCTCTATGTATTCATTTTCTATCAGGTCACCCAATTCCGATTTATTAACCTCATAACTGCAATAGTCACATTCCATATTTTCGACTAACTTTGCAAAAACATCACAAGAACCATATACTTGTATAACCTGCTTATAATTTCTTGAAAATACAACTGAAGCTTTTTTATAGCTAACACTTTGATTCTTTAGCAAACTACAATTTTTAATTACATTATCCCTTAAGTCTAACGCTGAAACACGCGCAATCTGCGTTTGTTCCTTTACTCCTGATATAAGTCTATTAACTTCTTCTTCATATACATAAGAAACAATATCCTCTCGTAATTTGCCTCCAATCTCAACCTCACTCCTCGAAAGATTAGGTTTTACATTCTCTGTATAATAATCCTTTCTTGTTCTAACTGCAAAGAAAGGAATATCAACATTTTTCATCATACCACTTATTGCTGTTCCAAATGTAACTTGTGTTATCATATCATTAATCAACGCGATTCTCTTTGAACGATTATATATTTTATCTTCTGCATATATTTTTTCTATATAGAGATTTTCATTTATTCTCTTCATGCCATTAATATCAAGCTTTTCAAGAGTCTTAACTTTATCTATTTTATTAAACGCAATGGCAATTTCAGAATCATCCCATACATAATAATTATCTAAACCCAAAACAGCTATTACATCTTCTATTTTCTTTGCCTCTTTTAGATGATTTACTGTCTTTTCATCATCAATATCCACCTCCAACATCGTTGCAATATCATTCTTAAAAATTGCTTTGTTTACATCTATCTTTTCAACTTTTTTCTCATTATCACTCTGAAAAATGTGAATTCCTATAGGCAATGATAATTCTTTTCGTGAATATACTTTCGCCTCTTTACCAATCAGAAAAATGGACAAAATACCAATTCCAAATTTCCCTGTCAAACCATTATCATCTTCATTCTTACTCGATTTTCCAATTGTCAAAAAGTAATTCGCTATATCATTAAAGTCCATTCCTACCCCATAATCAGCCACTTTGAGTTTGACATTATCATCTTCGACAACCACTTCTATAGTAACCTTTATTGACTTATTCACTTTTTTACATGCATCCATAGCATTTTGCAGTAATTCTCTAACTACCACCTTAAACTTATCTTGGTTTTGGTACAAAGGCTTTATCAGCAAATCGATAGCATTTTCCGATATTGTAAATTTCAAATTTTTTTCTTGTATATTATGTGTGGCAGTGCTTAATGCCTCATAAAAATTTGAATATGAAGCATCCAAACAGAATTTTTTTATTTTAACCTTATTTTTTCCAGTGCTAAGTTCAGTTTCTTCAAAAGATTCTTTATTATTTTTTGCGCGTGCTAATACCCATATTCTTTGTTCAAATTCTTTTTTTTGTTCTTCTGTCATAACGTCAAGTATTGTATCTAAAACATTCTTTACATTATCATCGCCTATTCCATATCCCATGAAAACAATTGGATTCTCCCAAAACAATGTCATCAATTTTGCATATAAATATTTGCTACTAGCCATAAAATTGTCGTAGTCTTCTTGGGTAATGACTATAGATGAAGGTTTAGAAACACTTCCATGAATTTTATATATTGTTTTGGAATTATTATCTGCTCTAGACCAAATAATATCCTGTCCTATGCAAACATTATATTTCTTTCCAAAAGTTTCCTCCAGCAATTCATCATAGTTCGTAGTTATAATTGCTGTAGGTATAATGCTAGCAAGTGCATTAACTTCCATTGCTTTATTTTCAAAAACCGTACTTCTTTCAGTAATTATTTTCTCAATAATTTTTCTTAGCGGATATCTTCTATCTTCTCCTTCTACATACAAAGGTTTTTCCTTTGCAAAACAGTGATATTCTAGTTCCGTTGCCCTTTTTTCATAGCCTCCCCATTTCTTCATTTCTTCTTTATCTACGCCCACTTCACACGCTATCTTTTCCAACAACTCATTCCAATCCGGTGTACCATAATATCTTCTCGATAAACCAGAACCAACAAATAATACTGGCGCCTTTCCTGCTTTATTTATTTTGTTTTGCATTTCCTTAAGTGCATCGATTATTTCCATTTTTGTCTCCTGTATATTAATTATTGTTATTCTAATTATATCGCCACCTTTATCATTTTTCCATAGAAAACACGCCCCAGTATAACCGGAGCGTCTCTACCACATAGCAATGCTACACTACTTTAAACAATTTCTGTGATACCGCTTTGGCATCGTTTTTCTTCTCAATCTCTGCTTGTGCCTTTCTGAACTCTTCCATCCGTTTCAGTTCTTCCTCGGCATCATCAAAGCTGATATGTGTGTACACGTTCATAGTGACGCTAATATCTGAATGACCCATGAGGTATTGTAAGGTCTTCGGATTCATTTCCGATTTTGCCATATTAGAACAATAAGTGTGGCGGCAAACATGAGGTGTAATGTTTGGCATCTGCACTCTGTAAATATCGTTGTACCTACCAACCATACGATTGAACCTATGCTGCCAATGCATTGCCACAAGTGGATTGCCATCATCATCGTAGAAAAGGAATCCGGTATGACCGTCAATGACCTTCTCCAACTTCGACGGCTCCCTGTCCTCGATAATGGCTTGAAACATCTGTGCAACATCCTCGGTTATAGGAATCTTCCTCTTCCCCGCCTCAGTCTTTGTTTCTTCAATGATGTATCTCATATCGCAAGTCCTCTGTAACTGATGGTCGATGTTTACCGTTCTGTTCTCAAGGTCGATGTCTTTAAGGGTCAATCCGCAGAATTCCGAAATACGCATTCCTGTGTGAAAGAGAATATACACCACCTCATAATACTTACAGTAACAAACATCATCATGCACAAACTTTAGGAACTTCCTCATCTGTTCCCGGCTGATTGCCTCTCTCGTAACACTGTCATTTACCACAACACCCGCAAGCTGGAATCCAAATGGATTCTTTACCAAAATGTCATCATCTACCGCCATCTGAAAGGCTGGTCTAAGCACACCTCGTATGGTATGAACGGAACTATAACTCTTGCCATCCTCCTGTTGCAACTTTATCAAAAACAACTTTGCATCAGAGGTTTTCACAGTTCTGATTTTCTTCTGTCCGAAAGGCTCCTTTGCCAAAATTCTCTGCACCGTCACATAACCAGTTCTGGTACTTTGCCTTACTCCCGTTTTGGTTTTAAGGTATCGGTCAACCAATTCGCACACCGTCATTGTTCCATCAGCAACATACATTAGCCTATCCAAATCGGAATTGACCTGCTTTTCCAATTCTCTAAGGGAAAGGCATGGCTTTTTGCCGGGAGGAAGTTTATCCGTAGGCTCCAACTTCCAACTGTACACAAAATGCGGTTTGCCATCGATGTGATATTTATATTGATATTTTCCATCTGCTCTTATACTTTCGCCGGGGCGCAGCACCCTTCGTTTGGAATCCCGTCTAGTCTTCCCTCTTCCTGCTTCTGCCATTGATAAGTTCCTCCTTTACCTTTGTATTTTTTAATAAATACTGCTCAAATGCAAAACGGATGATAAGTGTCCTTTTCTTATAGTAAGCAAGGTAATCACCACCATCCGTTTTCTCTAAAAACATATAAAATTTTCTTCTGCTTAAATTCCAATAACGGATTGCTTCTTCCGGGTTTAAGATATCCTTTTCTCCCAAGTCTGGTCGTGCCATTTTAAACTTCCTCCTCTGCCAAAAGTGTAGTATTTGCCGAGTTTTTCGGTCATTGTATATATCACTCTACTCCCCGGAAATAGCAACTACTATCGGCAGAGAAACGGAATTATATTTCAGAAGAATTTAGGATAAATTCTTCAAACTTCGGTCTGACGATTAAGAATCTATTGCCACAGAAAACTGCTACATTTCCAAGATTGTCCTCTGCAATTCTTCTCATTTTCTTGGTGCCGATATTAAAATAAAAGGCAGCCTCTTTAATGGTAAGCATATACTTATCCTTCAAAGCCTCTGACTTATTTTCTTTTGGTTCTTCATTAACCACACGCATATTTCTCACCTCTTTTCTTAGTGCGGGGGAGGGGCGGGTAAAATCTCTACGCCTTTTCCCTATGGGAAACCGGAAAACGCACTCCGGATTTTGAAACACTTATTAACTTATCGGATTTATTTGATGTACGCACCGATTACTTACTAGGAAAATCTGATGATACATCTTCTGCCAAACTTACTGATGAAGACATAGAACAACTTGGCAGATGGGAATTAGAGGACACTTTTACTGACATATTTAAAATGTACCTATCTCTCGATTCCTTTGGCAAATCCACAGTTGAAAGCCTCATAAAATCCGAGCGTCTCCGCTGCCATGAACAAAGTACTCTTGAAGATACATCTAAAATCAAAATCAGTATTTCTATAGAAAAATAATAACAAAACGAACTAAGGCTGGAAGTCAATCAACACTTCCAGCCTTTCTGTTATATAAAAAACATAATAAAACTAATTAAAATCACTGCTTTTTTCATATAAAAAACAGCCAAAAACGATACTTTTTCACGAAAGTTTCTGTCTGGGAATGCCATAATTCAAGGTATTTCCGTCAATGAAACTCCATTTTACATATCCCCCCTGTTAAATTTCGCGAAAATTCGTGTGTGAGGGGGCACCGGTCTTCAAATAAACAAGTTGTAGAGATTTGACCTTCCCCGGGATGTAACATAAAATCTTAAATTATAGCTCCCATAAATTTTTCTCTCCACTCAATATCAAAGTTTATCTTGTCAACCTCGAATAGTTTATGTACCTTTGATATGATTTCGTCGTACTCTGATGATTTATCTATCAACGAAGACAATTCGTCTGTGTTAACAGGCATGATGACAACATTATCAGTAAACTTATCTTTATCAGTAGAAGACTGGAGCGGAACTGCAGCAACAGCTTTCCAAATATTAATGGTATTATAATCAAAGCTATCCGCAATAAAGAATGATGTCACTTCCCTACCAGTATTAGCAGTTTCTTCCTCAACTTTCAAATTAATAGAATGTCTAAGCACAGGTTCCCATTCTCCACGTTTTTGACTACTTGCATTCATCAATGTAGCCTCTAACATAACAACCTTATCATCTTCATATATTACAATATCGCCTTGTCCTCCTCCAGCATGTACCAAAGGTTCGAAGTTTGCGGATAATGTCAGATTATAACTGCTCAGAATATCAACTCTTTTTCCCGAAAAGTAATACCACGCTATACCAACAACATACTCATAGATAGTTGGTACTGTTGCGTCTGGGCTAACAGTGTCCTTAATAAGCTTATCATTACTTCTGTTGCTAAATAATCCCAAAATCTCCTTAACTTTCTCTGCCGGATAATTCTTATCGATAAATTCAGCAAACTCTTTTCTTCGTTTGTCCGCAACAATAACAGGAATCTCTTCAATAGTTGCCCCTGGAAATTCTTTTTGAATATTATCTTCAACCTGTTTTGTTTCTTCTTCATAATATTCAAGTATTTGTGATAAGGAAGTTATATCACAATAAAAACTATTTATCCCCTCTTCGTATTCTTCATAACAATCATAATATGAATGTAACTCCTCGCTTATACTTCCTGCTATTCTATTCTTAATTTTTTCTTCCTCAAATATGCATGCGCACAATTCTCGATACGCTAATTCAACAAACCCATTATCAAAACTAATAATACCGGTTGCCTTAAAAATTCGTTTTGTAGTATCCGAATACTCACGAATCTGATCAAGTATCTTTGACAATGAAAACTGCTTAAACATATAAATATTTAAATTTCCTTCAAACATTTTCTTGTATTGCTTAGCAAATTCGATTGTTGTTGGCCTATCTCCCGTTTTTTGAGTAAATACATTCTGACCACACCCAAATGCTTTATTAAGCATTGCCTTGTTATTTTCAAAGAATGTAAGCAATTTGTCTATTGTTGCAGAGGATGGATTCTCTACATAATCAAATAGAAGATTATAATATGCCCAATATACATCAACTCCTGCATTACTTTTTCTATTTTTATAATTATCTCGGAATACCGTTTCTGATATCCTTTCATTTGTATGTATCTCTACCGGAATATCAATCGAAACACCCGAAACAATATCTCCTTCTCTATAATCTGAAACATATTGTTCAATATCTGAAAAATCCGAATATGGACTTAATCCCTGAACAAGCTCAGAAAACTCATTTTCTGACAATCTATGACGTTTTAATAATGCAAAAATTGCCAAATTAAATGGCGAATAATATTTTTCTCCTTCAGTATCAAATAATCGCAGTTTCATCAACTGACGCAAATAAACTATATTAACTCCATCTATAGGGAGCATTGTTTCCAAATCATCTTTTCTCAGTTTTTTTAAATCAAGAAGAAGTTCTCCAACAGGTGATATTTCTCTACCTTCATCTGTGAATCCCAATTTCACTAAATTACTTGTATAATGCCTAGCCCTATCTTCTATTCCTAAATCAAATTGCTTAACAAGACTTTGGAACATAAAACTATTCTTTTGAATCCACTCCATATCTTGAGTTTGAACAGCTGTTGCAAACTCCTTATTACTTTCAAGTGTTTCAACAAGTTTATCATATGGACCATGTTTCCCAAAAACCTCTGGGGATAATTCTATAGCCTGTCTATAAAACTCATACTGTGCCAAACTCTCCGGCATAGAGGCCCAATTCATTTTTTGCTCGTTCTGAATATCATCTAAGATTGTTAAATAGCCTTGCAAAGCATTGATTACATCATTTCTTCTTCCATTTGTATCCATCAGATTAAAAATCTGACCTTCTTTTATTCTCATAATAGCCTCCTAATAATTCACAACAAGTATTTCTCTAGTTTTTTGTTCCTTATTTTTTCTCTGATAATTTGCATTATTATATGAGTAATTCAAATCTATCATTTTGTAGTTTGGTCTAGATTCTATCCATTTTCTTAATAAAATATTTTCTCTTCCCTTTGATTCCAAAACATTAGATAACGCAAATTTTATGCCTCTGTTTGATAAATCATCAAGCATTTGAAGTAAATCCTCTTCGTCATCTTCTGACCACCCTCCCTGCTCATTATAAGCAGCACAAGTAATTAAATATGGAGGATCAGCATACACAAAATCTTTACCCGTAAGTTTATCAATTTCTATCTTCCTAAAATCTCTATGCATAAATGTAGCATTTTGATTTTGAATCACTTCTATAAAGTTTTCGACTTTACAATACATTTTTTGGTTGAAATCCCTTTTGCCCGGCGGCAAATTAAATTCTCCATTTCTATTGAATCTGATTTGATTATTAAATGCGTATACAATAAGTACATACAACATAACATAATAATCAGCATTCCTTTCTTTCAATGCATTAAAGTCTGCTCTGAGCTTCATGTATTTATCCCTATTATATGCTCCCAATCCATCTGAACTATTACAGTTATAGAAATCATACCCATATAGCTTTACGTCCGATAAACCATATCTTTTTATTACAGTTTCTATTTTTTCAATAAAGCATGCTGACTCTAAAGTCTGCATAACAGAATAAAGATTAATCAATGGCTCACAATTATCATTATAAATATATTTTTTAGCGCAAACATTAATTCCAACATTACAACCACCACAAAACAAATCAACAAAACAATATATTTCCTTAGGAAAAAGTGGCAGAATCTGTGGCAACAATTTGTATTTTCCGCCAGTATAATTTAGTGGCGATTGAATCATTTTATTCCTCCTCATTACATATGCATAAGAATAATCTCTCTTGATTATCTTCTATATCCGACTTCCCAGTTGTAAAAGCTTTATACTCTTCAGAAAACACCTTTACTTTTCCTTTAGCACAAAGAACTCTAAAAATATCCTCATCAGATATTCTTGCATTTGAACGATCATTCCCTTTTTTAGCCATATTATTGTAAGATAATACAATATATCTACACCTCAAATTTGAAATCAAATCCGCAAATGCCTCTGCTGCACTTCTGGTACAATATTTACTCTTCAATGCTGTCCTATCCATTTTCTTTGCGACACCAAAGACTTCCGGCTTTTCCCATCTGGCTACATTCTCAAGTAAATGATATGCGTCGCAATACTGCCTCGAATTATATGGAGGGTCAATATAAACTAGATCTGCAACAATTTTTCCTGCTAAAGCATTCGAATCCACATTGTAACATTTATTCTTTTTGTTATTCGTTGTGCTTGCTTCCGGTAATAATAATTCTAAATGCATATCAAATTCTACGCCTTGACGGTATGCATCATAATGTCCACATGTTTTCGCAATTTTATCCATTGCATAAAGAAGTGAAGTTATTAATAATGCTCTTTCCCTCTCATTTATTTTTTTGTTTACATATTTAGCCTCTATATCCTCTCGGATAAATCCAATTTTTGAACAATCATCATGACTAAAATATGTATTAGAAAAATTTATGGTCATATAATTCTCTTCATTAACGGCCATGGCGTTGTATTCATCAATTATTTTTTCTAATTTTTTTCTGCTATACTTTCGTGGTGAAAACCACGCAAGGTTAGAAATATAATTACTATACATAATATCATTGGTTATCAATTGCTTATCCTGAAAAGCTGAAGCAACTGCACCAGTTCCCGAAAAAATATCTACAACAATTTCAATATCTGTACACTCTGAATCCACAACCTTTTTAATAAATGGTAAAAGTTTATATTTATTTCCAAGGTATCTTCTATTGTTTATATTCGTAGACTTAGCCATTTGTACTACCTCTTTCAATATTAGTATCTATCGAAAATTCAACATTGTTCTTTTCGCAGTATTCTTTTATAGTGCGTAAGGCTTTGTATGTTGGTTGTGTTTTCCCCGTTTCCCAACGATTAACTGTTGCAAAAGAAACACCTAGCTCCTTTGCAAATGCCTCTTGACTCAGTAAACATTCTTGTCTTAAAGTTTTTATTTTCTCTGAAAAACCCATGTTCTCACCTCAAAATATCAATAATAAACGACTAAAAGCTATAGCAAAATTATAACATTCTTATAACATTTCATCAACAAAAAAAGCCACATTCCCGGCAATATTTCTACCTAGGCTTTGTGGCATATTTGATTTTTTTTTGAAATTCACCTATTTTATAGTCTTTTAACGTGAATCTATTTATTTCTCTTGCCCCTCATAACAAGTCCTCAAAATTTTCGATTTTCCTAAAACCATTGCCGAGTTAAGTGGCAAAACCTGATTTTCTTAGTTATACTATGTATTACTTAACTCTCTAGTTTTTTCAGATACCATTTTACAGCATTTGAATATTCATATGATTGCTTAGAATGCCATTCTAAATACCCAATATCTTTTACATAAATTGTTCTTAACATTTCTCCTGAATATTTACCTTTTCTAAGTACAATATTTCCTAATTCATCTGCTGTTTTATTTTCATATATTGAATTTGCTAATTCTTCCTTAGAAACTAAACATTGATTATTTAATTCCGAAAACCATTTTGAAAAAGTTTCTCTTGTATGCTTTGTAACTTCTTCTCTTGTAATTCCATTCTCATCCATATCACAAACTTCTATTACAAGAACCTCGTTCTCATGTGGCGTTCCAGATTCAGCATAATTCACCAAATATAGCGTTGCAGCAAAATCTTGCTTTGCTCTCCATAACGCGAGAAACTTATTGGCATTCTTATTCCAATATCTGCATGGATGGCTTGTATACGGTGTAACATTTTGTGATTTCTCACACTTCAACATTTCAAATATTATGTATCCTTTCTCAGGATGTTTTTGTAATCTATCAAAATTCACTGCTGCAGTCACATTTTCGCCTAAAGCCTCTTTAACAAATTCAAAACCACTCGTATCATCGTGCCCCAACGTCTTACTGTTAATACTTTCCAATATATGTCTCTCCTTCCAAACTTGCTCTTGATTATTCTAATACTAATATATATTTTTGAATTCCAAAAATAAACATCACATTCATTTTCATTACATACAACACTCCTTAGTAGTCCATTACTACTAAGGAATTATCCCAAAACATTTGGCTATATTCCCTCTCCGGTTCAACCCTTAGTAGTCGAAACCGTAGTATTCATGCGGGTTTGCGGTACATTATGCCCTACTCTGCCCCAGTTTACCAAAATCCGATTTATTGTACAACTGATCTGCCGTGGCACACAAACAATATTTTAATCATAATTTCAAATTTCCTTTCGTTTCTTGGCATATGATAACATATGGTGGCATATCGTGGCAAGAGCCCGAAAATACGGGCTTTTTTCAAGATGTTAGTCTACCCGGACGGCAGACACCAAATAGGGGTAAAATGGCATATCTTGGCATATGCTGGCATATCGTGGCATATTATCCCCTGCAAAAGTGGTAAAAAAAGTGGTAAAGTTAGGGAGCGTACCACTGGGAAACAAACATACAAACAGATGTACCTATCTTAAATACCTCTCCATACAATTTTACTTAGATCAGTTACCGTCAGTTCACCAGACTGAAATTTATTCCAAACTTCTTCATAATCTATATTTCCTGTCATAGCTTCTATTCTAAAATCTTTATCCTGAACATATTTTTCTACTATTACTTCATTGATTTTCTCAAGTACATATTGAAGCATTCTTTTTTTAAACAGTTTCATCTTTATTTCTTTATATAAAATATAACTCTCTGAAAGTCCATCTGTACCAAACTCCCATCCAATATCACTTACTTTCTTAAGAAATCTAATTCTGTTTATACTTACATGTGTGTTGAAATCATATGCCGGTTCATTATTAATTAATTCGAGCGAATCAGATGTTACATCATACGTTCCCAGTTTTTTTATTAGTTTTGTAAAATAATTTCTTTTATAACCCAATTCTTTTAAATCTAAAATTATTAAAGACCCTTCACTTATAGTAAAATATGAAATTCCTTTAGAATATGTCTTATAATAAAATATGTCATTTTTTAGAACTCCTTTTACTTCATGAATATCCAGAGACTTAAGTACTTTATTTACATTACCTTTTTCTTCAGTTTTTTCTGTATATTCAGCTCTAATAAATATGTATGCTTTCCCATAAACAGCCATACTATATAAAGCACTATTTATCGTTTGCTCAAAACTATTCGAAAAATCATAACATCTAGAGTTGTTAAATAATTTTTCAATTCCACTATCTTTTGGAGAAATATTAAAGAAATCTCTTCCTTCAAATTTTCTCTCATTTAAAGAATAAGAATAACCAGTAAACAACTCATTAAAAAAATTTAGTGAATACAGATTATCAATAGGACGTTTATATATCTTTTCAATTTTTCTACTGATCTTTCTAGTATTATTCATCTATATCATCCTCCCACGAAAACTTGGTCTGGAATTTCTTCTCTTCTGAAAGTAAGGGATTAACACAAAGCACCCAGAAAATTTCAGACGGATTAGTAATAAATCCCATATCCAAAAAATCAGAGCAAAATGCATTTATTATTTTACTATCTGTTTTAACTCGCTGTCCAAACATAACATTTTCGGTCTCTATATTAGCAGACTCTCTTATTGCATTTGCAACATATTGATTCCATCTCGTTTCCAAAACACCTCTAGACCCCGTTCCCATCATGAACTCATCTCTTTTTGATACATATTCAATTAATAGTTCTGCAAGCTCTGTTGGCTTCTGTTCCCCCTCTTTCCCCTTAAGAATGACTCGTGTTGCTTTTTTTACAATACTACTCCATTCTGCATCTTTAAAAAATTCACCCCACAATATTCCTAATCCACCAATTTGGGCCCATTCCATAATCGGAGAGGTAAACATGTAGTAAGCATATTCTACTCTATATAAGTCTTTGTTTTTAATAAAATCTGTTCTAATATATTCTTGGTATAAAAGCATTATTCTGGACAGATTATCAAAATTCCTTTCAAACTGAACTTTATCTGATTTCACAATAGCCTCTATCGTATCTTCAGCAATATGGTTATAGCATTCACCTAAAAAATCCGGATATTCTTCTCTTCTATCCCAATTCTTTATTGCAAAAGTACTTGAGCTTTTCAATAACAACTCTGGCAGTTCCTTTTTATACTTAGCAAAAGTCTCCTCTATTCTAATCAATCTGCTTTCATTCCATTTTTCTTCTGAATCAACATGATGTTGTTTCAAATTCGTTTCTATCTGTTTAGCATATTTATAGAAATTTAATAATTTAGATTCATATTCATAAAATCTTGTAAGTAAAATACATGCTTCATAATACATTTTTTTCTCAATAAAAACAGTACTCAATGAATAAGCATGCTCGATACTCTCCTTAACAATATCAAATAACGAATTCACATAAACATATTCTTCTTTAGCCACATATTGCCTAACTAACCAATCTGGTGTGATACGTCGACCTTCTACATGGACCTCTAGCAATACTTTTTTATATGTTTCTATATAGTCTCTACCCCGAATTGCTTTAATAAAATTATATGACTTTCCAGTATCAATTCCCTCTACCACTGATTTGCATATTCCATTAACATCTAAGTCTTGATAATACTTACTCGTTTCCAAAATTATATCTAAATATAAAAGAGAAATATGTTCAACAATCCCCGCAAATGCAGTATCACCACTCACTTTTTTTTCATTTATTGTTTTTTGAATCTCCTTATTAAGCCAATCTATTTGCCCCAAATAATAATTTGCTTCTTTTTGACTTATAGCGCTTTTACAAAGCGAATCAAATACTGCAAAATAATTATATAATGCTCCAAAATCATTCTTCTCTATTAAATATTTAACACATGCATGATTTATTGACATAATCTCATCTTCAAGCCAATAATAATCAGGCTCTTCTTTTGGTCTTAGAGATGTTCCGGTTCTCAGTGCCATCGAAGCTTCTGTATAATCCGCAAAATGCCATTTTTGATATTTCCCTTTTCTTCTAAACCACAACGAGTCCTTTGAGATATTTCGCTTAATTAACCAATATTGTTCAATCACTCCAAGATTTTTACACATAAAGCTAAGCAGCGATGAATTATTTGCTAAATTTAAACTGCATCCAAATTTTTGAATAGATTTTAATACCTCCATTTTTTCTGAAACAATCTTGCAAAAATGATTTTGATAATTTGCATCAGTTGCAAAAAAATCTTGGTTTAGATTTTTTGTAATCACTCTCCATAATATTGTAAATGCGTCATCTGATATTCTAAATACATCTGATAATTGATATATTCTATTTCCAATTATTCCAAAAGATATTACAACCAGCAGTGACCACATTGTGAGTACACATCCCGATATCCAACCAATATTAATCCCCATTAATATTTCAATTAAAATAATTGTCCCATAAACTATAAAACCATTAATACCATGCAAACATTTATCTGTCAGTTTATCATACTGAAAAGCAATTGCGACCTTCTCTGGTGCATTCGCATATCTTGCTGAATAAACGCTGGAAATATTGGAACAATATAAACCTAAAATAACTCCAGCTACACCTAATTCGCCAATAATAACACTCGACAAAATGCCATTATCAAACATAAACAAAACGCCAGAGTTCAATAATGTATTATCAACTACGTTAAAAAAAATAGCGATTATTACCCATTGAAAGACACTAGCGACAAATCTTCCATATAGAAGTCTGTTAAAAGATTTATACTCCTTAGATGATCGCCTCCGATTATCAATAATGAATGCTATTTTTTTTACATTGAAAATCAATTTAAGTAATTGTTTTCTAATCTTCCAATAATTTCTTGTTTTCAACTCATCTACCTCATCTTTTGATTTAATGTTAATCTTTTCTGTCCACTATTCAAGTACATTTTTATAAAATATAAAAACACTTACATCTCAAAAAATAATATTTATTTTACATTGATTATATCGCTATCCAAACCTTTTTTCCATAGAAAAACGCCCCGATTCCCCGGAGCGTCCAACCTTTTAATCTCAAACATAATCTAAAAAACTATGACATTCAAAATTTATATATTTTCTACGCAGAATGATTAATTTCAATCACATATTTTTCTTTGAATTTAGAACATCTGTTAGGTAATAATATTCCTTCATGCTGTAACCTGCCGGCAACAATACCCGGATGAACATTAATAGATTTTGCAAATTCAATGATTTCTGCATCAGATATATATTTTGTGGGTGCAAATCTTCTAAATGCCGCTTGTGGGATCAGATAGTTTGTTGCAAAAATATCCGCCTCATCCTCCAGTTGTTTATTTGCCGCCTGCATTTCACCTTCACTATAACTCACAAATACTGTTTTTACTTTTCTTTGTAAAACATGCTTGACCTCATGAAAAAGTGAGAACCAAAATATATCTGCATCAAGTCTCCTATTATTCATAGCAAGAACTACTCGATCATCATCTACCCATTTAACTGCACCATTCACTCCACAATTCTTTAAATTTGGCAATAAAACAAATGCAACGCCACATTCTGCAAAAATCTCTCGCATTCTCGGCAAAAAAGTATTTGGTGATTGAACAGTCATGCTTCGCAGCTCTGGCAAATATGATTTGAGCTTATCTGCATTATATGGTTTTGTGTCGACTCTATTAGAAAAATTAATTGCTGTTTGTATCCAAGCTCTTGAATTAATTATATTCTTTTCTTTGATATCACTTACACCCGTTCTATAATTAACCAAAAAATCTTGATTTAACATAATTCTTAAATCTGAAATTTTTAGCCATCCACAAAGAAATGCAATCTTTTCTTCAATCACCTTTGTAACCGGCAATCCGACTACCTCTACAAAGTACTTATAGTCAATCATTTTCACTATTTCTGTCTGACCGTCAAAATCTTTTGCCCGCTGGATTTCAATTATCTTCTGGTCATAAGAATTTTGCAAATTCAACCAAACATCGGCACTCGTCCCCATCATAATTGATAGTTTTTTTGCTAGATCATTTGTTATATTAGCTTGACCATTCAACAAATAACTAAGCGTTTTTGTATTCGTTCCTAATCTGGTGGCAAATTCTGCCTGACTTATTCCCATATCTTCAATAATATCTGAAATATAGTAACCTGGATGAAATGCCATAATATCCTTATACTCACTTATATTACTCATAATGATTCGACACCTCCGTTACTTTTACTATTTTTATCACTTTACATTGAGCCATTATGTCTCCCTCGACAATTTCATTCCCTTCATCATCACATGGAATCATTGTTACACGATATCCCGTATTCCCAAGTCTTATACTCCATTCGTCTTTTCTGTTGCCCTTTAATCTTTCAAATCTAAAAGGCACATAATTAACAATATCCATTAAGGAGTCAGAATTAATTATAAAGTTTTCCGCCGCTTCAAGTTTTTTCTTTACTTGGTCTGGATATCTCCATTTTTTCTTGTATTCAGAACAAAATTGCTCTTTGGCAGATTTATTCTTATACAAAATAGTCATACTCAAATTATTATATTCCTCTCCTTTCTTTTTATTACCATTTTGGTAATAAAATTATAACATCCAGTATGTGAATTGTAAATAGTTTTATCATATTTCAATACTCTTTTGGTAACAAAATTTACAAAAATATTCTATCACTTTGCAAAAAAATGGCATCCCAGCAGCCCTATTTGCTGGAACGCCATCTATGAGTTTGAGCTCTATTAATTTTTTTCTTCCTGCAAAAGTGGTAAACCAGTGGTAAACTTCACCTCCTTTGCGCCGGAAACGCCCATTTTACAGGCCTTTTTCAATTCTGGAAAATACTGCCGTGGCACACAAACAATATTTTAATCATAATCTCTATTTCCTTTCGTTTCTTGGCATATTCACTTTAATATTCAATCCTAAAATAATCCAAATACGCTTTATATTTATCCTGTGCAGTCAGACAGGTATCTATCAGATATCCTTTTTCATTTTTCCATTCTTTTAATCCACGGTAATAGAACATTTTCAGATTATCCTCGATGATAAACGGAACGATATTATATTTCAGACATTCCTTAAACATAATCAATCTGCCCACACGACCGTTACCGTCCTGGAACGGATGAATACGCTCAAACTTCACGTGAAAGTCTAAAATATCCTCAAAAATCTTTTCTTCTTTTCTGTTGTACTCTGTCAGTAACGCTTTCA
>JAZSEO010000026.1:0-2808 GCA_045531735.1 Wujia sp. | reverse complement strand
CTGTTTTTTATGGCCGTGCACCTTAACCTACGGAAAATCCAAGTTAGCTCCGCGGTGTATAGGGAATTGCTCTACATCAAGCTATTTCCCTATACCCAAGCTCCTAGATCAAGCAAGTCAGCTCCGCGGTGTATAGGGAATTCCTCTACATCAAGCTATTTCCTTATACCCAAGCTACCAAAATCAAGTGCGGCTATCGCCGCAGAAGGCATTTCTGTGTTTCTCTTCTTGCTTCTTTAAAAGCACAGACTTTCTGTAATACTCCGTGCGACCACCTCATATATTCTCTGTGTATTATTACATTTATTTTCAAAAACGCAGAACTTCACAGATTACAAAATCTACTACAAGCTCAAAACTCTGTGTTTTAAACAGTATCTCGCATAAAACACAGAAACTACGTAGCTCAGGCTTTCCAGCCTTCCTTAAAACTCTGTGTTATTTCAAAATCTCATAAGAAAACACAGACCAGCTCTATCTCCAGTCCATAATCACAAAACAGGTGCGGCTGCGCCGCAGGGGGATCCTATTATGTTTGCTTGATAACATCTTTTCATCAAAAAATCAGCCTGTCAAGGATGGCAAAGTGATATGATTCCCCTTAAGTAGACAAGGTAAATAACCAAATCTACTTAGGGGTTTTTTTATGAACAAATATACAACAGAAATAAAGATAGCTGCATGTAGAGAATTTTTGGATGGTAAGTTATCACACAGAGAGATTTGTCAAAAGTATGGTATTACCTTTACTGAATCTAGTAGCACATCAATTCTTAATGAGTGGGTTTTAAGATATCAGGTATTGGGTGAAATCGCATTTTTTAAAACTAAAGGAAACCGGTCTTACCAGCATGAAGAAAAAATTCGTATGGTTGAAGATTATCTAGCGGGAGGAGGAAGTCTAAGATTCATCGCTGCTAAATATGGAATTCCTTCAAAAGAAATACTTCGGGAGTGGGTTTTAAAGTATAATGCTAATAGCGAACTCAAGGATTATAATCCTAGGCGGGAGGTCTATATGGCAGAAGCAAGAAGAAAAACCACTTTTGAAGAGCGTAAAGAAATCGTTAAATACTGCTTATCGCATGAAAGAGATTATAAAGGCACTGCTAGCTTATACGATGTTTCATATAGTCAAGTGTATTCATGGGTTAGAAAATATGATGCTAGTGGTGAAGAAGGATTGGTTGATAAACGTGGTCATCACAAAACTGATGACGAAGTAGACGAATTAGAACGTCTACGAAGAGAAAACAAACGACTTAAGCGTCAGTTAGAAGAAAATGACATGTTGGTACAATTGCTAAAAAAAGTGAAAGAATTCGAAAGGATGTGAGATTTGGCAAACAACGCTATGAAGCAAAGTATATGACAATTAAATACTTTTATGAAAACAAGGGCTGGAGCATTAACTGGATGTGTAAGCAGTTGTATGTTTCAAGAGCTGCTTATTATAAATGGTTGCATAGAGGAATACCTATTCAGGAGCAGGAAAATATTGAACTAGCAAATCTTATTAAAGAGTATGATGAGCGTTTTAATCATATCTTAGGCTATCGAAGAATGACAGCTTGGATCAATCATTTCAATCACACGAATTATAGTAAAAAACGTGTTCACAGGATAATGAAGAAGTTAAATATTCATTCTGTTATCAGAAAGAAAAAGAAAAAATATTTATCTTCAGCACCACAGGCTGTAGCTGAAAACATTCTTCAAAGAGATTTCTATGCAACTGCACCAAATCAAAAATGGGCAACAGATGTAACCGAATTTAAAATACCAGGCGAAAATAAAAAACTATATTTAAGTGCCATTATTGATTTATATGATAGATATCCTGTTTCGTATGTGATTAGTTGTAAAAATGATACTAGATTGGTATTTAAAACATTTGATAAAGCTATTATTACAAATCCCGATGCAAAACCTATCTTTCATAGCGATAGAGGATTTCAATATACAAGTAAAGTTTTTCAAATGAAACTTAAAAATCAAGGTATGCAACAATCAATGTCGAGAGTAGGTCATTGCATTGACAACGGGCCAACAGAAGGATTTTGGGGAATTATCAAATCTGAGATGTATGCTTTATATGAAATCACAGACGAGGCCTCTTTGAGATTTGCAATCAAAGATTATCTAAGGTTTTATGCAGAAGAACGCATACAAGATCGCTACAACAGTAAAACTCCGCTTGAAGTAAGAACGGAAGCTTTATCCGCTGTAAATCCTACAGAATATCCTATTCCAGAAAACAAGCGAATCAAAAAATATAAGGAGAAATGGTGTGCATAGAAAAATGACCATACCTCATACGAAGTATGGTCATTCTCTAAACACTCATTTTAGATATTTAACCTGTCTACTTGACAGGGAGCATATCAAAGCCACCGAAGGCTACGTCCTTGACAGGCTGCTTTCTTTGATGAATATAATCAGCCAAGCAAACATATATCAGAATTCTGCGCTCTCGCACCAATCCCACTCTGTGAGCGAAGCGAACACTCGATTAATACTAAAAACACAAAGCAAGTCAAAAGAATTGGTGTGAATCTCCGCTTTTCCCAGATTACACACCAGCCTCGATTTTGACCACTAGTGTGAAACTACACCTTTCGTTAATCTCACACCACCAATGGGCTCGAAGTAATGGTGTGAATCCATGCTAATCCTCAATTTCACACCACACCCCCGAAAACACACTGGTGTGAGATTAACTATTTCCTACTTTTCACACCAAATGAAATCTTGAAATGATAGTGTGAATCTTGAGCTTTTCCTGATTTCACACCAAACCACAATTTG
>JAZSEO010000028.1:0-1600 GCA_045531735.1 Wujia sp. | reverse complement strand
ATACTATTTACCCTCACTTATCTTTAGTTCTTTTAAATATGTTTTCGCGTTCTTGATTCCCGCCTTGGAAAGAGAATAATACATCCACTTCCCTTCCTTACGGCCACTTACCAGTTCCGCATCACACAAAATCTTCATATGATGAGATAAAGTAGGCTGGCTGATTTGCAATGCCTCCAATAATTTGCAGGCGCACTTCTCGCCGTCTTTTAAGATTTCCATAATCTGTAATCTGTTCTCATCGGCAAGTGCCTTGAATAAGTTTGCTGTTTTTTTGTAATCCATAAAATCACCTTCCTTTTCTTTTATTATATTGATATATCGAAATCTGTCAATATGTTGTTTTAAAAATATACCTCTCACTTTACTCCAAAAGTGAGAGGTTCTATTTTGTGATATTCTGCATCAAACTGAAATTCGTCTCTCAGTTAAACACACCTGCTTACTGAAATTTGTACCTACTTTTATTCTTCTTCCAATATTGCTTCAAATAATTTAGCCGCCTCCCACGGTTCCTCAAATATAGGGCTATGCGCCGAATTATCAAACACATAGAATTCTTTTATAGGGGCACTAATCTGTTCATAATACTCATATTGCAAATCAAAACAGCATGTATAGTCATATTTACCTGCAAAAAAGTAGATAGGAATCTGTAAAGAGGGCACTTCACTAAAAGCATTGAAATGCATAGAATCATTTACAACCGGGAATTGTGCAGACAGCCCTTTTCCTCTCCATAAATTTATTCTTTCTTCCCATGTATAAGCCTTGCAATGTAGACTTGGAAAGAAAATTCCTCTAATTACAGAGTCCATATCTCTTGTTGTTCCAACACCTAATTCATGCATGGCTGTGTCACGCAAGGAAGATGAAAAATATTTTGTATACATTTCATCGGATTCTCGAATGGGACAATTTTCAAATTTCTCAACCATTTTGCTATTACCTAGTTGTTCATATTGTGCTTTCATATAATCGTATGCCATATATTCAGACTCTGTCTGATTGCAAGTCTGTGCCATTGCTATATATGCATTATAATATTCAGGATATTGCTGTACTGTTTTAATGGCAATATATGTACCAAATGAATGCCCAAGAATATATATTTTTTCTTGTCCAAATCTTTCGGACAAATATTTACTTACTGCAACAACATCTGACATATATTTTTCCGTGGTCATTTCTTCTGCTTTGATATCAGAACTGTACGATAATCCGGTTCCTCTATATTCCAAATAACAAACCACAAATTGATCTGTAAGACCGGATGGATACATATACTCCATTAAATATTCCGGAATTCCGGGCCCGCCTCCACAAACCAATAAAACCGGATTACTAATATCCTTTGCAATAATAACCATTCCAAGTTTTCCGTCTTCAACTTCTAAGTAACACTTTTCAGCTATGCTATTCTCAATAACTTCTCCATTTTCATCATAAAATTGCGGTATTTTACCTTTGCTTGGTGGAAAAACAATTAAAATTAACAGTAGTAAAATTACAACAAACACAGAAAAACCTATTATCATTTTAGGCACTCTCTTTCTTTTCATTATGTATCACCTATTCAATCAATATTTTGTCTAAAACA
>JAZSEO010000099.1:0-15529 GCA_045531735.1 Wujia sp. | reverse complement strand
GCCAACAGTTCCAGCTTCGGGAAGCGTATCACCATATTGATAAGATGAAAGAACTGTCATACCATCAGCAAAAAGATTTTTTAACCCAGTTGCTCCATCTGAAGCGTTTGTGCCACCATTTGCAATTGGCACAATATTATTTGCAGGTTTATCAAATTTTTCATTTAACAAACTTTTAATATTTTCTTTTGTTTCGAATGTATCTTTATTGTACTCGTGTAAAGCAGACAAAGATTCAACCGTAACAACCTTGTCTTTAGTTTCAGCCATATCAATCATCCTTTCATTTTATCTATGAGATTATATTCCAATCTGTACCATCATCAACATAAGCCAAATACAAATCCCAACTTGTACCATTATCTATATATGCGAGGTACGGTTCTAACGCTGTGCCATTATCTATATAAACAACGCCTGATATTTCCCAAATTGCATACAATGTAAATGCTCTTGCAGATTCATTATTTTTAATCCACGAAGTATCAAATGTCAACTCATCTTGGTTCAGATATATTTTTTTCTCATATCCACCAGCGAGAATTTCTTCTTCGGTCAACCAACCTTGTCCATTGACATACCACTTACCATCATCATTTCTATATGAATTCCATCCAACAAATTTATATCCTTCTCGTTTAAAAGTGTTGTTAGAAAGAGTAAATGTTTCTTGCCACTCTACAGTTTGTGAACTCATATTACCCGAACCACCATTAGCATTATAGGTGATTGTATAGGTATTTATTTGCCATTGTGGATATACATTTACCGATGCATTTCCACTTGCAAGATTTTTCCCTAATGCTTGTGCAAGAGCTTGACCTGTTGAAAAATCAGCATCTTCGTCTACTAATGTGCCACCACTTGTTGAGGTTCCCCAATACCCAGTAGGCGTATAACCAGTTCTTGATAAATACAAGTAATCTGAATTTTGAACATTAGATAAAGCACTACTGTATGAGTTGTCATAATAAAAATCTTGAGAGTGTACTAATACATTCGTACTAGAACTTACACTCAATGATTCGCCTTTATAAGTACCATAATTGGCATAATTGCTATAATAATTTACAGTTAGTTTATTCTCTGACCATATTGCATATAATGTGGCTGCTGAGTTAGCCGTATAACTACCACCAGACGAGTAAGAAGTTCCACTACCGTCACTCTTAGTATTCCATTTACTAAAAGTATATCCAGTTCGAGTAGGCTTTGTAGATGATAATGTCAAGGTTTGGTCTTTCCATTTGGTCTGACTTGAAGGAGCACCAGAACCACCATTAGCATTATATGAAACAGTATAAGAAGTCCATGCAGGAACATTAACATTAAAGGTCACTGTAGTTGTCGCAGAATCACCATTATCATTATTGAAATTTTTAAATGTAACAGTGATTGTTTTTGTTGCAGAGCCATTACCACTTATAGAATATGTGCCAGTAAATGAACCACTACCACTACTTGCATAAGTGCCGAAAGGATTAAGAGTTACACTTCCATTACCAGAAGAAGCAGTCATACCATAGTTTGTTTGAGCGCCATCATAATATGTTTCCCAAGAAGCATTTATTTTAACAGTGTATTGAGTAGCAGATGTTCTAGTAACACCACCGCTAGATGCCGAAAGTTCAAACATTACACCAAAAGGATTCCAAGCCATTATTTACCACCTCTATCTTTTTGTTTTTAAAAAATAAAAAAGAGTGGCAATTAAATAAATCGCCACTCTTAAATATATATAATTTTATTAATTAGAACTCATAAACAGCTCTTAAAACAACATCGTTTCTTGGTGCTGCTGCATTGTTTTCAGTACCTACGATTTTTGCATCATAAATTTGCAATAGTTTAATAACTCTCTGTTCACTATCTGTTGCAGTACCTGCGGAATAACTTGGAATATCGCAATACCATTGACCTCCACCCCATACTTGACCAGTGTATGCTCTTTTATAAATATATGACATATAGAAGTCTGTGTTATTAGCTTGACCACCCACATCATAGTCACTCCAAAGTAAAGCCCATCCATTACGACATTCAGACAGTTTCTTTGTAGGTGTAACAGTATGTCCAGCAGTCATATAATAACCACCGTTTGCACCACCACTCCAAAGAGGCGCAGGAGCATATTCCCAAATAGCTTTCCAACCTTGCCAGTTGCCATTATCAATGTAACCAGTATAAACACTGCCCTTTCCACCGTAAGCCATAATCCATCCATAATTTGCCGAACCTGTTTTATGGCACATAAATCTGAATGATTCACCAGAGTTTGGATTATTGGTATTACCTACAGGAGAATAAGCCGTATACATTCCAGAAGCAAGAGCTTTAAATTGTGCAACAACATCTTTGCCGCTCCAACTAATTGAAATATCGCCTGTGTCAGAAGTCATTTGTAAATCTTTGCTAATATAAGCACTATCATGATTATGGCTAGTTGCTGATTTTCCATTAAGAGCGGTTTGTAAGCCATCTACATTAGCAATTGTATGATTGTGGCTATCGTCTGCAACAGTTGCTGTAATTGATACATTACCACTACCATCAAATGAAGTAGAGCCAGTTACATCACCTGTCAAACTAATGGTTCTTGCAGAAGAAAGTTTGGTAGCGGTTGCTGAGTTTCCTGTACAAGTAGAAGCAGTAGTAGCCGATGCTGCACTGCCAGCACTATTTGCATAATTAACTTGACCGCCAATCGAACTTGTGTAAGTTGCGGTAATAGAATCAACATAAGTACCACTATTTGCAAGACTTAAAGTACCATGATTATCTCCGCTAACAACAATGATTTCCATTGTATCCCAAGTGCCTATTGGCTTATAATAAAGGTCGAATACACCATTGCTTACTTTTACAGCAGACACAGTTTGTGCATATTTGCTTTCATTTATGGTAAGCCATTTCATTGTGCAAGATGTAGTCGTAGTATCTGCACCATTTCTTATATGTAAATGTAAAAGACCATTAGCACCAGCAGAAGTTTCTGTAGGGTTAAACATTAAATATCCCATAAATCCACTATAACCACTTGATAATGTAATTGTACCAAATTTTATATATTTTCCAGCATTTGCACTTTGAGAACTGGTAATCTTAACTCTTTTACTAATCGTAGTCGCAGTACCAGCATTGCCACTTACCGTAGTCTGTGACGGATGTACATGGTCACTTCTTGAAACAGTTGAAGCCGTACCAACAGCGGCAGTACCATTTGCTTTGGGGGCGGCTGTACCATAGGTAACATGAGTACCATGCGAACTTGCTGCTTTTCCATTAAGCTGTGTCTGAATATTCGATGTAACACCATCAACATAATTGAGTTCAGCCGTAGTAGCAGTTACACCATCAAGTTTATTCAGCTCAGATGCAGTAGCCGTAATTCCTAAATTTGTTAAAGCTCCAGCGGCTGTAGTTGCGCCAGTACCACCTTTGGCAATAGGAACAGTTGGCAATCTATCAGAAGACAAAGTTCCAGATGTAATATTAGAAGCAGAATGATTATGGCTTGAAGCCGCTTTCCCATCTAACTGAGTCTGAACATTGCTTGTTACTCCATCCATATAATTCAACTCTTTTGCGGTTGCCGTTAAATCGCTAATATTAGCGACGGTATGGGTATGTGAACTTGCCGCCTTACCATCCAAAGTGGTCTGAAGATTAGTTATATTTGAAATTGAATGAGAGTGAGAGCTTGCCGCCTTGCTATTAAGTTGAGTCTGGATATTAGAAGTTACACCGTCAACAAAATTAAGTTCTGTAACCGTTGCAGTAATACCGTCTAATGCATTAAGTTCAGCAGCCGTAGCTGTTAAACCTAATTGTGCAAGTGTAACTCCATGAGGATTGGACTTATTAGAAGTATGAGCGTCTAAACTTGTCTGTGCCGCTCTTGAAGTATCAGTTGGATGCTTATGGTCAGAACGAGCAACAGTAGACGCAGTACCTACACTTGCAGAACCATCCATTACAGGTGCGGTTGTCGAATAAGATACATGAGTTCCGTGACTTGTATTAGCCTTGCCGTCTAATGTAGATTGAAGGTTTGTAATGTTGGCAATAGTATGAGTATGACTCGAATTAGCCTTACCAGAAAGCAAAGTGTCAACTTCTGTTTCAGTATAATAAACACTATTATGGTCGTGACCACTTGCAGCCTTAGAATCTAATGCACTCTGTAAACCGTCAACATTTGAAATTATATGATTGTGAGAATCGTCATTTACTGTGATAACACCACTTGAAATAGTTACATCTCCACCAGTCTTAACACCACCAAGAGCAGTACCAGCAGAGGGAAGAATATACTTATTTGCACCCTCAGCAATTCCGTCTAATTTGGTTTTATCTGTATTACTCATAAGACCAGAAGATGTTTGTGTTGCATTAGAATAAGTTGTATTATTATCGTTTCCCCAAACAGCAATACCATCAGCAGACCAACGAAGAATTTGACCACTTGAACCACCAGCAGGGATGTGTTTATTGCCAGAAGAAGTAGGGTGTGTGTAAACAGTATTAGTCGAAGAAATAGTAATACTATCACCTGTAGCATCTGGTGTTATTGTTACATTATTACCAGCCACAAGAGTAAGAGTATCAGTTTTCTTGTCAGCAGAAATAGTTTCCGAACCAACAACAACATTGCTAAAAGCATTCTGATTTTCCTCTGCATTAGAAGGAGCGTGAGCAGAATCTGCGTGAGTTTTTGCTGCATTCCAATTATTTCGTTCGGTTGAAGTAATATGAACTGTTGAATTGCCAGTATGAGAAGTTAAATCAGAGGTATTAGCCTTTGTTGCCATTGTTTCACTTAATGCATCTATTTCAGTATCTGTATAAGCATTAGCAGATGACAAAGCACTTGCGGCTGCGCCATTCACATCATATACGCCTGTATGCGTATGGGAAATATCTGATTTATCAGCAAGCTTAGTATCAATCTCGTTTTCTGTATAATAAATATCATTATGAGAGTGAGAAGCGTTAGCCTTGCCAGAAACCGTCGCAGAAAGCTCACTTAAAGCGACTGTGGTCGCATAATCGGTATGAGCGTGGTTAACCGTCGCATAATCTTCGTCGTGGTCGTGACCAATAGTTGCATATGCACTATCGTGATTGTGATTTATATCCGCATAATCATTATCGTGATTATGTCCACTAACTGCTGCGCCAATCTCAGATGCGGTATGACTATGTGAAACAGACGCATAATCATCGTGCGTATGTGTTGTCTCTGCATAATTACTATGAGCGTGATTAGTTTCCGCATATTCGTCATGTGTATGAGTGGAAGGTGCATATTCAGTATGAGTATGATTTGCGCCAGCTTTACTGTCAAGCTCGCTTTCAAGAGTATCAAGTGCAGTTATGGTCGCATAATTGTTGTGGGTATGAGTAGAGGAGGCATATTCGGGGTGAGTGTGAGCAGCATCTGCTTTTGTAGAAACAACATCCTCTAACAATGCCAAATCATCAGAAGATGCGTACTCAGTGTGAGTATGGTTTGAAGTAGCATAGCCCTCATGAGTGTGGTCTAAAGGTGCTTTACCATTGATTACTATATCAAGCCATTCACCATGAATACCTATATGAGCGCCCTCAAACTGTTGAGCTTCAGCTGGAGTTGTATCAACCCACACGCCATCAACATATTTTTTACGGAACATATAACTTTTATCGTTAGAATCAAGTTCAATGCAAGAAGGGTCATCAGTTATTTGATAATCAACTTCCATTACATCATAACAAATACCAGTTTCTAATTCTATTACAGCATAATAATACATATTTTGTACCTCGTTCTTTCTTTAGAAAAGTGAAAGTCATCTAAAGATGACCTTCACGATATTATCATTCACTCTTTTTATTACTCGATAGCCTGTTTCAGATGCGGTTGCTATACCACCTTCGGCTACCTTGCAATATCCATTTATCTTACAAGTTCCGTCATCTCTTACAGATAATACGCCGAGCATACCAACAGCATCCCATTCAGGTCTATCTTCTCGATGAATATACGAAATTGTTGGGTCGTAATTTGGATTTTCCTTATATTTTGTGCCTATCTTTGTAACAGTTTTCATTACTGTTTTTGTAACATTTGTGGTTTTACCAGTCTCTTCATCTACAACTTCTTCTTGAATTTGTTCGGGAATTTCTACCTTATATTCAAAATTTTCATAGACGAAAGCACCAAACTCATCAAAAACATATCTGCCTAACCAATCCTCATCGCCATTACCCACAACAGAGGGCATTCCGCTAATAATACCAAGAATATAATCATTGGGTTCGGCAATTTTTATTTTATCGCCATCAAGAGTTACAAAATATCCTCGTCTGTCTTCAGCATTTGGATTTAAATCTTGCCATTCAAAAAACTCAGCATAGTCAGCGCCAGTAGTAGTAAGAGTTGATTTCGCATATGGCTTGCCAGAATAAGTTATACGAAATGCATTAGACGCCGAAGAACTTGTGCCATTACCAATTACAAAAGCAGTGCATTTATTATCAGTGCTAGTACCAGCAGAAATACCTTCCGTAGCATTAACGGTATTGTTAAAATGTCCTTGTGCATGCTGATAAGCCAATGCCGTTGTGTTTACTCCCTCGGCGTGAGAACAGTCACCAGATGCGGTTGCATAAAACCCCTCAGCATGAGAGCAAGCACCAGAAGCCACTGTATAGTTACCCTCAGCGTGAGAGCAACTACCACCAGCGGTTGTAGCACCACCCTCAGCGTGAGACTGGTCGCCAGCGGCATTTGTGTTAGCACCTTCAGCATGAGAGGCATAACCATTAGCAGATGCAAAAACGCCTTCAGAATGAGAGTAGTCGCCCACAGCTTTTGTAGCACCACCCTCAGCGTGAGAGCAAGCACCAGAAGCACAAGAATCGCCACCCTCGGAATGAGAGCAATAACCAGAAGCAGTTGTAGCACCACCCTCAGCATGTGAACGATAACCAGAAGCAGTTGTATTTTCTCCCTCAGCGTGAGACTGGTCGCCAGAAGCTAAATTCCCGTTTGTAGGGACTCCAGATTCATTAAGTGTTATTTGTTCAGTATAAATATTAAAAACTTCGCCATTGCTACAAGTATAACTATTTCCATCTGCATCGGTATATGTCATACCCAGCGTTTTAAGACCTGCTTTTTTATCTAACTGAGTTTGAATATTAGAAGTTGCGCCTTCCATATAGTTAAGCTCTGATGCGGTTGCTGTTAAATCAGAAATGTTAGACACGGTATGAGTATGAACTGCATCTGCTTTGCCAGAGGCAATTGTTTCAAGTGCATCAATGGCGTTAACATTCTCATTAATCAAATCACCCAATTCTTTAAGAGTATCATAAGCTGTGTCAGCACCATTAAGCAAATCGTTTTTTACAGTGTTACCAACGGTATCGGCATAAGCCTTAGCCTCTGTCAACGCGCTATTTGCTGCACCTTTTACATCATATGCGCTATCGTGATTGTGAGAAGTGCTTGCTTTTTCATCTAATGTAGACTGAAGATTAGCTATATCAGAAATTTCATGAGTATGAATAGTATTAGCTTTTTCATTCAATTGTTCTACAGTAGCATAAATACTCATATCTATTTCTTCGTCAGGGGTTAGATAGATAGCATTTTCATCGATACGACCAGCTTCGAGTTCCCTATCATACTGTTCTTGTGTTAATCTGTGTATTTTTAAAGTTGATAAGTTTTCTGTAATCAAGACAATTTATCTCCTTTCTTTTAAATTTACTTTGTGTATTTTAAACAAACTTAAAAGTAACTTAAAGTTTATTTTTTTATAATTAAATATATACAAGAAATATCGAACATTATCCTTGTAGCATTTATATATTTAAAGTGCTATTTTAAATTCAACTCGCCCATATTCACATAACATGTGTAAACAAATATAATCACCTGTTGTAATATTTTGTCCCCCCGCATGTTCAAATGCATATGAAACATCGACTGTTCCCATATTTGTAGGATTATCAAATATTACAGCGCCATAACAAGCGGTTTGTCCATTATATATACCGTTAGTATTTAAATCTCTTGTTTTATGCGTTGTTACTGTCTGCAACTTGCCATATGTAGACTCAAATGTAACAGTCTTGTCTTCATATGTTGCCGTACAGTCTATTGCAATAAAGAAGCATGATGATGTTTTAGAACTTCCTACAAGTCGAACTTCATATTTTCCTGCAGCTACATTTGTTATATTAAAATCTACAACGGTAGATTTTGTTTCAAGTAATACATCGTCTTTGTATATTTCAATTAAAGAATAACCAGATGGATTTATAATAGTAAATGCAATATCATCGCCTTCATGTATAGCGCACTTATCACCATAATCCGATAATATATCAGGGAATGTTGGAGGTATAGTATTTTCGCCATCCATAATTACACAACCGTCAGGAATATATTTAATATCTTTCAAACCACTATATCTAACAATATGATAACCATTATTATTAATTTCGGATATATAAGTATCGAAAGATTTTGTTGTTGTTTTTGCAAAAGAATGTACACTTTCAGTAACTTCAACCGTTTTTATTCGTCCATAATTGTCATATGACACCATTGTAACCAATCGCACATGTCCATTTTTTGCCATTACATCACCAATGCGAACATTATAAGGGTCAACTTCTACAAAACCTTTATACAAATCGTCCATAAAATAAGATGTAGGTAATTTTTCTGGAATGCCAAGTGCATAACATACAAGCCCAGTACACACAGAGCCAAACCATAAAAATCCGTTATAATCAACACCTTTAAATGTATAAACTTTACTATTAGGGTTTTGTATGGCAGACAAAAATGTGTATAAACTAACATCGATACCAAGTTGTCCTCCGTTATGCTGCGATGATGAATAAAGCATTCCAGTACATTTAGTCCCAGATGGAACCACTTCTATGTTTCTATAATCGGAATAACCATTTACTTGCTTTTCCATATCTGCAACTGGTGTATACTCGATATTGCTCATCTGTTTACCTCTCATTGTTGCATTGTATCCTCCAAAAGCATCCCTTCCAGAATTATCTTCTTTTAAATTGTTCGCCGACTCAGAGATTTCATCGATAATTTTCTTCATAACAGAATTTCCTAAATATAAAGATTTAGTTCTTGACTTGTTATTAATATAAATTTTGGATACACCGTTGGGGATTATAACAATATGATTATTAAAACTAACACCATTATCACTCGCATAGAGTATATTGTTATTATCATCTGTTAATATATACGACGACACATCACCAACATTGCTATTAACCACAAATACATCACCTGAAGAACATTGCTGATTAATATAGCAATAACCAACATGCGATTTGTTTTCTAATACCTTTCCAGAAGAATCTTTGGCGATATAATAACCGTATTTTGTAAAATCCAACACATCACCATATACCATTTTATTATATTCTTCAATTTTCTCAACTCTGTCTTTTACAGAGTATGAACCTTCTTTACCTTTTGTGTTTATAATTAAAGTTGCTGCGTTTTCTGGTGCAATAATTTCTAAATTTTCTACAGTTGCAGCCAATCCATCTCGCTTTAAAATTACCCCATTAACATCTAAAAATGCATATACATATAAACTACCACCAGTTATAGCATTAATAACAAATTTATCACCAGCATCACAATTAACCCACGAATATAAATATCCATTGGCAGACTCTGTAATACAAGTATCATTCACACTTGTGCCACTAAGTTTAACATAGTACCCTTCGACAAAAGGTAATAAAGTTAAATATACCTCATTATGAAGAGTTTCAATCTTACCCAACTTCTCATTTATTTCTTCTGCCGTATAATCTAATTTATATACTTGTGCCACAATTATTCACTCTCCTTTGGTGTTAAATACAATCCATTAAAATCTTTTAATAAACAATCATCAGAAGATGATAATATGATTTCATCAATAGTAGGCAATGCTGAATACAAGTTTATAACATATACTTCGTTGCCTAAATTAATTTTTAATTTTTCACTACCGCCTAAATACAAAGCCATTAGTCATCAGCCTCCCATGTAATAATTTGAACCTGAGATTTTTGTGCAATAATATCATTAATTTCGTCTAACAAAGATTGAAGATTGTTTACATCCGAAATTTCGTGAGTATGAGTTATATTTGCTTTTTCATCCAAGGCAGCATCGTAAACATTCATTGCTTTGCTGATTGCCTCAAATTCTGCATCTAATACTTTATTCTGTACAGGGTTAGCAGAAGTAGACGAAAGGGCTGAATCTACAATCGTTTTATTCGCATTGATTCTTTCGTCAATTTCTTCTTTAATTAGGGCATCATACTTTTGCATTTTGTCCAAAGACATATATTTCTTTGTTGACATTTATCAATCTTCTCCTTTCTTTAAAAGTATTAGAGAATTTTATATTTTTATTAAATAGAGGACTCCAATTAAGGAGTCCTCATTTATTTTTTTGTGTTTTATATATTTATTAGTTAAATAATTTTGAAATTAAGCAAAGAGAGCATTAATCTCTTCTTCGCTAACTTCAACAAAGTTAGAGTGCCAAGTTTCAATAGCTGTAATTCTGTCAATAGCGGCAGTAAGGTCAGACTGAGAAGCCTTTCCAGCAACAGTTGTGTTCAATGTACCGATAGCAGTTTCGTTAGCGGCAGCCTTAGCCTCTACAGCATCCATCTCAGATTGAAGAGTGTCAATTTCACCCTCAGCAGTTTCTACTCTTGTTGTAAGAGCTGTAAGGTCAGCAGCAGCAGCTTTGCCATTTACAGTTTCTGTAAGAGTAGATACAGTAGCTTCAACCTTGTCAATTTCCTCATCTGTATACTTCTTAGCGTCTGCAAGAACAGTAGCATCCTTAGTGTCAGCATTTGTGCCAGCAGTTGCAATTGCCTCAGCCTTAGCATCGGCAATCATATCTTCAACAGAACCGTCGCCCTCGCCAAACTTAGCCTCTAATGCAGCAATGCGAGTTTCTTGACCAGCGTCAACGCCTTGAAGAGCTTCAACTTTTTCATCAACATAAGTCTTCTCAGCCTTTGTAGCAACGCCACCTTCAAGAGCTGTAATCTTGCCCTCAGCAGTATCCATACGACCAGCAACACCAGCGATAGCAGTAGCATTCTCAGAAATATCCTCTTGCATACCAGTAACTTCAGAACCGTGGTCTTTTACATATTGGATAAGGTCATTAACACCGTCAATTTCCTCAGTAGAAACACCATTAGTTAAACGCTCAACAGCAGCACTTACAGTGTCAATGTTACCCTGAAGCTCGGTTTTATCTGCGCCTTTGAGGTAGTCATCTTCGATAGCTTTGATACGAGTATCAAGACCTCCTTCAACGCCAGCAGCTCTCTCAGCCTCAGCATCAACAGCGCCCTGAACATCTTCAATAGCACCCTCAAGCTCAGTCTTATCAGCACCCTTAAGGTAGTCGCCCTCAATAGTAGCAACCTTGCCCTCAACAGTAGTTACACGAGCACCAAGAGCCTCAAGGTTTCCAGAGGTAGCGATACCGTCAGTCTTAGCATTGATATATTCAACAACTGTCTTAGCAGTGTCGTGAGTGAATGTGCCAACATAAGTTTCAAGAGCGTCTACTTCGCCTTGAGCAGCAACAGCCTTAGCATCAGCGGCTTCAGCAGCAGCTTGAGCATCTGTACCAGCCTTTTTAGCTTCAGCAATAGCAGCGTCTTTACCATCAGCATATGTTTTAGCGTCTGCGAGAGCTGTTGCTGCTGAACCAGCTGCGTCAAACTGAGAATCCTTAGAGTCGCTATATGCCTTAGCAGAACTTAATGTAGCAGTATCAGCGTCGGCAAGATACTTCTTAATTTTCTCGTCATAAACTCCTAATTTATCGAGTGAAATATACTTTTTTGTACTCATAATTTTAATCTCCTTTTAAATAAAATAAATTATTTTTATTATCAATCATCAACTATATTGTTGATATTCTTCGTAAGTAGCAAATTCAAATATATAATTTTTATAAGATTTATTATCCGTAGCACATTGTCGAATTTGACGATGGTTGAATTTTAATTCTGGAAATAACTCAGAAACTTGTTTGCCAGATTTATAAATTCCAATCAAATTCATATTTAAATCATACATGGCAATAGGCTTAGAGTTTTTAATACGATTATAATCAGCTCTAACATAATTACACAATCCTAATTCTTCCCCTGCATAAAGATATTCATATAATGTGGGCATACTAATCTTGCAATCTCTCGCTATTTCTTGCAACCCAAGTTTTGGATTGTTTTGATAATAATTTAAAACTTCAATTAGTTTATTAGATATACCAAGTTCATTACATTTATCCCAATCAATACTGGATAGGTCAAAAATATCTTTTAATGCTTCAAATAAATTAGTTTTAACCATATTATATCTTTGACCGACCTTCAAATAATTACAATTAATACGAATCATAGTTATACCATGTTCTTCGGCTAATTTATTTTTGTATATATCATTTTTTGTCAAATAATCATAATGTTTAGCATAGTGATAGCCACCATCCATTTCTACAATTATTCTTTTTCCATCCAATAATTCAATATAATTGTCATATCTCAATTTTCCAGCCCAAACAGGCGAATACTCAGATTTATATTTGCTATATTGGTCTGATAATTGTCTAAATAATTCATGAGCGAATTTATTTGGATAACTGACACCATTTGAACATTTCTCACAAGTAACATATCCATACTGTGTCAGTTCTGCTATGCGCATTATTTTAAGAGTTCCACAATATGGACATCTAACTTCAACTCTATTATCAGAACTTCGAGAATGACAATATGCATCGTTTTCATTGACAAACAACGATATTAACTCTGGGTCTGTTGTTCCTATATCGTTTACACCTTTAATAACCGTATGGTTCACACAAACAGGACATCCGTGCCCTTTTTTCAAATCAAATTCTTCAATAGCAAACTCATATCCGTCTTTTAAACATCGACATAAATATCCCTTGCGTTTGATAAAACCAGTTCCTTTTGATGTTTTTCTTTGGATTAAAAGTTGCTTTACAACTTCTAATTTTTCATTAATTATATCGCCAATCTTATAAAAATAATCTGGTTCATATAATAACTTGTCAAACATTAATTTGGTAATTTTTGTTGTATGTGCCTTCTCGATAATAGTGTCATCAAGTATAATTTTAAAATAATCTTTGTTTATTTGTTCCAAAATTTTAATTTCATGTCGTTTATTATTATAATAAAATTCAACCGTCAAACCAATGCAATCTTGCCACGAAATCTTACCTTGCTTATTATGCACAAACTGATTTAAATCTATATATTTATTTTGCTTTGCTTTCATATATTCATATTCCTCCGTTAAATAGTTACAATAAATGCAACCATTTAATGTTGGTTACATAAACAAATAAAACTCTCATTTTAAATGGTATGAGAGTTAAATTTCAAATGAATTTAATTAAATAAATTTTCAATATCTTCATTAGTGACTTCGGCTGTATAATTAGAAACTACTATATATTGGCTAGTTTCTTCATCCCAAACCGAAATCTCTCTATCGTCTGTATCGACATAGAGCTTATTTCGTTGTCCTAACTCTGGCAACTCCACGCCTATAAATATTACTTCTTGTGGTTTTTCAGTAATCTGAATCCATTCATCTTGATAGAACCATAATACGGCTGTATCAATTACAAAATAATATCCAGAAAGGGGAGAGTCTAAAGTTAATCTCTCTGCCTCTGTATCCAACTCTACAATTTGATTATAAAAAACTCTTGAACCCTTAAAGTCAAAAGCAATACGACCCAAATCTTGAATAAAGATTAACTGACCGTCTTTAATAACCAAATCTCTTATCTTGGAGGATGTAGTTGCAACAAGTTTTAGAACACTTTTAGTTGTATCCGACATATTGCACCTCCATCATTAGGACTTTTTAGAATTCAATAACTTCAATCGCAGATGCCTCTGCAATTTTACTATCGACTTCTTTCATTATATCCGCTACATAGAACGGTTCAATTGAAGAATGACAGCTTTCGTTTGATAAATTAATTCTTATGCAATCAGATGCGATAAGTACACCATCAGCGTTATACCACTCAACAGAATAGTACCAGCCAATATACTTTTCGGCAGTAGACTTTGCACCAAAGTAAGTCCAAGTGTCAGTATCCTCATCATAAGAAGCTAATGCCAACCAAACAATACTATACTTGCGACCATTTTCATCAATGCCAGCAAAATCATTATTTTCAAAATAATACATAGTCTGGTCTTCGATAACAGCAAGGTCGTCTTCTTTAAAACTTACTGCACCTTCAGGAGCATAAGCCTTAAAGCCCATATAGTACATATTTGCGTTGCCATTTGCACCAACATTCTGTTTAACCCACTTGGTGTCGGCAGGACACATAACACGAATTTCCTTGTCACGATAATTTACAAGAGTACCTTCGGGTTTATGAGTAATCTCATACTTTTTAGCCAAATACTCGCCCAATGCAGCCTCAAGTTTTTCATCTGTGTAGGCATTCGCAGTAGTTACTGTGTCGGTTACTGCCTTGTCGATTTTTTCTTCGACTTCAACAGCACTTGCTTTTGTTGCAATTTGGTCTTCTAATTCAGCCAACTCTGCAGAATCATCAACGATTACCTTCTGACCATTTTTGTCAATCCAACCAACATAAGGTTTACCCTTAGCATCTTTGACAAATAAAATATCATAAGCGTCAATTGTCCCAGCAGACATAGCAGAATCAATGTTCTCTAATGCACCAAAAGCATGTCTTGCTTTTTCAGCCATATTCGTTTCCTCCTTTAAAAATATTTTAAATATATATAAACTCCAACACTTGTTAGAGTGTTAGAGATTTATTTAACATCCAAAATATAACTTTTTTCTTCCTCTGTAATTTTCTTATTATTACAGAGTTCAATTATCTTCTTTTCATCTGTTTTACCATCTTTATACAAACGCTTCATTATTTCAACAAACTGTCTCATTAGATAACCCCCTCATTAATAAGAAGTAAGGTGTACTCATCCAAAATCTCTTGAACGCTTTTCCCATTTAACATCTTCAATTGCTTGTATTCATATTCGTCAATCTCAGCCAAATCAACAGTGTCATATCCACTTACAGGTACATTATATAAAGTGCGCTCGTGCCAAATAGTATTTTTATCAGAAGAAAGGATTGCTTGCGCTTCGTTTATATCGCTTAAAACCATGATTTTATGTTTTGGTTCCCATTTCAAATAAATGAGGTTGTCCAAAACATCTATCACTTTGTTATTTTTTAAAACCTTATAATACATATTATGACTCCTTTATCGTTCCAAAGCTTACAGAAGCAATCAAAGCTTATAAAGCAGCAAAAGCTTGATACGAATCCTTTATGAGATAAAGAAAATGGGTTGCCGCAGTTGCGGCAACCCATTTTTTTAAGGAGGAAAGGAAAACAAAAAAGTTATTTAAGC
>JAZSEO010000057.1:0-1752 GCA_045531735.1 Wujia sp. | reverse complement strand
GAACCATCCGCACCTGATAAATTCAGCGGAGCAGCATTTAAGAAATAAACACCCTCAGACACTTCCGACAAACGAATTCCTTCAAGTAAAACAACATCAGAACCCAAAAGCGTAAGGTGTACTGCCATCGGAGCATCTTGTGGTCCTATCGTTTGTGATTCATTACCCAGAAGCATAATATCTGAAGATGCAAAAACCCTTGCTGCTTCTAGTGATACCTCGACATTGCCTTTAATCAGAACTCTCTTTGATGCATCAGAACTCTGTTTTTTGGCTTTTTCTATTATTTCTGTAGCATCATTGCCCGTAACAATCCCGTTATGTTCTGCCACATAAGCCATTCCCACAAATGCTTCCAAGCATATCTCATCAACTGTTTTTCCATCTCTAATAAAATGAAACGGAGCATCTATATGCGTACCGTTATGTGCACACATGCTAAATGCAGTTAAATTATATACTTCACCTTTTTGCATTGATTTCAACACGTTTTTCTCCGGTATAGGGTCACCAGGATATACTTCACAACTAAAAACTTCTTGAGAAATATCATAGACTTTCATCGCATATTCTCCTCGCCAAATTCAAATCTTCTGTTGCTTTCAATCTCTCTGTAAGACTGAAATTTGGGCATGCTCTTAACTATATATCAACTCATCACAGCCATAAATATATACCCAATTCCCACCATAAAGAAATTGCTCAATCCGTGCATAATCATGGGGTAAATAATACTTTCTGATTTCACATATGTAAATCCATACGCTATACCTAATATAAATGCATAAATCAACTGAAACCATGAAAAAGTTAATGAAACAGGAAACAATGACCATTGGATATGTGCAACAGAAAATAGTACCGAGGCTATTACAATAATAAATGCATAACCTTTTTTATTATCTTTTCCTATCACTCCACCAAGAACGGTAATCGGAAATGCTCTAAATAAAATTTCTTCTGATGTTCCTGATAAAAACAGTTGAAACCCTAATGTTCCTAATACATTTGCTACATTTAACTCATATGCGTATGGCACAATTGTATTAAGTGAATATCCAACGACATAACTAATAAGAACATATATTAAAATGACAATAGCAAAAATCGTCGTATATAGTATACCGCTCTTATTTAACCTCGGCTTTAACCAAAATTCTAAATCACTTTTCTTACTGATAACAAAAATAAGCACTAAAGCCACTATCATCTGAATAATATGATGCACAGAGATACTCATAAATGTACCGTCTTTATCAATCACTGCATATTGAAATAAATCAGCAATGAAACCACCTAACTTGCTTGCAAAAGTTTGAACAATAAACAAACCTACTATAACAAATACAATATAAACTGTCTTTTTTATCTTAATGTTTTTCATAATATCTCCATCAAATTCAAAATTGCTAGTGTATTTTCTCAACTTTCTAGTATTTTCGGGCATCCCAACCAATCAACATCTATCTAATTTTCACTTTTCCCTTATTCTTTCCCTCACGAACAAATAACAAGGGAACGTCCTATAGTTTCTTTTTCGCAATATTTTTATAAATATTTTTCCTAAACTCATTCTTTGAATGAAAGAATTCACTTTCCGATTTAGTTAATATAGTCTTTTGCGCTATCGCTTCTACTGTACAAATCAAATCTGCTGCCTGTGATAGTTTATACTGATTTGCAATCTCTTTTGTCAGTTTATCTGTATAAGCCAACTTTGATTTCTCTTCACGTAAACGCCCCTTTATGTAG
>JAZSEO010000067.1:0-8383 GCA_045531735.1 Wujia sp. | reverse complement strand
TATAATCTCCGCCAATTCTAACACCTTGAACGGAAGTATAGCCTCCTCTGTTGTCTGTTTCATATCTTATTCAACACAAACTACATACCTTGCTTATGCAAAGGTAATAAAAATTTATAGAACTACAAACAATAACTGTCTGTGACGAGTAGCTAAGATCTTTATTACTTAGGATATCCGCAATAATATAAACAAAATTTAAGTATAGTTTATCCCCCAAAATAATGCTTAACATATAGTATGGTTTAATTTATCTCTCTTTTGCCCTTGACGATGCTCGACTCTGCTTTTGTCTTCGGTTTTTACCTGAATTTCTGTTCAGAAATGCGATAGACGGTTTTGTTTGCAAAATCGTTTCACTTTTATTTGTGTATCGTGTTGATGTGTCGAGTGTTACAAATATTTGTACTGTACTTTTCCCAAAGAGGGTAGACCAATCGGGCCACCCACTTTTTTTATAAACGAGCAATCTGAATTACAGCGATTTGTCCTTGTTACATTCCCAAAAGTTAGGATTGAGGTAGTAAACTATCTATTTAATATATGTTCGTATAACTTTAATAAATATCCATCCTTATAATTTATTTCTGAATGTATATTCTCTTTGAATGCCCATTCATATTCAGGATTATTGGGAATGTTTACCAAGTCGCTCATCATCCTACCATCAATATCTCCAGGTATGTATATTTGGCTACAGAATTCCTTCCAATATGCATCTACCGAGTTATAATATTCATGTAATTCGTCTTCAGTCAAAAATGGAATATAATCTTCTGTTGATATACAATATTCCTGTTTTAGCTTTGCCTCTATTGACTCAAATGTCTCATTCGGATTTCTTGTAAGGTTAATCATTATAGCGTCTTTGGAAACCACATCAGTTCTTCTTATATGACTTCTCCAATGAGCTTTTAGTATATCATGAGGAAATAGTTTCTCACCACAATTCATCTGTTCGCTAATTTCTTGAGCAATCACAGCATTATGCTTAAAGCGAAAAGCCTTCAGTTGTGGTAAATCATTAAAATTACTCTGTATATTAAGGTCATACAGAAATCCTTTTTGTCTACCACTACGTGGAAACACTTGAAGTCCGATTGTCGACAGTTGTTCCCCATTTGGTTGTTGTTGAAAATCCCTGTTGACATCAATTTCATAGAAGTATAGAATTCCAACTTCATGATTCTCATCGATTATTGGAGTATATTTGTCAGATTCCCAATCATATTTTTGTGTGGCAAAAAATAAAGCAACATCAATATCGCTAGTCAAATCTAATAGAGAAGACTTATTGTAATAGTGTTGTAGTAGTCCATAAAGATTCATTTCAAAGCGATATACAGAACCGTTCAGCTTTACTCCAAGATCCAACAATTGTACTAACGGGTGAGAAAGTATAACTCTTACCATTTCGTCACCATATATCATAGAATCCAAAAAATACTTTTTCTGTGGATTCCTAAAAAGATTTGGTTTACACGGAGAGTGAAATTCAGTTTCTCCTCGGAATAAAAACTTTCGATTTTTTAGGTTAGGTTTTAACGAATAACGCCTAGATTGTAATCTCGTCATAATAAACTTACAGTCTTCCGCATTATTGTAATATGCACTCAAAGGATAATCTAAACTATCAGTTGGTATAAGCGCATCCTTTTTGAATTCTTCAAATGGTACATTGAACATCAGTGGACGCATACAGATTGGCGCAGTTCTCCTTTGGGAGTCCCTATGTAATGCTTTTGATTCTATTGAAAGAATATAGTCCCTTGCTTCATATATATTCTCAAAAATATACTCTTCACCTGTTACCATAGTATAGAAGAATTACAAGTTTATTTATTTTGCAAAGTACTGTGTCTTCAACCAATAAGCATAAATAGGATCCTGGAATGACACCTCTCCCGCCTTATTGTCAAGTATGTCATTCTTAATCAATGCGGTCTTTGAGCGTGTGATTGCAGTTGTCGATGATATTTGATAGCGATGCATAACATCAATAGAACTTATCGCCTTTTCTCCGGCAATCAAGGCCTTTAAATAATTGAGTTGCTGAGTGGTGAGTGTTTCGGTAATAGTTACAAATAGCAAACTCAACTGCTCAACCAATGCTGAGTGAGCCTCTCGCACAATATCAGTCGTACACACATCATTTGTTCTCAACCAAGATTGCTGTGCGAGCTGCTGCGCATAGTAAGGGTGGTTATCCACAAGTTCTGCGATTAAATGGGCTGCATCATCATTAATACTCTTGCCAGTATCCTCAAAACGGCTATTGAAGAACTCTACCAGGCATGGCGTATCAATCTTGTCAAGGAACATCAGTGTGCCAAACTTATAGAACGGTTTCGATGAGTGGGTGAACACTTCCAACATCATATGACGTTTACTACCATAGAGACAGTATGCGACATGCTGATGTTGCTGCCAGTGTGAGCGCAACTTCTTCTGGAAGTAATCCGGATCAGCAAACTCTGCAATATTCTGGAACTCATCAACGCAAACCACGATTTTAAATCCCTTTTTCTTTGCAATCTTTTCAGCAAGGTCAAGCACCTCGTCTGGATTGCGCTTTACATCGTCCCAATCGAAATCGATGGCTACCTCATTCGTTGGATCGGTACCGATAGTAATCTTTGGAACAAGGTGTGAGAAAAAGCTTTTTGCATTCTCTACAGCCTCTTCCCATTTCGTAGATGTAGCAGCAATAACCTTCTGAGCAAGCAACGAGTAGAAATGCTCCTCATTGCGCACATTGAAGAGGTCAATGTGGCAGATACGCAAGTTGCTGTCCTTCTCCATTGCCAATTTCGCTGCTTTGTTTACAAGCGAACTCTTTCCCCAACGACGAGGAGAAATAATAATAGTATTTATTAGCGAAGTGAAGTTCTGGACCAAGTTAGCTGTTTCAGCTTCTCTATCCGTAAAATTCTTCTCAGTCGCAATTTTACCGAAGATAAAAGGAGTTTCCATAATACTTGTTTTTAGTTTCTTTGTCACAAATATAATACAAAAAATGTACCTACGCAAATTGTTTGCACAAAAAGTGTTTGTACAATTTATGTAGCAAATATGTTTAATATTATCTTGGGGCTGAAATAGGGCGATAAAATTTGATAAACGATGATAACTAATGACAAATTGGTTTTATCATTATGAGGCCTAAAATAGACAATTTGATAACCATTGCTTATCATTGGTTATCACCGTTACTAATTCTTTACTTGCCGATGCAGAAAGTAGAAATTATTGATAATAAGAGCCTTACGAAGTCGAGGTTCAAATAAGGCCCAAATATTTGATAAACACTGATAAATGATGATAGCCGATGACAAATGCGACTTAATAAACAAATGTACGGGTGAATTCGCCCATACGATTTGTATACATTTGTTAATATAGATATATTTTGAACAGAAAAAGATATCTAAACTCTTTTATTATTCAAAATATTACTATATTTGGAATATGAATAAGCTATTAGAGGAAATAGGTGCGACTCCCGTAACGACATCGATCATCGAGTCGTTGTATCCAGAATTGAAGTCGCCAAACAAGAAGGTAGCTTTGCTTGAAAAGCAGGGCTACATCATACGATTGAAGCGAGGGCTTTATGTGGTTAATCCCGAACACTCGGGTAAAACTCTTTCAACAGAGTTGATAGCCAACCATCTCTACGCACCATCGTATATCTCGATGTCAACAGCATTGAGATATTATGGGTTAATTCCAGAGGCGGTCTATGTCAATCAGTCGATGACCGTAAAGCACTCTCGTAGTTTCGAGACACCATTGGGCAACTACGACTATAAGTATATCTCGCGAGAGGCTTTTTCGGTTGGCGTTAGGAGTCTGCATAAGGGCGATTATGCATTCTTGATTGCCTCGCCCGAAAAGGCTTTGTGTGATTTGATTGCCAACTCCTCAAAGGTCAATCTCCGTTACCTGACTGATGTGGAGCACTATTTAGAGCTGGATATTCGTATGGATATGGAGGAGTTCTACAAACTCGATGCAACCGTGTTTGAGGATTATATCAAGGTCGGCAAAAAGGCTGATTCTATTGTTACACTATTAAAGTACTTAAAGCGATGAAAAACGAGATATTTGATAATATGTTGTCGCGCTATGAGTTGGCAACAGAACAGCAGAAGCGAAATGCTATCTTCGAGGTAAATCAGCAGATAATACTTGCCGGTCTCTATGCCGGTGGTTTCTTTGAGTCTGCGGCATTCTATGGCGGTACTTGTTTGAGAATATTCCACGGATTGCAGCGTTTCAGTGAGGATATGGATTTTTCGTTGCTGGCACCTGATGGGAACTTCGATTTCTCGAAATACTTTCAGCCTATCGTAGATGCGTTTGCATTGGTCGGTCGAGAGGTAGAGATTACGAAGAAGGATAAGAAGAGTTTTGGCAAGGTGGAGTCAGCATTTTTGAAGGACAATACCGATGTATATGATGTTACCTTCCAGACGGAGAAGTCGATAAAAATTAAGATTGAGGTGGACACTTGCCCTCCGCTTAACTTCACAACCGAACAAAAGTTATTGCTTCAACCACACTCTTTTCTGACTCGTTGCTTCACTCTGCCCGACTTGTTTGCCGGCAAGATGCACGCCTTGGTGTATCGTGCGTGGAAGAATAGAGTAAAGGGGCGTGATTGGTATGACTTTGAGTGGTATGTACGAAATGGCGTCGCTCTCGATTTTGCCCATTTGGCAGAGCGTTGCAAACAATTTAATGGCGAGGATATTACCCCCGAATCTTTCAAAGCGAAACTTATTGAGCGACTTTCGACTGCCGATATTAAGCAGGTAAAAGAGGATGTATTGCCGTTTGTTCGCAACCCAAAAGAGCTCGATATCTGGTCGAATGACTATTTTGTGCAGTTGGCAGAGATGGTAAGAATAGGATAAGCAGCAAATAATAACTGCATGACCAACTCATTTAGAAAAAATGTCAAGCGAGGCGAAAAAGATGACAGTTAGAGCGTCTTTGTGACTAAGGAACAGGATTTAAATATAAATTGATTTTTGAGAATAAATTTGTTAATTACGCTGTATGGATATAACAGTAAATAGATTGAAGCAATTAATTCAGTCATCACATGTAAATTTTTTTGTATGGTTCTGGCTTATCAAAACCATACTTGGAAACATTGGGAAATATTGAAACTCTATTAACAGATGTTTCAAAGTCTAATCTTAATACCGATGAAAAGACAGTTGTGATTGCCTCTTTATTTGCCAAATATTATAGCACAGTTATGGAGCCATGTTTGGATGGCAACATCAAACTGCGTAAGAACGAGTTTGATTATACATTATCTGAATATACTAGATTTTTAGAGACCATTAACTATATTATCTCTAAAAGAGAGGTCAATTTGCTTAACAAACAAATCAACTTATTTACTACAAATATAGACGATTTGATGGAAAAAGCAGCTGAAAAATCCAAGGTTGAATTTAATAATGGATTCAAGGGTTATATTAAACCGATATTTTGCGAAGATAGGTTTTCCAATATAGTTTCCAAGACAAGTGCGCTATACCATAATAATTCAGCTATACCTGTTTTTAACTTGTTTAAAATACATGGGTCTATTAACTGGGGGAAGGATAATGAAAGTTCCGATATAGTTTATAATAACAACCTTGATTTGATAAGAAATCTATCTATCCTTTTACACGAACTGCCACAGGATGCTATAATTGATATTGATAAGGACTCAACAGTTGAAACATTAAAAATCAAAGCAGAAGATATACTATTGATTTACAATTCTAGTATATATGATGCATTCATTCAAGAGTATTCCAAATTGGTGATGATTAATCCTACAAAAGAAAAATTTAGAACAACGGTATTAGATTATCACTTTTATGAATTAATGAGAATGTATTCTAATGCATTGGAATGTGCATCGACCATTTTATTTGTTGCAGGATTTTCTTTTGCAGATGAACATATCGCAAATATTACAAAAAGGGCAGCAAATGCAAATCCTACATTACAAATTATTGTTTTTGCATACAACAAAGAAGAAAAAGAACGTGTTCAAAATAATTTACAACTAAAAGGAATATTTAATAACAATATTGCTATTATCTCGCCAGAAGATTATAAAAGAGCTATTAAATTGGAGGATCCTAATTCTACAGAGTTTGATGCCCTTGAAAAATTCGATTTGGAGTCATTAAATAATTATGTTTTCTCGAAATTGACCACTTCTATTTAATACTATGGACACAATTAATATTAGTGAATACCAGCAGAAAATGTCTATTTTTAGAATAGGTGAAGTATACTCTGTAGATGGTAGGACAATCCGTATCAAAGTAGATTCAGATAAAAACTTATCTCATTTGATTTATCAAGGGAGTCTCATTAAGAATGTGTCTGTTGGTAGCTATCTGAAGATTCTAAAAGGGTTTGAAGCATTAGTATGTCAGGTTGAGAGTGAGTATATTAAAGAAAACGACATAGTAGCATCCAATTATCATAACCAATCAGCAGAATTCTCAAGATATCTTAATGTTAAACTTTTAGGATATTTTAAAGGGAAAGAGTACCGTAAAGGCGTTAAAGATATGCCTTTAATAGGTAATAAATGTTATTTGCTGGATAATGAAGAGTTTATATCTATACATAAATTTTCTAGTGAAAATGATGTAACAATTGAGTTAGGTCGCCTATTAAATGATGATAGAGTCCAAATTAATTTGAGTGTATCTCGTCTATTCACAAGTCATATAGGTATTTTTGGTAATACGGGTAGCGGCAAGAGTTATACGTTGGCAAAAGTGTATAATGAACTATTTACTAAAGTGGGGGCTAATAAAAACTTTAAAGAGAATGCGAAGTTCCTACTTTTTGATTTTAATGGTGAATATTCAGGGGAACATGTAATTGTAGACACTAAAACAGTATATAAAATTTCGACAAAGTATAACGCTACTCATGGTGACAGAATACCAATAAAAAAGGAAGATCTATTAAATCCCGAACTCTTTAATATTTTGGCGAATGCTACGGAGAAAACTCAGCAGCCATTCATTAAAAGAACCTTGGTCTTATACCAAAATGTGCAAAAAGCAGAATACCCTGATAATTATATTAAAGCTACTCTTCGAAAATTACTTATAGATGTGGTATGCATGACTGATGTTATAAAGTCTAGGCAACTTCTTGATTATTTTGAGCAGATACTTCCATCTGAAAAGGACGCGACTGGAGTAGAAAAGGGGTTACTTTATGATTTACAATGGCATGGGTCTAGAATTACATATTATACAGTAAAAGATGGTGAAACCTACTATTTTAATAGTGACAATGGACGACAAGCTATAAAAAAACTAGCATTGTATAATGCTATAGATAATTTCTCTGAAACAGGTAACTTTATAGATGTTATCATTAAGTATTTATATATTCAGTTAATCCTAGACGTTCTAAATAACAGAGCTCAAAATGAACATATTAGTCCTGCAATTAACAAACTAAAAGCATTAAGAAAAGATTTTGATAAAGTATTTGAGATTAATGAAGAACAGAACTTGTGGAATGGTAATTTTATGGTTGTTGTTGATCTGAATAACGCGAATATTAATATTAAAAAACTAGTTCCATTATTAATCTCATATAAGTTATACACGGAGCATAAGAATGCAAAAGAAAAAAAGAGACTGTCTTCTCTGAATATAATAATTGATGAAGCTCATAATATTTTATCTTATGAATCTATGCGCGAGAGTGAGTCTTGGAAGGATTTTCGATTAGAGACTTTTGAAGAGATAATAAAAGAAGGTAGAAAATTTGGAGTGTTTATGACAATAGCTAGTCAAAGGCCATCAGATATCTCATCAACTATCATATCTCAACTACATAACTATTTTATTCATCGATTAATAAATAATAAGGATTTAGAAATGATAGAAAAAGTTGTAGCATATTTAGATAAACTATCGTTTGAAACACTTCCAATACTTCCTGTTGGTGGATGTGTTATGTCGGGTGTTATAGCAGATCTTCCTATAATGGTTCAGGTTGATAAATTAAATAAGACTATTCAACCACAAAGCAGTACTATACCTTTAGAACTATGCTGGTTGGATAAATGACAATAATGGCGGCTGCTCGGTTGAGTAGTCGCCATTATTTTGCGAGTCTATTTATAATACCTTCATCCCCACTAGTCGAATTTATGTTTGTTAGAGGCTGGCATTCCACCATTATTCCAACCAAAAGCCGAAAATACTCCTACTCTAATAATAGTCTAAACTATTAAATCACATCGCAAATGAGAAGAAGTAAATTTAGAAGGCCGTGCAAGGTGCTTATATTCAATGGAGCAAGGGTGTTGGTGGCGATTGTTCGG
>JAZSEO010000010.1:0-1879 GCA_045531735.1 Wujia sp. | reverse complement strand
GAACGAAAAATAGTTCTTACCTTTGCACACCGTTCGAGAGAACCTCGGACTTAAATGGTGGATGTAGCTCAGTCGGTTAGAGCACTGGATTGTGGTTCCAGGTGTCGTGGGTTCGAGTCCCATCTTCCACCCCAACGATTGCAGAGCGAGGCACTAGCCTCGCTTTTTTGCTATCCGATAAACGCCTTCTTATAATGTCTCCTCACAATTATTCTTTTTGACATTCAAAATTCATTATAATATTTTCGTTGCCAAATTAGAAATATTACTACCTTTGTATATTATCAAACATCTACACTATGAAAAAAATATTTTGGATATTGTTACTTTTTATGTGCGCCGAATATTCTAATGCTGCTGCACAAATGTATCCTATTGTTGCTGTTGATTCATCATCTCCCGTTAATACCCAAGCTCCCAATGCAAGATATGAATTCATTCAGTCAACAATAAGTAGTTCGCAAGCTTTCTTAATTGATAACCATACTGGAACTGTGTGGAGATATCGAGGAGGGAACAAAAAATTTGAAGAAATATTAAGAGATTCTCCTGATTCTGTAAATGTTAATCAAATAAATTATCAGCTCTATATAAGCGGTGAAAGTTCATCAATGTGCTTTTTATTAAATATTCATACTGGTCAGATGTGGCGCTATGAATCAAAAGATGGAGAAAAGATATTCCAAAAATTAGATATGCCTTGGATTAGCAGATAAAGATTCTTTACAATATCGTCAAATACGGCCTAATTGCGACTATGACAAAACTTTTATTACCATACGCACACGATCGTGAAGGGAATTTGACTTATATTGATTATGCTCGAAAAGATCAAGAGTACACTTGCCCTACCTGCAAAAAGAAGGTGCTATTAAGAATTAGTAAAATCTCCAAAGGTCAAAAATATTACAAGCGAAACCATTTTGCCCACAAAGTAAGTTCTGTTTCAAATAATCATTGCTCAGAAACATTTCTACACAAAACATTCAAAACTAAATGTGCTGAATTTATTTGCGAAAAATTGGCTTGTAAAAACACTCTTACTTATGAGTGGCAATGTAGCAAGTGCCACAATAAGCAACACATAAACCTCCTAAATGATATTACAAACATCGATACAGAACATCATATCGACAATAATAGAGTGAATCCAAAACCTGATATCAGTTTGCTGGACAACAATGGCAGAGTTGCTTTAGTCATTGAAATTGTAGTTACCCATAAACCGGAAGCAAAGGTTTTGCAATATTACAAAGAAAACAATATCAAATGTCTACAAATTACCATATCTGATTTTGATGATTGTGAACATATTGAAAAATTATTTACTCAATCAAGCAGGACGGAATTTCTCCCGAACTTAGTATGTGATGAATGTAACAAAGGCATAAATATTGTACATAACGATACTTATTTGGAAACTGACAAATATTCAAATGATCGTATAATCAATTTCCTAAAAAGAAACGGGAATCAAATATGTTCAAAGTGTGGGGGGAGATTACAAATCAAAAAAATGTGGCACGGAGCGCCATATTTGAGATGTGAGAATTATCCTAGATGTGATTATTATGAATGTCTAAATAATTACGATCAATTAATATTCCCAAATATGCAAAGGAATTGCAATAAATAGGCATCAACACTATAACTTTCGCTTATATATTTATCGAAAAATATAATCGCAGATTTATACACAAAGTGGTATCAATTCCGATTTTTATGCTTATCTTTGCATTACAGAAAAACAAACAAGAAGTTAAACAATTAAAAAGTATAAAGCTATGTTAAGTCAGAAATTACAGGACGCTATCAATGCGCAAATCAATGCCGAGTTGTGGTCGGCTTATCTCTACTTGTCGATGTCGATGGACGCTGC
>JAZSEO010000065.1:0-2091 GCA_045531735.1 Wujia sp. | reverse complement strand
ACGGATGAACTCATCCATTGCATCAATTTTGCTAATCAACTGCTGAAAAGCGCTGTGTTCGATCGTTAATACTTCCATAGATTTTGGTTTTATTGGTTAAACATCAGTTTGTTGTTGCGATTGAGGTCGCTTCATTGAAAGAGTAGGGACTTGCGCCCGAAAAGGTTGGACAACGACAAAAAAAAGCAGAGGATTCAAGTTTTTGCATTTGTTTGTAATTTTTAAACTATATTTGTAAAAGTTATGACATTGTTAATAGTTACAAGTTATGAATAAGATAGAGGATCAGATGGCGTTAGATTATTACGAAAGCCATATTTCAGAAATTAAGTCGATAATTTTAGAAGCATTTACAGAAGGATATTCTCAAGGGTTTAATAGAAAGCGAGAAGTCTTGATCAATCGTGTAAGATTCTATGATTTAGGATTGCCTAGTGGTAAATTATGGTCAAATCCAATACAAGAAGAACATCCTTGGACTTATGTAACTTATAACTTGGCTAGCTATTACGATGTATGTGATTTACCTCTTCCAACAATAGATGATTTGCAAGAGCTTATTAACAATTGTATGGTAAGTTGTTGGCCTAATATGGTTTCAAAAGATGTAGTTGTTATTGGGCCTAATGGTGAAAATATACATATCGGCACTAAAAATTATCTTAATAGACCGGACAATCCAAATTCTGTAATGTGTATCAGACGAGGAGAGAATGTTAATGAATTTGAGAACATGTTTTGGATAAAATCCGATGTCGTGGATAATTGTGCGACAGTTGCGATAGTAAATTTTAATGAGAAAAAGATTTCATTATCAAAACATTTTACAGGATATAAACTACCATATATTTTAGTAACAAAACAATAGAATAGTAGTTGGTTTATCTCTCTTGCCCTTAATGATTCTCGATTCTGCTTTTTTCTTCGGTTTTTACCTGAATTTCTGTTCAGAAAAGCGATAAACGGGTTTGTTTGCAAAATCGTTTCATTTGTATTTTGTGTATCGGGTTGATATATCGAGTGTTACAAGGGTTTATGCTGTACACTTTCCAAAGAGGATAGTCCCATTTATGGGCGACCCTTATTTTTATTAAACGAACAATCCGAATTGCTGCGATTTTACCTGAATACACAAGCCGCCAGGTGACTACTTTTATATGCAATCCACATATATGCTAATGATTGCCTATCTGAGTTTTTGCGTAACGATGCACTCTCCAAAGACGAATAGCCAACGATATTATTGATATTCCGTAGGTAAGAAATCCAATGGCTATAAATAAGACTACAGTTTCTACTCCATATGTCGAAGGTGCCCAGATTATTGCAATACCCAAAATAATGAGAATAATTGAGTAAAATATCATCCAACCACTATCTCGCCTACCGTAACTGCGCATGTCATAGGCTTGTACAAGCATAGCGCCTCCTCGATATAGCAACCAAAATCCAAGTAATAGTGGCAATATCATTGCGGAGAGGAACATATTTGATAATAGAAGTACACCTATTATAATATCCAAGATTGAAGATACTATCTGCCACCCTCTTCGTACGATAATATTTTTAGATGAAAAACTCTGCACAAGCCCCATTACACCCGAGAGTAATATAGCCAGTCCCATCCAAATGGCAAAAGTGTAATAACTACTTACAGGATTCACCAATACTATAAATCCTAAACATATACATATCAGTCCAATAATCAGCGAAAGCCACCAACGGCTTATCAAATACTCACTTTGTTCATATTGTTTTTCCGTCATAGCATAAAGTTTTACGCTCATAAATCCAACAATCATACCTTATCGGAATTATCAACGAAAGATGATATGATGGCATTAGTTCACAGGGAATGGGTTGTTTGCTATGTTTGCCAAAAGATTAGAAATTGCTTTTCTAAAAAGAACATATTATTTTCGTAAAATTAATTAAAAATATTATAGAGCCGCAAGAAATAAACGGGAAAAATTACTGAAGCAAATTTTACATCAACTCTCAGAGCCATTGATATACTGGTCGTATTTCATTTCATATTTTGGAGAAGCAGGGTCTATAATCATATCATATTCGTTAATTCCTTTCTTCTGT
>JAZSEO010000017.1:0-2597 GCA_045531735.1 Wujia sp. | reverse complement strand
GTTGTTATTATATACAGCCATAATGTGCCACTCGTTATCACCGAGGATACCAATGTTAAGAGAACCAACCCAAGCCAAACGGCCATCATCTAATTTATCCAAAGTGAATCCTGGGAATGCGTGATTCATTGCAGCCTTTTCAGCCATAAGGAGTCCTGGGTCCTTTTCATACCACTGAGCTACTGCCAATTTGCCTTTGGGAATCACAATTGAAGATGAGTCATCTCCTTTGGTTACATTGCCATCAGGTGCAATTGTCACTTTTTTACTATAGAGCAACTTCTTCTTAAGTTCTTCGCGCTTTTTCTTCAAGATATCATCATCGGCTGCCAACTTTCCTTTTGGAATCACGATAGAAGATGAGTCATCCCCCTTAGTTACATTACCGTCAGGAGCAATTGTTACTTTCTTGCCTTCAAGTAATTTCTTCTTAAGTTCTTCACGCTTTGCTTTCAATGTTGCATCATCAGCTGCCATCTTTGTGGCAGGAATAGAAATCATCTTTTCCATAAGTTTATATTTTAATAGTTATTTATTTTTAATTGCTGCATAAATTGCAAAGAATACGATCAACGCAATTACCATAATCAATGCGGCCCCAGTACCATTAGTACGAGCCATAAGGAACGCGCCTGCAATCAATCCTATAATACCCAAAAACAATTGTCCCCATTTTACCTTTTTCTTATCTGGGTTACTATTGTTATTGTATTGCGAACTTTGAAGTTTTCTCTTCAACTCCTCCTGCTTTTGCCTTAAAGAATCATCGCCTGCCATTTTTGTAGCTGGAATAGAAAAGATCTTTTCCATAAGTATATATTTTTAAAAGTTATTTTTAATTTACGAACTTGTTCTCTTATTTCATCCATTCTGAAAATTAGATTATTCCATCGGCACTAAAATCTTCTTTAGATAAATCTCCTGTCAAAACTAATTCAAATGCCGTAAGCCATTTGACTGCCATTGCTATATGAGAAGCCGCAGATGTAACACAATCTTCGCGGCCCATATCTGTGGCGAAGAACAAAGAAAGGTATAGTTCTCCATAACTATCTCTACATAAATGGCTACGACACCATTCTAATTCCTCAATTATTTCACTCATATCGGGGTCGATAACATAGACCTTAACACTTCCACCCATTACAGGATAAGGGTGATTGTTGTTATAAACCGCCATAATATGCCACTCATTATCTCCCAAAACGCCAATATTCAAGAAGCCTGACCAGCATAATCTATCGTCATCAATTTTATCGAGGGTAAAACCTGGAAAAAATTTATGCATTACAGCCTTCTCGATCTCCAAAAGGTGAGGATCACGTTCATACCATTGGAGTAATTTTACTACATTAGATGTGTCGTTCATCTTATTTATGTCTTCCGCAGGTTTAATATTTAATTTTTACTAGTTTAAATGTTGGCTCTATATGTTGAAATGGTGATATGTGAAATATTCTTTCAAGAACGCTAGATAGGTAATTTCTTGCAGTACCCATGTCTTTTTTATCAAAATTTATAGTTGTTATTGAAGCACAATTACTAGGGTGACACTCGAATTTGCTTAACCAACGATCTTTATAAAATAGGTTCGCCTTATCATCTTCATAAAAAAACAATGTAATATGATAAAACATAGAATCTGTAACTAAGTACAATAATGCCCCATCAACCTTAAATGTACTGTAAACTGAAACACTGCGAGTCTCCAATAACTTGTCATGAATATATAATATTATATCCAATGATTCATACAATGGATAGTATCCAAGAGGGTGAAACTTTATAGAAAGAGGTGTCGGCGTACGGTTTAGAATTTTTTGTTCAATAGATTCATAGTTTTTCTCTATATATTCAAACCTTTCTTTTTCTTGTTTTGCAATAATATCATCTACCCAATCATTGGAAACGGTATAGGTGCTACGCTTTAATTCATCTTGTTCAATAGCTCTAAGCAGTCGTGCTTTAAGTCCCTCTCTCCTTAATTTTAAAAGCTCATCATCCATACCTATCAATATTTAAAGTCTTTGTAAAAGTCATCCTAGTAGCAGGAATAGAAATCATCTTTTCTATAAGTTTATATTTTTAAATATTTTCATACTCTGTAATTATCCTTTCATATTTCTTAAGGACATTGTCATCATAATCAAGAATCTGCTTAGACAATTCCCTCATAGACTCTGCCAAAATTGAGGCTCCAACATTATTGAGTTCATATTTTCCGAATTCTTCATTTAATGATTCTAATTGTTTAGCAATTGTCATTAAATCATCGGATAAATATGTTATATCACGACGCATGACTTTTATAACATTAGGATATTCTACTATTTCCATTTCTTTTGAAGTAATTTTATCAAAACTTAAAATCCTTATAATAATCATCCTGACTACGATAGTCCATTATCTGCTTGATCTCTTCATTTGAGTATTGTCCAGGACGCGTGCCATTGTCCGGTTCAAAGAAAGTTCCTTCTTCTCGCCAATAATCACGCTCTCTTTTTTCATTATGTACTACGCCATCTCTTTCTTGGATTTCCTTAAATGCCTCAACGGGTATGCTTACGCCATAGTTATCTCTAACACTTCCCGTATAT
>JAZSEO010000012.1:0-4780 GCA_045531735.1 Wujia sp. | reverse complement strand
CTTAACATTCAGATACTGAGACTGATTTCCAAACTCGTCAATATGCACATCCGTCTCCTGATACTGCTTGACAGACTGGCCAGGAAAATGCGAAAGCAAAGAGCTGATCTGAATGGAAATACTATCAAGAATAGAACTCTTTCCAGTGCTGTTATTACCAACAATGATGGTGACATTCTTGTCCTCCCTGAAATTTATAGTCTGCTCGGCCTCACCAAACAGACGCATATTTTTAAGAGAAAGTGACTTAAGTCTCATATCTACAAACAATTTATCACGCAAATATAACAAATTATTACAATCAATTTTCATACTTCTACCTATTAATTGAATAAACTTCAATGATTTCAATATTTATCTGGCACACTCGACATTCTTGGCACTCTTCCCACCAAACCGACCTAGAATCCCACTTGCATATTCGACCTACTATAAGATATTCTTATTAAACCTTAACGTCCTTCTCTTAGCCATTGATCGTCTACTTGTTATCATAATAAGGTAATTGCTAAGTGATTGTTAGTAATTATGTTTTTCATAATTTCCAGTTTTATTATATTTGTAGAATCAACGAGAAATATTCAAAGATAGTCATTATGGAAAGTAAGCTTAATGCCTTTGTCAGTAAAAAGAAATCTGTAAAGGATTTGATCCGATTTGTAAGTAATAGGACAGATAATAGTATACCCAATTTCTCCCTGTTGATTGGTGCAGGAGCATCTGTTACGTCAGGGATTCGCAGTGGACAAACATTGATTTCTGATTGGAAGAATGAAATACTTGCAGAAGAGGGTATTGTGCCGGGCTCAGCTGATGATTATTTTTGTGGAGATACTTTGCCGGTATGGTATGATGTTTCAAATCCTTACTCATGTCTTTTTGAAAAAAGGTATGATCTGCAGAGGCAACGAAGAATATTTGTAGAAAAAGAAGTAACAGGCAAAACACCGTCTATAGGATATGCTTACCTCGTTAAATTAATTGAAAAGATTTATTTTAATACGGTTTTTACAACCAATTTTGATGATTTGTTAAATGAGGCATTTAATAGATTTTCATTGCTACACCCAATAGTTTGCGCTCATGATTCTTCTATAGCTGGTGTTTCTGTAACATCAAAGGCACCTAAAATTATCAAACTACATGGTGATTATCTATTTGATAACATTAAGGCAACTGTGAATGAAACTCAGGAACTTGCTGAAAATATGAAAAAGAAATTTCAGGAGTTCGCGAAAGACTTTGGGCTAATAGTAGTTGGTTATGGTGGACAAGATAAATCAATCATGAATATTTTGACTGATTTGCTGAAAGGTGATGAGGCATTTAAGAACGGTATTTATTGGTGTATTCGGAAAGGAGAATCAGAGATTAGTCAAGAACTTCAGGATTTGTTGACGAAAGATCGAGTTTTTTTCGTCGAAATAGATGGCTTTGATGAATTAATGGCAGAATTAAATTTGTCTTTAAATGCGGGAAAATTGCCTATTGATGATGAGTTTCTTGGTTATGAACATCAGAAGAGGATTGTAAGAGAATTGACGGATAATAGTATGATTCAAGGCTCAGCCTTAAAGATTTTGAAAGAAGATTGTAAGAGACTAAATAGTAGAGTTACAGACAGTATGATGAATGACTTTGTCAATTTTGTAAAAGAAAGACAAAGCCAAGAGGAAGAGAAGAGAATTGTTCGAAGACCTGAGAAGAAGACAATGTTAAAGCCGTTATCAGCTGAACAGAAGAATGTAGTGGATGAAATAAACTCATTAGCTTTTGTGTTTCATAATACAGATAAGGCCTTACAGTTTTTATCAAAATACGACATCTTTTCAATGGATGATAGCTTGTTTAAGAAAGAATTATTGGAAATGTCAGCTGATTTGTCTAAGGCGTTATCGGATGAAGATATTAGTAACCATTTCGATGAGTTAATACGTTTAAATCCGACGAACGTGAGGTATTATATGATTGCTGCTAATAGATCTGTTAAGTTTGAACAAAAGAGACATTATTTTGAGTTAGCTAAGAATAAGTTCAATAATGATTATTATGTGCATAATAGATATGCGGATTTTATAGTTAGTTATTGTACGGATATTATAGACCATAGCTCTCTTGAATCTGAATTAGATAGCGCAGAGCATTCTATTGAAATAAGCCTGAAACTTAATCCTAGTGTGACAAATGAGGCTAGGGTTATAAAAGTAAAACTATATAAAATCAAATATCATAATAAAAGGGATGTTTTAGAGGCAAAGTCAAATCAGTTGTGTGATGAACTATTTGCAATGGATCCACATAGCCCTATTACCCAGTCTGTGCTATCAGAGACTAATGATGAGCGTTTTAACGAAGTAAATCTAAGGAAAGCAATTGATTTTTATTTGTGCTCAGACGATATAAGCGCATTGGAAGAAACCTATATGAATCTCTCTGATTGTATTATTGATAAAAAGGGATACTCTTTTGCAGTTGAGGTATGTAATCAGTATGAGAGCGATTTTAAACCATCATATGATTATCTGTTATGGAAAGCTAATAAACTCGTCGAAAATGAATTGTTTGACGAGGCTTTAGATTATATAAAAGATATACAACAGACAAAAGCAATTATTAAATTGAAAATGCGAATTCTATCGTTTCAAGAGAAGTATGATGAGTTAAAAGAATTATATGAGAGTTGTCTATCTTCAGATTTAAGTCTGAAAAAATATTATTATGAGTTAAGCCATAGATATCGTGAAATGTCAGAACTCATAAAAGAACAATTGATTCATGATGATACACTATTATCTAAGGAGGATTTGGCCGATTATTCATATGCTTTACTTCAGTTGGAAGAGTATTCAGAGTGTATGAAAATTTTAAAGCCTTATTATGATAATCCTAGTTTGAGGACAGGTACAATAATAGTGAATTATCTCCTCGCCAAAAAACGTTCTGGGACTGATGTTCAAAAGAAAATCACAGAAGTTCTAAATAATAAGTATTTGCGTTTGTCAGATGTGGAAAAGGTGGGAGCTTATGCTTTGTCTGGGAATAAAAATGATATGTATATGACAATTAAAAAGGTTTTGTCAAAAGAACCGTTATTCAAATACTCAATAAAGTATTGGCCGGTTATGAGGGAATATCAAAGCGAACAGAAATTTAAACATCTCATAGGTTTATAGGCGATTTTTTTTTAACTTTTTTACACTTTTTTGAATTCAAGTGGGAAAATCGGTTGGCAAACTTTGTAACAAATTGATAATCAGACTTTATGTAACTCCCTGGGGGAGCACAAACGGAGTTCAGAAATGAACTCCGTTTTCTGTTATATGCCTGAAAATCAGCACTTTAGTCTAAAGTGCAGTGTGCTTTCTGCTCCGATATCTCTGGCTCCGCCGCACTGCCGACTTCCCACACCTTGACCTCAAAGTCAGCGACCTCCTCGAAAAGAACGCCCCCCCCGAAGCCCGCTCCGCCCAAATCGACCTAGCAGACTGGCTGATAGAATTTTTGGAAGGGAAGAACAACGCTAAGTAAATAAAATGTTGCATATCTTTTGATATTTCAATAATAAACCATATTTTTGTGCAAAAGTTATAGATATATCAATAGTATGTATGATGATATAAATACTCCATATGAGTCCATTGTCTCACTTGGAGAAGCATTTGCAAAATATAGGAAATCTCTGAAGATCTCACAACAAAGGCTGCATGAGATGACCGGCATTTCAATCTTTACCATAAGTCAGTTTGAGAACGGTAAGGGACATGGACTGTCACTATCGCATTTTCTGCTCCTGATGGATGCTGTAGGATTGGAGATTACGTTAAGTGATCTGATTCCTGTTGTCAGTGAGATTGATCCGGAAAAGATGTGGATGTCGCAAAATAAGAAAGGAGGTAGAAAATGAATGGGAATGCAGTAAGAGTCGTGTTGTGGGATGAGACTGTTGGATATCTGACATGGGATTCCAGCAACTGGCGTACAACTACAGCAGTATTTAGTTTCGCCAAGGATTTTCTTGAAAAGGGTCTTGATATATCTCCTTTAAGAATGCCTTTGGGATCTAATTTGGTGCAGTCTCGTAAAAGTATCAGAGGAACAGGCCCCAAAGAACGCTTTGGTGGCTTGCATCCGGTCTTTGCTGACTCTCTTCCAGACCATTGGGGAAACAGCATCTTCCGCAAGTGGGCAGAAAATCATAAGATCAGCATGAAGAGTGTGACCAGTGTGGACCTTTTGTCATTTATCGGTAAACGTGCGATGGGAGCATTGGAGTATGATCCGGCATATATAAACGATGAGGATGATGCTTTTGATGTGAATGTGAACGAGCTATATGCATTTGCGAAATCTGTTTTGTCTGAACGTGCAGAATTGACATTCGATGCAAATCGCGAATTGTTGTGGGCTGATTTGGTAAAGTTAGGCACATCTCCAGGAGGTAAAAGACCGAAGGTATTAATCGCTATAAATGAATCCGATGGCAGTATTAAATCTGGCCAGGCTCTTCTTCCTGAAGGGTATAAATACTATATCCTTAAATATGACAATGAGTCAGATATGTTTCCGTATGCCCGTCTCGAATATGCTTACTACAAGATGTGTTGCGATTCTGGAATACGAATGAAACATTCCGAACTAAAGAGATTTGACATGTGCTCACATTTCATAACAGAAAGATTTGATAGAACACAGGAAGGTAAAGTACATATGCAGTCGCTTGCGGCATTGACCGGTGGAGCAAGCTCATACGAAGAAGCATTCAATGTCGTTCGACGTCTCA
>JAZSEO010000037.1:0-4224 GCA_045531735.1 Wujia sp. | reverse complement strand
GGTATTTCTTGTCGAAGCAGAGAATCTGTTGAAAGCCATAAATGAAAATGACGGAGCCTTCGGAGTACCTCAAATAGAAGTATTCATGAACAGCATTTATTGCCATTCGTTGAAGGCAAAATCTTCTGATAAGACAGATATTCGAATCATATTGCACGACCGCAGAACAAAAATCAACTCTGAAATGGGATTCAGCATTAAGTCTCAATTAGGAGGTGATTCGACACTGTTGAATGCAAGTAAAGCCACCAATTTTAACTTTAAGGTAACTGGAGCTGATTTGTCAGATGATGAAATAACAGCAATCAATTCTATCAATCCCAAACGCAATAAAGTTATTGAAAGAGTGGATGCCATAAAGAAGAAAGGTGCATCATTGGTTTTTGACAAAGTGGACAATTCTACATTCCGAAACAACCTTGTTATGCTTGATGGTGATTTGCCTGCTATTATTGCAAACTTATTATTGGAACAACTGAATACCGGTGTTTCAACATTGAAAGAATTGGCGGAAAGGATTACAGAAACCAATCCCTTGAAATATGATATAGAGCAGACTTCTCCATTTTATGCCTACAAAATCAAACATCTATTAACTTCGGCAGCATTGGGTATGATGCCGGCAACAGCATGGAGTGGCAAGTTTGACGCCAATGGTGGCTACTTGGTAGTGAAAAAGGATGGTGAGATACTTTGTTACCACTTCTATGACCGTAATAGATTTGAGGATTATTTATTCTCAAACGCATACTTGGAGCGTTCAAGTACAACTCGTCATGAATATGCTACTATTGTAAAAGAGGCAGATGGAACATTGTCATTTAAGTTGAACTTTCAAGTCAGATTGAAATAAACCATACTAATCTAATAATATTTGAAGGTTATGGGACGTAATATCTCAACAGATATAGAAGGTATTATTCGTGAATTAAACATTACCGAAGCAGAGGTGCTATATCCATTCTTTGAAGCTGTTGTAAATTCTATTCAATCTATAAAAGAACGCTCATCATTCTCTGACGGAAGAATTAGTGTATATGTAGAGCGAGATAAAAGCGAGCAAGTTCTGTTTGAAGAATATGCACAATATCCAATAAAATCAATAAAAATTATTGACAATGGCATTGGATTTACTCAGCAGAACTATGAAAGTTTTGGAAAGTCACATTCAACAAAGAAAGCCCATCTTGGAGGAAAGGGTTTAGGAAGATTTGCTATATTATCAGTTTTTAATACAGTCGAAGTGAAAAGTATCACAGCGAAAGGTGCTGATAATGCAATTTCATTTAAATTGTCTCGTACTCAAGGGTTATCCGACCCAATTTATTCTACATCAAAAAATGATATTCAGACAACAATCAAATTATCTGATTTAAATCCAGAATTTAAGACTGCAACTGCAAAATACTCTCAAGAAGATATTGCTGATAACATTCTATCCCATTGTCTTTTATACTATCTTAATAGCGATGTTCCTTTGATTGAAATTATTGAGGATAATTTAGTTATTAATTTGTCAAATCAATTTTCTCCTAAAGATTTCATAAAACATCATTATACGGAAAAGTTGGGTGAATATGAATTTTTCTTATACTTCATAAAAAATGACAAGATAAAATCACATGAATACTGTCTGTGTGGACACAACAGAAAGGTTAAAGGCAAAAAAGTTGAAACGATTTTACCTATCTTTAGTTCCAAATTAAAGGAAATAAACGAAGACTCAGAATATTTTATTCAAATATATGCAGTCTCACCATACTTAGATAGTATTGTTAATATGTCTCGTAATGAATTTAGATTTCCTAAAAGTTCAACAGAAACAGAAAACATGTTATTGATTGACAATGCTTCTAAGTATAAAATTACAGAAAAGGATATAGAACAGATTATTGTTAATGCTATATACGATAAATATAAAGATATTATAGACAACCGAAAAGCTGTTGTAAAACAAAAAGTTACAAATTACCTATCAAGTGATGAGGGATTAGAATATCGGCACCTTACCCCAGATGATGCATTTTATTCATCAATACCTGATGATGTTGACGAGAAAAAACTTGATGACATTCTTCATACATACCAATACAAATGCAGTAAGGAAGTGCGTAAAAAACGAGATAGGTTATTTTCAAAAGATTATAGCAATAAAAAAGATTATCAGAACTTACTTAAGGAGGTTGTTAGTTTAACAACAAATGAAGGAAATAGTAGATTAGCTCAATATGTTTCGCATAGAAAAACTATAATTTCATTACTCGAAAAATATCTTGAATGGAGTGATGAAAATAATAATTATGAAGAAGAATCTACATTACATAATCTTATATATACTATGGGAGGGAATCAAAATACCATAGCATATGACAAGCACAATTTATGGTTATTAGATGACAGATTGACGTTTCATAGATACATCTATTCAGATAAACAAATCAAATCACATAAACCTATAGAAGATACATCTGCTTGTAAAAAAGAAACAGATATTGCAATATATGACAAATCGTTCTATTATGGTGAAAAGAATGATTATTCAGAGATTAACTCTGTTGTAATTTTTGAATTCAAACGCCCAGATAGAAATATCACATATGAGGAATTTAGCAAGCAAATGAGAGAACAAATTTTAGGTATTAGAGATGGTAAACTTACCGATGATAACAAGAAACATGTCCAAACATCTACTAAAACGCCTATTTTCTTTTACTATGTTTGTGATGTAAATGCATATGCTAATTTAAAGAAAAGTGCAGAGATTGAAGGATTCTCTGAAACACCATATAAAAGTTTATTAAGATTGTCTAACAATAATGTATATCAAGAGATATTAACATATCAAACACTGATTATAAATGCTAAACGCAGAAATAAGATATTTTTTAAAAAATTAGGGATTGAATAATGAATAAGTTTGAATTTCAATTAGGAGCTTGTCAGAATGTTCTTAAAACGGTTACGGCTGCAATAGAACGCGGCGTCCCTTGTGAACATATCGATTGTAAAAATTTGTATGATGAGTTGAGAAAACTACAAGAATTGTTACCGGAATCAATGTCAATTTTTCGGAATCGTTTGAATAATATCATAATACCTAATATTAAGTTGTCAGACTTAGAACAGATTAATCAATTTGGACAAAGAATTGTTTTTCCGCGTAATGGTATTAATCCATTTGTGTTAGGTCAAGTTATTGCTACGTTACATTATATTACAGAGAGCATAGAGCCTAACAATTACAATTTCTGGAATGAGATTCACCCTCAGGTAATAATATCTTCCCAAAAATTGTTTGAAGATTGTCATTATGCAGAATCTGTTGAAGCTGCTTTTTTAGAAATAACAGTGCGTATAAAGAATATAATCAAGGCTCAAACAGGTGAAGATGTCGATGGAACTGCCGCAATGCAAAAGGCCTTTTCTGTCAACAATCCTATAATACAGGTCGCAGATATCACAACTCGCACAGGTAAGGATATACAGCAGGGCATTATGGAGCTATTTACAGGTTCAATTAGGTATATTCGAAATCCTAAGGCTCATGAAAAGATTATTATAAATAAAACTGAAGCTATAAATAAACTTCATTTTGCAAGTCTGTTATTATTTGAAATTGACAAATCTAATTTATGAAAAAGTAGCCAAACTCTTTGTTTAGTCAAGAAGTTTGGCTACTTTTGTATCAGAGTTGTTTGATAAAGCATAATGCAGAAGATTGGTGCAATCTCAAAGTTGCCAAATCGTTACTAACAACTTTCTGCCATAGCATTCGCTATTTGTGTATCAATCAGATACGGGATAATTGATTATCCCAAGCAAAGAACAAAGCCGCACCCGAAAAAGTGCAGCTTTGTAAATTCAAAATTCAAAATTAAATTGCGCTTACTCTTTGAGGGGTTTGATTGATTTCTCTTTGAGCTTGCCACGTACCCAACGAGCTGAGTATTTGCGACCGTCGAGGTCTTGGATTACGCCTTTGCCGTGAGGAACGCCCCCGACAAAATTAGTGGAGTATGCTATACCATTTGCATTTACAAAAGTGCCCTTTCCATTCGGGAGATTCCACTTCCACTCACCACTATATTGGCTTCCATCGGGATTTACGATTGTTCCACTGCCACGTATCTCTTCGAGATAGACCTGCCCGCGATAAATCGAGCCGTCCTTCCAAATAGCAGTCGCAAGTCCCGTTGTTTCGTCTATTGTGATTTCGGTAACGTG
>JAZSEO010000083.1:0-3262 GCA_045531735.1 Wujia sp. | reverse complement strand
CATATTATTATTCAGTTGACTCTCTTATTATCATTTTTGCTTCCAAAATAATTTCTTTATCTGGAGTATCAGGATTATTTAATTTTTCGAATAACAATTCGAGGGATTTTTCAGCCATTTGCTCAATAGGTTGTTCAACTACAGTGAGTGTAGGATGGACCAAAGTAGAAAGAATAGTACCTGATACACAACAAATAGCTACATCTTCAGGAATGGAATAACGAAGCTTTTGTAAAAAACTCTTTGCTCCCAATGCAGACATCTCAGTAAAACAGAATATAGCATCAAAAGGAATCTGTTTTTTCATGAAATTTTCCATTGATTTTTCACCATCTTCAAAATTAACTCCTGAATCGATAATGAATTCCGGCTTATAAGGAAGTTTAAATTTTTCCATAGCATCTTTATAAGCTCTGATTCGTTCATAAGTATTTTGGATGAAAGAAGGACCTGCCAAATGAACTATCTTTTTTCTTCCTGCTCGAATTAAATATTCCATTAAGAAGAAAGACTTTATATAATCATCTATTTTAACCTTTGGTGTAGACAACTCATCAATTGTTCTATCAAAGAATATTAAAGGAATACCTTGTTCAATCAATTGTGTATATATATCGATATTCTTTGTATTATGACAAGCACTTATCAGAATACCTTCCACTTGATTATTCATCATTATCTGAAGATTTTTCCGTTCGATATCCGGATCTTCATTACAAACAAATAAAGAAATCTGATAACCTTTTTCATATACAATAGATTGTACACGAGTGATGAAATTTACATAAAAGGAAGTTACCAATTCAGGTACAACAATCCCTATAACCCTTGAACGATTAAAACGGAAATTGATAGCTAAATTACTTCGCTTATATCCCAAATCATTTGCTGCTTCCAATATGATATCTACTGTTTCTTTTTTCACATTATAATTATTACCAGACAAAGCTCTTGAAACAGTTGACTTAGAAATTCCCGTTTTTTTGACAATATCTTTGATTGTTACTTTATTTTTCATGGGTAGATTTATATTTAATAATGCAAATATAATGCTTTTCTGGGAACGTTCCCAGAAAATGGGAACGGTTGCGGGAACGTTCCCATTATTTTTTTTCAAAAAAAAGTTTTTTGCATCATTAATAATTATCTATATTCGTAACAGAAAACAAAACCATTGCGCTTTTCCCTTCTTTTAACAGATAAAAAAAGCAACAATGATTGTAGTGCCACCATTTACTATAGCCTACGAAATACAAAATAGAATGGTGGCCATTGTGTGGTAGGAGGCGCCTCCTACCACACTTCTATTATATTATAATCCTAACTTTTCCGAAATCTCCAACATACGTTGGATAGGTTTCACGGCTTCCTTGGCGATTTCAGAATCTACCATTACTTCCGGCCATTCATATTTCAAGGTATTATAAAGCTTTTCAAGAGTATTCAAGCGCATGTAGTTGCACTCATTGCAAGCACATGTACCATCTTCCGGTGGAACAGGGATAAAGTTCTTTTCCGGACATTGTTTACGCATCTCATGAAGGATACCACTTTCGGTAGCTACAATGAAATTTTGTTTTGAACTGTTGATAGCATGTTTCAACAAGCCAGCAGTAGAAGCCACCTTATCTGCTAATTTTGCCACAGCACCCTTACATTCAGGATGTACCAATACATCGGCATCCGGATATTGAGCCTTCAGTTCAATAATTTTTTCAACAGAGAATTGTTCATGTACATGGCATGCACCATCCCACAAAAGCATGTTTCTGTTCGTAATGGAGTTAATATAATTACCCAAGTTTCTATCCGGACCAAAGATTATTTTTTCTTCCTTTGGGAAACTATCTACTATCTGCTTGGCATTGGTAGAGGTTACTACTACATCAGTTACCGCTTTGACAGCTGCTGTAGTGTTGACATAAGAAATAACCGTATGCTCAGGGTGCTCTTTGACAAATTGTGCAAATTTATCGGCAGGACAACTATCGGCCAATGAACATCCAGCATTGAAATCAGGAACCAAAACCTTCTTTTCCGGACAAAGTACCTTGGCTGTTTCGCCCATGAAGTGAACACCACACATCACAATAATATCGGCATCCGTCTTGGCTGCCCATTGTGCCAAAGCAAGGCTATCACCTACAAAATCGGCGATATCTTGAATCTCACCCGACTGGTAGTAGTGGCCGAGGATTACGGCATTCTTTTCCTTACGCAGTCTGTCTATCTCAGCTTTCAAATCGAGGGCTTTGTCTACCGGCTCGGTAACATACCCATTTTTCAACCATTCCTCTTTATTCATTATATTTATATATTTTCTTCTTTTTTCAAAAAAGAGATTTATACTGATGATGATTGCTTGTTAATTGTGTTGGTAAAAAGAAGTACCTTATTCTTGCTTGAAAAGTTATTTCACGAAGAATTTTCGATATGAGTATATAACCAACAAGCCTAAATGCTGATACTGCTTATTTTACGTACTTTATCAACAAACAGTTGATAATACGCAAAGTTAAAAACTTTCTAATTATGAACACCAAAAATTAAGCTGAAAATGTGTTGATACCAGGTGTTTAATTTCTATCTAACTTTTTTGTAGGGTTCATAAAGTGATTCCTATATACGGGCTTTTGGATTTTGCAAGTTTTATTTTTCAAAAAATGTACTTGAAGTTTTTACATGTTTTCCACACTTATCAACAAGGTTATGAGAATAAGTATTATCTTTGTCATCTAAAAACAATCTATTATATGAGAAAGCTTAAGATTACAGAATTAAATCGACTAAGTGTGGATGAATTCAAGCAAGCGGACAAGCTTCCGTTAGTCGTTGTACTCGATGAAGTACGTAGTTTGCATAACATTGGTTCCGTATTTCGTACGTCGGATGCCTTTTTGGTAAATCGAATCTATTTATGTGGCATTACCGCCACTCCTCCTCATCCGGAAATGCACAAGACTGCTTTGGGTGCTGAAGATACTGTGGACTGGACTTACAAGAAACATACATTGGAAGCGGTAGAAGAACTTCATAATCAAGGATATACAGTGTTGGCTATCGAACAGGTAGAAGGAAGTACTATGTTGGATAATCTATCTTTAGATGCCGATAAGAAGTATGCTATTGTAATGGGGAATGAAGTGAAAGGAGTTCAGCAAGAAGTGGTCAATGCATGCGATGGATGTATCGAAATTCCTCAATATGGTACCAAACATTCGTTAAATGTATCAGTAACTACAGGTATTGTTCTTTGGGAATT
>JAZSEO010000084.1:0-1638 GCA_045531735.1 Wujia sp. | reverse complement strand
TACACCGTCAACAGTATTTATTTCAGCCTTGCCTGCGTATGTTGCCTTTATCTTCTCAAGGATAGCATCTACATCGCAACCAGGTTTAAGGTCAATACGGTTCTTGCCCATAAAGTAAGCGGGATATGTAGCACGGAGTTCGCTTACAGTCTTCTTCTCATGAGCAAGGTGGCTCAGGAACAAAGACTAACACCGTTAACTATCCAAAAAGAGGCTAATCGCAAAAAGTCAAAAATTTACTAATTAAAGGTTGATTTATTTGATACCTATCGGAGATAGTTTTCAAATATTCAATTATTACAAAGTAAATCATACCATTGGATCAGCCTCACAGAGTATATACTATTTTCTAATTTACCCACTTCTTATTTACATTATCCCAGATTTTGGGAGTACCTCCACCTGTACCATTTTCATTTTCTAGGATTATGCCAACATATAGATATCCTTTAGTGTAACCGGATGTTCCTACCCATGGTGTATATGTGAATGATACCGATGTTGCCGTACCAGGTAGTTCTTCCAATGTAGCCCACTGGTCTGAATCAGGATTTTTTACTTTAAGCAAAGCTTTAGTAGGCTTACCATATGAATTACCTGTTGGAGCACTCCACCTCATAGTCATGGTAGTTCCACTCACTGTACAGTTACCGTAAGTTACTGGGCCTGGTTTACGGGTATCTTTATATTCAAACTTACAATAATCGCTATATTCGCTTGCTCCGGCACTATTATACGCCTTTACTTTATAGTAATAAGTTTTACCAATTTTACATGTATTATCTACATATCTTTCATATGAAGTAGTGCCAATTTTTGAATACGTACCTGAAGCCGAAGAACTACGATATACATAATAGCCTGACGCCGAAGATACCGAATTCCAAGTTACACGAACATCTGGAACTGTTACAGAGCCATAATTTGCAACATGAACTCCGGTTGGTGCTGATGGTTTATGTATTGTTTCACCACCGGTATTACCACCAGTATCACCACCGGTATTACCACCAGTATCATCACCGGTATTACCACCAGTATCATCACCGGTATTGCCACCGGTATTACCACCGGTATCATCTACAATTGTTACAGCAACCACATTACTTTCAGCCATATCTCCGCTATATGAATCAGAGACTATAATTTTAAAATAATAAGTTCCAGGATTACTCATTGACAAATATACAGTTGTACAATCCGTATTGTGGCTATAATACATATCAATATAAGATATATAAGAATAATATCCATTAGGAGAATCGCTGACATATAGAGAATAATCACAATTATCATAATATACTCCTGCCCACATAAGATACACACTTGTACCATTTACACTAGCAGATATATTTTGAGGTGCTTTAACATTACTACCACCGCCATCATTATCTTCACTACAAGAGAAACAAACAGCAAGTGCCATAATATACAATAAATTCTTAATCAAATTTTTCATAGTTATTCTATTTATTGTTAATAAATTACGCCTAAAAGTGTTTGTCATATGTGTACAAAAGAAAAGCGCAGGCAACACCCGACTATCTGTTCTTGAGGTCTTCGACTACCTGACAACCAAATATACGAGTAAAGCCCACGCCAATGGCGTGAGCGTTCATCGCTTTACTCTTGGTTGTC
>JAZSEO010000085.1:0-2227 GCA_045531735.1 Wujia sp. | reverse complement strand
CTCTGAAATAGGTGTTGAACAAATCCGTCTCACGCCACCAGAAATACCAGAAAATAAATACATATTTACGTTCAAACAGAAATTCATTTTAGATGGAAACAGGTATGTTCATATATACGAGGAATAGTATTTTGCCATATTTTAGTATAAAATAAACTTGTTTAATCAAAAGACATTTATCATAAATCATTGATATTCAAAAATCATTTATTTCTTCGACGAGGAGGAATATTAAATTTTCGACAAGCGAATAGCTCGCATAGATAAAGGCAACAGACTTTGACGGTCTGTTGCCTTTCGCTATTGTTAAAGTAAACTAAAAAAGAGGGGCAATTCTTTGCAAACACTTGACAAGCGTTCATTGTCACATTATATTTAAAACAGATACAACACATGTATAAATTGTTATTTATGCAACACTGCTGCAGCATTTCTATATTATATTTGTATCAAAAAAAGAGTATGGCAAACTATTTAAACAGACCGAGTATTTTTGAGATTGCAACTGCGTATGAAGATGGGAAGAATGGAGAAATAAAACCCAAAACAAATGTTGTTGTAAACACCATTAGAAAGTGGTATGGAAAGAAAAGCACAGTTAGTACTTTTATAGCAACTGCATACAATGAACAGGGCGAAAAGATAGACTCTATGAAAGGTTATTTTTTAGAACCGCATGTTAATTATGACAGTGCCAAGATAGCAAACAGTGATAAAGCTATTATGTACGGAACATACAATATTATCTCCAAAGCAGAACTTGAAAAAAAAAATCAATAAACAACGAAGAAATAGGGGTGAAAAGGATGTACATCTTAGATTTGACTGGTATGTAGACAATGTCCCGGGACGCAGTGGAATTGCGATTCACGGAGGTACAAATGGAGATGACACATTGGGTTGTCTACTACCGGGTGACACTCTTGAATACAAGGAACAAGCCAAAGATTATACAATAAAGAACTCTACAAGAAAAAAGGATGAACTTTTTAATTTCTTCAAACAATATGGAATAAATGGAATTAAGATAAATATTGGTTTCAAATAATAAATATATGAGTAGAACTTTTATAACCTGCACACCGCTTTACATCATTGCTTTTATTTTATTTTCTTGCAATGACAACAATATAGACACAACCTCAGTGTTTTCATCAGAGGTTAATACTTTATATGGAACAAATTTCATGAAAGGCAAGATATCCTCTATAGTTTATGATGATGAACAAGGGTATGATTCAACCCTGTTTGTGTACAACAGCAAGCAACATCTTGTAAAGACTATTTTTTACTTGAACGGTAAAGAATATGGTTACTGTAAATATGATAACAATAGTTCCAATAGAATAGACCTGCATTACTACAACTGTAACAAAGAGGAAACATCGTATAGTATTGTCGAATTTGACGACAATAAGAATGTAACTCTATGCAGGGATTATGGCTATATATACCCCGATACGACCAAGATGGTATTGTTGTATATGAAACAGAACTCTTACGACAAGAATAATCGTCTTAACGATGCCTTTGAATACCATTGTGACGGGATTCCGCCTTATAAGTATCGTTACAGCTACAATGATGATGAAACGGTAACAGAGGAGTGTTTTTTGGCTGTAACTGGTGACATATACACTATCACAGAAAGAAAAAGGGATAAAAGAGGAAATATCATAGAGGAAAGCGAGAACTTTCCAAGTGACACTAATGACCGGACAAATATAATAATAGAATACAAATACGACGATAAAGGTAATTGGATAGAGCGCAGAATTATAGATAAAGACCCGAAAAGTTACCGAAACAAATACTCAAAAAGGAGAATACACTACTTGGAGGAATAGTCTTTCAACCACCTAGTATCGTTTTTGTAACCAAAAACCCTTGACAACCGTTCGTTCAACATTATATTTAAGACAGATACAATACTTGTATAAATTGTTATTTAGGCAACCAAGCTATAATAAATGGTTGGAGTGAAGAAGAACTTTTAAAACAAGTAATAAATGCGGCAGACAATGGAAAACTTTATATGCTTAAATAACGCCATAATCACAATATTGACAACACTGTTACTCACTGGTTGTACACCAAGAGAGCCTAAACTTGACTTACAACTTAAAACACAACCGACAGAACAAGTTTTTTCTTTTGCAAATTATTGCGAAGGTCATTTTGACAGCATATATATCATACACCCTTATGATGATGAAAAGGTTATCTG
>JAZSEO010000011.1:0-329427 GCA_045531735.1 Wujia sp. | reverse complement strand
GCTTACACCTGTATTTTTTGGCTCAGCCCGTACTAATTTTGGCGTGGAGACATTTTTACAGCATTTCTTGAAGATGACATCTACACCGCTTCCGAGAAAATCCGATATAGGTGAGATTGACCCGTTAGAGCATGGTTTTTCAGCATTTGTATTTAAGATACAGGCAAACATGAATAAGGCGCATCATGATAGAATTGCTTTTATGAGGATTTGTTCGGGAAAGTTTGATGCTACAAAAGATGTTTATCATGTTCAAAGTAAACGTAAGATGAAGTTATCTCAGCCACAACAGATTATGGCTCAGGATAGAAAGGTAATTGAAGAAGCTTATGCAGGAGATGTAATCGGTGTATTTGACCCGGGAATATTTTCTATAGGTGATACTTTATGTCAGCCAGGCAAGAAATTTCAATACGAGGGTATCCCAACCTTTGCACCAGAACATTTTTGTAGATTGGTAGCACTGGATTCTATGAAGAGAAAACAGTTTATGAAAGGTGTTACCCAGATTGCACAGGAGGGTGCTATACAGATGTTTCAGGATTATGTGCTCGGAATGTCTGAGATTATAGTTGGTGTAGTAGGTGTTCTTCAGTTTGATGTATTAAAATATCGTCTTGAAAATGAATACGGATGTGATGTTAGACTAGAACCGTTGCCATATAATTATATTAGATGGGTTAAGGATACTACCACTGACCTAAATAAATTACGTCGAATTAGTGATTGCAAAAAAGTAAAGGATATGAAGGATAATCCGCTTTTACTTTTTGCAAATGAATGGTCTATACGACTTATGCTTGAAAATAACGAAGGATTAGAGTTGGAGGAGTTCCGCAAGAACTAGTAATATCGGGGTATAAGGAGAGTTATTATGATACTTATTGACACACAAAAAGAAGAGTTTACGAAACTAAAGGATATACATATATTTGAGAAAATCGATAATGATGAGAAAAAGCTTAATGGTGATTTGCTTGTAATTGGACTCGGAGGACTTGGAGGAAGAGTTGTTACGAGTTTAAAAGGTATGCTCATGGGTATGCATACACCAGAGGACAATATTCATTTTCTTATGATTGATTCTGACATTCCAGCGATGGAGCAGTCTATTGAAGACAGCAAAGAAGGAATTGGTTTAAATGCTATGGAGATTATTAGTATATATCGTCCAAACCTTGAAACTATTCTTTCTAATGGAATTCAGAATAATACTGTACATCCTAATCTTGCAAACTGGATGCGTCCAGATTTTCCTACGTTATCAATTGGTACAGATGGTGCAAAGGGTAATCGTCAGATAGGAAGACTTATGTTCTCTAATGCCTATGAGGATATTAGAATTCTTCTTTTTGATAAGCTGGAGGATGCTTATGCGAGGTCTTCTGGTAAGCTTGATGTAATTATTGTATCAGGAGTTGCAGGTGGTACAGGTAGTGGAATAATTACCGATGTAGCATACAATGTACGTGCCTTGGCAAAGGCTAGAAAATGGCAAAATTTCAGAGTAGGTGGCTGTCTTATTACACCAGATGCTCTTTATGCAAATAAAGCAATCTCACAAGATGAAAATCTTAAAGCTTTACTTAATGCTAACGGTTGTGCAGCATTAAAAGAGATAGACTATTATATGAGAGTAGTTGAGAGAAACGAAGGCTATATATTTGAGAGCACAACTCACAAAATTGCAATAAAAGAAAATATTTTTGACTCATGTATGCTTATATCTGGTAAAAAAGATGAGCAGGGATATATTCCTGATGGAGTTATTTGTAGCGATACGGCATATTTTCTTTCTAAGCTTGCCGGACACAAGTATATAGGCGGTAAAGATGGAGATAAGAATAGAACTCTTTTAAGAGATGTGTTCTTTAATTCTGATGGCAAAGGTTATTATAAAATTATAAATGAGTCAGATTATAGAGTTCCTGTAAGAGAGATGGAAAACATTTGTGAGCATGAAGTTTTTGTTGAGGCTTTCAAGAGACTTCATCAGGCACCGGATAAAATAGAACCAAACAAAAATATCGAGGAGCTTGATAAGTTTTTATCTGAGGCTCCAGGGGATGAGATTCATCTTAGCAGTGTAACAGGACTTATTCGTATAGGTCAATTTGAGAGACCTGTATATAAGCTTATTAAAAAAGGTCAGGATGGTCTTAGAAGCTCAATGGGTAAGCTTTTGTCAGATTTTAAGCAACAGATTCCTGTTACTGTTAAAATGTTGAAAAACAAGCTCAGAGATTCTTTGGATGACCAGCTTAATGATTATATGCAGAAATACGGTCCATATGCAGTTATGGACATTATTGGAGCGGCAGGTCTTGGCAACAACGAAAAGGATACTGGTATGATTGCTCAGTTAAAAGAAATGGCCGAGCGTATAAAACAGTATCAGCCAACCAGTGAATACAGCCGTATTATCGAATCAATAAAAGATATGGTTTCTAAAAAACTTTTTGCTTTTCCAAATGCTAAAAAGGAAACAGAGAATGGTTATTATGACGCTTGTGTAAAAGAAACGTTAGCGTTGGAAAGAAATATTCTTATTGACGAGATGGATGGTCAGGACGTATTTGGAGATATGGCGCGATACTTAAGACAGAAAGCAGAAAGACTTGATGAGTTGTATGCACAATTTAGTGAAGACCTGAAAAATGGTATTGAAGATTTGGCTTTAAATGGTAAGAGAGTAGCAGGCTATTTGCTTAAAGAAGCTAAACAACAGAAATTCCTCCCTTCTGATTATATTACAGAAGAAAGAATTGAGGAGTTTAAAGCAGGACTTATTCGTCTTATGGTCAATAACGAATCAAATATTGATAACAGTCGTTTGGTTCAGGTTAAGCCAGAGATGGAAAGAATATACAAAAATCTTCTTATTGGAGTAGGTATGTATGCACCAGAGAAGCTTATTGCTGTTGCTTTTTCTGATGAAGTACCGAATCTTCAGCAAACTAACATGATGTTTGTTTCACCAACAAACGAGCTTCGTGAGGAGATTATGAGTCGTGCTGCAAAGGCCTTTGTAGAGGGGGCTATTGAGAAAACTAAAAAGAAAAAGCTTTGTATTCTCAAATCAGGATGTATGGGTATTCTTACAAACAAACGTTATATCTCGCTTCCAGCGGCGATGCCATATTTCAGTAAGGGAGTTAAGGATTTGCTTGTAAATGCACCATACAATGAGTCAGAGGATTCAATAACATTAAATACAGGTGATCTTGAAATCTCTGTGGATGATATGTTTGTAGGTGTTCCACTTTATATGCTCGAATGTGCCGGTGAAATGCAAAATGCATATAATGCGGTTGATTTCGACACATATTATGGTTTACATGCCGACGAAGTTAATAGGGATATGAAGAGTTATCCAAACATTATGTAAAAAATAGGCTGTCGTGATTGCGCGGCAGCCTTTAATCTTTTAGGAGTAGGATATGAAATATTCTAATGAAGATATAGACAATATATTAAACAAGCATATTGCTAAAAAGAGAAAAAAAACTGTACACATCGGATTGGGTGTAATTATAGTATTATTTCTGGTATTAATGCTTGCTATTTCTCTTATAAATAAAAAACAGAATAAGCAAGATTCTCAGGACGAAGATATTGCTACGAATACAGATATAGTTATGACAGCTACTGCGACTGATGTTGCGACATTTACTGATAGTGTGGAGGCTACAGAAGCACAGGAAGAAATTGATATTCTGGAGTTACTTGGTATAGAAATTCCCGAAAAAGAAATTGACTTTGAACAATTACATTTAGAAAATCCAGATATTTATGCTTGGATTTATGTTCCGGGAACTTTGGTGGATTATCCTCTTTTGCAGCATCCGACAGATAATTCGTTTTATCTGGAACATAATATAGATGGAAGTGCAGGATATCCGGGATGTATTTATACAGAGTTATATAATAGTAAAGATTTTAGTGATAGGAATACATTGGTTTATGGACATAATATGGGTGACGGAACAATGTTTGCATCGTTACATTATTATGAAAATAGTCAGAATTTTGAGGAAAATCAATATATTTATATATATACAGAGGAAAAGGTTTTTGTATATCATATATTTGCAGCATACGAATATCCGGGAATACATTTGATGAAGCATTATGATTATACAGATGATAAGGTATATGAGGATTATCTTATGGATGTCTTCTCTGGTGATTATTATGGATTTATCAGAGAAGGTGTAGAGGTTACTACGGAAAACAAGATATTAACCTTGTCAACATGTGCTGCCGGAAAACCGGATATGAGATATTTGGTACAGGGCGTTTTGTTGAATGAATAATGAGAGGTGAGATATGGCTAGTAAATATTATGCGGTAAAAGTTGGCGTTACTCCTGGCGTATATAATACATGGGACGAATGTAAAGCGATGACACATGGCTATCCGGGAACTATATATAAAAGCTTTCCTACTTATGAAGAGGCTCTGGCGTTTGTAGGAACGCCAAAAGATGCCAGCACAGATAAAAATAAAACAAATATAGAAAATACAGTAGAAAATGACAGGTCATATGCCTTTGTCGATGGTTCATATAATGTTGCTACAAAAGTATATGGTTATGGTGGATTTTTGATACATAATGGAGAAAAGCATGTAATAACAGGTTCTGGCAAAGAAGAGGAACTTGCGTCAATGAGAAATGTGGCTGGTGAAATATTAGGTTCTATGGAGGCAGTTAAGCTTGCAATCAGTCTGGGTATAACGGAGCTTGATATATATTATGATTACATGGGGATTGAAATGTGGGCAACAGGCTCTTGGAAAAGGAATTTAAAGGGAACAATAGAATATTATGAATTCATGCAGAGCATAAAGAATAAGATTAGGCTTAATTTCATTAAAGTCAAGGGTCATTCAGGGGTTGACGGAAACGAAGAAGCGGATAAGTTGGCAAAAACTGCTGTAGGGTTAAATGCTATCTAACGTGGCTTTCAACACTACCTTGACATAGGAAAAAGCCTTTGTGTATAATATTATGGTCATGCTTATTATAAAAATGATTTAACATTAAAAATTATTTATTTTATAGCAAAAATGGAGAAGAAAAATGAAAATTAATGTGAAAAATTTATTTCCAAAGAAAAAGGAAAACTCATCAGATATTACAGTGTCTGTTAATGAGAAATTTGTTAAGAAACCTGAAGGGGCAGATGACAGTAAAACAGTGGCGGAACTTACAACAGTATGTCCAAAATGCAAGCAGGAATTTAAAAAGGCAGAAGTTAAGGATAATATGAATGTTTGTATGGCTTGCGGACATCATTATGTTATTTCTGCAGAGAGAAGAGTTAGATTTTTAGTGGATAAAGGAACATTTAAGCCATTAAAATGTAAGGTTGCTTTTGCAAATCCTCTTGAGTATCCTGATTATGAGGAAAAAATAGAGGCATTAAAGGATAAGACAGGACTTGATGAGGCTGTATATACAGGTGTAGGAAAAATAGATGGCATGGATGTAGTGATAGCAGTTATGAGCAGTAAATTTCTCATGGGTAGTATGGGAATTGCTGTTGGTGAAAAGGTTACTAATGCATTCGAATATGCTGACAGAAAAAAATTTCCTATTGTTGTATTTTGCGCAAGTGGCGGTGCTAGAATGCAGGAGGGAATATTATCTCTTATGCAGATGGCTAAAACAAGTGCAGCGGTTGAAAAATTCAACAAAAATGGTGGATTATATATATCAGTATTAACACATCCTACTACAGGTGGCGTAACAGCGAGCTTTGCAACTCTTGGCGATATTACACTTGCTGAGCCTGAAGCACTTATTGGCTTTGCAGGTCCAAGAGTAATAGAGCAGACTATAGGACAAAAGCTTCCTGAAGGCTTCCAGCGTTCGGAGTTCCAGATGGAGCATGGATTTGTAGATCAGATAGTTCCTAGAGACAAAATGAGAGATACATTGGCTCACATTTTACGTCTTCATAGCAAGAGAGGTAAGTAGATATGGTAAAAGAAATTGATGAAAGAATAATTGAGATTGATAAAGAAATTGAAGATATAAAAAGCAAGGATGTTGTTGATGAAGCACAGATTTATGTCTTAAAAAGAGAGAGACATGATTTGGTAAAAATGTGCAAAAACCTTAGTGCTCATGACAAGGTTTATATAGCAAGACATAAAAAGAGACCTAAGATTACAGAATATATAGACAATATATTTGAGGATTTCTTTGAGCAAAAGGGGGATGCATTAGGAAAAGAGGATGGAAGTATATTTGGCGGTATTGCCATGTACAGAGGTATTCCTGTAACTGTTATTGGTCACAGAAAAGGTAATGACTTGACAGAGAATTTAAATTGTAATTTTGGTATGCCTGGTCCAGAGGGATATCGTAAGGCATTAAGACTTATGAAGCAGGCTGAGAAGTTTGGCAGACCAATTATTACATTTATTGATACACCTGGTGCTTATCCTGGACTTGAGGCAGAGACTAATGGTCAGGGTAGTGCAATTGCGGTTAATTTGGCTAAGATGAGTGCACTAAAGGTACCTGTAATTGCAATCGTGACAGGCGAGGGAAGCAGTGGTGGTGCCCTTGCTATAGGTGTTGCAAATAGTGTGCTTATGCTTGAAAATGCTGTATATTCAATTCTTTCACCAGAGGGCTATGCGACTATTCTTTGGAAGGATTCAAGCAGAAGTGAAGAGGCTTGCGACATGATGAAACTTACTGCACAGGATCTTAAGGAATTCAACGTAATTGATGATATTATTCCTGAACCTGTTGGAGGTGCACATCAGAATCCAAAAGCCATATTTAAAACTGTGGATAAACATCTTAAAAAAGAGTTAGAGCAATATCTTAAGATGAGTCCTGAGGAATTAAGCAAGCACAGATATAAAAAGTTTAGAAATATTGATGCTCAGTATTTAAAATTCTTATAATTTGAGGGTGAAGAGGAGATATTATGCAGATTAAAGAAGGACTTCGCATTATAGGGACGGGTCACTATGCCCCTGATAATGTGGTAACAAACGACGATTTAAGTAAGATAGTAGATACAAGTGATGAATGGATTTCAAGTAGAACAGGAATTAGAAAAAGACATTTCCTCACTACTGAGAAAAATCAGGATATGGCAATAGCTGCTGCAAAAATGGCTCTTGAAAATTCAGGAATTGATAAAAATGAGCTTGGAGCATGTATAGTTGCAACTGTTAGACCTGATAATTTTACCCCATCAGTTGCATGTATGGTTCAGAAGTATTTGGAACTCCCAACTGATATGCCAAGTTTTGATATTAATGCGGCATGTTCAGGATTTATGTTTGGTATTCAGATAGCAAGAGGCCTACTTATGCAGAACGGTAAAAAATACGCTCTTGTTATAGGTAGTGAAACTCTTTCTAAACTTCTTGATATGACAGATAGAGGAAGCTGTATACTTTTTGGTGATGGAGCAGGAGCTGCTGTAATCGAACTCGCTGATAACAAATATTATAGTGTTCTCGGTACAAAGGGACATGAGGAGGCAATTCGTTGTTCGACAGAGAGTGGAGAGTATTTAAGCATGCTCGGAAGTGATGTGTTTAAGTTTGCAGTAAGTACAGTGCCAAAAACTATTAATCAGCTTTTAGAAAAAGCTGGTATTACAGCAGATGATATTGATTTATATATATGTCATCAGGCAAACTTAAGAATTATTGAGTCTGTGGCTAAAAAGATTAACCAGAGCTTAGACAAGTTCTATATTAACTTAGATGAGTACGGCAATACTTCATCTGCAAGTATACCTATAGCTTTAAGTGAGATGAACCAGAAGGGAATCATAAAACCAGGCATGAAGACAATCTGTGTTGGTTTCGGAAGTGGTCTCACATGGGGCGGAGCATATATAGAGTGGTAAGGAGAGTACATAATGAAATTAAATGAGTTTTTAAATATTAAATATCCTATTATTCAGGGTGGTATGGCTAACATTGCAACAGGTGAGTTTGCAGCGGCTGTTTCTAATGCTGGTGGTCTTGGTCTTATTGCATCAGGTGGATTTGATGCAGAGAGAATCAGACAGGAGATTAAGATTTGCAGAGAGAAGACTGATAAGCCATTTGGTGTAAACTTAATGCTTATGAATCCTGATGTTGACAATATAGCTAAAATGCTTGTTGAAGAGAAGGTTGATGTAATTACAACAGGTGCTGGTAGCCCTGAGAAATATGTTGCTGATTGGAAGGCAGTTGGAACAAAGGTTATTCCTGTAGTTGCAAGTGTTGCACTTGCAAAACGTATGGAGAGAATGGGTGTTGATGCTGTTATCGCTGAAGGTGGCGAGAGTGGTGGACATGTTGGTGAGATGACTACTATGGCACTTGTTCCTATGGTAGTAGATGCCGTAGAAATTCCTGTTATCGCTGCTGGTGGTATTGCTGATGGCAGACAGATGGTTGCTGCTATGGCTCTTGGAGCAATCGGTGTTCAGGTTGGTACATGTCTTCTTGTTAGTGAAGAATGTCCAATCCACGAGAACTATAAGCTTGCTGTTATTAAGGCAAAGGATAACGGAACAGCAGTTACAGGACGTTCGGCAGGTGCTCCGGTTCGTGTAATTAAGAATAATATGACAAGAGAATATCTCAAGATGGAGGGACAGGGTGTTTCAAGAGACGAGCTTGAGATGCTTACTCTCGGTTCTTTAAGAAAAGCAGTTCTTGAGGGTGATACTAAAAATGGTTCTCTTATGGCAGGTCAGGTATGTGGTTTAATTAAAGAAATCAAGCCTGTAGCTGCAATATTAGAGGAAATGTACGAGGGTGCAAAGAAAGAACTTGCAAACCTTTCAATTTAAATTTTGTAAATGCTATAGGAGGACAATATGAAAATAGGTTTTTTATATGCTGGACAGGGAAGCCAGCACGTTGGAATGGGTAAGGATTTATATGAGGCATATCCGGAATTTAAAGAGACATTTGATAATTTAAATCTTGATTTTGATGTTAAAACATGTTGTTTTGAAGGACCAATCGAGCAGCTTGGTCAGACAAGATATACTCAGCCATGTATGGTTGCTTTTGCAGTTGGTGTAACAAAAATTCTTGCTAACAAAGGCATTAAGCCTGAAATAGCAGCAGGACTTTCTCTTGGTGAGTATTCTGCTCTTTATGCATCAGGTGTATTTGAGGAGAATCAGGTTATTGACCTTGTTGCGTACAGAGGAAAGTCTATGGAAGAAGCTGTTACAGGCAGAGATACAGGAATGATAGCTGTTATGAGCCTTGACAGAGAGTCTATCAAGGAGTGTTGTAAGCAGGCAGAGGAGGAATTCAAGGATTCTCCTTACCATGTAGCAGAGGTTGCAAACTATAACACACCTGTACAGGTTACAGTTTCAGGTGACTCAGCAGTTATTAAAAGAGCTGGTGAGCTTATGACTGAAAAGGGTGCAAAAAGAATTGTTCCTGTTGCGGTAAGCGGACCTTTCCATACTTCGCTTATGAAACCAGCAGGTGACAAGCTTGCAGAGAGATTTAAGAGTGAGAACTTTGGTGAAATGTCATTCCCTGTACTTTTCAATGCAACAGGTAAAGAAATAGAGGCAGGAAAGACTATAGCAGAAATGCTTGAACTTCAGGTACAGAGCAGTGTTTACTTTGAGGATTCTATCAAGTACATGATAGAGCAGGGGGTAGACACATTTGTAGAAATTGGACCTGGAAAAACTCTTTCTGGTTTCGTTAAGAAAATTGACAGAAGTCTTACTACATATGCAGTTGAAGATGTTGACAGCTTAAATGCAACTCTTGAAGCACTTGGTTGTTAATAAGATGTAAGGGAAAGGACAAAAATATGTTATTAGAAAATAAAACAGCCATCGTGACAGGTGGCAGTAGAGGAATTGGCAGAAGCATCTGTTTGGAACTTGCAAAACAAGGTGCAAATGTTGTTACATGTTATGCATCAGGTGCGGCGGGAGCAGAAGAAACAGTTAAGCTTTGTGAGGAGCTTGGGGTTAAGGCTATGGCAGTAAAAACTGATGTGGCTTGTGGCGAAGAGGTTGCTGCTATGGTTGATAAGGTTAAGGCAGAATTCGGTAGTATTGATATTCTTGTAAATAATGCAGGTATAACTAAGGATAACCTTATGCTTAAGATGACAGAAGAGGATTTTGAACAGGTTATAGATACAAACTTAAAGGGTGCATTCTTATTTACTAAAAATGTGTCTAAGATAATGTTAAAGCAACGTGCAGGCAAGATTATAAATATCAGTAGCGTTGTTGGTGTGAGAGGAAATGCGGGACAGGTTAATTATTCGGCTAGTAAAGCTGGTCTTATAGGTATGACTAAATCTGTTGCAAAGGAGCTTGCATCAAGAGGAATAACTTGTAATGCAGTAGCACCTGGTTTTATTGAAACTGATATGACTGCTAAGCTTCCTGAGGCAGTTGTTGATGAGATGAAGAAGACTATTCCTATGAAATGTATGGGAAGTGGTGAAGATATTGCTAATCTTGTAGCGTTTTTGGCATCTGATAATGCCAGATATATTACAGGTCAGGTTATTTGTGTAGATGGCGGAATGGCAATGTAATTATAAAGTTATATTTGTAAGATAAGGAGTTTTTTTATGAGAAGAGTTGTTATAACTGGTCTTGGAACAGTAAATCCAATTGGTAACAATGTAAAAGATGCATGGGAGAATGCAAAAAAAGGAGTATGTGGTATAGCTCCTATTACTCGTATTGATGTAACAAACCACGCTGTTAAGGTAGCAGGTGAGGTTAAGGATTTTTCTATTGATGGAATAATTGATAAAAAAGAAGCTAGAAGAATGGATATGTATTCACAGTTTGCTATGGTAGCTGCTGTTGAGGCATTTGAGGACAGTCAGCTTGATATGGAGAAGGAAGACGCTTTAAGATGTGGTGTTATTTTCTCAAGTGGTATAGGTGGTATGGAGACAACAGAGGCTAACTATGCTACAGGTGAGAAACGAGGCTATGATAAGGTTTCTCCTTTCTATATTCCAATGGGTATCTCTAATATGGCTGCTGGTAATATTGCAATCAGAACAGGTTTTAAGGGTATGTGTACATGTGTTGTTACAGCTTGTGCAAGTAGTAACAATGCTATAGGTGATGCGTTCCACTATGTTAGAGATGGTTATGCAGAGGTCATGCTTTGTGGTGGTTCAGAGAGTGCAATCACTCATCTTGGTGTAGGTGGTTTTACATCTATGAAGGCTCTTAATACAACAGAGGATCCAAACAGAGCATCTATTCCTTTCGATAAGGAGAGAGCAGGTTTTGTTATGGGTGAAGGTGCAGGTGCACTTATACTTGAGGAGTACGAGCATGCTAAGGCAAGAGGTGCTAAAATTTATGCAGAAGTTGTTGGTTATGGTGCAACATGTGATGCTTACCATATCACAGCTCCATGTCCAGACGGAGCAGGCGGTGCTGCTGCAATGACAATGGCACTTAAGGATGCAAATATTACACCAGACCAGGTTGGATACATAAATGCTCACGGTACATCAACACACTTAAATGATGCAGGTGAGACTATGGCTATTAAGACAGCATTTGGTGATCATGCTTATAAGCTCATGGTTAGCTCAACTAAGTCAATGACAGGACATCTTCTCGGTGGTGCCGGAGCAGTTGAGGCAGTATTCTCAACAATGGCACTTAAGGATGGATTTATTCCTGCAACTATAAATTATCAGGTACCTGATGAAGAGTGTGATCTTGACATTGTTCCAAATGAAGGAAGAAATGTTCAGGTAGATTATGCACTTTCTAACTCACTTGGTTTTGGAGGACACAATGCAAGTGTTATCTTCAAGAGATGGGAGGCATAATATGGAACTTAATTCAAATCAGATTCAGGAGATTTTACCACACAGATATCCTTTTGCACTCGTTGACAAAATAACTGACTATGAGCCAGGCAAGTATGCTAAAGGTATCAAATGTGTTACTGTCAATGAAATGCATTTCTGTGGTCATTTTCCACAGCAGCATGTAATGCCAGGTGTTCTTATAATAGAAGCACTTGCTCAGGTAGGTGCAATTGCAATTCTTTCTGAGGAAGAGAACAAAGGTAAAATCGCTTTCTTTGGTGGAATCAAGAACGCGCGCTTTAAGAAACAGGTTGTACCTGGCGATGTGTTAGAGCTTGAGTGCGAGCTTACAGAACGCAAAGGTCCTGTTGGTTACGGTAAAGCAACTGCCAAAGTAGATGGCAAGGTAGCTGTTGTGGCTGAACTTACATTTGCGGTAAACTAATTTTTAAATAAAATGACGAAGATATAACGAAAAACGCAGTATGATAGTTATATATTTTATTATAACTGTTATACTGTGTTTTTCTGTTTAACATAGGGTACAACAAAAAAGATTTGCTCTTGAAATAATGCTTGTAGTTGTTATAATATTAAAGATATTTACAACATTATAAAGATTTATAATATGTACAAAGGTGATTTTATGAACAAGGTTGAAGGAATTTTAGGGGATTTAGAGCCTATAATTAAAGATAAAAAAGGTCTTATTTTTGATGTTGATGGGACGTTGCTTGACAGCATGCCTATGTGGAAAAGACTTGATATTGAATATCTTTCTAGTTTGGGTTTGACTCCAGAACCAGATTTTCAGAATAAAGTTAAGATGATGACTATGCTTGATGCATCAAGATACATAAAAAAATATTTTGGCTTGGATAAACAGCCTGAGGCTATTGCGAAAGAGATAGAAAACATAGCATATAGCTATTATGAGAATGAGCTGCTTATAAAATCGGGTGCATTTGAGCTCTTAAGCGAATTAAAAAAACGTGGGTATAAGATGGTTGTTGCAACCGCCAATGAGTATGAGATGTGCAAGAGTGCATTGGTTAGAAATAATATTATGGACTTGTTTGAGGATTTGGTTACTTGCTCTATGGTTGGTTGTAGCAAGGAAAGACCAGATGTATATCTACTGGCATGTGAGAAAATGGAGCTTGATATGAAGGATTGTGTTGTTTTTGAGGATTCATATTTTGCTATTAATACGGCTAAAAATGCTGGTTTTTCTGTGGTCGGAGTATATGATGACACAGAGGAAGAAAATTGGGAAAATGTATGTAAAATAACAGAAGGTCAGGTGGTGTTTTAATGGCAGATAAAAAGAAAAAGGAAAGACAGTCAAGTTGTGAATCTTGTGCTTATTTTATGTATGATGAAGAATACGAGTGCTATGTATGTGATGTAAATTTAGACGAAGACGAGATGGCGAGATTTATGTCAGATACATATTATAATTGTCCGTATTATAAGTATGGTGATGAATATAGTGTAGTTAGAAAGCAGATGTAGGTGTAAAAATGAAAAATAATATAATATTAATTGGTATGCCTGGGGCAGGTAAAAGTACTGTAGGTGTTTTACTTGCTAAAGCAATGAATTATCAGTTTATGGATACTGATATAATAATTCAAAATGAAAATGGCAAAAAGCTTTACGAAATTATAGCCGAAAAAGGTATTGATGAATTTCTAAATATAGAAAATGATGTATTGAGCCAGGTTGAAGCAGATAAAACTGTGATTGCTACCGGTGGAAGCGCTGTTTATGGTGAGGAAGCCATGAAGCATTTGTCAGAAATTGGTCATATTGTTTATATAAAGCTTAGCTGTCAGGAAATAATCAGAAGAGTAAGCAATATAAAAACAAGAGGCATAGCTATGAAAAAGGGAAAGACCATTTTTGATATTTATGAAGAGAGAGTTCCTCTTTATGAGAAGTATGCAGAGATTATTGTCAATGCAGAACATACTAATATCGAAGAATGTGTTGAACTTGTAGTTGATGCAGTTTCTACGAATAATTAATTAGTAATCATAAGTTTTGAAACATAAAAATTCATAAATAAAAATTGCAGATTATACTCAAAATACTCCTTATAAATTATAAGGAGTATTTTTTATGAGCAGAATTAGAACAGACCTTGCATTAGAGATTAAAGAAAGCTTGCCGGATGAGGAGATTATAGATGGTGTTGAGCTTATAACCAAAAACTATAAGAATGGGAAAATTAAAGAGACAATAATAAAAATAACAAATGATAAAGGTGCAATTACTATTGGAAAGCCTATTGGAACATATATTACTATAGAAAGTAAAATGTTGAGAGAAACGGATGATACGATATATGAACCTATAGTTAACATTCTGCATAAGACAATCAAGAAGTTCGTTGGTAATAAAAAAAAGATAATGGTTGTGGGACTGGGAAATAGAGAGGTTACACCGGATTCCTTGGGCCCTAAGGTTATTGATAATCTATATGTGACAAGGCATTTGTTGAGAGAGGGAATTGTGAAAGATGTCAAGGAAATCAGTGCAGTTTGTCCTGGTGTAATGGCTCAAACCGGAATTGAGACACAGGTTTTTTTGAAAAGTATATGCAGAGACATAAGACCTGATATTGTAATTGTAGTTGATGCACTTGCAGCAGTGGAGGCAGTCAGACTTAATTCTACAATTCAAATATGTGATACTGGTATATCGCCAGGCTCGGGTGTGGGGAATAATAGAAGTAAAATTAATGAGGAAACAATAGGTGCAAAGGTTGTCGCGGTTGGTGTTCCGACAGTGATTTCAATGAGTGCTTTGCTTAGTCAGTTTAATATTGATGCTTTTGATATTAGTACGGACCTTGCTTCGATGTTTGTCACACCTAAAAATATTGATGAATCCGTAAAACGAGTGAGTTATACTATATCTGAAGCAATAAACAGGTTCTTTGAATTTTAATTTAAAATCAGGCATATATTTTAATATGGGAAAATATAAGTTTGATTTTAAAAAATTGTATAGTATTTGTATATTTTGCATTTGTTTTCTTTTGCTACTTTTTTCTGATGTTATATCTAAATATATAATGTCAGATATTAAAACAGAGATGATGCCTGTTTTAAATGAACGTACTAATGGCGAATGGAACATTATGTTTGAGTTGATTCCTGTAACAGGTATGGAGGCATATTTATTTTGTGAACAGCAGGAGTATATCAATAATAAAGACAATAATTCACATAAAGAAGTAATGTATTTGGCTGAGCAATATTATATCAATCAAAATCCGAATGAAAATACAGAGAGTCAAATAACGGGGGAAAACGCAGTAATTGAAACATCGGAAGAAGGTAATACTTCTGAGGCTATAACAGTAGAGGAACCACAACCAGAAAATATTGTTATGGAGGCTTCTACGACACCAGTTTCATCTGCAGTGACATATTCCATTGAGGAATTAAGTGATTTTGAGTTTTTAGTTTCAAATTGCTATTTGGTAGACAGCTCGACCAGTGTAAATCCAGATGAATTAAATGCGTCCAATCTGTTAAGCATGGATATGTCTGTAGATTTGTCCGGACAGGATTATAAGGTTTTGATTTATCATACACATGGAAGTGAAGCTTTTGCAGATAGCCGAGTTGGAGTTACAGAGGATACGGTAATAGGGGTAGGTGATGAGCTGACCAGACTTTTAGAGTCGTACGGAATAAAGGTATATCATGACAGAAATGTGTATGATATGATTGATGGAGAATTAGATAGAAGTCATGCTTATGATTTGTCAGGAGACTCAGTAGATGATATTTTGGCTCAGTATCCGTCTATAGAGGTAGTGATTGATTTACACAGAGACGGGGTGAGAGAGGATTTGCATCTTGTAACAGATATAAATGGTCTGCCTACAGCTAAGCTTATGTTTGTAAATGGTGTGAGCAGACTAAATGTTAATGGAGATATTGATTATTTATATAATCCGAATAAAATATCAAATCTTGCGTTTAGTCTGCAAATGTATCTTGAGGGTAAGGCTACATATGGAGATTTAATGAGAAGAATATATATAAGAGGCTATTGCTTTAATCTTGATAAAATGCCAAGAGCAGCATTAGTGGAGGTTGGTGCACAGACAAATACTGTACAGGAGGCAAAAAATGCTATGATACCTCTTGCAGATATAATATATGATGTACTTTCAGGTGGCGAGTAAGACACACAAAATATTGTTGTCATTGCGTATTTTGTTGTGATATACTCTAATAAATATGTTTACAGTAGTGAGGAAAAAATAATGGCCCATTTAGACCAAAATAAGATAAGAAATTTTTGTATAATTGCTCATATAGATCACGGTAAATCTACATTGGCAGATAGAATAATAGAAAAAACAGGACTTCTTACAAGCAGAGAGATGCAGGCGCAGGTTCTGGATAACATGGAGCTTGAGCGTGAAAGAGGTATAACTATAAAAGCTCAGTCGGTTCGTATTGTATATAAGGCTAACGATGGTGAAGAATACATTTTTAACCTTATAGATACACCGGGACACGTTGACTTTAACTATGAGGTGTCAAGAAGCTTAGCAGCCTGTGAGGGTGCAATACTTGTAGTTGATGCTGCACAGGGAATAGAGGCACAGACTTTGGCTAATGTTTACCTGGCTCTTGACCATGACCTTGATGTTATGCCGGTTATCAATAAAATTGATTTGCCATCGGCAGACCCGGAAAGAGTTATCAATGAGATTGAGGATATTATTGGGCTTGAGGCTCAGGATGCTCCGCTTATTTCAGCTAAAAATGGTTTAAATATAGAAGAAGTATTGGAGCAGATTGTATCAAAGGTTCCTGCACCAACAGGAGATGTTGATGCACCTTTTAAAGCTCTTATATTTGACAGCTTATATGACTCATATAAAGGTGTTATTATTTTCTGTAGAGTGTTTGATGGCGTGGTTACTAAAGGTACAAGGATTCGAATGATGGCAACCGAGGCAGAGGCAGAGGTTGTTCAAGTAGGTATATTTGGAGCAGGTCAGTTTATTCCTTGTGACGAGCTTTCAGCAGGAATGGTTGGTTATATTACAGCCAGCCTTAAAAATGTTAAAGATACTACAGTTGGTGATACTGTTACAGATGCGGACAACCCTTGTGCTGATGCGCTACCAGGCTATAAGAAGGTTAATCCGATGGTTTACTGTGGACTTTATCCGGCAGATGGAGCAAAATATCCTGATTTGAGAGATGCTCTTGAAAAATTACAGCTTAACGATGCGTCACTTAGTTTTGAACCTGAGACATCTATAGCTCTTGGGTTTGGTTTTAGATGCGGATTTCTTGGTTTGTTACATCTTGAGATTATACAGGAAAGACTTGAGAGAGAGTATAACTTAGACCTTGTTACAACAGCTCCAGGTGTTGTTTATAAGGTTTATAAGACAGACGGAGAGGTAATTGAGCTTACTAATCCATCCAACCTTCCTGACCCATCCATGATTGATTATATGGAGGAACCATTTGTTTCAGCGGAGATTATGGTTACAACTGAATTTGTAGGTGCTATCATGCAGCTTTGTCAGGAGAGAAGAGGTATATATAAGAGTATGGAGTATATGGAGACAACCAGAGCACTATTAAAATACGATTTGCCTCTTAATGAAATTATATATGATTTCTTTGATGCACTTAAATCACGTTCAAGAGGATATGCATCTTTTGATTATGAGTTAAAGGGGTATGTTAAGTCAGACCTTGTTAAGCTTGATATGCTTATTAATAAAGAAGAGGTGGATGCGCTTTCATTCATTCTTCATAAGGATACTGCTTATGAGCGTGGAAGAAAGATGTGTGAGAAGCTTAAGGCAGAGATACCAAGACATTTGTTTGAGATACCTATTCAGGCAGCTATTGGAAGCAAGGTTATAGCCAGAGAAACTGTTAAGGCGGTAAGAAAAGATGTACTTGCTAAATGTTACGGTGGAGATATAACCCGTAAGAGAAAGCTTCTTGAGAAACAAAAAGAAGGTAAAAAGAGAATGCGTCAGGTTGGTAATGTAGAGATACCACAGAAGGCATTCATGAGTGTACTTAAATTAGATGAGGAGTAAAAGTACTTATGAGTAAATATGTAAGCTTATATGTTCATATACCGTTTTGTGCAGTAAAATGTAAATATTGTGATTTCCTGTCTTTTGATGGGGAGAGCTATGGAACAATGCTTAGATATGTGGATTCATTGTGTCAGGAGATAAAGCTGTATGCACCTATTGCAGATGATTATATAGTAAGAAGTGTGTTTATAGGTGGAGGTACACCATCTCTTTTGGATGAGTCTCTTATTATAAACATAATGGCATTTATAAGAAAAACATTTACTCTTGACAAAGATGCAGAGATAACAATAGAGGCAAATCCGGGAACGCTTAGACACCAGAAACTTAATGGATACAAAACAGCAGGTATTAATCGTATAAGTATTGGTTTACAGTCTGCTGATGACGATATGCTTAAAAAGATGGGTCGACTACATAATTATGACCAGTTTGTTGCCAGCTACAATGCAGCGAGAAGGGCAGGTTTTGATAATATAAATATTGATGTAATGTCAGGACTTCCGGGTCAGACTATTCATACGTTTGTAGATACCTTGTCTAAGGTTATCGACTATCAGCCGGAGCATATATCTGTGTATTCGCTATCTATTGAGCCGGGTACACCATTTGCAAATGACCCTGAGATTTTAGAGTCATTGCCACCTGATATGATAGACAGAAGAATGTATGAGATTACCAAAAAACTTTTGGCTGCTCATGGATACGACCGATATGAGATTTCTAACTATGCCAAATCCGGCTACGAATGTAAGCACAATATGGTTTACTGGACTGGTGGAGATTATATCGGATTTGGTATCGGAGCATCATCATATTTTCAGGGCAAACGTTTTAACAATATGACAGATATATTTAATTATATTGATATAATGGAGGACACAGCCGAGAAATTTGTTTCATACGACAATATGGAGAAACTATATAATGAGACAACAAGTAAGATAAGACAGAATGTTACTCCAGTATATATCGATTCACGTATGGAAGAGTTTATGTTCTTGGGACTTCGTATGATGTGTGGAGTAAGCCGCTCAGAGTTCGAGGAAAGATTCAATAAGGATATATATGAGGTATATGGACCTGTGCTTAACAATTATATTGGACAAGGCTTTATGGCTGCTGTTGGTGACAGGATTATACTTACAGATGCGGGTATTGATGTAAGCAATGTAATCCTTGCAGATTTTATACTTGATAAGGGGTAAAATATAAATGGTTAACAGATATTTGTATACAGATGAAATAATCCGAGAAACAATGAAAAAAAGTATAAATAAGTCAGTGCTTGTTTTAGATGTTATTGGAATGTTGATTTGTATTTATTGTATTTATAAAGGGGTTTTATTAGATAGTACATTTTTGATTGTTGAAGGTGTGTTTTTGTCGTTTTTTGTAATTTGTATAAATACATATAAGACAAAAAAAGCAATAGATATACAAATTGAACGTATAAGGGTTCAATATGGTGAGGAACCACAGGAGATTACGATAGAGCTAAAAGATAATATTAAAATGTATATTAAGGATAGCAAAAAAGAAATATCTTTTAATGATGTTATATCTTACAAAGAAACGGATAATCTTTTAATTATATTATTAAAAGGTAAAATGACAATTCCGTTAAAAAAAGATTCTTTTGTTGAAGGAAGTATAAAAGAGTGTAAAGAATTGTTGGATGGTATACTAAACAGGAGATAAGCTATATGTCAAAAAAGATAATAAAAACATTCTGTGTGATTTTAGTGTTGGTATTATTGGTTGGTATAGGATGTTTTATCTATGTTTCAGGTTCACAAAATGAAGTTGGAATAGAGGAAGAAATAATAAATTTTAAAACGCCAGGGTTTGTTGTTGAGCTAATCAAAGGTAAACCGGACGATATAATAGATATGTCGGAATCAGGTTCTACAGGATATAAGTATTATAATCAAAGCTTATTTGGCGAAAAAGGTGATATAACATATTACAGCAATGTTGGTGTGTATAAGGTAAATGCAGATATTTATGTTTCGCCTGATAAGATAGATGAAAGCTTTGAATATATATGTCAGTATATGAAAAAAATATATAGCGATAAAAGTGGTTTTTATGATAATGGACTTGTTACTAATGATTCTATGGGATTTCCTATGTATAATATGGGAACAAAGGAAAATGGAAATGCTACAGGAATTGTGGTCACAATAATTTTGAATGATATGGATAATGAGATAAATATATCAGCAGGATATTGCTACTAAGTATATAAAAAATCATCTGTCAATAGCAGATGATTTTTTTTGCTATATGCATATGGAAATACTGTTTTTCACAAATTTTTCTTATATTTTCTGCTAAATCACCTTGACAAATACTATATGTAGTGATAGATTATCAATTAGAGATTAGCACTCGATTTAGATGAGTGCTAATAAAACTAAAAACATTGCATATAATATGAAAGGATGATTGAATGGAGCTGGATGAGCGCAAGAAAAAAATCCTTAAAGCCATTATAGCAAATTATCTGGAAACTGGTGAGCCGGTTGGTTCAAGAACTATTTCAAAATATACAGATTTGAATCTTAGTTCAGCCACAATCAGAAATGAAATGGCAGATTTAGAGGAGCTTGGGTACATTGTTCAGCCACATACTTCAGCAGGCCGTATTCCTACAGATAAGGGCTACAGATTTTATGTAGATAATCTAATGGAAGAAAAAGAAGAGGTGGAAGAAGTAAAAAGTTCACTACTTGAAAGAGTAGACAGAATGGAGCTTTTACTTAAGCAGGTTGCTAAGGTGCTTGCGTATAATACAAACTATGCAACCATGGTTACGGCACCAAACTATAACAAGACGGTAAAGTTTATACAGCTTTCTCAGGTGGATTTAGATAATCTTCTTGCGGTTATAGTAGTTGAAGGTAACATTATCAAGAATCAGATGATTCATGTTGATGTGGCACTTGATAATGAGGATGTACTAAAGTTTAATATTTTGCTTAATACCTTCTTGCAGGGTGCAAGCTTAGAGGATATTAACCTCGAGATGATTCAGGCTATGAAGAAGCAGGCTGGCGAGTATGAGGGTATATTAGACCAGATATTCCAGGGTATTGTAGAAGCCATACATGAGGCTAAGGAACTTGAAATATATACAAGTGGAGCAACTAATATATTAAAATATCCAGAACTTGGTGATATAAATAAGACCAGTGAGCTTCTTGAAAAATTCGAGGATAAGACAGAGCTTACGCATATTCTTGAAGAGACTGTTGGAAAAGACGATAATACAGGAATTCAGGTTTATATAGGTGATGAAACACCAGTGCAGAATATGCAGGATTGTTCTTTGGTAACAGCAACCTATAAGATGCCGGAGGGCGCAACTGGTACGATAGGTATCATTGGTCCTAAACGTATGGATTACAAAAAGGTTGTAAGTACACTTAAGAATTTAACAATAGAGCTAGATGATATATTTAAGAAAGGCAAAGGGGTGAATCAGGATGGCCAAAACTAAAGCACAGCCAAAACAAACTAATGCAGAAGAAACGGTAGAAGAAATTAAGGTAACAGATGATGTTGCTGCAGACGAGGGAACAAATGTCAATATAAATGAGACAGAAAAGGTTTCAGAAGATGATGCGGAAGCTGTAGAAGCTGCTAAGCCAAAGCCTGTTCCAAAAGGAAGCAGAAGAGGAAGCAAGGCACTTCAGGTTGAGCTTGAAAAAACAAAAGAGCTCGCAAAAGAGAATGAAGAGAAATACAAGAGACTTCTTGCTGAGTTTGAAAATGCAAGAACAAGAAATGAAAAAGAATCAAAGAAGATGTACGATATAGGTGCTAAGGATGCTTTGGAGAAGCTTCTACCTGTAGTAGATAACTTTGAAAGAGCTATTGCAAGTATTCCAGAAGAGGATAAAGACAGAAGTTTTGAGCAAGGTGTAGATATGATTTACAAACAGCTTATGTCTTCGCTTGAAGGAATAGGAGTAGTTCCTATGAATGCGGAAGGTAAAAACTTTGACCCAGAGCTTCACAATGCAGTTATCCATGTGGAAGATGAAAACTTCGACGAGAACATAATTGTTGAAGAGATGCAGAAGGGTTATATGTATAAAGACCAGGTGTTAAGACACAGTATGGTTAAGGTTGCTAACTGACCATGAAACCTTAACGAAAGCGAGCCAAAGGCGAAGCTTGAGTTTAGTTTGAAGGTCTGCCACGAAACTCAGTCCACGGAGTGGACGCTAGTTGAGGTGGCAACCATGAAACCTTAACGAAAATGAATAAGTAAATATAAATTTTATATAAAATGGAGGAAAAACAAAATGGGTAAAATTATTGGTATTGACTTAGGTACAACAAATTCATGTGTTGCAGTTATGGAAGGTGGTAAGCCTGTTGTTATCACAAATGCAGAGGGTTCAAGAACAACTCCATCTGTAGTAGCTTTTACAAAGACAGGCGAAAGAGTAGTTGGTGATGCTGCAAAGCGTCAGGCTGTTACTAATGCAGATAAGACTATTGCTTCTATTAAAAGACATATGGGTTCTGATTACAAGGTAGCTATTGATGACAAGAAATACTCTCCACAGGAGATTTCTGCTATGACTCTTCAGAAGCTTAAAGCAGATGCTGAGGCATATCTTGGTGAGAAGGTAACAGAGGCTGTTATCACAGTTCCTGCTTACTTTACTGACTCACAGAGACAGGCTACAAAGGATGCTGGTAAGATTGCTGGTCTTGATGTTAAGCGTATCATCAACGAGCCAACAGCAGCAGCTCTTTCTTACGGTCTTGATAACGAAGAAGAGCAGAAGATTATGGTATACGACCTTGGTGGTGGTACATTCGATGTATCTATCATTGAGATTGGTGATGGTGTAATTGAGGTTCTTGCAACTGCTGGTGATAATAAGCTTGGTGGTGATGACTTCGATAATGCAATTACAGAATATATGTTAGCAGAGTTTAAGAAGAACGAGGGTGTTGACCTTTCAGGCGATAAGATGGCTATGCAGAGACTTAAGGAAGCAGCTGAGAAGGCTAAGAAAGAGCTTTCATCATCTACTACTACAAATATCAACCTTCCTTTCATCACTGCTACAAACGAAGGACCAAAGCACTTTGATATGGACCTTACAAGAGCTAAATTTGATGAACTTACTGCTGACCTTGTAGAGAAGACTAAGACTCCTGTTCAGACAGCACTTAAGGATGCAGGTCTTGCAGCTTCAGAGCTTGACAAGATTCTCCTTGTTGGTGGTTCTACACGTATAATTGCTGTTCAGGATATGGTTAAGAAATTAACTGGAAAAGACCCATTCAAGGGTATCAACCCAGATGAGTGTGTTGCTATCGGTGCTTCAATTCAGGGTGGTAAGCTTGCTGGTGATGCAGGTGCAGGTGAAATCCTTCTCCTCGACGTTACTCCACTTACACTTTCAATTGAGACTATGGGTGGTATTGCAACTCACCTTATTGAGAGAAATACAACAATTCCTACAAATAAGAGCCAGATATTCTCGACTGCTCAGGATAATCAGGATGCAGTTGATATCAATATCGTACAGGGAGAGAGAGAGTTTGCTAGAGATAACAAGTCACTTGGTAGATTCAGACTTGATGGTATCGCTCCAGCTAGACGTGGTGTACCACAGATTGAGGTTACATTTGATATAGATGCTAACGGTATTGTTAACGTATCAGCTAAGGATCTTGGAACAGGTAGAGAGCAGCACATCACAATTACTTCTGGAACTTCACTTTCTGATGAGGATATCGAAAGAGCAGTTAAGGAAGCTGCTGAGTACGAGGCTCAGGATAAGAAACGTAAAGAGGCTATTGAAGTTAGAAATGATGCTGATGCTATGGTATTCCAGACTGAGAGAGCTCTTACAGATGTTGGTGATAAGCTTTCTGGTTCAGAGAAGAGTCAGGTTGAGGCTGACTTAAAGGCTCTTAAGGAGATTATCGAGGGAACAGATCCTGATGCTATGACAGATTACGATGTAGAAAAGATTAAGGCTGGCAAGGAAACTCTTATGAATTCAGCTCAGGCACTTTTCTCTAAGTTATATGAGCAGAATGGTCCTGGTGCTAATGCTGGTACAGGTGCTGGCACTCCAGACTATTCAGATGCAGATGTTGTAGATGCAGATTACAAAGAAATCTAATAGTAACTAGAGGATAACAAATATAAAGGGTGATTGCAGATGGCTGATAAGAGAGATTATTATGAAGTGCTCGGCGTAACCAAGGGTGCTACAGATGCAGAAATCAAAAAAGCATACCGTGTGGTTGCGAAAAAGTATCATCCGGACACTAATCCGGGTAATGCTGAAGCAGAAGAGAAATTCAAAGAGGCAGCCGAAGCATATGCAGTACTTTCAGATCCTGAGAAAAAGGCTAAGTATGACCAGTATGGTCATGCTGCCTTTGATCAGAATGGTGGTCCTGGAGGCTTTGGAGGCTTTGACTTTAGTGATATGGGAGATATCTTTGGTGATATCTTCGGAGATATGTTTGGCGGTGGCTCAAGACAGCGTCAGTCAAATGGTCCTGTTAAGGGTGCCAACATCAAAACTACAGTACGTGTAACATTTGAGGAGGCTGTATTCGGAACACAGACAGAATTAGAGCTGCCACTTAAAGATGAATGTGATGTATGTAAGGGTAGTGGTGCTCAGCCTGGACATTCTCCAGAAACATGTTCAAAATGTGCTGGTAAAGGTCAGGTTGTATATACACAGCAGTCTTTATTTGGTATGGCAAGAACTGTACAGACATGTCCTGACTGTGGCGGTTCCGGTAAACTTATTAAGTTTAAGTGTAGCAATTGTGCAGGTTCAGGATTTGTTAAGAGTAAAAAGAAAATTCAGGTTGCAGTACCAGCTGGTATAGATAATGGCCAGAGTATTCGTATTCGCGAGAAGGGTGAACCTGGTATGAATGGTGGTGGAAGAGGAGATCTTCTTGTTACTGTTCTCGTAGACAGACATCCAACCTTCCAGAGACAGGAGTACGATTTATATTCATCTGAGCCTATTAGCTTTACTCAGGCTGCGCTTGGTGGAAAAATTACAATTACAACTATTGATGGTGCTTACGATTTAGAGATTAAGCCTGGTACTCAGACAGATACTAAGGTTAAGCTTAAAGGAAAAGGTGTACCTACTCTTAGAAATAAGAATGTTAGAGGTGACCATTACGTAACACTTATTGTTCAGGTTCCAGATAAACTTACTGAGGAGCAGAAATCAATATTAAATCAGTATGCTAACACAACTACTGTTAATGCTAGATCATCAACTGATTCGGTTTCGTCTGGAGGTTCGTTATTTGGTGACCATAAGAAGAAAAAAGGTTTTAAGAAATTATAAGGAAAAAATAATATGGTGTGGACTAAATTAACAATCGATACAACAGTTGAGGCTGTTGATATCCTCAGTGCTTTTCTTGATGATTTAGGTGTTGAGGGTATTATGATTGAGGATAATGTTCCACTTACAGAAGAAGATAAAAAGGCTATGTTTGTAGATATTCCTCTTATTGAAGGAGAAGATGATGGAATAGCTAAGGTTTCATGCTTTATAGATGATAGCTTTGATCTTGACACTTTAAAGGCGGATATAGTTGCAGAACTTACCCGCCTTGAAGAGTTTATACCTGTAGGTACAAAGGACATTTCCTTAAGCAATACAGAAGATAAGGATTGGATTAACAACTGGAAACAGTTTTTTAAGCCATTCAGATTATATGACAATATAGTGATAAAGCCTACCTGGGAGGAACTCGAGGATACCCAAGAGGGCGATATGATAGTTGAGATTGACCCTGGTATAGCTTTTGGTACGGGTTCTCATGAGACAACAAAGCTTTGTATAGGTCAGCTAAAAAAATATCTTAAGCAGGGAGATACAGTGTTTGATGTAGGCTCAGGCAGTGGTATTTTATCTATCATTAGTGTTATGCTAGGTGCAGGCTTTGTACATGGCATGGATATTGATGAGGTTGCTGTACGTGCCAGCATTGAAAACAGGGAAGTAAATAACATGACAGAGGAGAAACTTGTTCTCACATGTGGAAATCTTCTTGCGGGCGATGATGAGGCTGCTAAGATGGCACTTGAGGTTAATGCTGGTGAAAAATATGACATAGTTGTAGCTAATATTTTAGCTGATGTTATAATTCCACTCTCAGGAGTAATCAGACCATTTCTTAAAGAAGATGGATATTTTATTACATCAGGAATTATAAATATGAAGGAGGAGGCTGTTAAGGAAGCACTTCTTTCAAATGGATTTGAGATAATAGATGTCGTTTATATGAATGACTGGGTTTCTATTATTGCTAAATAGTATAGTATAAAAATAGTACTCGTTGAGTACTATTTTTTTATTCTCATTGTTTTTTATTAGTGTATCGTGATATACTATAGGTCGGATAAAATCTTAAATACATGATGGAGATAAATATGCATCGTTTTTTTGTTGATAATTTAAGTGGAGCAAGCGACAATATAATAATAACAGGTAATGATGTTAATCATATTAAGAATGTTCTCAGATTAAAGATTGGTGAGAAGATTATGGTTAGCGACGGTTCAGGGACAGATTATCAGTGTAGTATCAGTGATATAGATAGTGATATGGTAACTGCTGATATTGAGGATGTATTTAAGAATGCTGCTGAGCTTCCTGTTAAGATAACACTTTTTCAAGGTATGCCTAAGTCAGATAAGCTGGAGCTTATTATACAGAAGGCTGTTGAGCTTGGGGTGTATGAAATTGTTCCGGTTATTACAAAGAGAACAGTAGTAAAAATAGATGATAAAAAAGCTAGTAAAAAGCTTGAGAGATATAATGGAATTGCTGAAAGTGCCGGTAAACAGTCGGGCAGGGGAATAATTCCCACAGTTAAGTCTTTTATGAGCTTTAAACAGGCTCTGGAGTATGCGAAAACATTTGACATGAACCTTATTCCTTACGAAGAGGCAAAAGGAATGGAGTATTCCAGAGAGGTTATAAAGGATATTCATGGCAAAAAAAGTCTTGGTATATTTATTGGACCGGAAGGCGGGTTTGCTAAAGAAGAGGTTGATATGGCGATTGAGGCGGGTGCAAAATGCATCACACTTGGCAACAGAATACTTAGAACTGAGACAGCAGGTCTTGCTGTGTTATCTATCATAATGTTTGAAATTGATAGCTAAATTATTTTTTTAGAAAAATTACAAATATATTGTTAAATATACAAGGAGAAATTATGGAAGTATATTTTGATAATGCTGCCACAACAGCAGTATTTCCAGAGGTTAAAAATTTAATGATAAAGCTTATGGAGGAGGATTATGGAAATCCGTCATCTCTTCATATGAAGGGTGTTGAGGCTGAAAAATATATTAAAACAGCTACGTCTCAGATAGCTAAAGAGCTCAAATGTCAGGAAAAGGAGATTGTTTTTACTTCTGGAGGAACAGAGGCGAATAATTTTGCAATAATTGGCAGTGCTATGGCTCATAGGAGAGCAGGAAAGCATATTATAACATCCGAGATAGAGCATGCATCTGTTTCTTCGACAATGGATTTTCTTGTTAAAGAGGGCTACGAGGTAAGTGTTATAGGCGTTGACTCAGAGGGAAAGCTCAAGCTTGACGAATTAAAAAATACACTTAGACCAGATACTATATTAGTATCAGTAATGTATGTAAATAATGAAATCGGAGCCATTCAACCTGTTGAAGAAATAGGTAAGATAGTTAAGGAATACAATCAGTCTATATTATTTCATGTAGATGCTGTTCAGGCATTTGGTAAGATTAAATTTACTCCTAAAAAATTTATGGCTGACCTTGTTAGTATAAGTGGCCATAAAATACATGGTCCAAAGGGCTCAGGAGTATTATATATAAAGGATAAAACCTTAATTAGACCTATTTTGTACGGTGGAGGACAGCAAAAAAATATGCGTTCCGGTACAGAAAATGTTCCTGCAATTGCAGGCATGGGACTTGCTGCAGAGCTTATGTATAAAAATCATGAAGCTAAGATGGAGCATATTTCTAATTTGAAAAACACATTTATCGAGAAGGTTACCCAATTGGAAAATGTATTTGATAATTCGGGAGAGGCTCCTCATATTGCGAGTATTACCTTTGTTGGAATAAGAAGTGAGGTTATGCTTCATGCTTTAGAGGATAAAGATATATATGTATCATCTGGCTCAGCATGCTCATCTAACAAGCCGCATATAAGCAATGTATTAAAGGCAATAGGACTTGACTCTACAAAGCTTGAATCAACAATCAGATTTAGCTTCTCAGAGTTTAATACTATGGAGCAGGTTGATTATGCTGTACAGATGATAGAAGAAATTCTTCCTGTATTTAGAAGATATATTAGAAAATAAATTTTGAATGGAGAATAATATGGATTACAAAATGTTTTTGATAAAGTATGCAGAGATAGGTACTAAGGGCAAAAACAGATATGTTTTTGAGGATGCTATGTGTAAGAGAATGCGTTCACGTCTTAAATCTCTTGGTGATTTTGAGGTGAAAAGAGAGTATGGTCGTATTTTCGTTGAAGCTTTTTCTGAATATGATTATGATGATGTCATGGAGGTATTAGGAAGCGTTTTTGGTATAGTTGGAATCTGCCCTGTAGTCGTTGTGGAGGATACTTCGTTTGATAAGATTTCCGAAGCGGTTGTTGAATATATTGACAAAGAATATTCGGACAAAAATTTCACCTTTAAGGTACATGCGAGAAGAAACGATAAAAATTATCCAAAGTCATCTATGGAGCTTAATTGTGATTTGGGTGCGGCACTCCTTGATAAATTTTCTGGACTTAGAGTTGATGTGCATGAACCAGAGGTTATGGTTAATGTAGAGGTAAGAAATGTAGCGTATATTTATTCTAAGACAATACCAGGTCCGGGAGGTCTTCCTGTAGGTACAAATGGAAAAGGAATGGTTCTTTTATCAGGAGGAATAGATAGTCCTGTTGCAGCATATATGATAGCTAAGCGTGGAGTTGAGTTGGAGGCTGTATATTTTCATGCTCCTCCATATACAAGTGAGAGAGCTAAGCAGAAGGTTGTTGATTTAGGCAAGCTTGTATCAAAATATGCTGGTGTCATGAAGCTTCACATAATTAATTTTACAGAAGTTCAGCTTGCTATTTATGATAATTGTCCGCATGATGAGCTTACAATCATTATGAAGCGTATTATGTATAAGATGGCACAGGAGATTGCACTTAAAGAGGACTGCCAATGTATTATCACAGGCGAAAGTATAGGTCAGGTGTCTAGTCAGACTACACAGAGTCTTATGGTTATTGACCGAGCAGCTGATAAGCTTCCTGTTATGAGACCATGTATAGGTATGGATAAGCAGGAAATAATAGATATATCTGAAAAAATAGGCACATATGAGACGTCTATTTTGCCATATGAGGATTGTTGTACAACATTTGTTGCTAAGCATCCTGTAACAAGACCTAAGCTTGAGGTTATTGAAAAATCAGAAGAGGCTTTGGTTGGAAAAATTGAAGAATTATATCAGAAAGCTATGGAAACAGTAGAAGTGGTGTATTGTAGATAAGAATTAATTTAATTATCATATATAATTAATCAAAAAGTTTAATATACTGTTATATATCGTGAAATATTAATATTTATAATGGAGTGATAATATGTCAGTAATTCTTTATAATGCCGGAAAAATTAAATCTTTTGAGAATCTAAAGGCGCTTTCAGTTATGGTTGGTGAGACAGAGGAGTTTGCAGTTGAACTGTGGCAAAGTATGCTCTTAGATGAAGAATTATTAGATGAATTTAATTATTTTGTTGCAAATCACTCTATAAAGGGAACAGTTAGATGTGGAGAACTTACACTTATCGACATATATTTCAGTCAAATGAATAAATACAATCTTTTCCATGATTTAGGTAAAAACAACTCAATTTGTGATAAGGACCGTTTGGTTTTACATGCGTTTAAGCAGATGGTAGATATGCGAAAGGATCCGGAATTTATGCTGAAATTTGAGAAAAATGAGGATAAGGGTATGGACATATCGTAAAAAAGTGGAAAGAACAAAGCTTATACAACTTTGTTCTTTCCACTTTTTTTGCCTTCATACATTCTGGAATCGGCAAGGGTAAATAGTTTTTCGTAATCATCTGTTTCAGTAACACAAGATACTCCAAATGTCATGGTTACATGGATTAGGTTATCTCCGAATTGTATTTCTGTTTTTTCTATTTCTTGTCTGATTCTTTCTGCTGTTTCATGGGCAGTATTTTTGTCTATATCACGAAGGAACACAATGAATTCTTCTCCACCCCAACGACATACAAAGTCAAGTCCTCTTGTGAGTGAGGAAAGGATAGAAGCTGTTTTGACTAAAACCTCATCGCCACACTCATGTCCATAGGTATCGTTAATCTTTTTAAAGTCATCAATATCACATACAATAAGCGAAAAAGGTTTCTGTGTTGTATGATAGTCTTCGTACATATTTTGTACATGTACAGTCATGGTTCTTCTGTTATATAGCCCTGTAAGAGGGTCTGTATTTGCTAAATTATCTAATTCCTGATTTTTATCATATAAGCTTTTGTATGCCGAGTTAATTTCAATATAGAACATTATTGTTGATAATAAAAGTGTTCCAAAGGTAATAAGCATGTTTACAAGATAAATATAAGGTTTGAACGTATTTATTAAATTTGATATGTAAACAGGTTCGTGTGTGATTGATATAATATAGCATGTGGCAAAAAGTAAAAAAGAAATACTTGATAAAATAAAAGCTTTGAACAAGTATTTTCTTGATTTTACAGCATTAAGTAAATGAAATGACAGTGGTATAATTGCTACAAAATACATTGAAAAACCAAAATCATTACCTATAAGAATAACTGCAATGAAGGAGTGAAGTATAATTTCACTAAAGCTAATATAAAATACCAAGATTGGACGTTTTTTTATAAGATGGATGCATATTATGTAGATTAATACGCTGAGAACATTAAAAGCCACTAATGGCATAATATCTGTATATGCAGCAAATACTGCAATTAATGAATGTATCACAATACAAAAGCTAATAAAAATCTTAAATTTATAGTCATTTAAATTTGAAAATTTATTTTTTACCAATGATATCATAGTTTTTCCTCCACAATACATTTTATATTATACTCTTATAATTTTAAAAATAAAATAAAAATCGACAAAAAATATTATTTATTTTACTAGGTATATTGTAAAAAATTTGGTATAATACAAAGGTCGTTTAGACAAATGATATTTTTTAGTTACAGGAGAAAACAATATGAATATTGAAAAAATTATCGCAGAAGAACTGAATGTAAAGGTATGGCAGGTAGAAAAAACTATTGAGCTTATTGATGAGGGAAATACCATACCATTCATTTCAAGATATAGAAAGGAAGTAACAGGCTCGTTAAATGATGAGCAGTTAAGACAACTTGATGAGAGACTTACATATTTAAGAAATCTTGAAGATAAGAAAAAAACTGTTATATCAACTATTGAAGAGCAGGGAAAGCTTACTGATGAATTAAGAAAACAGATTGAAGAGGCCATGACTATGGTTGCAGTCGAGGATTTATACAGACCATATAAACCAAAGCGTAGAACAAGAGCAACTATAGCAAAAGAGAAGGGGTTAGAGGGGCTTGCGAATATAATAAGCCTTCAGATGACAAATAAAACTATAGAGGAAGAGGCTGAGAGTTATCTGTCAGAGGAAAAAGAAGTTAATACAGTTGAGGATGCTATTGCAGGAGCTAAAGATATTTTGGCAGAGGCATATGCGGATGAGGCGGAATATAGAACAAGAATAAGAGATTTGACAAGAAGCAAAGGTAAAATTAAATCTACAGCTAAAAACCCAGAAGAAAAATCAGTATATGAGATGTATTATGATTTTGAGGAGAGCATAAATAAAGCTGTTGGATATAGAGTGCTTGCTATTAACAGAGGTGAGGCAGAAAAAATACTTACTGTTAAGATTGAGGCTCCTGTTGAAGATATTATAAAATATCTCAAAAAACAGATAATAAGTAAGCCAGACCATGTAAGTGCGACATATATGGAGGAAGCGATTGAAGACAGTTATGAGAGACTTATTGCACCTTCCATAGAAAGAGAAATCAGAAATGAGCTTACAGATATGGCAGAAGAGGGTGCCATAAATGTATTTGGCAAAAATTTGCATCAGCTTCTTATGCAACCACCTGTTGCAGGACAGACAGTTCTTGGCTGGGACCCTGCTTTTAGAACAGGCTGTAAGCTTGCTGTTGTAGACCCTACAGGCAAGGTTCTTGATACAATAGTAATTTATCCAACAGCACCACAGAATAAGGTTGCAGAGGCAAAACAGATACTTAAAAAGCTTATTGATAAGTATGGCATTACACTTATTTCACTTGGAAACGGAACTGCAAGTCGTGAATCTGAGATGGTAATTGTAGAGCTTTTAAAAGAGATTAAACAGGATGTTAAATACGTTATCGTAAATGAGGCAGGAGCATCGGTATATTCTGCAAGTAAGCTCGCTACAGAGGAATTTCCTAATTTCGATGTAGGACAAAGAAGTGCTGCTTCAATTGCAAGAAGAATACAGGATCCGTTAGCTGAGCTTGTTAAGATTGACCCTAAATCAATAGGAGTAGGACAGTATCAGCATGACATGAATCAGAAAAATCTTGGAAATGCACTTACAGGTGTTGTTGAGGACTGTGTTAACAGCGTAGGCGTTGATTTAAATACAGCATCAGCATCTTTACTTGAATATATTTCTGGTATTAATAAAACTTTAGCTAAAAGTATTGTTTCCTATAGAGAGGAAAATGGTCAGTTTAAAAATAGAAAAGAATTGCTTAAGGTGCCAAAATTAGGACCTAAAGCATTCGAGCAGTGTGCAGGTTTCCTTAGAATTAATGGAGGAGATGAGATACTTGACAACACAAGTGTACATCCAGAAAGCTATGAGGCAACCAAAAATCTTATTTCTAAATTAGGAATATCTGATGAAGAGTTGAAGGGTGGAATGAAGAACCTAAGTAGCAAGGTTTCAAATACAGGAAAGCTTGCAGAAGAACTTGGATTAGGAGAACCAACACTTATAGATATTATAAAAGAGCTTGAAAAACCAGGAAGAGACCCTCGTGAAGAAATGGAAAAGCCAATTTTAAGAAGCGATGTTCTTGAGATGAAAGATTTAAAAGAGGGTATGGAACTAAAAGGTACAGTAAGAAATGTAATAGATTTCGGTGCGTTCGTAGATATAGGAGTTCATCAGGATGGTCTCGTACATATATCTAAGATGACAGACAGATACATAAAGCATCCGCTCGAAGTAGTATCAGTAGGAGACATTGTAGATGTAACTGTTATCGGAGTAGATATGGACAAAAAAAGAATCCAGCTTTCTATGATTAAGGGTAAATAATATATTAACTAAATAAGTGATTAAATAAGAATGTGCCATGCTGTAGTATATATACTATATAAGCAAACATTTTGAACTGCGTTTTTAGCGACTGACGAAATCCACCAGTTACTAAGACTTAGGCTCGAAGGCATTCCTGAGAGTCTTAGTCGAAGTTGCTGGTTAGTTTGTCAGCGCGTTGCAGTATGTTTGCATTATAGTATATATACTACAGCATGGCACATTCTAATTTAATTACTTATTTTGTTAATAGATAGGGTAGTAACAAAAAAACAACCGATTATTATCGGTTGTTTTTTTAGAATTATGCTCTTTCAATCTTACCTGACTTTAAGCATGATGTACAAACATATACTCTCTTAGGAGTTCCGTTAACTACAGCCTTAACTGACTTAATGTTTGACTTCCACATTCTGTTTGATCTTCTATGAGAATGGCTCACATTGTTTCCGAAATGAGCGCCTTTATCACAAATACTACACTTTGCCACTGTTAGCACCTCCTTGACAACCTATTAAACCGTTGAATAACTGGATAATCCTGTATAAAATCACATGATATTACAGTTAGTCACAAGTTCGCAACACGCATATTCTAACAAAAAAATATATATTATGCAAGAAGAATTTTAATTTTTTTCAAAATATTTTATCATAAGCTATATATATGATATGTATTTGTCGTTTTTAGCTTGATTAAATATGGTTGTATGGGTATAATTATAAAGATAAGATTTATAAAGAAAATAGGAGATTTATATATATAAGGAGGGCATCGATATGAAGGGTTATATGTCTAATGAAAACGGTGAAATAATTATTGAAAATGAAGTTATTGCCCAGTATGCGGGACATGCAGCTTTAGAGTGTGTAGGTATTGTAGGAATGGCTACAATAAGCATGAGAGATGGCATAGCTAAATTACTTAAGGGAGACAGTATTAGTAAAGGTGTTAATGTTGAAATAGATGAGGACAATAATTTATCTATTGATTTTCATATTATTGTCGCATATGGTGTTAGTATATCTACAGTTTGTGACAACCTCATTAGTACAGTAAAGTATTCGGTAGAAGAAATGACTGGTTTAGAGGTTAAAGCTATCAACATCTTTGTTGAAGGTGTAAGGGTTATAGATTAGCAGGAGGAATTAGAAAGTGGCTATTAAGAAGATTGACGCAAAATTACTTCAAAAAGCTTTTATTGCAGGAGCATATAATTTAGAGAGAAACAAAGATTATATAAACGAATTAAACGTATTTCCTGTTCCTGACGGAGATACTGGTTCAAATATGTCTCTTACTATTATGGCGGCTGCAAAAGAGGTTAGTGCGCTGGTAGAACCTACAATAGAGGAGTTGGCTAAAACTATTTCCAGTGGTTCCCTGAGAGGAGCTCGTGGCAACTCAGGTGTTATTCTTTCGCAGCTTTTAAGAGGTTTTTGTAGAGAGGTAAGAGATAAAAAAGCAATTACTACTACTGTATTAGCGGATGGTTTTGTTCGTGGTGTCGAGACTGCGTATAAAGCTGTTATGAAACCAAAGGAAGGAACAATTCTTACTGTTGCTAAGGGCGTTGCTGAAAAAGCCGTTGAGATGGCTGATATGCGAGTTTCTGTCGAGGAGTTCGCAGAGGCTGTAATAGAATACGGTAATATTGTATTAGATCAGACACCAGAGATGCTCCCAGTATTAAAAGAGGCAGGAGTTGTAGATTCTGGTGGACAGGGTCTGATGGAATTCCTTAAGGGTGCTTACAATGGACTTATTGGTAAAGAAGATATAGAAGTTACTGCACCGACAGGAGCAGTTAAACAAAATATAAGCTCAGAAGATATTGACACATCACATATTACATTTGGTTATTGTACAGAGTTTATAATCATGTTAGAAAAAGAGTATAACATGGAGATAGAAGAAAAATTCAAAGAATATCTTACTTCTATTGGTGATTCTTTGGTCGTTGTGTCAGATGATGAGATAGTTAAGGTACATGTACACACTAATCATCCTGGTTTGGCATTTGAAAAAGGCTTAGAATTTGGTCAGCTTACTAATATGAAGATTGATAACATGAGAGAAGAGCATCGCGAAAAGGTTATCATGGAACAGGATAGAAAGGCTGCTGCTGAAAAAGAAAATACAGCCAAAACTAATGAACCACAAAAAGAATATGGCTTTGTTGCTGTGTCAGTAGGAGAAGGACTTGACCAGATTTTTACTGAACTGGGAACAGATTACGTTATTCAGGGTGGACAGACTATGAATCCAAGTACTGATGATGTTCTTTCTGCTATCGAGAAGGTTAATGCGAAAAATGTTTTTGTTCTACCAAATAACAAAAATATTATATTGGCAGCTAATCAGGCGGCAAGCATAGAAAAAGAAAAAAATATAATTGTTATCCCATCAAAGACTATACCTCAGGGTATAAATGCATTGATTTGTTTTGATCCAGAGAGTTCGGCAGAGGATAACAAGGAAGCTATGACTGAAGGCTTATCCGCTGTTAAATCAGGTCAGGTTACTTACGCTGTAAGAGATACTTCCATTGATGGCAAGGAAATAAAAACAGGTGATTACATGGGTATTGACGATGGTGGAATTAAAGCTGTCGGCACAGATATTACAGAGGTAGTTAAAGAACTTGTAAAAGAGATGAGCGATTCTTCATCCGAGCTCCTTAGTGTTTATTATGGCAGTGATGTAACAGAAGAAGATGCGGTTGCTATGGAAAATATACTTCAGGAGACATATCCTGATATGGAGGTTGAACTTCATCCGGGTAATCAGCCTATATATTATTATATAGTTTCAGTTGAATAATATTAAGATTATAAGCAGATTTATCTGCGGAATAATGGGCATGTAATCATAATATGTGATTACATGCCTGTTGTGGTTATATTGTGACCGGAGGTTTAATTGATGAAATTAAATGATAATATTACGTCTATAAAAGGAATAGGAGAAAAGACTGCAGCAGCATTCTTAAGGTTAGGGGTTAATACTGTAAATGATTTGATACATATGTATCCGAGAAACTATTTGTCCTATGGAGAACTAACAGATATAAAGGATACTGCCCCTGGTGAAAGGCAGTCTGTATGTGGACTTATAACCACCTATATAGATACAAGAAAAGTAAGAAGTCTTACGTTGACAAATTTCACGATAAAAGACTCTACAGGAAACATCAAGGTCACATTTTTTAATTCGCCCTTTTTGAGAAATGTATTTCATAAGGGAGATACATATGTTTTTGTAGGAACCGTAAAGATAAAAAACAATATGAGAGTAATGGAAATGCCGGAATATTATAAGCTGCAGGCTTATGAGGGGATGAGACAGGAAATGCAACCGGTATATTCGTTGACAGCCGGCTTATCTAATAAGACAATCCAAAAGGCAATATCCAGCGTCAGAGAAATGATATTTGGATTAAATGATTATATTCCAGAGGATATATTAAGAGAATATGGTTTGATGGATATATCAGAAGCTTATGAAAATATTCATTTTCCGATGAATGAGGCAGTTTTGCGAAATGCAATAAAAAGACTTGCTTTTGATGAGTTTTATAATTTCCTTTATGACATGAATCGATTAAAGATTGAAAATATAAAGCTTACAAATTCTCATGAGATAATTCAAGGAAAGGCTGTAGCGGAGTTTATTGAACAGCTTCCCTACAAATTAACAAAAGGACAGGCTGAGGCTATAGATGATATTCTTAAAGATATGGGAGGAGAATCTGTGATGAACCGTCTTGTTCAGGGAGATGTAGGCTCTGGTAAGACGATTGTTGCGATGGCTGCATTATATGCGTGTGTAAAACAAGGGTATCAGGGGGCAATCATGGTACCTACAGAGGTTTTGGCCAAACAGCATTACGAAGAAGCTGTTAAGCTATTTGATGGCTATGGCATAAAATGTCAGTGCCTTGTTGGTTCTACTTCCATGAAGGACAAAAGAAAAATATACGACTTAATTGCTAGCGGAGAAACAGATATTATAATTGGAACTCATGCTTTGATTGAAGATAAGGTTGAATTTAAGAATTTGGGACTTGTTGTTACAGATGAACAGCATAGATTTGGTGTCAATCAAAGAAGAAAGCTGTCTGCAAAAGGCAACTATCCTCATACATTGGTTATGAGTGCTACACCTATTCCAAGAACCTTGGCCATTATAATGTATGCAGATTTAGATATATCTGTCATTTCAGAGCTTCCAAAAGGCAGAAAGCCTATAAAAAATTGTGTTGTAGGTACAAATTATAGAAATACAGCGTATAAATTTATCGCAAGTCAGGTTTCTGAAGGAGGACAGGTTTATGTTATATGTCCTATGGTTAATGAGAGTGATACGTTGGACGTTACAAATGTAACGGAATATACAGATACATTAAAAGCTGCATTGAGTAATGATGTTGCCGTGGAGGCATTGCATGGACAGATGAAGGCGGACGAAAAAAATAGTATCATGGAAAGATTTATAAATGGAGATATTGATGTCTTGGTGTCAACAACAGTTATAGAGGTAGGAATAAATAATCCTAATGCAACTGTTATGATGGTTGAAAATGCAGAAAGATTTGGTCTGGCACAGTTACATCAGCTAAGAGGTCGCGTGGGAAGAGGTAGTAAACAATCATATTGTATATTTATAAATGGAAAGGAAAGTGAGGAGTCAAAGGAACGCCTACAGGTGCTTGAAAATTCAAATGATGGATTTTTTATTGCCAGTGAGGATTTGAAGCTTCGTGGACCTGGAGATTTCTTCGGAATCAGACAAAGTGGTGAGACTATATTTAAACTTGCAGATATATACAATCATTCAGATATGCTTAAGCTTGCACAGGAAGTACTTGAAAAATATGGAAAAATGATTAATACTACAGATTGTGATACATTAAAATACAAAAATGACAATAGTGCAGTATTGTAGTGCTTGGAAGGAGTTTTACATGAAGGTTGAAGTAGGATATATAACAGCGTGGAGAAGGGCTATATTTTTTACAATTATTATATCAATAATATTATTTGGTACTGTATCAAGTGTATGCTCAGTTTATTTGACGGGTATTGTTGGCAATATAATAAGTGTTTTTGCAATATTGCTTTGCATAGTGCTTTTTATTCTTGTGTTAAGTGATAAATGGGATAGATATACGGGGATAGGTATTGCAGAGATTAAAGATAGCATTTTAATATATGAGGATAGGAAAAGACACTTTAAAATTAATATTAAAGACATAAAAAAAGTCGATATTGAAAAAATAAAATGGGGCGAGAATATAAAATCAGTACTAGCGTATAGGATATTGATACAAACAAAAAAGAAAAAATATTATATTGAATCTGACAGAGCTTCTGGAAGAGAGTATAATGAGGTGGATTTACACAGATTATATCTTTATATTATGGAAAATATGAATTAAAAGCAATAAATATAGAACTTGCAGTAATTAAAAATTCTTGATAAACTTACTTAGATATTTTTTTAACAGGGGGACAGATATGGAAGCAAATAAAAAAAATAAATTGATGATAGGAATTATAGTTGCATTATCCGTTGTGATTGTCGGATTATGCGTGTTTATTTTTGCAGGTGGAAAAGACAAAAAAGATAAGAATAAGTTAGAAAATACAACAGCTGCAGCTACTGTAACAGATGCAACAGCGACGGATGTTGCGACAAACAGTGGCACAACAACAGAAAACGCGGATGTAGTTGAGGAGACAGCAGACTGTTATATAACTATGGAATCAGGTAGTAGCTGGGAAGGTGATGGTAAATATTATACGCAGTATAATGTTACAATACATAACGATTCATCAACAGAGATTAAAAATTGGAGTATAAAGATAGCAGTAGGTGGTGATGTTGCAGTAGACAGTTCTTGGAATGGAACTTTTTCTACAGAGAGTGGTACAATTGTCATAACTCCTGTTGAATATAACGGAACGGTCGCAGCATCCTCAACTGTCGGTGATATTGGTTTTATTGTTGTTGCTTCGTCAAAATCTGATATAGATGCAATGTCTGGTAATGCTGAGTTATATATTGACGGTACACTATATGCAGGAAGTACAGGTGGCAACTCAACCACAGAGGAACAGGCACAGACTACACAGGAAGAGGTAACTACAGAAGTAAGCTCTTCGCAGCCTGCTGTAGCTGAGGATGGTACACCATTTGATAATCACGGAAAATTAAGTGTTGAAGGAACAAATATTGTAGATAAAAATGGAAATGTTTATCAGCTTAAGGGTGTAAGTACTCATGGTATGGCATGGTTCCCAGACTATGTAAATAAAGATGCGTTCCAGACTTTTAGAGATGATTGGAATGCAAATATTATAAGACTTGCTATGTATACTGCTGAAAATGGCGGATATTGTGAGGGTGGAGATAAAAATAATCTTAAAAACCTTATTGATACAGGTGTTAATGCGGCAACAGAGCTTGGAATGTATGTAATTATTGACTGGCATATCCTTCATGATTTAACTCCACAAAAATATAAAGAGGATGCAAAAGCCTTTTTTGAAGAAATGTCAGCTAAGTATAAGGATTATGATAATATAATATATGAGATTTGTAATGAGCCAAATGGCGGAACAAGCTGGGCAGATGTAAAAGCCTATGCCGAGGAGATTATCCCTATTATAAGAGCTAATGATGAGGATGCAATTATAATTGTCGGAACACCAAACTGGTCTCAGGATGTAGATATTGCGGCAGATGATCCTATTACAGGATATGATAATATTATGTATGCTGTACATTTCTATGCAGCTACACATACTGACAATATACGTAATAAAGTTACAACAGCACTTGATAAGGGGCTTCCTATTATTGTAAGTGAGTTCAGTATCTGTGATGCTTCTGGTAATGGAGCAATAGATTATAATCAGGCAGATTTATGGTTTGATTTGATTGACAAAAATAATATGTCTTATGTAGGTTGGAATATATCAAATAAAGATGAAACATCATCTCTTATTAAGTCTTCTTGTACAAAGCTTAGCGGTTGGACAGAAGATGAATTGTCAGAGACAGGTATATGGTTGAGAAATCAAATTAAAGGAAATAATTAATAAAAAAAGTTGACAAATTTTGAGAGGTTGTACATAATGAGAGTTATTGCAGGAACCGCAAGAAGTTTAATATTGAAAACTTTGGAGGGTTTAGATACTCGTCCAACTACAGACCGGATAAAAGAAACATTATTTAATATGCTTACCAGTTATACATATGAAGCAAAGTTTCTTGATTTGTTTGCCGGAAGCGGTGGGATAGGTATAGAAGCGTTAAGCAGAGGTTCGGAACATTGTACGTTTGTAGAGCTTAACCCCAAAGCTGTAAATATAATAAAAGATAATTTGATTCATACAAAGCTTATTGACAAAGCAGAGGTATTAAAATATGATGCTGTAAGCTATGTTAACGGATTACAAAAAATAGATTATGATGTTATTTTTATGGATCCGCCTTACGGAAAAGAATTGGAGAAAAATATATTGTCAATTCTTTCTAATAAAACTTTTGTTTCAGATGCACTGATTGTTGTAGAGGCGGCATTAGATGAAGACTTTAGCTATGTTGAAGACTTGGGCTTTGAAGTCATAAAAGAGAAAAAATATAAGACAAATAAACATATATTTTTAGAGAAAAGAGTGTAGAATATGAGCATTGCAGTATATCCTGGTAGTTTTGATCCGGTAACGCTTGGTCACTATGATATTATCAAAAGATCAGCCAAGATGTTTGACCATGTAATAATAGGTGTTTTAAACAATACTTCAAAAACACCATTGTTTTCTTTGGAAGAACGTGTTAATATGTTGAAGGATGCAGTATCAGATTTGGATAATGTGTCTGTTGAGTCGTTTAATGGATTATTAGTCGACTTTGTTAGAAAAAAAGATACAAACATCATTATTAGAGGTCTTAGAGCTCTTACAGATTTCGATTTGGAGATGCAGATGGCTCAGAGTAATCGAATGGTTGCTCCAGATGTAGATACGGTGTTTTTGTCTACAAGCTTAGAATATTCTTATCTAAGCTCCAGTGTAGTTAAAGAATATGCCAGATATGATGTCGATTTAAATGAATTTGTACCTAAGTGTGTAGTTTCTAAACTTGTGGAAAAGATGAAATAACCATGGGAGGATATATAAAATGGGAAAAAAAGGCGTAGAAGAGATGATTGACCAGATAGAGATTTTTATTGATAACTGTAAGTATCAGCCTCTATCTCAAAATAAGATAATCGTTCATAAAGATGAGCTTGAGTCTATGATTCATGAGTTAAAGCTTAAGCTTCCTAGTGAGATTGAAAGATGTAAAAAGATTATGCGTAATAAGGAAGCTATTCTTGCAGATGCCAGAACACGTTCAGATGCTATTATCACAGAGTCTGTTAACGAAGCAAACAGATTAGTTGACCAGCATCAGATTACTGAGCTTGCAAACATAAGAGCAAACGAGATATTAGAAATGGCAAGAAATCAGGCTCAGCAGATTGTTGACCAGGCATCAGATGAAGCGACAGAAATTCGTCTCGGCGCTATGTACTATACTAAAGACAAGCTTGCAGAGATGCGTGATATATTTAACCGTATTCATGATATCGAAAAAGAAAATTATAGAACTCTTATTGAGTCCCTTGAAAATGATTCATATATTGTAGAAACAAATATGAGTGAGATGGAAGCAAATATCAATCTTCTCACAGCTACAAGTAAAATGTCTTATGCATCAGAGGATTCTCTTGATAGTGCATTTTCAACAGCTGATACACCAGCTCAAGCTATGCCTGTAGCAGAGGAATTTGAGGATGTAGCAGAAGAGTTTGAGGAAGAGGAAGAAGCCTTTGAGGATGATGACTTTTTAGACGAATAAAAGTATCATATAAAAAGTAGTTATCCCACATATAGTTTTTAAAACAATATAATACACTAAAGAAAGTCCTGACTTTTTGATAACTTTGTAGGTTTGTAGGATTGCAGATAAACCACCGAAAGAAGTGACACCAAGTATAAGGGCTTTTTTTATTGCATCCGAATAATGATAATTTGATATTTCTGATAATCCGCGTGTTATTTCTGTTACTCCGGCTATAGCAGGAGTGATATATTCAGAAAAAATGTTTAGATGTAATAAGAATTCAATTATTATTGAACAAATCATAATATATACACCTACATACGTTATTTGAACTATGCTTGTCATAATCAGGTCAGTGTCTTTGATGTTGGTGTGGGGGGGGATATTATTTTTTTGGGGTTTTGTGTTTCGATTTTTTTCTTTTTTTGTCAAATGCAAAAATAAAATTATAAATAAAGAATAAAATATATATGGGAAATATATAAAAAATAATGTTTCTCCGAAGGATATAGAGTTTTTTAAGGTAATATGAATTACATAGCCAGATATAAACATGGGACTGCAGTTATTACAAATTGGCAATAAAATATTGCCTGTTTTTTTTGAAAAAATGCCTGATTTGACATAGTCAGCGGTGGTTTTAGCACCAAGAGGATAGCCGCATAATAAACCAAGTAAAAATGTGGACATAAATGCATAAAAGGATTTTGATGAGTCAGGATGTTTTAAAGAGCTAATCTTATTTACTATAATATTAGAGACAAGCATAAAAGGAAGCAGAATAGGTAAGACATTGTTATACCAAAGCATAAGTCCGTTAGAAGCTCCGGCAATAACCAGAGAACTGTTGTATACCAAGCAAATTAAAATAATAATAAACAACAATATTGTGAGCATATGAATTATAGCTTTTTTTATATTATACTTTTTAATTGCGAAGTATATGAATAAAATTAAATTATTGGTAGAGGGATATTGTAATCATTATAATGCTTTTGGCCATAAGTATTATAAATAAGGCAGTTAAAAAGCTTTGTAGCTTCTGTATCAAGCTGCCACATTTTTTTTGCCTGTATTTTTTTTATATCAGATAATTCGAGGATATATTTTTCAAAATCAGCTTTTTTGGTAATAAGCGGTATATCTGAATTATCGTGCAAAAGCTTGATAAGTTTTGAGCTATTCTTTTTAAAACCAAGAATATTTGCGTAAAAAGCGTAGCCGTTTTTAATAAAATCCTTCCTGTCATCGTCGGTATAATTTAGCAATAGATGAATAAGGCTTCTTGCTATTCTTGAGTGTGTAATATCTTTTGTTTTTAAGGCTTTTATTATATCGGAGTAGCTGTTACATAAATCAAAACTATTAAGCTTATTTGCTATTTCATTTGACATATCACAAATAACAGATAAATCCCCATGAGAAATAAGCTTACTCTGTAATATAGGTGTAAGCATATCCGAGAAAATTGGGGATATAATCCCATGATTTTTTTGAATTATAGAAAACACATCTTCAGAAAGTGAGTTTTTTAGCTTAGAAAGCTCAATGTTTTTTGTGGACTCGGCATATATTGTATCAAAAAAATGTCTAATAGCTGTAGCAGAAGAAATGTTTTGGTGGAGCGTAGAATCGTGATAGGCTGCATCTTTTCTTTCGACAACAATAGGCTTAATTGATGAATTAAGGTTCTTTAGGGCACAGATATATTCTATTGCGAGAATATTATTAGGGGAGGAAATTATATCTGAATACTCTTTTTTGGTTGTGTATGAAATAATTGCTTTTTCTCTGGCTACAGGATAAGACATGCCCTCTGCAAGACAATTTTTTAGATGTATTTTATATTCTGAAGGCTCTTCTGTAAGAATAGAAGCAATATGTTGTAATGCGTCAATATCTGAGGTTTCAGCACCAAAGCATAAATAGTCTACAGAGTTTAGCTTATTTAAAAGGCTGACTGCTCCCATAGAAAAATCTCTGGCGCTTCCGGTTGCATAAGGAAATGGTAATTCTATAACTAAATCAAGAGCAGATGTAAGACACATAGTAGCACGAGTATATTTGTCCCACATAGCAGCCTGACCTCTCTGGAGAAAGTTACCCCCCATAATCGCGATTGAGTAATCTGCACCTGTAAGTTCTAGGGCTTTTTCAAGATGATATATATGTCCTTTGTGAAAAGGATTGTATTCAGCAATAATTGCGACAGTTTTCATGATTAACCTCAAAAATCTTTTTTATATATCATACCCCAGCTAAAGAATCATATCAAGAATAAAATGTTTTGTAGACAAAATGTATACAAACTAAATAAGAGAAAGACTTTACAAATAATTTATCAATGATATAAAATTATATAAGCATACTATCACAAAATCGAACATAAATTCGAAAAAACTATTGACAATATAAAAAACATGTATTATATTAATAAAAAACAAACATATGTTTTATTTTAGGAGGATTATTATGGCAAGTGAAGATAAAATTAAAGCATTAGATGCTGCGTTGGCTCAGATAGAGAAACAGTACGGTAAAGGTTCGGTTATGAAACTTGGAGATAAGTCGGCTAATATGAACATAGAAGTTGTTCCAACAGGTTCTTTGAGTCTTGATGCAGCACTTGGTCTTGGAGGAATGCCTAGAGGTAGAATTATTGAAATATATGGACCTGAATCAAGTGGTAAAACCACAGTTGCGCTTCATGTTGTAGCAGAGATACAGAAACAGGGAGGAATTGCTGGATTTATAGATGCAGAGCATGCACTTGACCCTGTATATGCTGCTAATATTGGAGTAGATATAGATAACTTATACATATCGCAGCCTGATAACGGTGAACAGGCATTAGAGATAACAGAGACTATGGTTAGATCGGGTGCTGTTGATGTTATTATAGTGGACTCTGTTGCTGCACTTGTACCAAAGGCAGAAATAGACGGTGAGATGGGAGATTCACATGTGGGTTTACATGCCAGACTCATGTCGCAGGCATTGAGAAAGCTTACTGGTATTATTAGCAAGTCTAATTGTGTTGTTATATTTATTAATCAGCTTAGAGAAAAAGTAGGTATTATGTTTGGTAACCCAGAGACTACAACTGGTGGTAGAGCACTTAAATTCTATGCATCTGTAAGACTTGATGTTAGAAGAATAGAGACACTTAAGGTTGGTGGTGAAGTAGTTGGTAACAGAACTCGTGTTAAGGTTGTTAAAAACAAGGTTGCCCCACCGTTTAAAGAAGCAGAGTTTGATATTATGTTCGGCAAAGGTATTTCACGAGAGGGAGACATACTTGATTTAGCCGTTCTTCATGAGGTAGTTGTTAAAGCAGGTGCTTGGTATTCTTATAATGGTGAGAAAATCGGTCAGGGTAGAGAAAATACAAAGCTTTATATGCTTAATAATCCGGAGTTTATGGCTGAAGTTGAACATAAAGTTAGAGTTAAATGTGGTATGATAGAGGAAGAAGCAGAATAATATGAAAAAATCAAAAGCTACATATAGTGCTTTTGATACAGCGGCTTATTATATAACTTTCAAAGATCGAACAGAGAAGGAGATAAAGGATAAGCTGAAGGAAAAGGGATATAGTTCTCCTGATATTGAAGAATCCATAGATAAGCTAAAAAGATATGGATATCTTAATGACGAGAATTATACCCTTTCTTACATTAAAAGCAATATAAACAAAAAAGGAGCCAGATTAATTTCTATGGAGCTGGCACAAAAAGGAATAGCTAGAGAGATAATAAGTGAACAGTTTGAAGATGTAGATATAGATGAGGTTGGAATAATAGAGGATGTTCTTTTTAGAAGATATAGAAACCTCGATATTAGTGATGAAGCACAAAAAAGAAAGGTCTTTGGTTATTTTATCAGACGCGGATTTAAGCATGAGTCTATATCAAAAGCTATAAGAAATTATAAAAATTATTCATAAAAAAGTTTTTTTTATGTTACAAATTGCATAAAAATATTTATTATTTTCTTGACACTTATATAAAAAAAGTATAATATTTAACTGTTGTATTTTTTTATTCAACGAAAACTTAATAAGGAGGTGCTCCTGAGTGGAAAGTGGAACTTGGATCGTGATTCTTGCTGTATCTGTTCTTGTTACCATTGTTATTACTTGGTTTGCTGCTATTGCATATAGAAAAAACATAGCAGAGGCTAAGATTGGCAAGGCAGAAGATAAAGCAAGAGAGATTATAGATGAAGCGCTCAAAAGTGCTGAAGCTAAAAAACGCGAAACACTTCTTGAAGCTAAGGAAGAAGCTCTGAAAACTAAGAACGAGATGGACAAAGAAGTCAAGGATCGTCGTAACGAGTTGCAGCGCATGGAAAAAAGAGTTCTCTCAAAAGAAGAGAATCTTGAACGCAAGACAGAAGCTATTGAGAAAAAAGAAGCTTCCCTTGCAAAGCGTGAAGCAGAGCTTGAGGCTAATAGAGCTGAAGTGGCTGAATTAGAAGCAAAAAGAACTCAGGAACTGGAGCGAATTTCCGGATTAACCTCTGAACAAGCAAAAGAATACTTATTAAAGACTGTTGAAGACGATGTTAAACACGAAACTGCAGTCATGATCAAAGAATTAGAAACACGAGCAAAAGAAGAAGCAGACAAAAAAGCAAAGGATTATGTTGTTACAGCTATACAGAAGTGTGCTGCTGACCATGTGTCAGAGACAACGATTTCCTTAGTACAATTACCAAATGATGAAATGAAAGGTAGAATAATCGGTAGAGAGGGTAGAAATATCAGAACTCTTGAAACTATGACAGGTGTAGACCTTATAATTGATGATACACCAGAAGCGGTTATTCTTTCGAGTTTTGATCCAGTTAGAAGAGAGGTAGCTAGAATAGCTCTCGAAAAACTGATTGTAGATGGTAGAATTCATCCTGCAAGAATCGAGGAGATGGTTGAAAAAGCTCAAAAAGAGGTTGAAACCATGATGCGAGAAGAGGGTGAAAATGCTACTCTTGAAGTTGGAGTACATGGTATACATCCTGAACTCATCAGATTACTTGGTAAGATGAAGTTCAGAACAAGCTACGGTCAGAATGCTCTTAAGCATTCTATCGAGGTTGCACAGTTATCAGGTTTGTTAGCTGGTGAAATTGGTGTTGATATTCGTTTGGCAAAACGTGCAGGTCTTTTGCACGACATAGGTAAATCTATTGATCATGAGATGGAAGGTTCTCATGTAACTATTGGTGTTGATTTATGTAGAAAATACAAAGAATCAGCTACAGTTATTAATGCTGTAGAATCACATCATGGTGATGTTGAGCCTCAAAGTTTAATTGCTTGCATAGTACAGGCTGCTGATACAATCTCAGCTGCACGTCCTGGTGCAAGAAGAGAAACGTTGGAAACATATACTACAAGACTTAAAGCATTAGAGGATATTGCTAATAACTTTAAGGGAGTAGAAAAAACTTTTGCTATTCAGGCTGGTAGAGAGATTCGTGTCATGGTAGTTCCAGAGCAGGTGAATGATGCCGAGATGGTATTACTCGCTAGAGACATTTCTAAGCAGATTGAAGCAGAACTGGAGTATCCTGGTCAGATAAAGGTTAACTTGATTAGGGAATCCAGAGTTACAGATTTTGCTAAATAGTTAAAATCTATGGGTGTGAATTATAAATTCACACCCTTTTTTTATTCTATATTACTTTGCTTTTTTTGGAGAAAAATTAAAAAGACTGGATTTTTTTTACTTTTTTTTGTATTTAATTAATAAAAATAATTTATTCCCTTGAAATATGTTTTGTTATATATTATATTAGTAAAGAATTTTAAATATTAGTTAAGGAGAATTATTATGGCGTTAAGTTTATCAAAAAAGGCACAGGCAGTTAAACCATCATCAACATTGGCAATTACAGCTAAGGCAAAGGAATTAAAAGCTCAAGGTATTGATGTTGTAGGTTTTGTTGCAGGCGAACCAGATTTTAATACGCCTGAAAATATTAGAAAGGCAGCTATTGATGCTTTAGAAGACGGATTTACTAAATATACACCTGTTTCAGGTATTCTTGAGCTTAGACAGGCAATCTCTGATAAATTTGCAAAATTTAATAAACTCACATATAAGCCAGAACAGATAGTGGTAAGTAATGGTGGTAAGCATTCACTTACTAATGCTATTATAGCGATTACTAACCCAGGTGATGAATTTATTATTCCAGCACCATATTGGCTTAGTTATCCAGAAATGGTAAAACTTGCGGATGGTGTACCTGTATCAGTTAATACTAAAAAAGAAAATGGCTACAAGGTTACTGTAGAAGAACTTGAATCTGTTTATACAGACAAGACAAAAGCTATTATATTGAATACACCTTGTAATCCAACAGGAAGTATATATAGTGAGGATGAACTTCGTGCAATCGCTGATTTTGTTGTAGAAAAAGACATATATATTATTGCTGACGAAATGTATGAATATCTTGTTTATGGTGACAAAATGCATGTCAGCATAGCTTCGTTTAATGAGGAGATATATAAGAGAACTATTACTTGTAGTGGTTTATCTAAGAGCTACGCAATGACAGGATGGAGAATTGGATATGTGGGTGCACCTGTTGAGGTTGCAAAGCTCATGAGTAGTGTGCAGAGTCATCAGGCATCTAATCCTAACTCTATTGCTCAGAAGGCAGCTCTTGAAGCTATGGTAGGACCACAGGATGAGCTTAATAAAATGGTGGCAGAATTTGAGAACAGAAGCAAATTCTTATATGCGGAGATTTGTAAACTGCCTTATATCGATTGCATTGCACCTGCGGGAGCATTCTATGCATTTGTTGATTGTAGTACTTTAATTGGAATGTCATATAATAGCGAAAAGATAAAAAATGCTGCAGATATTGGTAGAATTCTTATTGAGGATTATAAGGTTGCCGTAATTCCATGCGATGATTTCGGAATTGAAAACCATATAAGACTTTCATATGCTATTTCTATGGAGCAGATTAAAAAGGGTGTTGAAAGAATAGGTGATTTCTTAAATAAGCTTTCTTAAAATGTTAAGGGAGAATGTTATGCTGGAATTTTTAAAAAAAAGGCAAGAACTTTTATATGATTCAAAAATTGTAGCCCTGTATAAGGAATATTTAGAGACTCCTAATGGAAATGTGGTCGAATATGATTATATTAGACACAAATCCGGTGGTGGTGCAGGGATGTTATTGGTTGATGATAATGAGTATACGTATTTAGTAAAACAATATAGAAATTCTGTTGATGCTATTGACATCGAGATACCGGCAGGTGGTTATTCGTATACCGGCGAGTCGGGTGAAGTATGTGCCTTAAGAGAAGCGGAAGAAGAAACAGGATTTATACCTGAATGCATATATCATGTTTCAAATGTCATTTCTTCTGTAGGTACATTTGATGAAAAAACAGATATATATATTGGTACTAAATTAAAAAAGGGAAATATAAAATATGACCCTGATGAATTTATTGAGCTTATGTATATATCTATAGATGATGCAATTAAGCTGATATATGAAGGAAAGATAATTGACAGTAAAACAATTATAGCATTGCTTGCGTATAAAGACATGAAACAAAAAGGCATAATAAAAGAAATATAAACATAAAAAGTAGAGAGGGTATCTCTACTTTTTTTTATGGTGGTGAATTATTATGTCTAATGTTATTAAAAAAAATATATTAGCGGTGTATATATTTACAATTGTAATATCAAGCATGCTGATAAATATTTTATTAAAATTAAATATTAACTTAGATTATATGTCTATTGATATTTTTAGTATTACATCAATTACAAATGAAAATAACATAAGTATATTTGCTTATCTTTTTTTAAAACGACTTAAACAGTTATTTATAATATATCTTTTGGCTAAGGTTATTAATCCAGAAGTATTACAAAATGGAATAATAATTGCGTTAATTTTTATGTTTGGTGCATTTGTGTCAGTTCAAACATATTACTATGGTTTTGTTGGAATAGTTATATTTTTAGCATGTATTTTCCCTCAATATATTATCTATGTATTTTTGGTGAAATATTTATGTAAGAATTCAAAAAAAGAGATTTCAATTAAAAATAATTACATATATTACATTAATATTACGTTATTATTACTGCTTGGAGTAGTGCTTGAACAAATTTTTTTGATATTTTTTTGGGGAGAGGTACAACAATATATTGTCCTTAGAATTTAATGCGATACGCTATTTTGTAGAATTTGAAAAAAGTGGCTTAAAACCTTAAAAAAATGAGAAAAATTATGTTTGATTTTATGTAAATTAGTCATTATAATAATTGTATCTGATGCCGTCGAAATGTATCGGATTTATTACAGAGATACCAAAACAAGGGGTTCAATAGATGAAAAGCTATGTAGATGATTATATAAATTATCTTAATACTGTGAAGCATGCCAGCCATAATACCGTGGCATCTTATAAGAGAGATCTTTTGAAATTATGTACATATTTTGAAAATATAAATTGTCATAGTTTATCTGAGATTAATGAGACAGATTTAAGCTCTTATGTAATTAGTATTGAGAAGCAAGGGATGTCATCAGCAACCGTATCCAGAAATATTGCTAGTATAAAATCCTTTTTCCTTTATCTGTTAAAACAGGGAAAAGTGTCAACCGATTATACAGAACATTTAAAACCACCAAAGATTGAAAAGAAGATTCCAGAGGTTTTAACCATAGAAGAGATTAATCTGTTGCTTGAACAACCGTCCAAGACTAATCCTAAAGAGGTTAGGGATAAGGCTATGCTTGAGCTTCTATATGCGACAGGTATGAGAGTTTCAGAACTTATTTCTCTTAGACTTGAAGACGTAAATTTGCCTATGAGCTATATTATCTGTAGAGATACTAATAAAGAACGAGTTATTCCTATAGAAAACGCAGCAAAAATAGCGTTAGAAACTTTTATAAAGGGAAGCAGAGCGTCCATGTGTGAGGGTAGTGCGTATTTATTCACAAATCTAAAAGGACAACCTATGACTCGTCAAGGCTTTTGGAAACTTATAAAAGCATATGCAAAAAAAGCAGGTATCAATAAGGACATTACTCCACATATGATTAGACATTCTTTTGCGTCACATCTTGTAAGTAACGGAGCAGACCTTAAAGCAGTACAGGAGATGCTTGGACATTCTGACATATCTACTACGCAGATATATTTAAAGAGCAGACAGAGCAAGATAAAAGAAGAATATGATAAGGCACATCCACGTGCGAGAGCATAATAAAAAACCACTATTCATAACTGATTAGTGGTTTTTTGTGTAATAATTAATTATTTATAAATCTTAATTAGGTTATCTATCTTAGAAGTAGCATTAATCATAAGTAAATCAAGAATTGTGAGAGCACACATTGCTTCTACAACAACAACGGCTCTTGGTCCGATTATTGGGTCATGTCTGCCTTTGATTGCAAGTTTTATATCTTCGCCGTTTTTATTTACTGTATTTTGTTCTTTAAAGATAGATGGTGTAGGTTTAAAAGAGGCTCTAACTAATATGTCTGAACCATCACTTATTCCACCAAGAATTCCACCTGAATGATTTGTGACTTTAGAAACAACACCGTCTTTATTAAAGAAATTGTCATTATTTTCTGAGCCGACTGACATGGCAACCTTGACGCCATCGCCAATTTCAACAGCTTTAACAGCTCCTATAGACATAACTGCCTGAGAAAGAAGTGCGTCCAACTTGTTAAAAACTGGTTCACCAACACCAGATGGTACACCGCTTACAACACATTCAACACAAGAACCAACGGAGTCCAGCTCATGCATAATTTCTTTTAAATAAGCTGATGATTTATCTGCGCATTCTTTGTCTGGCATATAATGTGGGTTGTTAAAAATTTCATTTTTATCAAATTTAGAATAGTCAATTACATTTGGACCGATTGAACGGGTATAAGTGGTAAAGGATATACCTAAAGTATTTAATATTTTTATTGCTATTGCACCTGCGGCAACTCTGCCGATAGTTTCTCTTCCAGAGGAACGTCCACCACCTCTGTAATCTCTGAAACCATATTTTTCGTCGAAACCAAAATCTGCATGTCCAGGTCTGTAGCTTTGCGCTATTTCTCCGTAATCCTTTGATTTTTGATCCTGATTATAAACAACTAAAGAAATAGGTGTACCGGTAGTTTTTCCTTCAAATACGCCGGAGAGTATTTCTACAGCATCAGTTTCATTTCTTTTTGTAGAGAAATCACTTTGACCAGGCTTTCGTCTGTTTAAAAAGATTTGAATGTCTTCCTCGCATAAGGGGATTCCGGCAGGGCAACCGTCTACAACCACACCTAAGCCTTTTCCGTGTGATTCTCCCCATGTACTTATTGTGAAAAGTTTACCGAATGTCGAACCTGCCATAGTTTATTCCTTTCGTGACTTAAATCATATTTTATAAAATAAATTAGTATGTAACAAATTTAAACAACGACTATATTATACATATTTTATATAAAAAGATAAAGTAGTTGTTTCAAAAAAGAGATTTTAGTAATAGATAAGTAAAAATAGGGTTTACAAGAATTAATGATTGTGTTAATATAACTCTTGCCGTCACTTAGTTATTGGATTACTCCAACCATAACTCAGTGATAGGATATATTTATATTTTAGGAGGATAGTAACATGATTACTACAGAAATGAAAAAAGAGATTATGGAAAAATATGCTCGTTGTGAAGGAGATACAGGTTCTCCAGAGGTACAGATTGCACTTCTTACAGCTAGAATCAACGATCTTAATGAGCATTTCAAGGTTCATCCAAAGGATCACCATTCAAGAAGAGGTCTTCTTAAGATGGTAGGTCAGAGAAGAAATCTTTTAGCTTATTTAAAGAGCAAGGACATTGAGCGTTACAGAACTCTCATCGAGAAGCTTGGTCTTAGAAAATAATCACACTAAAAAAACCGCAGGTCTTAGGGCTTGCGGTTTTTTCAGAGGAGAAGGATATGAACATAATGAAATATGCCATTGACGGCTATAAGGATATTGAAGCAGAGAAATATATAGGTATTTTTGGTAATCCTATAAAACATACATTGTCACCTGTAATCCATGATACAATTAGTCGTGAACTAGGTCTTGATGAAAGATATATACCGTTTCATATTACAGAAGATTTAGGTGAGGCAGTTCAAAAGGCTTTTTCGGATGACGTTTTAGGATTAAATATTACAGTACCATATAAACAGGAGGTTATTCCTGAACTTGTTGATATTGATTTGGCAGCTAAGGCAATTGGTGCAGTAAATACTTTGGTCAGAACCCAAAACGGCTATAAAGGATATAATACTGATATGCCGGGACTTGCAAAGGCAATTTTTAGCGAAGGTATAGAGCTTAAGAATAGCAAAGTTATTATGCTGGGAGCTGGTGGAGCTGCAAGAGCGGTTGCCTACATGTGCTTATATTACGGGACAAAACAGGTATATATTGTCAATAGAACCTTTGATAATGCAAAAAAAATAGCGGATGATATGAATATGGAGTTCGAGACAAATGTAATTGTTCCTATTTCGTCAGATTCCTATAAATCCATTCCACAGGATGAATATATATTTATACAATGTACATCCGTAGGTTTGCATGATGGTGATGGTTTACCGGTTATTTCAGATGAAGAATTCTATAAAATGGCTAAATGTGGTGTGGACTTAATTTATAATCCGGCTAAAACCCCATTTTTATCACTTGTTGAAAAACAGGGAGGGAAAGCTTTTAATGGATTAAAAATGCTTTTGTATCAAGGGGTTATGGCGTATGAGCTATGGAATGATGTTGAAGTTTCAGATGAACTGGTTGAAAAAGTGTATATAGCATTAAAAAAAGCCATATATGGAGATAATATAGTGCTTATTGGCTATATGGGCTCAGGAAAAACAACGATTGGTAAATATTTAGAAACAAATTATGGATATAGCTTTATTGATACAGATGCTTACATAGAGGAACAGGAAGGAATGAGTATTAGTGACATATTCGCCACTAAGGGAGAGGAATATTTTAGACAGCTTGAGACAGATACACTTAATAAATTGTCAAAAACCCTGAACAAAACTGTACTTTCCACAGGTGGAGGCATGCCGCTAAGAGAGGAAAATTCCAGAATATTAAATCGGATTGGCAAGGTTTATTTCTTGCAGGCTTCGGCGGATTCTATTTATGACAGGGTTAAAAATGATAAAGGAAGACCTCTTTTACAGGTGGAAAATCCTTATGCTAAAATATGTGAAATGCTGGAAATAAGAAATCCGATTTATAACAAGGTGGCAGAGGTTAAAGTTGATACGGACGATATAGATGTTGAAGTTATATGCAATGAAATATTATCCCATATTTAACAAATAAAAACTTAATAAAATATTGTAAAATACATATATTTCCCTTGAAGAGTTATCGCAGAAATGATATAATTTATAGGATTGCATTAAGACCCAACCGAGACTACTGAAAATATCATTTTTGTGATAACTTTTTTTGTTGAAGTGGTATTTTCAGTTGTTTCGGCGTCTTAATGAAAAAATATATTTAAGGAGAATTTGTATTATGTACAAGAAGTTTGAGATGGAGCTTGCTGGTAGAACTCTTAGAGTTGATGTTGGAAGAGTTGCTAAGCAGGCAAACGGTGCAGCTTTAATGCACTATGGAGACACAGTAGTATTATCAACAGCTACAGCTTCAGAGAAGCCAAGAGAGGGGATTGATTTCTTCCCACTTTCTGTTGAGTATGAAGAGAAGCTTTATGCGGTAGGTAAAATACCTGGAGGCTTTAATAAGAGAGAAGGTAAGGCTAGCGAAAATGCCATTCTTACATCAAGAGTAATTGACCGTCCTATGAGACCGCTTTTCCCGAAGGATTATAGAAATGATGTTACTCTTAATAACATGGTTATGTCAGTTGACCCAGAATGTTCACCAGAACTCACAGCCATGCTTGGTTCTGCTATAGCTACAGCTATTTCAGATATTCCATTTGATGGTCCATGTGCGACAACTCAGGTTGGACTTATAGGTGGAGAATTTGTTTTCAATCCAAATGCAAGCCAGAACCTTGTGTCAGACCTTAAGCTTACTGTAGCCTCTACAAGAGATAAGGTTATCATGATTGAGGCTGGTGCTAATGAAGTGCCAGAGGCTAAAATGATTGAGGCGATTTACGCAGCACACGAGTTGAATCAGAAAGTTATCGCATTTATTGACCAGATTGTTGCTGAGTGTGGAAAGCCAAAACATGAGTATACAAGCTGTGCAGTACCAGAGGAACTTTTTGCTGCTATCAAGGAGATTGTTACTCCAGAGCAGATGGAGGTTGCTGTATTCACAGACGAAAAACAGGTTAGAGAAGAGAACATCAGACAGATTAAGGACAAGCTTGAGGAAGCGTTTGCTGATAACGAGGAATGGTTGTCAGTTCTTGACGAGGCAGTTTATCAGTATCAGAAGAAGACTGTACGTAAGATGATTCTCAAGGATCACAAGCGTCCTGATGGTAGAGAAATCACTCAGATTAGAAAGCTTGCTGCTGAGACAGATATTATCCCTAGAGTTCACGGTTCAGCAATGTTCACTAGAGGACAGACTCAGATTTGTAATGTTGTAACTTTAGCACCTCTTTCAGAGGCTCAGAAGTTAGATGGTCTTGATGAGAATGCAACAACTAAGAGATACATGCATCACTATAACTTCCCATCATACTCAGTTGGTGAGACTAAGCCATCGAGAGGTCCGGGACGTAGAGAAATTGGACATGGAGCACTTGCAGAGAGAGCACTTATTCCAGTACTTCCTACAGAGGAGGAATTCCCATACGCAATTCGTTCCGTATCCGAGACATTTGAGTCAAATGGTTCAACATCTATGGCTTCAACATGTTCATCATGTATGGCACTTATGGCTGCTGGTGTTCCTATAAAGAAAATGGGCGCTGGTATCTCATGTGGTCTTGTGACAGGTGATACTGATGACGATTATGTACTCCTTACAGATATTCAGGGACTTGAAGATTTCTTTGGAGATATGGACTTCAAGGTAACTGGTACTACTGAGGGTATTACAGCTATTCAGATGGATATTAAGATTCATGGTCTTACAAGACCTATCGTTGAAGGTGCTATCGCTAGATGTCGTGAGGCTAGAATGTTCATTATGGATACATGTATGAAACCGGCTATTGCTGAGCCAAGAGCACAAGTTGGTGAGTTTGCACCTAAGATTATCCAGACTGTAGTTGATCCAGAGAAGATTGGTGAGATTATCGGTCAGAGAGGTAAGACTATTAACGCTATTATCGAGGAGACAGGTGTTAAGATTGATATTGATGACGAAGGTAGAGTTTCTATTTGTGGCGTTGAGCAGGCAGGTATGGACAAAGCACTTAAGATTATTCGTTCAATAGTTGATCCACTTGAGGTTGGCAAAACTTACGAGGGTAAGGTTGTTAGAATTATGAACTTTGGTGCTTTTGTTGAGCTTTCACCTAACAAGGATGGTCTTATCCATATTTCAAAGCTTGCAGATAATAGAGTTGAAAAAGTAGAGGATGTTGTTAATATCGGTGATGAGGTTAGAGTTAAGGTGCTTGACATTGACAGAATGGGTAAGGTTAGTCTTAGCTTAAAGGATGCTGACAAATAATTCTCTGAGATAAAATATATTACATGGAGGAAAAGAAATGAGATTCGGATATTTTGACGAACCACATAAGGAGTATGTAATCGACAGACCAGATACCCCTGCTCCTTGGGCAAATTACTTGGGCTCACCTGAGTATGGTGCCATTATTTCAAATAACGCAGGCGGATATAGCTTCGTAAAGTCCGGTGCAAATGGTAGAATTCTTAGATATGTTTTCAATAACTGTGATCAGCCGGGCAGATATATTTATCTCCGTGATAATGATACAAAGGACTTCTGGTCTGCATCATGGCAGCCAGTAGGCAAAGATTTAAATGAATACAAGAGTGAATGTCATCATGGTACAGGCTATACTAATATCATGGCTTCGTATTCAGGAATAGATTCAGAGGCACTTTATTACGTGCCTCTTGATAAGACACATGAGGTTTGGAAACTAAAAGTCACAAACAATTCAGATAAGGCTAGAAATCTTTCTGTGTTTGGATACTGTGAATTTACAAACGATAACAATTATGAGCAGGATCAGGTTAACCTTCAGTATACATTGTTTATTACCAGAACATATTTTATGGGTAATAGAATCAAACAGGTTATCAATGAAAATGTAAATAAGGGTGTTGCTATGGATGGCAATACTGCATTTACAAGATTCTTTGGTCTTGCAGGTGCAGATGTGGCAAGTTATTGTGGTGACAAGGAGGTTTTCCTTGGAAGATACCACTCATACGCTAATCCTGTTGGTGTAGAAAATGGTGACCTTGGTAATGCACTTAACTATAACTCAAATGCATGTGGTGCTCTTGAGACTAAGATAACTCTTGCACCTGGTGAAAGCAAAGAGATTGCATTTATTCTTGGAATGAAGGATGATGCTGAAACTGAGGCTGTTATGGCAACCTATTTAGATGTTGCTACTCAGACTGCTAATGAGTTAAAGGAATTAAAAGATAACTGGCATGGCAAACTTTCACATTTACAGGTTAAGACACCTAGTGAAGCATTTAATGCAATGATTAATACCTGGAATGCATATCAGTGCTTTATGACATTTATATGGTCGAGAGCAGCATCATTCTCATACTGTGGTCTTAGAAATGGCTATGGATACAGAGATACTGTTCAGGATATTCAGGGAATTATTCATCTTGAGCCAGAGATGGCACTTGATAAAATAAGATTTATGCTTTCAGCACAGGTTGATAATGGTGGTGGACTTCCACTTGTTAAATTTAATCATAATGCTGGATATGAGGATACACCAGATGATCCTTCTTATGTTAAGGCTACAGGTCATCCTGCATATAGAGCAGATGATGCGTTATGGTTATTCCCAACTATATACAAATATATTGCAGAATCTGGAAATACTGATTTTATAGATGAAGTAATTGTATTTGCAAATGGTGGAGAAGGTACTGTTTATGAGCATCTTAAGAGAGCTATTGATTTCTCGATGAACAGACTCGGCAATAACAATATGCCAGCAGGTCTTCATGCAGACTGGAATGACTGTTTAAGACTTGGCAAAAAGGGTGAGTCTACGTTTGTTGCTATGCAGCTTTACTATGCAATGACAGTGCTTCGTATGTTCTCCGAGATGAAGAATGATACTGAGTACATTGCATATCTTGACAAGATACAGAAAGAATTAGGGGACACCATCCAGTCTAAGTGCTGGGAGGATGACAGATATATTAGAGGATACAAAGAGGATGGTCAGATAATTGGTTCTAAGAATGACCCAGAAGCTAATATGTGGCTTAATCCACAGTCGTGGGCTGTTATAAGTGGTCTTGCTTCGAAGGAGCAGGCTGAGGCTGCTCTTGAGTCAGTTCACAGGGAGTTAAGTACTCCATATGGATGTAGACTTATGGCTCCTTCATATGTTGACCATGCATTTGACGGAGCACTTATGTTACTCTTTAATCCATCAACAAAAGAAAATGGTGGTATATTCTCACAACCACAGGGTTGGATTATTCTTGCAGAGGCTCTTATGGGTCATGGTGATAGAGCGTTTGAGTATTTTACAAACAGTTCTCCAGCGTGCATGAATGATAAAGCAGAGATACGTAAGCTTGAGCCATATTGTCATGGTCAGTTTACTGAAAGCTCAGAGTCACCGTTTGAAGGTCGTTCACATGTACATTGGCTTACAGGTACTGCATCTACAGTCATGGTTGGTTGTGTAGAGGGAATACTTGGTATGAGACCTGATTTTGGCGGTATTAAGATAGCACCTTCTATATCTTCAGAATGGAAAAATTTAGAGATAGATAAAGACTTTAGAGGTAAAAAGCTTCATATTGTGATTAATAATCCTGATGGAGCACAGAGTGGATATAAGAGCATAACTTTAAATGGAAATAAATTAGATAGCAATTATATTCCTGCTGATATGTTGTCAGAAACTAACGAAATTGTATACACTATGTAAAAGAGGTAACCTTTAGTGGCTATTATTTGAAATGTTAAAGTGTTAGACTAATCCTAGTGAATGATTTGAAGTATTCAAAAAGATTCATGTGGGGTGTTTCATATAAAATATGAAAAAGAAAAAGTTTTGTTTGCAAACATTTGGTTTCGGGCAAAGCTTTTTCTTTTTGATTGATTTAAAACATGTTAAGAAATATAGAAAAAATAATGTATTGTAAATTTTGGTTTTATATGTTACACTTTCGTGGTGGTTAATTAATATCATTATAATTAAGGAGAGTAAAAATGATTAAAAAAGGATTATTAAAGAAACTTGTAGCTTTATCTATGGTTGGTATTATGTCACTTGCATTTGTTGGCTGTGGAGATGACAGTAGCTCTGACAAGGATGATAAAGAAATCGAAGCAGAAGAAGACGACGAGGACGAAGAAGAAGAGAAAGAGAAAGAGAAAGAAGAAAAGACTGAAGAAGAAACTGAAGAAGAGACAGAAGAGGAGACTGAGGAAGAGACAGAAGAAGACATCGAAGATGATGAAGAAGGTGTTATCTTTGATGAAGCAACAGGCGATATGAGCTTTAATGGTGTAACAGCAGTTGTTCCTGCAGATTATACTTGTGATGATACAAGTGGAACTGGCGATTCAGTTACTTTTATGTATCAGACAGATGATTACAGTGTTGTTAATGCGTTAGTTTTAGGTGTTGATAATCAAAATATTATGACTGATATGGATACAGTTATCGAAACATTTGATACTCAGATTAAAGCTATCTATGGCGAACAGTGCACAATGTCTTCTACAACATATAATGGAAATGATGTAACAGAGTGGAATATCGATGATGCAGCAGGTACATATCAGGGCCGTTCAGCTGTAATTTGCGATGGAGATATGCTTATTTATGTTGAGTATGTTTCAATCGGTGGAGATGTAGCTGATTACGAAGCATTTATGGAGACTATATCTTACTAATATAGATACTTTTTTAAAAAATAATGCTATACATTTGTATAGCATTATTTTTTTTGTTTTGTACAAACTATTTATATAAAAATTATGAATGGAGTTTTGTGCATGAATAATAATGATATAAAATCTAAAAATGAAAAGATAGAAGATTATAATCAAATATATTTAGAAAAAAATGTTCATAAAAGTAATATAGCTCTAATTAATATTTTTGGGGAGATAGAGGGGCATGATATATCACAGAATATAAAAGCTACAAAATATGAACAGTTGCTTCCTCTGCTGGCATATATTGAAGACAATGATAGAATAGACGGCATTTTAGTTATCATTAATACTGTAGGCGGTGATGTTGAATCGGGACTTGCCATTGCAGAAATGCTTTCAAGCTGTAGCAAACCCAAAGTATGTCTTGTTTTAGGGGGTGGACATTCTATAGGTGTACCTTTAGCTGTGTCGGGAGATAAGACATTTATTGTTCCGTCTGCCACGATGGTAGTACATCCAATAAGAATAAACGGAACTGTTTTGGGGGTAAGACAAAATTATGAATATATTGAAAGAATGCAGGATAGAATTATAGATTTTACTGCACGTCACAGTAATATAGCAAAGGAAAAGCTTAAAGACATTATGTTTAATACAACAGAACTTACAAAGGACATAGGTTCTGTGCTTATTGGCGATCAGGCTGTGGAATGTGGAATAATAGATAGTGTGGGTGGAATAAGTGACGCTATGAATTGTTTATACGACTTGATTAATAAGTGGAAAAATAGTAAAATAGAAACGTATGAGCATTTAAATAATATATAAATCCGAGGCATCAGCCTTGGGTACATATTTGCTATATAGATTGAGATAAGGAGAGAATGTGATGGCGGGAACAAATAAAACCGGCAAAAACAATAATCAGTCAAAAAATAGTGCTAAAAGCAGTAATGTAAAACAGGCGAAAAAGAACAACAAAATTGACAGTACATATACTCGTGAAAGAAAAGAAGCGGCTATTAATGCACTTAAGGAAGATGATAATTCGAGAGAAAGAGAGATATATTTGTTTGTATACCTTGCAGTTGCTATTTTTCTTTTATGTAGTAATTTTGGTTGGTGTGGAGTAGTTGGAGATTTTATTTCTAATATTATATTTGGCTTGTTTGGAACAGTATCCTATGTTATTCCAATTTTTGCTTTTTTCTCTGCTGCGTTTTTATTTGCAAACGGTGCACAGAAAAAAATTGTTAAGCGTGTTTCCTGTGCAGGTATTTTTCTGGTTGTTTTAGCTTTTATTTTTCAGCTTATTTCGGGAGTTGAAAAAGTAGGAATTAAGGAATTATATACAACAGGAGCTGACCATGAGTTAGGTGGAGGTGTGCTGTTAGGTGGTATAATTGTGCTTCTACATAAGCTTATAGGACTTACCGGATGTATAATTATAATTATACTTATGTGTATAATAGGCTTCATAGTGGTTATGGATGTATCAATTATTGATATGTTAAAAACTAAAAAGTCTAATTCGGATTATAGGGATGAGTATACAGAAAACTATGCTGATACACAGGCTTATAATAATACACCTAATAGAATGCAAAATAAAGATGTATTAAATAGTATCAGGGTGCTCGAGAGTGAGGATAAAAAAGTCAAGAAAAAAGTCAAAAACAAAATAGTAGATAAAGAAGAGGTTCATGAGTTAAAACCTATTCCGAATAATGATTTCTTTGCAATTGAAGATGCTAAACAGTACGATTTTGATACAAGTGCCAAGGATTATAAAGAAGATTTCTTTAATAAACCGGATGTTCCTTCGATTGAAGAGGAAAATGTCACTGTTTTAGAGCCTGTTAAACGTCAGAGAAAAAAGACGAAGGAAACACAGGCAGAAATGACAGCAGAGAGAGATGCTATAGCAGAGGAATTAAGTGGAATATCTGCTAATCCTACAAAAACTCTTTCTGGAACAAGGTTTATTGATGAGAATGCTTCATCAGCACAAAAAACATTTAGCAGTATGAATGAGAGAAATAACAGTACTGCTACAGAAGAAAAGAAAGAAATAAAGTCAGGAAATACTGAGATTCCGAAAAACAAAGAGTATGTATTTCCACCTATAGAATTACTTAGAACAAATAAATCTAAAGGTGCAAACAGTGAGGCCGGTGTTAGAGAAACAGCAATGAAGCTTAAAAGTACTCTTGAGAATTTTGGTGTAAATGTTACCGTTACAGATTATAGTTGTGGACCATCGGTAACCAGATATGAGCTACAGCCTGAACAGGGTGTAAAAGTTAGCAAGATTGTTAATCTTGCTGATGATATTAAGCTTAATCTTGCTGCCGCAGATATTCGTATTGAAGCTCCAATTCCTGGTAAGGCTGCAATAGGTATTGAGGTACCTAACAAAGAAAGCTCACCAGTATATTTTAGAGATTTGTTGGAGTCTGATAATTTTAAAAAATTTCCGTCTAAAATTGCTTTTGCTGTGGGTAAGGATATAAGCGGACAGGTGATTGTAACAGATATAGCTAAAATGCCACATCTTCTTGTTGCCGGTGCAACAGGCTCAGGTAAATCCGTATGTATAAATACACTTATTATGAGTATTTTATACAAAGCAAACCCAGATGATGTTAAACTTATCATGGTAGACCCAAAACAGGTTGAGCTTAGTATATACAACGGTATACCTCATATGCTTATTCCTGTAGTAACTGACCCTAAGAAAGCAGCAGGAGCTCTTAACTGGGCGGTTATGGAGATGACAAACAGATACCAGCTTTTTGCACAGTACAATGTACGTAATTTACAGGGCTATAATGAAAAGGTTGAAGCGGTGACTGGCTCGCCTGATGGTAACGAAGAGATGAAAAAGCTCCCTCAGATTGTAATTATCGTAGATGAGCTTGCAGACCTTATGATGGTTGCACATGGAGAGGTGGAGGATGCTATTGTAAGACTTTCACAGCTTGCGAGAGCTGCCGGAATACATCTTATCATTGCAACTCAGAGACCATCAGTAGATGTTATCACTGGTCTTATTAAGGCAAATGTACCTTCGCGTATTGCCATGACTGTTTCGTCGGGAGTTGATTCTCGAACAATACTTGATATGAACGGTGCAGAAAAACTTCTCGGTAAAGGTGATATGTTGTTTTATCCAACAGGATATCCAAAACCAGTTCGTGTGCAGGGTGCATTTTTATCTGATGATGAGATTGCAGATGTCGTTGATTTTATCAAGGAACAAAGTGGAGATACTGTATACGATGAAAAAATAACCAGTGAGATAGCAAATTCATCTGTCAGTGGAGCATCCGGTGGTGGAGCGTCAGGCGGAGGCTCTGATTTGGATGAGTACTTTGTTGAGGCTGGTAAGTTTATTATCGGAAAAGAAAAAGCTTCCATAGGAATGTTACAAAGAGTATATAAGATTGGTTTCAATCGTGCAGCAAGAATAATGGACCAGCTTTCCGATGCTGGAGTTGTAGGTCCTGAGGAGGGAACAAAACCAAGAAAAGTACTTATGACTATGGAAGAGTTTGAAAATTATATAGAAGAGAATTTATAAAAGGAGATATATATGTTTACAGATATTGAAATCGCACAGCAGTCAGAATTATTTAATATTAAAGAGGTGGCTGCTTCTATCGGAATAACGGAAGATGACCTTGAGATGTATGGTAAGTATAAGGCTAAGCTTACTGATGAATACATGGATTCTGTAAAGAATAATAAGGATGGTAAATTAGTTCTTGTGACAGCAATAAATCCGACTCCTGCCGGAGAAGGTAAAACAACAGTTACTGTTGGACTTGGTCAGGCTATGGGTAAGCTTGGTAAAAAATCAATTATTGCTCTTAGAGAACCATCACTTGGACCATGTTTTGGTATTAAAGGTGGTGCAGCAGGTGGTGGATATTCGCAGGTTGTACCTATGGAGGATTTAAACTTACATTTCACAGGAGATTTCCATGCAATAACTTCTGCAAATAATTTACTTGCTGCAGTTATGGATAACCATATTCATCAGGGAAATGCACTTAGAATTGACCCTAAAAGAATAGTGTTTAAACGTTGTCTTGATATGAATGACAGAGCCTTAAGAAGTATTATTGTAGGTATGGGCAAAAAAGCAGATGGTGTAGTTCGTCAGGATGGTTTTGTTATTACGGTTGCATCTGAGATTATGGCGATATTATGTCTAGCAGAGGATATAAAGGATTTACAGGAAAGACTTAGCAAAATAATAGTTGCTTATAACTATGACAATGAGCCTGTAACTGCAGGAGAACTTAAATGTGTCGGTTCAATGACAGCACTTCTTAAGGATGCTATAAAGCCTAATCTTATTCAGACCTTAGAGCATACACCTGCACTTGTGCATGGTGGTCCGTTTGCAAATATTGCTCATGGATGTAATTCTGTAAGAGCAACAAAAACAGCTCTTAAAATAGCTGATTATGTTATAACAGAAGCAGGTTTTGGTGCAGACTTAGGTGCAGAAAAATTCTTTGATATTAAGTGCCGTATGGCTGGACTTAAGCCGGATGCGGTCGTTTTAGTTGCGACAGTAAGAGCACTTAAATATAATGGTGATGTTCCAAAAGCTGAACTCAATAACGAGAATTTAGAGGCGCTTGCCAAAGGTATTGTCAACCTCGAAAAACATATAGAAAATCTTCAAATGTATGGTGTCCCTGTAGTTGTAACACTTAACAGATTTGTTACAGATACTGATGCTGAGCTTTCGTTTGTTAAGAAATTCTGTGAGGAGAGAGGCTGTGATTTTGCACTTGCCAATGTATGGGAAAAAGGTGGAGAAGGTGGCGTAGAGCTTGCGAAAGCTGTACTCAATACCCTCGAAACAAAAGAAAGTAATTTTAAAGTATTATATGAAGATAGTTTATCTATAAAAGAAAAAATTGAGACAGTTGCAACTAAAATTTATGGAGCAAAGGATGTTACATACAGTGCAGAGGCTTCAAATGCTATAGCTAAAATTGAAGCTATGGGCATGGGCAATATGCCTGTTTGTATGGCTAAAAATCAGTATTCGCTTTCTGATGACGCGTCACTTCTTGGTAGACCGGAAGGTTTTACCGTTAATATAAGAGAGGTATATGTAAGTGCAGGTGCAGGCTTTGTTGTTGCTATTACAGGTGCGATAATGACAATGCCAGGACTTCCAAAGATTCCAGCTGCAGAAAGAATCTTTGTAGATGACGAAGGTGTTATTAACGGATTATTTTAAGATAAGGAGGAACTATTAATGGCACAGATTATTGATGGAAAATTAATCTCACAGCAGATAAAAGATGAATTAAAAGAGAAGGTTGCTTCACTTAAAAATGAAGGTAAAGAAATCTGTCTCGCGGTTATTCAGGTGGGTAGCGACCCAGCTTCAACTGTATATGTTGGAAATAAGAAAAAGGCGTGTGAATATATAGGTATAAAATCACTCGCGTATGAGATTCCTGAGGAAACTACAGAGGAGGAGCTTTTAGGAATTATAGATAAGCTTAATAAGGATGATTCTGTGCATGGTATTTTAGTTCAGCTCCCAGTGCCTAAGCATATTAATGAGGAGAAAATTATTAATGCCATATCACCTACTAAAGATGTTGATGGTTTCCATCCGGCAAGTGTTGGTGCATTAAGCATAGGACAAAAGGGATTTGTCTCTTGTACTCCAGCAGGAGTTATACAGTTACTTAAACGTTCAAATATTGAAATAGCAGGTAAGGAATGTGTTGTTATAGGCAGAAGTAATATTGTTGGTAAGCCTATGAGTATGCTTTTACTTAGAGAGAATGGAACTGTAACTATTTGCCATTCTAGAACTAAGGATTTAAAAGAAGTATGTAAGAGAGCAGATATACTTGTAGTTGCTATAGGTAAGCCTAAGATGATTGATGCATCTTATGTAAAAGAAGGTGCAACAGTTATTGATGTTGGTATACATAGAGATGAAAATAATAAGCTTTGTGGTGATGTTGACTATGCATCAGTTGAGCCGATTGCAGGTGCAATTACTCCTGTTCCTGGTGGTGTAGGTCCTATGACCATAGCTATGCTTATGAATAATTGTGTGGAAGCAGGTTTAAATTAATATATGAATATTTTGTTGGTATCATTAGGTTGTGACAAAAACCTATGTGATAGCGAGGCTATGCTTGGATTACTTCGCGATAATAATTACAATATAACAAATGATGAATATGAGGCAGAGGTTGTAGTAGTTAATACCTGTAGCTTTATTCATGATGCTATGGAAGAGAGTATTAATACAATACTTGAAATGTCGAGATTAAAAGAAGATAGACTCAAATATCTGATAGTTACAGGATGTCTTGCAGAACGTTTTAAGGATGAAATATTTGATGAGATTCCTGAAGTTGATGCGTGTATAGGTACCAGTAGCTTTGACAAAATAGTAGCTACAATAAAGGCACTGGAAGATAAAAGTATATGTTCAGATGATGGAATATGTATAAATTCATCTGGCAAGGTATCGGTATACGATGATTTGGAAAGACTTGCATTGGCAGATACTAAAAAGGTCATTACATCAGGTACCTTTATGGGATATTTAAAGATTGCAGAGGGCTGTAATAAGTTTTGTACTTATTGTGTAATACCACATATAAGAGGCAAATACAGAAGTGTTCCAAAAGAAAGGTTGCTTGATGAAGCAAAATATATGGCGTCGCAGGGGATAAAAGAAATTATTCTTGTCGCACAGGAAACGACCTGTTATGGCATTGATTTATATGGTAAAAAATGCTTGCATGAGCTTATACATGAGATAGCCCAGATAGATGAGATAGAGTGGATTAGAGTTATGTATTGTTATCCTGAAGAGCTGTATGACGAGTTAATAGATGTGTTTGTAACAGAGCCTAAGTTATGTCATTATATAGATATGCCATTACAACACAGTGAAGATGATATACTTCATCGCATGGGTAGAAAGACGGATAGAAAATCAATAATAGATACGATAAACAAGCTCAGAAATAAAGTTCCTGATATTGCAATAAGAACCTCTCTTATTTCAGGATTTCCAGGTGAAACAGATGATGAACATGAGGCGTTAATGTCATTTCTTGATGAGGTGGAGCTTGACAGAGTAGGTGTATTTACTTATTCCAGAGAAGATGGAACGCCTGCTGCTGAGTTTCCAAATCAGGTGGATGACGAGCTGGCATCTGCTTGGAGGGATGAAATAATGGAACTTCAACAGGAAATTTCTTTGGACAAAAATAGCGAATTGGTTGGAACTATCCAAAAGGTTATTATTGAAGGATATTCTCCAGAAGAGGATGTTTATGTAGGTCGTACCTTTAGGGATGCGCCTAACGTAGATGGAATGGTATTTGTGGAATGTGACTATGAGCTTATTTCAGGTACCATTGTTGATGTAGAAATAAAAGAGGCAGGACCTTATGACTTAATAGGAGGAATAGTAGATGAACTTACCTAATAAACTTACAATTTTAAGAGTAATATTGATACCATTTTTTCTTGTAGCACTTATGGTGGATGAGATACCTTATGGCAAATGGATTGCTGTTGGGATTTTCTGTATAGCAAGTATTACTGATGCTTTAGATGGAAAAATTGCAAGAAAATATAATCTTATAACAAATTTCGGTAAATTTATGGATCCATTGGCAGATAAGCTTTTAGTATGCTCGGCAATGATAGCTCTTATTGAACTTGACAGAATTCCGGCATGGGTTGTTATTGTTATAATTGCAAGAGAGTTTATTATAAGTGGTTTTAGACTGGTAGCTTCAGACAATGGCGTAGTTATTGCTGCCGGATGGTGGGGAAAAGTCAAAACAGTAGTTCAGATGATTATGATTATTGTAATCATGTGTGATTTTGGTGGAAATGTTGTTGCTATTATAGAGAATGTATTGATTTACGCTGCACTAGCGCTTACAATTATTTCACTCGTTGATTATCTTGTTAAAAACAAAGGTGTTTTAGCAGACACAAAATAATATATAAATATTTGTGATAAAAATCCCTTTTAAAAAGGGATTTTTATATTTTGGAGGAGATAAAAATGAACATTGAATTAGTTAATATGGAGCTGGATGAACTTGCCGAAATGCTTGTAGAAGAATTGAAGACTGGAAAATATTATATTGCTACAGCAGAATCTTGTACAGGAGGAATGATTGCTGCATCTATCGTAAATATTTCCGGAGCCTCCTATGTAATGAATGAATCATATATTACTTACTCAAATGAAGCAAAAGAAAGAATACTTGGTGTTAATCATGAGACCTTGGAAAAATATGGAGCAGTTTCAGCCGAGACAGCAGAAGAAATGGTTAGGGGCTTAGCTAGAGTGGCAAGCGTAGATTGTGCTATAGCTGTAACTGGTATTGCGGGACCGGAGGGAGGAACACCTGATAAGCCGGTGGGGACTGTATATGCTGGTTTATATTTTAAAGGGTCAATAGTTGTAAAAAGATATAATTTTGATGGAAACAGATATGAGATTAGAGAAAAAACCACTAAAACTACTATTATAGATATGTTGGGAATAATAAGAAATATTAAAAAAAACTAAAAAAAACAACGCTAAATGTAATTTAAAAAATAGATTGTAAAAATAATGGTAAATAATAAAAAATATTGGAAGATTTGCTTGATTTACTGGGGGAAAAAGCGTATTATTATACTCGGAAGAAATTGGTCTTATTTTCGGATACAGACCTAAAATAAATTTAACGGAGGACATAAAATGAGTAACAAACTTACTTTGTCAGCAAGTGATAGAATCACATCTTTACTTGATGACTCAAGCTTTGTTGAGGTTGGTTCTTATGTTACAGCAAGAAATACTGATTTCAACATGCCAGAAACTGATACTCCAAAAGATGGTGTTATTACCGGATATGGTGTTATCAATGGAAAATTAGTATATGTTTATAGCCAGGATGCAAGTGTTCTTGGTGGTGCAATCGGTGAGATGCATGCTAAGAAAATTGCTAAGATTTATGATATGGCTATGAAGGTTGGTGCTCCTGTAGTTGGTCTTGTAGACTGCGCTGGTCTTAGACTTCAGGAGGCTACAGATGCTATGAATGCATTTGGTGAATTATATTTGAAACAGACTTTAGCTTCAGGTGTTATTCCACAGATTACTGCAATTTTTGGAACTTGTGGCGGTGGAGCTGCTCTTATTCCTACTTTGACAGATTTTACATTTATGACAAAGGAAGGCTCAAAGTTATTCGTTAACAGTCCTAATGCATTAGATGGCAACAATCAGTCTAAGCTTGATACAGCTTCAGCTGATTATTTAAGCTCAAACACAGCACTTGTTGATTTTGTATGTGATGATGATGCATCAGTACTTGCTCAGGTAAGAGCACTTGTTGATATTCTTCCATCAAACAACACAGATGATGATACTGCTGAATGTACAGATGATTTAAACAGAATTATTCCTAACCTTGACGGTTTTGCTAAGGACGGAAGAGCTGTATTACAGAATATCGCTGACAATAATCTCTTTATTGAGGTAAACAAGGATTTTGCAAAAGGCATGGTTCTTGGTTTCATTAAGTTAAATGGAGCTACAGTAGGATGTGTTGCAAATCAGGCATCAGAGGATGGTGCTATGCTTACAGCAGATGCAGCTATGGTTGCAGCAGATTTTGTTAAGTTCTGTGATGCTTTCAATATTCCAGTTCTTACATTAGTTAATGTAAAAGGCTTTGTAGCTACAATCGATAATGAAAAGGTTATGGCTGATGCAGCAGCTAAGCTTACATTTGCATTTGCTGATGCTACAGTACCAAAGGTAACATTAGTTATGGGTGATGCTTTTGGAACAGCTTATACAGTTATGAATTCAAAGGCTATCGGAGCAGATGTTGTATATGCTTGGCCATGTGCTAAGATTGGTACAATGGACCCAGAGATGGCTGTTAAGATTATGTATGAGAAAGAAATTGCAGCAGCAGATGATAAGGTAGCTAAGGTTGCTGAGTTAAAGAAGGCTTACGAAGAATTACAGTCAAGTGCTATTGCAGCAGCAAAGAGAGGCTATATTGATGATATTATTGAGCCAGATGCTACAAGAAAGCGTGTAATTGCTGTATTTGATATGCTTTATACAAAAAATGAAGACAGACCATATAAGAAGCATGGAGCAGTTTAAAGAAGAGGTGACAACTAAATGAAAATGAAAAAGTTATTAGTATTATTTTCCATGTTAGCTGTTATGTTTTCTTTAGCTGGTTGTGATGAAAAAGTAGAAAAACCTTTTGCTTATGATGATACTCAGATTGTTATTGATACTATGGCTGAGTTTCAGACATATAGCAAGGTTTCTGACGAATATAAAGATTATTATATTACATCAGGTACTGCTTTTGAACAGTCGGCTGTCAAAGGTGTAGACCAGGCAGTTAACAACGACAAGGTTGGTGAATTTCAGGATTATAGTGAATACATCAACGACCCTTATTTTAATATGAATCTTGTTGATGCTTCAATAGAGGATGCAGAGGATTATGTGTCAGTAACTATATTAAACAGAGCATCAGAAAGAGATACTGAAATTACAGTTAAATATGTTGAAAATCCTGAATATTATATTTTATATGATAGGTTAGTTCGTGAAATTACTGTAGATGTTATGGAGAAAAATGCCATATCAGAGTTTGGTAGTGTAGAAATGTTCTTTTTTTATACTGGATTCACAAGTTTAGAAGAAGCAGTTGAGGCTCAAATATATTATAATATGGAGGGAATTAAACCATACATTCCAGAGGAGATGGTTGTTTCAGCAGTATACTCTAAATCAGAGCTTATGGGGCAGGCTGGTATGAATACCCTTATTGGTATGGGAACAGTATTCGTTGTTCTTATATTTATATCGTTTATCATATCACTCTTTAAGTATCTTCCAGCTTTATTTGCTAAGAAGACTAAAGTACCTGAACCTAAAAAGGAAGAGGCTCCTGCTAAGGCTGCTCAGTCAGTACCTGTTGCATCTGAGAACCTTATGAATGATGCAGAGCTTGTTGCTGTTATTACAGCAGCTATCTATGCAGCATCAGGCAGTGCAAATGGAAGCGGAGCGGTAAGCAAAGATACACTTGTTGTTCGTTCGATCAGAAGAGCAAAAAAATAATAGATATTTAGGAGGAAATTACAATGAAAAATTATAGAATTACAGTTAATGGTACAGCATATGACGTAGCAGTTGAGGAATTAGGAGCAGGTACAGTACCAGCAGCGGCACCTGTTGCAACACCTGTTGCAGCACCTGTTGCAGCAGCTCCAGCACCTGCAGCAGCACCTGCAGCAAGTGGTTCAGCAGGCTCTGTTGTTGTTTCTTCACCTATGCCAGGTAAGATTTTAGGAGTAAAAGCAAATGTTGGTGCAGCAGTTAAGCAGGGTGATGTAATCCTTGTTCTTGAGGCTATGAAGATGGAAAACGAAGTTGTTGCTCCTCAGGATGGTACAATTGCAAGTATCAATGTTTCGACAGGTGATTCTGTAGAAGCAGGCGATACATTAGCAACATTAAACTAATACAAATTATTATTTGTACCTATTAAAACAGGAGGTAACAGCTAGATGAGCGGTTTTGTAGACGTATTAAAAAATCTCGCCCTTCAGACTGGTTTTGCAACACTTACATGGAAGCATTACGTTATGATTCTTGTAGCTTGTTTTTTTATGTATCTTGCAATTGTTAAGGGATTTGAACCATTGCTTTTAGTGCCAATTTCTTTTGGTATGTTCTTGGTTAATATGTTTCCTAGTATTATTGAACCGGGCGGATTATTACATTATTTTTATTTATTAGATGAGTGGAGTATTCTTCCATCACTTATTTTCATGGGTGTTGGTGCGATGACAGACTTTGGTCCACTTATTGCCAACCCTAGGAGCTTTATACTTGGTGCGGCAGCACAGTTTGGTATTTATTCAGCATATTTCCTTGCGTTCCTTATGGGATTTGATGGAAAAGAAGCTGCAGCTATATCTATAATTGGTGGTGCTGACGGTCCTACATCTATTTTCCTTGCAGGTAAGCTTGGAATGGGTGGAACACTTATGGGCCCTATAGCAGTTGCTGCATATTCATATATGGCACTTGTACCTGTTATTCAGCCACCTATTATGAAGCTTCTTACAACAGAGAAAGAGCGTAAGATTAAGATGAGTCAGCTTCGTCCTGTTACTAAGCTTGAGAAAATCTTATTCCCAATAATTGTTACACTTGTTGTAGTTCTTATTCTTCCTACAACAGCACCACTTGTTGGTATGCTTATGCTTGGTAACTTATTTAGAGAGTGTGGAGTTGTTAAGCAGCTTACAGAGACAGCTTCAAATGCTATGATGTACATTGTAGTTATTTTACTTGGTACATCAGTTGGTGCTACAACAAGTGCAGATGCATTCCTTAACATCAGTACACTTAAGATTGTTGCACTTGGTCTTATTGCATTCTCATTTGGTACAGCAGCAGGTGTTATCTTTGGTAAGATTATGTGTTGGGCTACAAAGGGTAAGGTTAACCCACTTATTGGTTCGGCAGGTGTTTCTGCGGTTCCTATGGCAGCTAGAGTTTCACAGAAGGTTGGTGCAGAGGCAGACCCTACAAACTTCCTTCTCATGAATGCAATGGGTCCTAATGTTGCCGGTGTTATTGGTACAGCGGTTGCTGCAGGTACATTCCTTGCAATATTCGGTGTTATGTAAAATTACAGGAGGTAAGATAAATGGCAGTAGAAAAGAAACCGGTAAAGATTACCGAAACTATATTACGTGATGCTCATCAGTCACTTATTGCAACAAGAATGACTACAGAGCAGATGCTCCCAATCATCGAAAAGATGGACAAGGTTGGATACCACTCAGTAGAGTGCTGGGGTGGTGCAACATTTGATGCATCACTTCGTTTCCTTAAGGAAGATCCATGGGAGAGACTTAGAAAACTTAAAGATGGATTTAAGAACACTAAATTACAGATGCTTTTCAGAGGACAGAATATCTTAGGATATCGTCATTATGCAGATGATGTAGTTGAGTATTTCGTTCAGAAGTCTATCGCTAATGGTATTGATATTATTCGTATTTTTGACTGTTTAAATGATATCAGAAACCTTGAGACAGCTGTTAAGGCAGCAAACAAAGAAGGTGGTCATGCTCAGATAGCTCTTTCATATACATTAGGAGAGGCTTATACTCTTGATTATTGGAAGGATATGGCTAAGAAGATTGAGGATATGGGTGCAAATTCTATCTGTATCAAGGATATGGCAGGTCTTCTTGTCCCATATAAGGCTACAGAGCTTGTTACAGCACTTAAGGAGAGTACTTCACTTCCAATTCAGCTTCACACACACTATACTTCAGGTGTTGCATCTATGACATACATGAAGGCAGTAGAGGCTGGTTGTGATATTATTGATACAGCAATGTCTCCTATGGCTCTTGGTACTAGTCAGCCAGCAACAGAGGTTATGTCTAAAGCATTTGAGGGTACAGAATATGACCCAGGCTTTGATGAGAACCTTCTTGTTGAAATCGCAGATTACTTCAAGCCAATGAGAGAAGAGTGGTTAGCTAGTGGACTTCTTAATCCAAAGGTAATGGGTGTTGATATTAAGACACTTTTATATCAGGTACCAGGTGGTATGCTTTCCAACCTTGTATCACAGCTTAAAGAAATGGGTGCAGAGGATAAGTTCCAGGAGGTTCTTGAGGAAGTTCCTAGAGTTCGTAAGGACTATGGTGAGCCACCTCTTGTTACTCCTTCAAGCCAGATTGTTGGTACTCAGGCTGTGCTTAACGTTGTAACTGGTGAGAGATATAAGATGTGTACTAAGGAGTCTAAGGCTCTTGTTGCTGGTGAGTATGGTCAGTCTGTACTTCCTGTAGACCCAGAGGTTAGAAAGAAGGTAATTGGCGATCAGGAGCCTATTACTTGCAGACCAGCAGACCTTATTGAGAACGAATTAGATAAGCTCGAAAAGGAAATGGCACAGTACAAGCAGCAGGATGAGGATGTGCTTACTTATGCATTATTCCCACAGGTTGCTATGGACTACTTTAAATATAGAGAGGCACAGCAGACTGGTGTTGATGCGTCTTTGGCAAATTCAGAAAATAAAACTTATCCAGTATAATAAGTAAAATAAAGAGACGGGATTGTATCCCGTCTCTTAAAAAATTTTGGAGTATAATATGTCGGATACAGTTAATAAAAAAGAAAAGAAAAAATTATCTACAACAAAAATAATATTATTAGGGTTTTTATGTGCAATTATTATTGGAACAATACTTTTATCACTTCCATGTGCGACAGTTAGTGGTGAAAGTAATGTTTTGACAGCCCTTTTTACGGCTACAACATCTATTTGTGTTACTGGTTTGGTTGTAGTTGACACATTTTCATATTGGACTTTATTTGGTAAAATTGTGATTTTAATATTAATTCAGTTAGGTGGATTAGGTATTGTAGGTTTTACATCTGCAATTATGCTTGTTTTAAATAAGAAAGTTTCACTCAAGGACAGAATGATAATACAGGATGCATATAATCTTTCGACCTTGCAGGGTGTTGTGAGATTTATAAAGAAAGTTATAATCGGAACATTTGTCGTTGAGTTTGTAGGTATGCTTTGTTACCTAATAGAGTTTATACCAAAATTTGGTATAAAAAAAGGAATTTGGTATGCGTTTTTCAATGCAATATCAGCATTTTGTAATGCTGGCATAGATATTATCGGAAATGACAGCCTTATGTCTTTTAATTCTTCACCAGTAGTTCTTATTACAACAATGATGCTTATTTTTAATGGAGGCATAGGATTTGTTGTATGGTGGGATTTTTTAGAAATTGTAAGAAAGATATTTAAAAAGGAAATACAGTTAAAGGATTTCTTTAAAAAGCTTACAATTCATTCAAGAATTGTTTTATCAGTAACATTTTCGCTAATATTTGCAGGTGCATTTTTGATATTTATATTTGAATATAATAACAAAGCTACAATTGGAGATATGACTCTGGGAGATAAAATACTTAATAGTATTTTTCAATCAGTTACATTGAGAACTGCAGGCTTTGCGGCTATAGACCAAGGTGGTTTACATGAGACCTCTGTACTGGTTTCGATTGTACTTATGATTATTGGTGGTTCTCCTGTTGGTACAGCAGGTGGTATAAAAACAGTTACATTTGTTGTACTACTGTTTAGTGTTATTTCTGTTGTTAAGGGAAGAAAAGAAGCTATAATTTATAATAGGAGTATAAACGAGGAGCTTATTCGTAAATCCTTGGCGGTTACATTTATAAGTGTATTTGTATTTTTTGTATTTAGTATATTACTTATTGCAACAAATGAGGTTTCTCTTACTGATGCAACCTTTGAAATGGCAAGTGCTGTTGCAACGGTAGGTCTTACCAGAGGAATTACATCATCTCTGAATGCCATAGGACAAGTTATTGTTATTATAGCTATGTATTTAGGCAGAATTGGTCCTATATCAATGTTCGTAGCATTTAGCAACAAATATACAATTAAAAACTCTTTGCATTATGCTGAGGCAGATATAATAGTTGGATAATATTGGGAGGTTAATATATGAGAAAATCATTTGCAGTTATTGGACTTGGACGTTTTGGAAGAAGTATTGCCATGGAGCTTTCTAAATTAGGAGCTGATGTAATGGCGATAGATAATGATGAAGAGAAAGTAAACAGATTATCGGATTATGTTACATGTGCAATTAATATTGATGTATGTGATACAGCAGCACTTAAGGATTCTGGTATATCAAACATGGATGCAGTTATTGTTGCTATGGCAGATTTTTTAGAGCCTAGTATTATGGGTGTTATAACTGCAAAGGATTTGGGCGTTCCACTTGTAATTGCTAAGGCGAGAGACCATGTTACAGGAGAAATATTAGATAAGGTTGGTGCAGATAAGGTTGTTTTCCCGGAAAGAGAATCTGGCAAAAGAATATCAAAACAGCTTATGTGCTCTGATTTTCTTGAGTTTTTTGAAATTTCAGATACAGTAAGCCTTATTGAGCTTATGCCTAAAAAAGAGTGGGTAGGGCGTACTTTAAAGGAATTAAATCTTCGTAAAGAATATAAAATAAATGTTATTGCAGTTAAAGAAGAAAATGACGTAAATGTAGTTATGGATCCGGATATTCCATTAAAGGAGGATTGTCCTCTTATAATCACTGTTAAGAAAACAGATTTAAAGAGGCTTATGTAAATGAAGAATATAATTATTATTGGCGGTGGAGCTGCCGGAATGATGGCAGGTATTATGCTTGCAGAAAAAGGCTATAAGCCTGTTATATTAGAGAAAAATGACAAGTTGGGAAGAAAGCTTTTTATCACGGGCAAGGGTAGATGTAATTTAACAAACAATTGTGATACAGAGGATCTTCTTAAAAGTGTTGTTACAAATTCAAAGTTCTTATATAGTGCTTTTTATGGATTTGATTCTAATGCTACTATGGATTTTTTTACCAATTTAGGTTTATCTGTTAAAACAGAAAGAGGCAACAGAGTTTTTCCAACTTCTGACCATTCTTCAGATGTGATTAGTGTTATGACTACAAAGCTAAAAAGACTTGGGGTTGAAATTAGGTTAAACACAGAAGCTGTTGATATAGATGTATTAGAGGAAGAGGATTGCAAATCTGTTAAAGGTGTCAGATTAAGAAATGAAGCTGGAAAAGAAGAATATATAAGCTGCGAGGACGTTGTTGTTGCAACAGGTGGTGTATCTTATCCGCTTACCGGTTCAACTGGTGATGGGATAAAATGGGCAAAAAAATTGGAACTTGATGTGGTTGAACCTAAACCGGCGCTCGTACCGGTAGAAATAGAAGAAGGTTTTTGCAGAGATATAATGGGACTTGCCCTGAAAAATATACAGGTTACATTTAAAGCAAAAGTAAAAAATAAGGACAAAACAGTATATTCTGATTTTGGAGAAATGCTTTTTACACATTTCGGTGTTAGCGGACCAGTTATTTTAAGTGCATCGTCTTATTTAAGTAAGCATTTAAACAATGATTTAAGACTTTATATTGACCTTAAGCCAGCTTTGACAGACGAGCAGTTAAATGATAGATTATTAAGAGATTTTTCTCAAAACATAAACAAGCAGTTTAGAAATTCATTAGGTGAGCTTTTACCTAAAAAACTTATTCCTGTAGTTATTGAAATGTCAGGTATTGACCAATACAAAAAAGTGAATGAAATAACTAAGGAAGAGCGATTAAAGCTTATAAATGTGTTGAAAAATATGGAACTAAATGTTAAAGGCTTAAGAGGCTTTGATGAGGCTATTATTACACAGGGTGGTGTAAATGTAAAAGAGATAAATCCTCAAAATATGGAGTCTAAAAAAATCAAAGGACTCAGATTTATAGGTGAAGTTCTGGATGTGGATGCATTGACAGGGGGCTTTAATTTACAGATTGCATGGAGTACGGCTGCTGCTCTGGAGTAAATTATAATAAAATTTGATATAAAAGAAAGGAGAACGTCTTGTTGATAAGACGTAATTATTAATATGAATATAGCGATAGATGGACCTGCTGGTGCGGGAAAAAGTACCATTGCAAAATTAGTTGCAAAGGAGTTAGGATTTCTATATGTTGATACAGGAGCAATGTATCGTTCAATAGCTTTATATTTTATTGAGAATAATGTAAATCTTGAAGAAGAACAAGAGATATCTGATGCATGCTCAAAAATAAATATAGAGATTAAATATGAGGATGGAGTACAGCAGGTGTATTTGAATGACAGAAATGTTTCAACCTTAATCAGACAGGAGCAGGTTGGAAATATGGCATCTAAGGCTGCGGCAAAAAAGGCAGTGAGAGATAAGCTTTTATCTTTACAAAGAGATATTGCTGCTGAAAACGATGTTATTATGGACGGTAGAGATATAGGAACCTTTGTGCTTCCTGATGCAGAGATAAAGATTTATTTGACAGCGTCTGTTAAAACAAGAGCAAAAAGACGTTATGATGAGTTGGTTGCTAAGGGTGAGAACCCTAATATTGAGAAAATTGAAGCTGATATTGAGCAAAGAGATTATCAGGATATGAACAGGGAAATTGCGCCATTAAAGCAGGCGGAGGACGCTGTATATCTTGATACATCAGATATGAATATAGAGCAGGTAGTTGCTTATATCTGTAATCTTACAAAAAAGTAAAAGTGGTGATTTAATGAGAGAAGTAATTCTTGCTAAAACAGCAGGTTTTTGTTTTGGTGTAAAAAGGGCTGTAGATACTGTTTATGAGCAGGTAGAAAAATCTAAACAGGACAATTATGAGGTGTACACTTATGGACCAATTATCCATAATGAAGAAGTTGTTAAGGATTTGGAGTCTAAAGGTGTCAAAATAATTCAAGATAAAGAATCCTTAGAAGATTTTATACAGAAAAACACAAATATCGAAGTAGATGGTTATGATATAAAGCGCCGTATCGTTATAAGGTCACACGGTACTGGTAAAATAACTTATGATATGCTTAAAAATGCTGGCTTTGAAATTGTTGAAGCAACCTGTCCTTTTGTCAAAAAAATTCATAATATCGTCCAAGATGAGAGCCAAAATGGAAAGACTATTGTCATTGTCGGAGATGAGAAACATCCAGAGGTTCAGGGTATAAGAGGTTGGTGTGTAACAGAGCCTATTATAGTTAATTCTATTGATGATGCAGAAAAAAATTCAGATAAATTAGGGGAAAATATTGCTTTAGTATCCCAAACTACATTTAATAGTATTAAATTTAAAGATTTAGTTGAATTTTTTCGAAAAAAATATTATAATGTTACTGTTTATAATACTATCTGTAATGCTACTGAGGAACGACAGAAGGAAGCTAAGAAATTGGCGGGGTTAGTGGACACTATGGTGGTTATAGGTGGTAAAAAAAGTTCTAATACACAAAAGTTGTATGAGATAAGCAAAAATGAATGCACAAATACTTACTTTATTCAGACACTCGTTGACTTGGATTTAACTGTTATTGAATCCGCTAAGAGGGTAGGTATTACAGCTGGGGCATCTACCCCAAATAATATTATTAAGGAGGTTCATGACAGTATGTCAGAATTAAGTTTCGAAGAATTATTAAAGCAATCAGAAGAAAACGAAAGCAAAATTAAACCAGGTAGCGTGGTTGAAGGAAAAGTTATAGGTGTTAAGCCAGACGAGATTATCGTAGATATTCAGTATAAGGCTGATGGTATAATCACTAGAAATGAGTATTCAAATACTCCAAACATTGATTTAACAACAGTTGTTAATGTAGGTGACCCTATTACTGTTAAGGTTATTAAAACTAATGACGGTGAAGGTCAGGTTCTTCTTTCATATAAGAAGGTTGCTGCTGAAAAGTCATATGCTATGCTTGAAGAGGCATTTGAGAACGAGACAGTTCTTAAAGCTAAGGTTGTTCAGGTACTTGAAGGTGGACTTAGTGTTGTTGTTGATGAGTGTAAGGTATTTATTCCTGCAAGTCTTGTATCTGATACTTATGAGAAAAATCTCGATAAGTTTATGGATCAGGAAGTTGAGTTCGTTATTACAGAGTTCAACCCTAAGAAGAGAAGAATTATTGGTAACAGAAAGAAGCTTGTAGCAGCTAAAAAGGCTGAAGAGGCTAAAAAGCTTTTTGATTCTATTAAGGTTGGAGATGTTGTTGAGGGTACTGTTAAGAATGTTACATCCTTCGGTGCTTTCATAGATTTAGGTGGAGCAGATGGTCTTCTTCATATCTCAGAGATGTCATGGGGAAGAATTGATGATCCAAAGAGCGTATTAAAGGTTGGTGACAAGGTTAAGTCATTCATCAAAGATATTAATGGTGAGAAGATTGCACTTTCTCTTAAATTTGATGATGCTAACCCATGGATTGCTGCTGCAGAGAAGTATGCAGTAGGTACTGAGGTAACTGGTAAGGTTGCAAGAATGACAGCTTTTGGTGCATTCGTAGAATTAGAGCCAGGAGTAGATGCACTTCTTCATGTATCACAGATTTCAAACGAGCATGTTGAGAAACCAGAGGATGTATTCAAGATTGGTCAGGAGATTACTGCTAAGGTTGTAGATTTTAAGCAGGAAGATAAAAAGATTAGTCTTAGTATCAAAGCTATGCTCAAAGAAGAAACTGTTGAAGAAGTTGTTGAGGAAACAACAGAAGAAACAACTGAGGAGTAATAATTATGGCATACGGGTACAATGAATTCAAAAAAGATGTTTATGGTCTTACAAACATTAATTTGGACATGTACAAGGAACGCCAGATGAAAAGAAGAATAGAGTCTCTGATATCCCGTAAAGGATTTGATGGATTTGAGAGTTTTTTCAAAGGTATGAAACAGGACGAAGGTCTGCTTCGTACCTTTGTTAGTTACCTGACTATTAACGTATCTCAATTTTATAGAAATCCTGTTCAATGGGAGAATCTTGAGAATGAAATTATTCCATATCTCAAGAAAACTTTTGGAGATAGAGTGACCATCTGGAGTGCGGCGTGTTCAACTGGTGATGAACCATATACTTTGGCAATGCTTTTATCTAAATATTATTCGTTAGATAAAATAAAAATTTATGCAACAGACATCGATGACGATGTTCTTGCATTTGCAAAAGAAGGCGTTTATGCTGAGAAGAGCTTGGTAGATTTACCGAAAGCGTATTTAGAAAAGCACTTTAAAAAGATTGACAAAGGCTTATACAAGGTTTCAGATGCTTTGAAGAATTGTATAACATTCAAAAAGCATAATTTATTGGAAGATAAGTATTTCTCTGATGTTAATATGATAGTTTGCAGAAATGTTGTTATATACTTTACTGATGAAGCTAAGGATGGAGTATATAGAAAATTCCATAAGTCGCTGGTAAACGATGGTATATTGTTTATTGGAAGCACAGAACAGATTATCAAGTCTAGAGATTTAGGCTTTGATCCTCTTAGAACATTCTTTTATAAGAAAATATAATTAATTTACATAAAAACTTTAAAATTTTCTTGATTTATGTTTTTGTATGTGTTATATTAGTGAAGTTGTGAAAAGTGGGACGGTCCTCTGTATACTTTTATATAAGAACGTCTAATATATTTAGGAGGTCACACAGGATGAATACAAGTGAAATCATCAAGAGCATTGAAGCTGCTCAGGTAAAAGAAGTAACACAGTTTAATGTTGGTGATACTATTAAGGTATACGCTAAGATTAAAGAGGGTAACAGAGAAAGAGTTCAGGCTTTCGAGGGTACTGTTCTTAAGAAACAGGGTGGAAGCTGTAGAGAGACTTTCACAGTTAGAAAGAATTCTAACGGTGTTGGCGTAGAAAAAACTTGGCCACTTCATTCTCCAACTATCGAGAAAATCGAAGTTATCAGAAGAGGTAAGGTTAGAAGAGCTAAGCTTAATTACTTACGTGAAAGAGTTGGTAAGAAGGCTAAAGTTAAAGAACTTGTTAAATAATAACTCATTTATAAGATGACTGGAGCAAAACTCCAGTCATTTTTAAAATATGGTGGTTTTAATATGAGTAATATAAAAAGAAACAGAAAACGTTATAGCAAGGAATTCACATTTAGACCAAGACGTTTTAATTTTAATAGAAAGAAAATAATTAGAGAGATATTTAATTGGTTTTTACTGGTTTTAGGTGCAGCTATAGCGGGATATGCTCTGATTACATTTATTGTTCAAACGGTAACTGTTGTTGGTCCTTCTATGAGTAACACTTTACAGGATGGCCAGGTGGTTATAGTAAACAAATTGTCATATAAATTTAATGATGTAGAAAGATATGATATTATTGCCTATTCTGAAGTTGAAAAGAACTCCTATTATGATATAAAAAGAGTTATAGGTCTTCCTGAGGAAACTGTACAGATAGTGGATGGATATGTTTATATAAATGGTAATAAGCTAGAGGATTTACCGTTTGATGACTATATTTTATCAAGTGGTAATGCAAGAACAGAGATTGTTTTAGGTGAAAACGAATATTTTGTATTAGGTGATAACATAAATAATAGTGAGGATTCTAGATATACCAACATAGGTAATATTTCTAAATCGGAAATATTAGGCAAGGTTGTATATGTTTATAGTCCTAAAGAGAGCAGAGGGAAGATTAAATGACAAATATACAGTGGTATCCTGGTCATATGACCAAAGCAAAAAGGATGATGCAGGAGGATATTAAGCTTATTGATATCGTTGTGGAGCTTGTTGATGCAAGAGCACCACTCAGTAGCAAAAATCCTGATATTGACCAGCTTGCAAACAATAAATTCAGGTTAATTATTTTAAATAAGAATGATTTGGCAGACCCTAATGCTACTAATATGTGGGAAAAATATTATAAAGATAAGGGATATTTCGTTGTTTGCATTGATGCAAGAAAAAATACAGGAATGAAAACTATCACTGATATGATTCAGGAGGCCTGTAAAGAAAAGATAGAGCGAGATAGAAAAAGAGGTATAATTAATCGTCCTATCAGAGCCATGATAGTTGGAATACCTAATGTAGGTAAGTCTACATTTATTAATTCTTATGCCAAGAAGGCATGTACGAAGGTAGGAAATAAGCCAGGTGTAACAAAAGGAAAGCAATGGATAAGAATTGGCAAAAATGTTGAGCTTTTAGATACTCCGGGTATATTATGGCCTAAATTTGAGGATCAAAATGTTGGTCTTAGACTTGCGTATATTGGTTCAATAAATGATAATATAATAGATAAAAGTGAAATGGCGTTAAGTTTCATAGATTTTTTAAAAAATAATTATTGTAATGCTCTTAAAGAGAGGTATAATATAGAGTGTGATAAAAAGAACTATGAGATATTAGCGGATATTGCTATTGTCAGAAAGTGTTTATCAAAAGGTAGCGAGCCTGATTTGGATAAAGCATCTGGTATATTATTTGATGACTTTAGAAGTGGCAAATTAGGAAAAATAAGTTTGGAGTTACCTGAAAAATAATTAGGAGAGACTCATATGAGCAAAGAAATCAAAGAAAATTCAACACCAATTGATGAATCGGAAGATATTCTCGGTGAAATAGCTCTTGATAAAGAAGAAAAACGTGCTGAAAAGCAGGCTAAAAAAGAAGCAAATAAAGCAGCTAAAAAGGCAAAGAAACAAGAGACAAATAAGAAAAATAACAATCAGGATGAGCAAAGTGAAGAGAACACTGAGAAATCTGATGAAATTAACAAAGATGATAAATCAGAAGAAGACTCAAGCGAAGAAGATTCTGACGAAATAAAGACTAAGAAAAAAAAGAAAAAGAAAAAAACTACAAAAAAAGAAAAAAATCCAGAAGATATTAATATAGTAAGCGAATTGTTGAATCTTATTATATACATAGGTATTGTGGTTCTGATTTGTTATTTTGTTATCAATTTTGTTGGTTGTCGTTCAAGAGTTGATGGAGATTCGATGAATCCTACATTATCAGATGCTGATAATTTATGGGTTGATAAGCTTTCTTATACATTTGGAGAGCCGGAAAGATTTGATGTTATCATTTTTAATTACAATGAAGATACTACTTATGTAAAAAGAATAATTGGATTACCGGGAGAAACTGTCAGAATAGACATAGATGGAAGTATATACATAGACGGTAAACTTCTAGTTGAATCTTATGGTAATGAGGTTATTACACCTGATAACATTGGAAGAGCAAGTGATGATGTTGTTTTAGGTGAGGATGAGTATTTTGTATTAGGAGATAACAGAAATCATAGCTCAGACAGTAGATGGCCGGATGTAGGAAATGTTCATAAGGATGATATATTAGGAAAGGTTATTCTTAGGATATATCCGTTTACTAGCTTTGGAACTATAAAATAACAGTAATATCCCGCTTTTGATGAAATTCAGATAAAGCGGGATTTTCATTATAAAATACTTTTGAGGTAGGAAAAACTATATGAATATTGGAGAGATAAAAAAAGAATTTAAGGAACTTGACTATAACTCACCAGAATTAATTAAAGAATTTATTGAGAAGCATATGGAAGATGAAAGAGCTGGTGTTGTTTCTGTTGTAGAGTCTGCAAAAAAGAAGCTTGATACGATTAACAAAGAAATAATACGTTCGGAGAAAATGCTTGAGTTTGAAAAAAAGTACTATGAGCTTGGAGCAGAGTATATTTGTGGTATTGACGAGGTTGGAAGAGGTCCTCTTGCCGGTCCGGTTGTTACCTGCGCTGTTATTTTGCCTAGAGATGAAAAAATCTTATATTTAAATGACTCAAAACAGCTTTCAAAAAAGAAAAGAGAAGAATTATATGATATAATAATAGATAAGGCAGTAGCATATGGCATAGGTATTGTATCTGAGGAAAGAATAGATGAGATTAATATATTACAGGCCACATACGAAGCTATGCGTATGGCTATAAATAATCTGTCTGTAAAACCCGATATTCTATTAAATGATGCAGTTAAAATACCGGGGGTAGATATTAAACAGATACCTATAATAAAAGGGGATGCGCTATCTGCATCAATAGCAGCAGCCAGCATTGTTGCCAAAGTCACTAGAGACAGAATGATGGCAAGCTACGGAGAAATATATCCGGAATACGATTTTGGAAGCAACATGGGATATGGTTCGGCAAAGCATATTGTGGCTATAAAGGAAATAGGACCTTGTCCTATACATAGAAAATCATTTATTGGTAATTTTGTATAAAGCAAAGAAGGGGTCTGTATGAATATATCTGATTCAAATTATAATGTAAATACAACATATTCAGGTAATGCTACAGTTTCAGCGAGTAAAGGGCAGGAGGCTGTAAATACTTCAGGACTTTCAGCTAACGCTCAGATAACACAGATTGCTGAGGGGCAGATTTTTCATGGTCAGATTCAGAATATTACAGGCGACCAGGTAGATATATTATTGTCAAACAACAAGACCTTGATAGCACATATGGCAGAGGCGCTTACTATGAATATAGGAGATTCTTTGGAATTTTTAGTCAAAGAAAACAATGGTTCCAATGTTGTTATCAAGCCATATAATCATGAAGTAAATGTTATGAAGGACAATGCGATTTTTAAAGCACTAGAGCTTAATAATATATCTCCTTCGGAAAAAAATTATCAGATTGCAGAGGCACTGATGAACAAAAACATGCCTTTAGATAAGTCATCTATGCAAAAAATTATGCAACAGGCATATAAATATCCGGATGCATCAATAGACACTCTTGTTTCTATGAATAAGCTTAATATACCAGTAACAGAGGCTACAATTACACAGTTTAATGAATATATGTCTAATAATCATCAAATGATGAATAGTCTTACATCTTTGGTTAATGATATTGCAGCTATGTCTAATGAGATAATAAGCAATATTGCTGTTGGAGAAGAAGGTAATAATAATGTGGCATTAACTGAAGTGTTAAATTTTAATACTAAATTGTTGGGAAGCTTGTCTGACAAGGCAGATATGCCGGATTTTGATTTTAAGACATTGATTACTGAAAATATGTCACCAGGTACAAATGCAAGTGACATTTCTTCCGAGACAGCCACTCTAAAAATGCTTGCTGATTTTTCGGGAGATACAGTGGCGTCTGTTGATAATAATGCAGTAGCTAATCAGAGCCCAAATGCTGTTTCGGAAAGTATAACAAATATTGCAAATAGATTTGCTATAAACGAAAATAATTTACAGGATGTATTTAATAAACTTTCAGAAATGGGCTTTTCTGAAAAAACATTGAATGCAGTTATAAAAGAAGCAGAGACACCAATGCAGCTTATCAATAACATAACCAAACTTGTTTCTGATGCAAAGGAAGTGGGCATGGAGCTTCCTGTAGAGCAGATAAAGGATATGTTGAAATCTGACAGTTATATGGAGCTTTTTTCGGAAATTGCAAAGAAAAAGCTTAGTCTTGACCCCAATACTATGAAGGACCCACATGAATTAGATGAGCTTTATAAAAACATTTATGATAAGGCTGGCAAGCTTGCGGAAAGCTTTTCGGGAAGCGGAAGCGCAGGTCAGAATTTATCAGAGAGTGCAAAATCAATGCAGGATAAAATTGAGTTCATACAAAATTTAAATCAGATGTATGCCTATGCACAAATACCCGTAAATATATCCGGAACAAATATGAATTCTGAATTGTTTGTATATATGAATAAAAAGAATTTTAAGGAAACAAAAGAAGAGGTAAGTGCATTGTTACATCTTGATATGGAATACTTAGGACCTACAGATGTACATGTAAGCTTGCGTGGAAGTACAGTTCATACAAGATTTTATGTTGAGGATGAAGAAAGTGCAAGAATAATAGATGAACATATGACAATGCTTGAAAAAGCAATAAACGATAATGGTTTTTCCTTAACAAATGAGGTTATTACCAGAGAGCCAACCTTAAATACAGGCAACAATATGGTCGTAAAAGAGATGTTTAAAAATGACTTAGAACAGAGTGTTAAGAGATACACTTTTGATATAAGAATGTAGGTGATGCTATGGCAACAAATAATTTTAATGTTCCCACAAACAACAAAAAAGAAGAGAGAAAAAAAGCAGTTGCCTTAATGTACGATCCTGATAATCAGGCACCTCAGGTTGTAGCTGCGGGTCAAGGAGCTCTGGCAGAAAAAATAATTGATACAGCAAAGGAAAGTGATGTACCTTTATATAAGGATACTGATCTTACAGAGACCTTGCTTAAGCTTGATATTGGAGATTGTATACCTCCAGAGTTATATGGTGTAGTTGCGGAAATACTTGTTTATGTTGATAAAATGGATAAGATTAAGGCGAAGATTAACAGGTCGTAGATATGAGCAGCAGAAGTATAGGAGAAGAAAAAGAAAAATTAGCTATAGATTTTCTTCAAGAAAAAGGATATTTTATAATAGAGAGTAATTTTAGAGTGCGTCAGGCAGAAATCGATATTGTGGCAAGAGACGGGAACACGATAGTTTTTATTGAGGTAAAATACCGTTCGTCCATTTCTAAAGGACATCCTTTGGAAGCTGTTGATTATAAAAAACAACAAAAAATATCCAGAGCCGCACTGGCTTATATTAATAGAAATAAAATAAGTCTGGACAATACATCTATAAGATTTGATGTTATAGGTATACTCGGAAAAGAAATTACTCACATAGAGAATGCTTTTTATTTTAGAGGTGATTTTTAGTGAGAGAAACATTTAAAATAAAACTTAATACTGACAAATTACTGGCTAATCAGGAAATAGGATATAACTATATCAATGGTTTTTCACACAAAGAAAGAAGCACAAAAATTCATTATGCTTCTGTTAAAGATGTAAATGGTAAAACTATAAAGGTGCCGGTTATAAAATATAAAATTTTCGATGGATATGAAGATATAATACATGGCTTTTCAACTAGAAAGGGAGGGGTTAGCCCTGCCCATTTGTCGTCATTGAATTTAAGTTTTTCAAGAGGCGACAGAGAAGAGTTTGTTATGGAAAATCACAGGAGATTTGCTGAAGCTTGTGGTTATGATTACAGAAAGCTTGTTTTTTCTGACCAGGTTCACACTACAGAAATTTATCAGGTAACAGCAGAGGATGCAGGTAAAGGAATTACAAAAGTGAGTGATATAAAAGGGATAGATGGTCTTGTTACAAATGTACCAGGCATACCTCTTATTACTTTTTATGCAGATTGTGTACCACTTTATTTTTATGATCCTGTCAAGAAGGTTGTTGCACTTGCACATTCAGGCTGGAAGGGAACTGTTGAAAAAATTGGTACAAAGATGATAAAGAAGATGACAGAAATATACAGCTCTAATCCAGAGGATATTATTTGTGCCATAGGTCCGTCCATATGTCAGGATTGCTATGAAATAAGCAAGGATGTAGCAGATAAATTTAAAGATGAGTTTAAACCTGAAAATAATAAAGAAATGATGATAGATAAAGGAAATGATAAATATCAGCTTGATTTACACAAGGCATGCAAATATAATTTCTTAGAGGCTGGCGTGTTAGAAAAAAATATAGCCATGCCGGATTTATGTACATGCTGTAATGCGGATTTATTGTTTTCTCACAGAAAAAGTCGTGGAATGAGAGGAAATCTCGCTGCGGTAATAATGTTAAAGGATAACGTATAGATTGGAATACTGATATGAAAAAACATTTAATTAAGGAAGTAAAAGAAGGAAGTATTGCTGAGGAGCTTGAAATTGAAGCAGGTGATATTTTAGTTTCAATAAATGAAAAAGAAATAGAAGACATATTTGATTATCATTATTTGCTTGAGGATGAATATCTGGAGGTACTCATAGAAAAGTCTGATGGTGAGGAATGGCTTCTTGAGGTGGAAAAGGAACCTGATGAGGATTTAGGTCTTTGCTTCGGTGAATCACTTATGGACAAATATAGAAGCTGTCATAATAAATGTGTTTTTTGTTTTATTGACCAAAATCCACCTGGAATGCGTGAAACAATATATTTTAAGGATGATGATACAAGACTTTCGTTTTTGCAGGGGAATTATGTCTCGTTGACTAATCTGCAAAAAAAGGATATAGAGCGAATTATTGAATATAAGCTTGCTCCTATAAATATATCTGTGCATACTACAAATCCAGAGCTTAGATGTAAAATGCTGAATAATCGTTTTGCGGGAAGAGTTTTAGAATATATTGACATGCTGTATAACGCAGAGATACCAATGAATGCTCAGATTGTTTTATGCAAAGGTTTGAATGACAGGGATGAGCTTAGAAGAACAATCTCTGATTTAATGAAGTATGCCCCTTTAATTGAAAGTCTCTCAATAGTTCCAGTAGGTCTTACAAGGTATAGAGAAGGACTTTATCCTTTGGAGCCATTTAACAAAGAGGATGCAATAGAGCTAATTAATATTGTAGAAGAGTATCAGACAACAGCTTTAAAAGAGCATGGCTACCATTTTGTTCATGCAAGTGATGAATGGTATATTAATGCCGGTGTAGAAATTCCAGAAGAAGATAATTATGATGGATATATCCAGCTTGAAAATGGAGTAGGAATGGTAAGACTTTTACTTAATGAGGTTGCTGATTCTGTAGGCTCGTATATAAGTGATAATGATGGCAAAAAATATACTGGAAATAAAAAGCTTTCTACAATTACTGGCATGCTTGCTCAGGATGTAATGTGTCAGGTGGCAGACAAAATAAAAGAAGCTGCTCCAAATGTTGAACTAAATGTATATGCAATTAGAAATGATTTTTTTGGTGAAAGAATAACTGTAACAGGACTTCTTACAGGTCAAGATATTGTCGCTCAATTAAAAGGCAAAGACCTCGGAGAAGCATTACTTTTACCATGCAATGTATTAAAAGCAGATGAGGATATATTCTTAGATGACATGACCCTTTTAGAACTTCAAAATGCTTTACAAGTTCCAGTGATTATTGTACAATCTAACGGAGCAGATTTATTAAAATCAATTATTGAAATAGGAGAGAAATAATGAGTAGACCAGTTGTAGCTATAGTAGGAAGACCTAATGTAGGCAAATCTACTCTGTTTAACACCTTAGCAGGAGATAAAATTTCTATTGTTCAGGATACTCCTGGTGTTACTAGGGATAGAATTTATGCTGATGTAAGTTGGCTTAATTATAATTTTACAATTGTTGATACAGGTGGTATTGAGCCTGAAAGCAGTGATATAATTTTAAAGAGTATGAGAGAACAGGCGGAGATAGCGATATCTACGGCTGATGTTATTATGTTCATAACTGATGTACGTCAGGGTCTTGTGGATGCAGATGGTAAAGTTGCAGACATGCTTAGACGTTCTGGTAAACCAATTGTTTTAGTTGTCAATAAGGTTGATAGCTTTGATAAATTTATGCCAGATGTCTATGAATTTTATAATCTTGGGTTAGGTGACCCACAGCCTGTATCTGCGGCATCACAGCTTGGCTTAGGTGACATGCTTGACGAAGTAGTTAAACATTTTGATGATTCAGCTACAGAGGAGGAAGAGGATACAAGACCTAGAATTGCCATAATAGGTAAACCAAATGTAGGTAAATCCTCTATTATTAACAAATTATTGGGAGAATCCCGTGTTATTGTTTCAGATATTGCAGGAACTACGCGCGATGCTATTGATACAACAATTACACGTAACGGTACAGAATATGTATTTATTGATACTGCGGGATTAAGAAGAAAAAACAAAATAAAAGAAGAAATAGAAAGATATAGTATAATTAGAACAGTATCTGCTGTAGAACGCTGTAATGTTGCTATTCTTGTAATAGATGCAACAGAGGGAATTACAGATCAGGATGCAAAAATCGCAGGTATTGCCCATGAACGCGGAAAAGGTATGATTATTGCTGTAAACAAGTGGGATGCCATTGCTAAGGATGATAAAACAATCTACAAATTCACAAATGACATAAGGCAGAAGCTTTCTTATATGCCTTATGCAGAATTACTTTTTGTGTCTGCAGAGACAGGTCAGAGATTACCTAAGCTTTTTGAAACTATCGATGCAGTAATAGAAAATCATTCTTTACGTGTTGCAACAGGTGTGTTAAATGAGATTATGTCAGAGGCGGTAGCTCTTAATCAGCCACCATCTGACAAAGGAAAAAGACTTAGACTTTACTATATAACACAGGTATCAGTAAAGCCACCTACCTTTGTTATTTTTGTAAATGATAAAGAACTTATGCATTTCTCATATACAAGATATATCGAAAACAAGATAAGAGAAGCCTTTGGTTTTATGGGAACACCACTTAAATTTATTATACGTGAGAGGAAAGAAAAATAATGATATTAGCAAGGATTTTATGTCTTCTTGGAGGCTATTGTTTTGGTCTTATTCAGACATCATATATTTATGGAAGAATGAATGGTATTGATATAAGAGAGCATGGAAGTGGCAATGCAGGAACTACAAATGCACTTCGTGTTTTAGGAAAAAAAGCAGGAATTATAGTGTTCTTTGGCGATTTATTTAAGGCTGTAATTGCATGCGTAATTGCTAGATTAATAATTAACAATTTTTATCCTGATGAGTTATATCTGTTTCTTGCATATACTGGTCTTGGTGTTGTGTTGGGACATAATTTTCCGTTTTATCTTAAATTCAGAGGTGGAAAAGGAATTGCTGCAACAGGTGGTGTAATTGTTGGATTTTTGGACCCGATTTTAATTTTATCTGCTGCTGTTGTATTTTTTGGTCTTTGCATAATTACAAAATATGTTTCAGTTAGTTCTATTGTACTTGTGCTTAGCTTTGCTATTGAATATATTATTTTTGCTTTAAATGGCAGATTTGGATTTAATGTTGACGATTCTGTTTCAAAGAATGCGATGATAGAGAGCATTGTAATCATTGTATTTTTAACAGGAATGGCGATATATAGACACAGAGCAAATATTAAGAGACTTATTAATCACGAAGAGAACAAATTAGGCAGCAAAAAATCTGCTTAGTTTATCCGGATTGGAGGATATAATGAAGATAGGTGTTTTGGGAGCAGGAAGCTGGGGGACAGCACTTACAGTTTTACTTGATGGAAACGGTCATGATGTAACGGTATGGTCCATAGATAAGGAAGAAATTGCTATGCTTAAGGAGCATAGAGAGCATAAGACAAAGCTTCCTGAGGTAAAGGTATCGGAAAAGGTCGTTTTTACAACAGATATTAATGAAGCTATAAAAGATGCAGGTATTATAGTTATGGTTGTGCCATCCCCATTTATAAGAAGCACAGCAAAAATGGCTGCACCTTATGTAAAGGAAGGTCAGATTATTGTAAATGTATCTAAGGGTATTGAGGAAAGCTCTCTCAAGCTTTTGGATGAGATAATAAAAGAGGAGATACCATGTGCAAATGTAGCTGTTTTATCAGGTCCTAGCCATGCTGAGGAGGTAGGTAAGAACATGCCTACAACTGTTGTTGCCGGTGCTTATGATAAGGAAACAGCGATGCTTATTCAGGACGTTTTTATGTCGGATTTCTTCAGAGTATATACAAGCCCTGATGTAGTGGGAATTGAGCTTGGCGGTGCCCTTAAAAATGTTATTGCTCTTGCGGCAGGCGTATCAGATGGACTTGGCTGTGGGGATAATGCTAAAGCGGCACTTATCACAAGAGGTATAGTTGAAATTACAAAGCTTGGTGTTGCTATGGGTGGACAGGTATCTACCTTTGCAGGTCTTTCAGGTATAGGTGATTTGATAGTAACCTGTGCGTCTGTACATAGTAGAAATAGAAGAGCAGGTTATCTTATGGGTCAGGGAAAAACCTATAAGGAAGCTATGGATGAGGTTAAGATGGTTGTTGAGGGTGTTTATTCAGCAAAAGCAGCTCTCTTACTCAGCAAAAAGTACAATATAGAAATGCCGATAGTTGAAACAATTAACAAGGTTTTATTTGAGGATTTAAGTGCCAAGGAAGCAATGATAGCGTTGCTTACTCGTATGAGAACAAGCGAATCGGCAGATTTATCATGGGAATAAAATATTTGGGGTGAAAAAATGAGTTTAAAAACCATTTCTCGTGAGGAAATTACCTTACTAAAAAATAAGAGAAAAAAGAAAATAAAGAGAATGATTATATCTGTTTCTTCGATAGTTGTGCTTTGTTGCATAGGTGTTGGTGTATATTTCTCTATAGATTACTATAACGAAAATACAAAAGGCAAAGAAATTAATTCTAAAGCTCAGGCATCGATAGGGGAATCGGATAATACAGTAATCTCATACGAAACAATGGATGAATATAGTGGTGTTACCATAAATCAGACAAATTCAGATGCATCGGAGATAGAGGATACATCAGAACAGATAATTACAGAATTTACAGTTCCGGAAACCTCACTTCCACCTGTTGAGGAGATAGCAGGTAGTGACTGGTATAATGAAGAATTATATGTAAAGCACGAAGGACCTATAGATTTCTCGTATTTTGACAAAACAGTATTCATCGGTGATTCGAGAACTGAGGGTATGATTTTATATGGTGGAATTCCTAATTTAAATGCCTTTTGCTACAAAGGATTAAGTATTGATAAGCTTGACTCTTTAGAGGAGATATATGTTCCGGGCGAAGGTAGCGGATATACCTGCTTTGAGGCTATTGAGATGACAAAATACGACAATTATTATTGTATGTTTGGTGTAAATGAGCTTGGTTGGGTATATTTGGATGTGTTTATTGAATATTTTAATGAGCTTATAGAAGCAATAAAAACTGCTAATCCTGATGCAACAATTTATGTTCAGAGTGTACTTCCTGTCTCTGAATATGAATCAGGTACAAGTGATGTATATACTCAGGAAAGAGTTATGCAGCTTAATACCATGTTAATAGAAATGTGTCAGAGTAGAAATGATGTTATATATCTGGATACAGCCGCTAGTGTAACAGGCGAAGATGGTTATTTACCAGAAGAGGCTGCGACAGACGGAATTCATTGCAATGCAGATTATTGCAAGCGTATGTTACAGTATATCAGATATCATGTTTACGACAAAAAATAATTGTAATACCTCCATTTAATATTACATATACATTTAATAGTGTAATAGGTAAATGGAGGTATTTTTATGGACATCTATAAAGATATAGAGCAAAGAACGAAGGGCGAAATTTACATGGGGATTGTAGGACCTGTCAGAACAGGTAAATCTACATTTATAAAAAGATTTATGGAGCTTCTTGTTTTACCTGCCATAGCAGATGATTACAGTAAGATTACAGCAAAGGACGAATTACCACAATCGTCAGGTGGTCGTACAATAATGACTACAGAACCCAAATTTATTCCTAAAGACGCTGTAGATGTTATTCTTGAAGATGGTGTGACTTTTAAAGTAAGAATGATTGATTGCGTGGGGTATATGGTTCAGGGAGCAGAAGGGCATGAGGAGGATGGTGTAGAGCGACTTGTTAAAACACCATGGTTTGATTATGAAATTCCTTTTACTAAGGCGGCAGAGATTGGCACTAAAAAAGTAATACATGATCATTCTACAGTTGGTATCGTGGTGACTTCAGATGGCTCTGTAACAGATATAGACAGAGATGCATACATAGAACCTGAAAGAAGAACAATAGAAGAATTAAAACAGATGGGAAAACCGTTTGTTGTAATTTTAAATTCTAGCAGACCCGGCTCCGTTGAGGTTTTAGAGCTAGCCGATGCTATGGCTGAAGAATATGGCGTTTCTGTTATACCTGTTAATTGCGACCAGCTTAAGAAAACAGATGTAAATATGATATTTGAAAATCTTTTGATGGATTTTCCTGTGAACGCACTTAATTTCTATATTCCGAAATGGGTGGAGGCACTTGACAATTCAAATATAATAAAAAAATATATCATTGATGTATGCAAGAATATGTTTTCTAATATAAGACATATGAAGGATATGTATGATGAAGATTGTGAATTGCTGGAATACATAAATTCTATTGATTTGGAATCTATTAGCATGGCAGAAGGTAATATAAATTTGAGAATACAGCTCATTGATAAATATTACTATGAAATGTTATCTGAGATGATGGATTGTACGATAAAGAATGAATATGAATTCATAAAAGAGATAAAGGAGATGGCTAAAACCAGAAAACAATGTGTAAAGGTTAGTTCTGCTTTAGCTCAATCCATGAAAACTGGCTATGGCTCTGTGACACCGGACGAAAAAGAAATAAAACTGGATGAGCCGGAGCTTATCAAGTCAGGTAATAAATATGGTATAAAAATCAAAGCACAGGCTCCTTCTATTCACTTGATTAAGGCAAATATAACTACGGAAATAGCACCTATAATCGGCTCAGAGGAGCAGGCTATGGATTTGATAAAATATATTGGAAACGATGATATGGATAACGATAATATATGGTCTGTGAATATATTTGGTAAAACAGTTAAACAGCTTGTCGAGGATGGACTTAAGACCAAAATAAATAAAATTAATCAGGAAAGTCAACAAAAATTACAGGATACTATGGAGAAAATAGTAAATGATTCAAACGGAGGAATGGTTTGCATAATAATTTAAAATATGCTACAATCCTATAGCTAAAGTAAATTTGGAGATACGTTATGAGTACAGAAGGAAAATTGGAATTTAAGATTAATGAATTCGAAGGTCCGCTTGACCTGTTGCTTCATTTAATCGACAAAAACAAATTTAATATTTTTGATATTCCAATAGTTGAGATAACTGAGCAGTATTTGGAGTATGTTAATCAGATGCAGGAGGCTGATTTGGATGTAATGAGTGAATTTCTTGTTATGGCGGCAACCTTGATTAGCATAAAAGCAAAAATGCTACTTCCAAGAGAGGAAGAGAAGGAAGATGAGGAGGAAGATCCTCGTGCTGAGCTCGTGAGAAGACTTTTAGAATATAAGATGTATAAATACGCTTCATATGAGCTTAAAGATATGGAGCTTGATGCTCAGAAGGCATATTATAAAAATCCGTCTATTCCTCAAGAGATAAAGGACTACAAGGAAGAAATTGACCCTGCAGAGGTTATTGGAGATGTTACTCTGGCAAAATTAAATGAAATATTTAATCAGGTAATGCGTCGTACTGTCGACAGGGTTGACCCTATACGAAGTAAGTTTGGCACAATCGAAAAAGAAGAGGTTCGTATAGAGGATAAGATGGAGGAAATAAAGTCAAGTATAAGGGGACTTAAAGGTATCAATTTCAGAACCCTTCTTGAAGTTCAGGCATCAAAGATTAATATTATAGTGACCTTTTTAGCTATTTTAGAGCTTATGAAGGTTGGAGATATAACTATAAAACAGGATACAATATTCGGAGAAATTATTATTGATTCATTGGAATAAAGTGATTTGGAGGAAACATGGAAGAAAGCGTAAAAAAAACAGAGGCAGCTATTGAAGCTATATTGTTCTCTATGGGAGAAGCTGTTGCTATAAAAGAGCTCTCTAATGTATTGGAAATTGATGAGAAAACCTTAGAGAAAATTATTTCTAACATGATGGATAGATATGATGATGAAAGCAGAGGAATTAAACTTGTAAGACTAGAGAATTCATATCAATTATGTACTAAAAATGAGCATTACGAGGTTTTGTCTAAAGTAGTTAATATGCCTAAAAAACATAATCTTACAGATTCTCTTATGGAAACCTTATCTATTATTGCATATAAACAACCTGTTACGAGACAGGAGATAGAGGCAATAAGAGGTGTATCCTGTGTTCATGCTATAAATAAGCTTGTTGAATATAATCTTATAACAGAGGTGGGAAGACTGGATGCGATAGGAAGACCTATCTTGTTTGGAACCTCAGAAGATTTTCTTAGATGCTTTGGTGTTACATCGATGGATGAGCTTCCGATTATTACACCAGACAAAATAGAAGACTTTAAGCAGCAGGCTATGGAAGAGGCAAATATAATAGTAGAAGTATAGGTTTTAAAAAACCGTCTATGTATATAAAGCGTAGACGGTTTTTTATAATAAACTTTCAATTGATAATTCGGAATTCTTGGATAAGTCAATAAAATTGTTTTTGGTTTTAATCATAGGCTTTGAAAGACTTACTTTGTTAATATATACAATATCACCTTCTTCGCCGTTGCTGAGTTTAACTTTACAATTCATGTAGCTGTTCACCACTCGCTCAAGGAAGGTGAGAAGAAATTTTGGATTATATTTTCTAAGACCATCTTCTTCAAAGTTGCTTATGACTGTAAAAGGACTTAATGCTTTTCTGTAAACACGTTTAGCGGTCATAGCCTCATATATATCTGCTATTGTAACAATCTGTGCACACCAGTCAATCTGGTTGTCTATAAGACCAAGCGGATAGCCTGTACCATCGCATTTTTCATGATGCATGAGAGCAGAATACTGGACATGTATATCTGCTTTTTGTTTTTTTAAGAGCTCGTAGCCTCTTTTGGAATGTGTTTTTATTATTGCATATTCGTCGTCGGTAAGCTTTCCAGGTTTTTTTATGATGCGGTCAGGTATAGTTAATTTACCTATATCATGAAACAGACCACAGGTAGTAAGAAGCTCGACCTCATCTTGTTTAAGCTCCAGCCATGTGCCAAATATATTACATATTAATGCTACGTTAAGGGAGTGATTAAAGGTTGAGTCATCATAATTTTTTAGAGTGGAGAGCATAGTAAATATACTGAGAGGCGAATCGGTAGATTTGATAATATTTAGAGTACTACCAAGCATTGCATCGACTTCGAGAGGAGCATTTTTTTTGACGATGTCATTCATATGCTCACTTAAATCTTCGATATTTTTTTCGTATCTACGTTTAAATTTTTTGTATTCCGGTTTGCTTTTGATTGCTTCCTCATCAATCTCAAACCCTGAAAATAAATCGTTTTCTAAATCAAGCTCTGCTGTTTCTTCAGCAACCTCTACAAATAATACGTCATTGTTTACGAGTTTATTTATGATACTTTTTGTTATAACTGTATCTTTAGGCAACACTAAACGACCCTTAGTTGAATAGGTATCAGTAAGGGTTATCATGCCTTCTTTTAGTTCTGACGTAAAAATTGAACTCATGTAGGGATTTCCTTCGTAATTATTTGTTCTTTTATTATACAGTAATCGGCTTTATATTTCAATTAAAAAGTATATATTTAAACTGTACGTAATATAATATTGAGAGGATAATTTGGAAATTATCATATGAAGAAAATAATGTGTTTTATACTTGTTATGTGTATAATATTGTATCCGATAAATTGTCACGCTATGGAGGAATTGAAGGACAATGAATTATATGCATTATCGGCTGCCTTGATAGATGGCAGTAATGGAAGGCTTTTATATGGAAAAAATCAAGATGAACAAAGGGCAATGGCAAGCACGACAAAGATAATGACTTTAATTCTTGCCCTTGAATATGGAAATACAGAAGATATTATAACGGTCAGCTCGTATGCATCGAAAATGCCAGATGTACAGTTGGGTATAAAACAAGGTGAACAATATAAATTAGACGATTTACTGTATTCAATGATGTTGGAAAGTCACAATGATGTTGCTGTTGCGATAGCAGAGCATATCGGTGGCGATATAGAATCTTTTATAAATATGATGAATAAAAAGGCTGCGGAGCTTGGGCTTACTAATACATATTTTTTAACTCCAAACGGTCTGGACGAGGAGGATGAAAATGGGAAACATAGCAGTACTGCGTATGAGATGAGCCTTTTAATGAAGTATTGTGTTATGGATTCACCTGCAAAGGATAGATTTATTTCAATATGCCAAACCAGACAGCATACCTTTTCGGATTATACAAATTCAAGAGTTTTTACTGTTAGCAATAAGAATGCATTTCTAGATATGATGGATAATGTCATCGCAGGCAAAACAGGGTTTACGGCAGATGCAGGATATTGTTATGTATGTGCTATAAAGGATGGAGATAAGGTTTTTATTGCTACTGTATTGGGCTGTGGTTGGCCGGGAAATAAGGGTTATAAATGGAAGGACACAAGGAAATTAATTGAATATGGCAAGGAAAATTATGATTATAAAAAAATAATAGATTTTACATATGATCCCGGTTGGATTAATGTAAAGGATGGTATTGAAGGTAGTGAAAGTAAGCTATATATAAAAGAAGAGGTCGAGCTTCTGCTTTCAGAAAATGATGTTGTGGATATTAAATATAATAGGTTGGAATATACAGACGCTCCGATATATATGAATGATATTATTAATAAGATTGACATTTACATAAATAACGAGCTGTACACAACTATAAATGTATATGCGGCTGAAACAATAAATAAAATAGATTATAAGTATTGTTTGAAGTATATTTTTTCATTGTTTTTTTAGTGGGAGGGTAATATGGAAATTAGTAATGTTTGTATAGTTGGTATAGATAAACGAATGGATTTCGTTGAAAAAAATCTTTATGCAAAGGGATATGATGTGTGTAGAGAGATTGCTGAGACAGATGAAAAATCAATTATTATTTTCCCGCCTCCTGTCAATGAAGGGATATTTAATAAATACAAAACATATTTAAAAAATGGACAGATAATCTACGGTGGTGGTATCGCAAAGGAAGTATATGAAAAAATAAGTAATATAACAGGAAGAGTTTATGACTATTTAAAATGGGAAGAGGTTGTAAAAGAAAATGCATATCTTACAGCAAAAGGAATAATAAAAGAGGCGGTTTTAGAGAAGGCTGTCTTTCAGGAAGCAAATTGTCTGGTTACAGGCTATGGTTATTGTGGCAAGGAAATTGCAAAGGAATTAAAAAAGCTTGGGGCGAATGTAGATATTGCAGTTAGAAGAAAGGAATTGAGAAAAGAAATCGAACTACAATATGATAGATATGTTGATATAAATGAAATGAACAGATATAACATGGAAAAATATAGCTATATTTTTAATACTGTACCTGCTATGGTTTTAGATAAGAATATACTTTCTCATACATCAGGGAATGTTATGATATTTGACATAGCCTCCAAACCTGGCGGTACTGATTTTGATTTTTGTGATTCAAAAGGTATTTATGCAGTTAACAGTTTGGGTATACCAGGTAGAGATTTTCCGGAGGAAGCGGGAAATATTATAGCAAATGGAATAAATGAGCATATAATATCTTTATAATAACGAAAATTGTTATTTGAAAGGAAATATTATGAAATTATCAGGGTGCAATATTGGTTTTGCCATTACTGGCTCGTTTTGTACTTTTGATAAAATTATTCCACAAATAAAAGTTCTAAAGGATGAAGGAGCAGAAGTTGTACCAATATTTTCTTTTAATAGCTATAATTATGATACACGTTTTATGAAAGCAGAGGAATTTGTTAGTGCTGTTAGAGAAATAACAGGGAAAAATGGTATAAATACGATACAGGGTGCTGAGCCTATAGGTCCCCAAAAGATTTTTGATATTATAATTGTTGCTCCTTGTACAGGAAATACGATAGCAAAGTTATCAAATGGAATTGTTGATTCACCTGTTCTTATGGCAGCAAAGGCTCATTTGAGAAATAATCGACCATTGGTGCTTTCAATTTCAACTAACGATGCTTTGGGAATTAATTTTCAGAATATAGGGAAACTGATGGTTATGAAGAATATATATTTTGTTCCATTTGGGCAGGATGATTATGTTGGCAAACCAAATTCAATGGTGGCAGATTTAAGTAAAATAAAACCTACATTAGAATGTGCACTGGAAGGAAATCAAATTCAGCCTATAATATTATAAAATTATCACCACATATTAATGAAGAAAATTCAATAATATGTGGTGATTTTTCATTTATACTGAAAGAGAATATTTTCGCATCCAGTAATCTATTTGAATTAAATAGGCAATCATTTGTGGACCTGCCATTAATTGTCCATACCATGGCTTTCCATACTCCTTAGGCGATTTAAGAAATGTTTCAACAGCAGGAATATTTATATAGCTGTTAATTGGTGAAGAGGAGTCATGGATAATCTCTGTTAAACGTGTAGCTAAAAGCTGCTCATATTCTGGATGATAGGTTTTAGGATAAGGACTTTTTGGTCTATTCATAATGATATCAGGGAGGAATTTTTTTGCTGAATTTCTTAATATGCTTTTTGGAATGCCATTTTCAACCTTTATTTTCCAAGGGATATTGTAAACATATTCAATTAATCTATGGTCGGCAAATGGTACACGGGCTTCAAGTCCACTATGCATAGATGTTCTATCCATTCTATCCAGCAGTGTTTGCATAAACCATCTGATATTCAGGTATGATATTTTTCTTAATTTAGCTTCTTTAGCAGATTCTTCAGGTAAGATTTCAACTTCAGAAGCAGTCCTGTTATATTTTTGTGTTATGAATGATTCCATATGAAGAGCTGCTGCAAATTCAGGATTTAGTAATGACTTCCTGAAGGTTATGTCTTTCATCCAAGGAAAAACCTGGTCAAGCATCATTTCTTCTCTGTGAAACCATGGATAACCACCAAAAATTTCATCAGCACATTCTCCTGTAAGAGTCACCTTATGTTTTTTAGAAACTAACGAACAGAAATATAGAAGTGATGAGTCAACATCTGCCATTGTTGGAAGGCATCTTGAATCAACAGATTCGTCTAGTAAATCAGCTAAAATCTCGTATTTGCAGTTTAAATAAGTGTGGTTTGTTTTTAGATGATTTTTCATAATATCAACATAAGGTCTATCCTCACTTGGTTGAAACGAATTTGCTTTAAAATGTATATTATTGTCCTCAAAATCAAACGAATAAGTATCAAGTGTGTTAGGCGAATATTTACAGCAGATGGAGGTTACGAGAGAAGAATCGACGCCACCGGACAAAAATGTACATATTGGCACATCTGATACCATCTGCATTCTTATGCTGTCCTCAATAAGCCATGCTGTTTTTTCAAGAGTTTCCTCGTATGAATCATAATGAGGATGACTTTCCAGACGGTAATACATTTTTTTTGTGAAATTAGTAGGTGAATATATTATAACTTCACCCGGCAATACCTCGTTAATACCTAAAAAAACACCTTGACCAGGGGTTTTTGCTGGTCCTATAGTAAATATTTCATTGAAGCCATTTATATCTATGCATGGTCTTATTTTAGGATATTCAAACAATGTATCAATTCGGGATGCGAAAACTAAAGTTTTACAACTTTGAGTATAGTAAAGAGGTTTGACACCAAATCTGTCTCGATATAAATATAGTGTATTGTAGGTTTGATCATATATTGCTATAGCAAATATACCGTTTAATTTATTTATAAAGCGCTGTCCCCAATGGATATATGAGTATCCGATTACTTCTGTATCTGAGTTGGTGTGAAATTTATAACCTAAGCCTATTAACTCGGCACGTATTTCTCGATAATTATATATTTCGCCGTTCAGTATAATATGATACTGCTGCTCGTTATGTGTTATTGACATTGGTTGTTTACCTGTATCTAAGTCAATGATTGAAAGACGAGCATGAGCAAAGCAACAGGAGTCGATAATTAAAAAGTTTTGGTCATCCGGACCACGCATTTTCATACTATCTATCATTTTATTTAATATATTTATAGTTTTTTTGGGATTGTCAGAAAAATTATTTCTTGGATTAAAAAAACCTGCTATACCACACATAATGTCTCCATTTTCGTAGTTGTTATATTATATTCAGTAATAGAAAAATACGTCACATAGGTGTAAATTATCATATTTAAAAATTATATTCGTATAATATATAAAAAGCTTTTTATGGAATAGTATGAATAAAATAGCTATTGTTATTAGTATTATTTTAATGTTAAACAGTATAGGAACAAGTAATTATAATTTGCAGTATAGGAACAGTAAAGAAGAAGTTATAGTAGCTATGGCAGATGTTGAAATAGAATCACGCTCGGTGATTTTAATTGAGGCAAGCTCTGGAAAAGTTATTTTCGAAAAAAATCCGGATGAGAAATTAAAACCGGCATCAGTCACCAAAGTAATGACATTGCTTTTGATATTTGAAGCTCTGGAAAGAGGAGATTTTACATATGACGATATAGTAGTAATTTCAGAACATGCAGCTTCAATGGGTGGCTCACAATGTTTTTTTGAAGCAGGCGAAGAACAAACTGTACGAGATATGATAAAATGCATAGAGATTGCGTCAGGAAATGATGCTGCTGTTGCTATGGCAGAGTATGTTGCGGGCAGTGAGACTGCGTTTGTTCAGATGATGAATGAGAGAGCCAAAGAGCTAGGGATGATGAACACAAATTTCATAAATGCATGTGGTCTTGACGATGATAATCACTATACAACTGCAAGAGATATTGGGATTATGTCGAGGGAGCTTATTACAAAGCATCCTGATATTATGGATTTCTCGACAATATGGATGGATTCAATAATACATAAAACTAATAGAGGAGAGTCACAATTCGATTTGGCAAATACAAATAAGTTTTTAAATATGTATAATGGGGCAACGGGGTTAAAAACAGGATATACCTCTGAAGCAAAATATTGTATGGCGGCAACAGCAGAGAGAAATGGTATATCTATGATAGCTGTTATAATGGGAGCTGATACAAAGGATATAAGAAATAATGAAGCCTGCAAGTTGTTAGATTATGGCTTTGCAAGATGTGATATATATATTGATAATTCAGTTATTGATAACAATTTTAAGGTTGAGGTTGAAAAAGGTGAATGCGATTTTGTAGAGGGGATAGATATTAATACACACCAGATAGTGTTGGTGGATAAGAATCCGGAGGAGGTAGAAAAAAAGATTGTTAAGTATAACAATCTTGAAGCACCAATTTATAAAAATGATATAATTGGTTGTGTTCAATATTGTTATAACGGTGAGGTAATTGAGGAAGTATTTATATATGCCCAAGAGGATGTAAAAGAGGTGACATATAAAAATACAATAAAAAATTTGTTGAACAGATTATTTATGGTATAATGGTTGCAAACAACGAAAACACAATCAGGAGTAAAGCATGTTAGAAGTTATAAGTATAATTTGTTGTATTATTATTGTATGTATAATAATTGTCTTAGTAGAAAGTAAAATAGAGTGTGCAAAATATAAGATAAAAAAATACAGCTTAACCTCTTCCAAAATAAATGAAGATATAAAAATAGTTATGCTTGCAGATCTTCATAATTCAAATCACAAGGATAATCATAAAAGGATGCTTGAGGATATTAAAGCGGTCAAACCTGATGTTATTATACTTGCAGGCGATATGATAGTTAGTCATAGTGACCAGGATGAGGAAAATAAAGCCACAGCGAAGTTTATAAATAAGCTGTCTGATATAGCTCCTTTATATTATGGTATTGGTAATCATGAAAAAAAGGCTACTCTGTCAAAGCAAAGGTTAAATGAATTATGGAAGGATTATATGTCTGATATGGATTTTTCAAAAGTACATTTGCTTGTTAATGAAAAGGCTCAGATAGCTGTAAAAAACAATAAAATAAATATTTTGGGCTTAGACCTTGATATAGAATACTATAAGCGTTTTGTTGAAAAAAAACTTTCTCAAGCGCAGCTTATTGATATATTTGGTGATATAGATAATGAAAATTATAATATTTTAATTGCGCATAATCCTGATTATTTCAAGGTGTATGCAGATTATGGAGTAGATTTAGTGTGTTCGGGGCATAATCATGGAGGACTTGTCAGATTACCTTTGCTTGGAGGGGTTATTTCTCCAAGGTTAAGACTATTTCCAAAATATGATTATGGTGTTTTTTTATCTCAAAATACACATATGGTTTTAACCTCTGGTCTGGGTGCACATTCAATAAAAATTAGATTTAATAATGTTCCGGAATTGGTTTTTATTGAAATAAAAGAGGAAAAATAAGTTTTATCATTAATCTTATTGAAAAAAGTCAGGAATTAAAGTATTATAACCATGGCAAAATATTATTATCATAAAGGGAAGTATTATGGGAAAGAGAAAAAAGAATTCTTCAGTTGAGGTAACTGAGAAACAAGAAACAAAAGAAAAATCTGCAATTGAAGAGGCTATAGAGGAGAAAGTTGCAGAAATTAAAAAAACTGAATCAGAAGATAATAAGGAAAAGGAAATTACTGAGGAGAAAGAAAATTCAGAGGAATCACCTGCTGCACAGGAGAAAACTGATAAGGCTAAAGACGTAGAGAAAAAAGAAACAGATAAAGAGCCTGGGGATAAAAAAGAAACAGATAAAGAGTCTGAGGGTAAAAAAGAAGAAAAAAAAGAGCCAGATGACAAAAAAACAGATGAAAAAAAACTTTCTGACGAAATACCTGGAATCGTTATTCCCACACCATATATAGATTCCTCAATAGAGAAATATAAAAATAACAAGAAAAAACGTATAATCGTTTTATCATCTATATTAGCGATTCTTGTTATCGCATATATAGTAGGCGTTGTTTACTACGGAAAGCATTTTAGCAATAATACGTATTTGAATGGATATGATATTTCGAATATGACAGTAGATGAGGTTGAAGCAATGCTTCATCAGAATGTACTGGATGTTTACAGTATGGATGTTGTGTTTAAAAATGGAGTTGAGACAATCAGTGTAGGAGATGGAAATATGTATGTTGTGCCTTCTACACCTATAGCAACAATTAAAACTCAGCAAAATCCGTTTATGTGGCTTTTTAATATTAATGCTAAAACAGAATTTGAGGTTTCTTATTCACCTCATTATGATGAAGAGGTTATGACAGCATATATTGACACTTTTGATGCCATGAAAACCGAGAATATGACACCATCGGAGGATGCATATGTCAAATTCCAAGAGGGAGAGGCTGTTATAATTGATGATATAACAGGCACAATAGTTGACAGAGATTTAGTTATTTCGTCTATAATGGAGGCTTTAGATAGTTACGAAAAGACAGTTAATATTGATGAAAAAGGATGCTATGTTCCAGCGGATATAAGAAGTGATTCTCCATCTATATTGACAGCGTATGATAATGCTACAGAGTATTTGTCTATTGAAGCGAGCTATGAATTTTGTGAGGATTATACATATACCCTTACTCCTGAGGAGCTTGCATCAATGGCATACATTGGTGACGATGGTCAGGTTAAGATTAGTAAGACAAATGCAAAATTATTTATAGATAAATTTGCAGAAAGATTTTCTACTGTTCAGGAAGACAGAAAATTTAAAACTCATAATGGGGATTTAATCTTAGTTGAGGGTGGAAAATGGTATGGCTGGATTATTAATGCAGAGGAAGAATTTTTAGAATTCTACGACCTTATAGTAACTAAAAAAAGCTTTACTAAAGAACCTGTATGTGACAGAAGAGGCTATTCTTATAGCGAACTAAACGATATTGGTGATACTTACATTGAGATAGACTTAACACAGCAGCATGTATATGTTTATATAGATGGATATTTGGAAACACATTCCCGCTGTGTAACAGGGGATATAAATTCTGGACATAAAACTCCAGGTGGCGTATATAGCATAACTTACATGGCTCTTGATGTTGTACTTACAGGTGCGGATTATGAGTCTCCGGTTACATTCTGGATGCCTTTTAATGGAGGAATAGGTCTACATGATGCTACATGGAGAGCTAGCTTTGATGATGATACGTATACCTATGACGGTTCTCATGGCTGTGTTAATTTACCTTGGGAAAATGCGAGAGATATATTCTATATGGTTGAGTCAGGAATGCCGGTAATATGCTATTGGGAAGATGAGGTTACTTTCTTAGAGGAGGAATAATTATGACAGAAGCTATGATGAATTTACAAAAAGCCTATGACAGTATTAAGGACAAGATACCATTTACACCCGATGTAGCATTGGTGTTAGGTTCGGGGCTTGGCGGATTTGCTGAACACATTGAAAATAAAATATGTATTCCATATAATGAAATAGAAGGATTTCCTGTTTCGACTGTTGTGGGACATACAGGACAGTTTGTATGCGGATATGTTGGTGATGTTAAGCTTGTAGCAATGCAGGGAAGAGTTCACTATTACGAGGGCTATTCTATGGAACAGGTGGTTATGCCAATCCGTATCATGAAAATGATGGGAGCAGAGACTTTAATCCTCACAAATGCTGCTGGAGGAATTAATCTAGATTTTGCCTGTGGTGATTTGATGATGATAAAGGATCATATTACTTCGTTTGTGCCATCGCCACTTATTGGTAAAAATATAGAAGAGCTTGGTACGAGATTTCCTGATATGTCACATGTATACGATGATAAGTTACAGGAGAAACTTATGGCTACAGCAAAAAATTTAGGAATAGATTTAAAATCAGGAGTGTATTTACAAACAACAGGTCCAAATTATGAAACTCCTACGGAGATAAAAGCATATCGAACATTGGGAGCGGATGCGGTTGGTATGAGTACAGCCTGTGAAGCTATGGCAGCTATGCATATGGGTATGAAGATTGCAGGTGTTTCGTGTATAACAAATCTTGCAGCTGGTATGAATAAATCTCCTCTTAATCACAAAGAGGTAGGTGATACTGCAAATATGATTGCAGAGAAATTTACAGCTCTTATAAAAAATTTCATTTTAAGTTTAAGCCAGGATGAAAATATAATGAGGTAATCAAATGAATAAAAGTCAATTTAGACAGTTAATAGACAGTAGAATAGTGATTTTGGATGGTGCTACAGGTAGCAATCTTATGGCAAAGGGTATGCCAATGGGGGTTTGTCCTGAAAAATGGATTCTTGATAATCCTAAGCACATAGTCAAGTTACAAAGAGATTATATTAAAGCCGGTACAAATATCTTGCTTGCACCTACGTTTACAGCTAATAGAATAAAACTTGCAGAGTACGGTCTTGAAGATGATATTGTTGCTATAAATACTGGTTTGGTTGCATTATCAAAGCAGGCTGTAGCTGAGGAAGGTTACAGAGGATATGTCGCAGGTGATATTACAATGACCGGAAGACAGCTTGCTCCTATAGGTGATTTAGAACTTGAGGATTTAATTGATGTATATAAAGAACAGGCAAAAATTCTTTGCGAGGCGGGCGTTGATTTGTTTGTTGTAGAAACAATGATGAGTCTTTCTGAAGCAAGAGCTGCACTTATTGCAATAAGAGAAGTCTGTGATTTACCAGTCATGGTAAGTATGTCCTTTAATGAGGATGGTAAGACTTTGTTTGGTGCTACACCTGAATCTGCGGTTGTTGTACTGCAATCTTTAGGTGCTGATGCGGTAGGGATAAATTGTTCTACAGGACCAAGCGAGATGCTTCCTCTTGTAAAAAGAATGATGGAATATGCAAAGGTTCCTGTATTTGCTAAACCAAATAACGGTTTGCCGGAGCTTATGGACGGAAATACCGTTTATAACATGACACCGGATGAGTTTTCAGATTGTGTAAAAAAACTCGTTGAAGCGGGTGCGAGAGCTGTAGGTGGTTGTTGCGGTTCTACTCCTAAGCATATTGAAGCCTTAAAGAAAAAGGTAAGGTACTCAGGTTGCACAGAAGAATATTCAGTAAAAACGAGAGTTTTGGCAAGTGAGCGAGATGTTGTAGACATTAATCTTGACGATAATTTCTTTGTTATTGGAGAGAGAATTAATCCAACCGGCAAAAAGAAGCTTCAGGAGGAACTCAGAAACGGCAAATTTGATATGGTTGTTGCCATGGCTGAGGAGCAGACAGAATGTGGAGCTAAAATATTAGATGTTAATATGGGTATGAATGGTATAGATGAGCTTGATATGATGAAAAAAGCCATTCATGAAATAACCAGTGTAACTAATTTACCACTTTGCATTGATTCAAGTCATGTTGAGGTTATAGAAGCGGCACTCAGATTATATCCTGGTCGTGCACTCATAAATTCTATTCCATATGAGGAGAAAAAATGCAGACCTCTTATGAAGATTGCCGCTAAATATGGTGCGATGTGTATTTTGTTACCTCTTTCGGATAAGGGTTTACCTGAAAGCCTTGATGAGAAAAAAGATATAATTAATAAGCTTATACAGGTTGCCGAGGAGGAAGGCGTGTCGAGAGACAGCCTTATAATAGATGGACTTGTCACAACGGTAGGCGCAAATAAAAAAGCAGCATTGGAAACATTGGATACAATATCATATTGTAAATACGATTTAAGAATTCCTACTGTATGTGGTTTATCAAATATATCCTTTGGATTACCTGAGCGTATAAATGTAAATACGGCATTTTTAACTATGGCTATTGCAAGAGGACTTACAATGGCGATTTGCAATCCTGGACAGGCACAGCTTATGAATGCAGCATATTCAGCAGATTTGCTGTTGGCAAAGCCTGATTCGGACAATGTGTATGTAGAAAAAGTTATACCTATAGCACAAAGCAGTAATGTTCCTGTAAATACTGCAAAAAAAGACAGTATTACCGGAAGCGATGTGTATATTGATGTCGTAAAAGGAAACAAGACGTCTATAGTTGAAGATGTTAAAAAGGCATTAGAGGTGGGAAGAAACCCTCAGGATATTATTGATGAGGATTTGATTCCTGCTGTTAATAAGGTTGGCGAATTATTTGACGCAAAAAAATATTTCCTACCACAGCTTATTGCAGGTGCGACCGCTATGGATATGGCTATTGAATATATAACACCTTTATTGCAGTCTAAAGATGTTAAAGCATCAAAAGGCACAGTTGTTATAGCTACTGTTGAAGGTGATATACATGATATAGGTAAAAATTTAGTGGCACTTATGCTTAAAAATTATGGATATAAGGTTATAGATTTAGGAAAAGATGTTCCTAAGGATGTTATTCTTGAGGCGGCAAAAGAGCATAATGCGGATATTATTGGTCTGTCGGCACTTATGACTACGACCATGATGCGCATGAAGGATGTTGTTGATACAGTCAAAAAAGAAAAACTAAAATATAAAATTATTATTGGCGGAGCGGTGGTCTCGCAGAACTTTGCGGATGAAATTGGAGCAGATGGATACTCCAAAGATGCAAATGAAGCAGTTAAGGTTGTTGAGAGACTATTGACAGAAGATTGTTAAAAGGTTAAAATAAACTTTAGCAATTTTTGAGGATAAATAATATCTCTGGCAAGGAACAGAGAATACAGTCGAAAGGTGGATACATATATGAAGAAGATGGTATTATCATTATTGGTTGACAATACCTCAGGTGTTTTAAGTAGAGTTTCAGGAATGTTTAGCCGTAGAGGCTACAACATTGACAGCTTATCAGTTGGTGTAACAGAGAATCCTAAATATTCTCGTATGACAGTTGCTGTTAGTGGAGATGATAGAATATTAAGTCAGATTAAGAAGCAACTTTTAAAGCTTGAGGATGTAATTTCTATTACAGAGCTTAAGGATGGTGAGTCTGTCTGCAGAGAACTTATTCTTGTTAAGATAAAAACTACTCTTGAAGAAAGACAGCAGATTATATCTCTTGCAGATGTATTCAGAGCTAAGGTTGTTGATGTATCCAAGGATTCAGTTATGATAGAAATAACAGGTAACATCAGCAAGGTGGAAGCATTTATTACATTGCTTGATGGATTTACTATCGAGGAGATGGTTCGTACAGGTCTCACAGGACTTACAAGAGGTCACGGTATCTCTGAATAATTACATGGGTCGTTACTTACATAAAAGTAATAACTATAAATAACATTTTAAACATTTTAGGAGGAATACAAATGTCAGCAAAGATTTTTTATCAGGAAGATTGTAACTTATCTCTTTTAGATGACAAGACAATCGCAATTATCGGTTATGGTAGCCAGGGTCACGCTCACGCTCTTAACTTAAAGGATTCAGGATGCAATGTTATCATTGGTCTTTATGAAGGAAGTAAGTCATGGGCTAAGGCAGAGGCACAGGGCTTCAAGGTATATACAGCAGCAGAGGCTGCAAAGTTAGCTGATATCATCATGATTCTTATCAATGATGAGTTACAGGCATCACTTTACAAGAACGATATTGAGCCAAACTTAGAGGAAGCCAACATGCTTATGTTTGCTCATGGTTTCAACATTCATTTCGGACAGATTGTTCCACCAGCAAACGTAGACGTTACTATGATTGCTCCAAAGGGACCTGGACATACTGTACGTAGTGAGTATCAGGTAGGTAAGGGTGTTCCTTCACTTATCGCTGTACATCAGGATGCAACTGGCAAGGCTCAGGATTTAGCTCTTGCATATGCTCTTGGTATTGGTGGTGCTAGAGCTGGTGTTCTTGAGACTAACTTCAGAACTGAGACTGAGACTGACCTTTTCGGTGAGCAGGCAGTTCTTTGTGGTGGTGTTTGTGCACTTATGCAGGCTGGTTTCGAGACTCTTACAGAGGCTGGTTATGACCCACGTAATGCATATTTCGAGTGTATCCACGAGATGAAGCTTATTGTAGACCTTATTTATCAGTCAGGCTTCGCTGGTATGAGATACTCTATTTCAAATACAGCTGAGTACGGTGATTACATCACTGGACCAAAGATTATTACTGAGGATACTAAGAAGGCTATGAAGAAGGTTCTTAAGGACATTCAGGATGGTACATTTGCTAAGGACTTCTTATTAGATATGTCTAAGGCTGGTGGACAGGCACACTTTAAGGCTATGAGAAAACTTGCTGCTGAGCACCCATCAGAGAAGATTGGTGAGGATATCCGTAAGTTATATAGCTGGAATGACGAAGAGAAGTTCATCGATAACTAAGATTTAGTACTTGATAGAACCTGGATCTGTATTAGATCTGGGTTCTATTTTGTTATATTGTTCTATTTGGAAAGGAGGACAAAATGACCTGTCTTGAAGCACAATCAAATATTATGGCATTTATTGAAGGCAGACTCCCTGAAGATCAGATTGAAGATTTTGTCCGCCATATGAAGTATTGCCCAAATTGTTTTGAGGAATTAGAGATATACTACACATTAATTGTTGGTATGCGACAGCTGGATGAAAATACAGAATTGTCGCATAATTTTACAAAGGATTTAAACGATGAACTGGATAAGCTGACTAGTAGACTAAAGAATGCAAAAAGAGTTAAATTTTCATCCTTTGGCATTGTTTTAGCTGTAGCGGTATCCTTTTTAGTTGTTTTTTATAACCAATGCCTGTCTAAGGTATACAATATAGAACAGGATATGTTGAAAAACAGACAAGGTGACATCTTTTTTTATGAATATTTTTCGGATTATATTGATTTTGAAGACAGCGATATAATAGTAGAGCTTACTACTGTAAAAGAAATACCTGAACCGACCTTTTATGATATAGTCCATTACTATAACATGAAATATATTAATGAAACAGATGAAGAAAGTGATAATTAATAGTATTGCGTTAATTCAGGAGGGAAGACATTGAATAATTTATTATTGATAGACGGAAACAGTATCCTTAACAGAGCTTTTTATGGATTACCTGATCTTACTACAAAGGATGGTAAACATACAAATGCTGTTTTGGGTTTTTTAAATATAATTTTTAGAGTAATAGATGAAGTTAAAGCTACACATATATGTGTGGCTTTTGATGTTAAGCATCCTACTTTTCGTCACGAAATGTATAAGGAATACAAGGGCACAAGAAAGCCAATGCCGGATGAATTAAGAGAGCAGCTTCCACTTATAAAAGAGGTTTTGTCGGCAATGAACATATGCACAATAGAAAGACCTGGATATGAGGCTGATGATATCTTGGGAACTTTATCAAGAATTGGTGAAAAAGAAGGTTATATGGTAACTGTACTGTCAGGAGACAGAGATTTGTTACAGCTTGCTACAGACAATATATTGATAAAACTTCCTAAAACTAAAGCAGGAAAAACAATTATAGAAAATTATTATACACAGGATGTAATAGAGGCTTATGGTGTCAATCCTGTAACTTTTATAGATATGAAAGGGCTTATGGGAGATACTTCTGATAATATACCGGGAGTTCCGGGTATTGGTGAGAAAACAGCTGGAAAGCTTCTTGTAGAATATGGCTCGTTAGATGGGATTTATTCTTGCGTTGATGGCATGAAGCAGAGCAAGATGAAGGACAATCTTATAGCATTTAAAGAGCAGGCATATATGTCTAAAGAGCTTGCTACAATTAAATTGGATTGCGAGTTAGATATAGATATAGCTAAAGCTACCTATGAAAATCCATTTAACCAGGAGAGCTATAAGCTTTTTAATGAATTAGAATTTAAGAGCTTGTTAAATAGATTTTCTGATGACAATAAGATTAAGGATTTTAGTGTTTCGTATGAAATAATAGAGGATTATGATGAGTTCAACAATGTGATTGAACTTGCGGCAAAAAATAAACTTGTTGGTTTTAACATTATTGCAAATGATGACCAGCAGATAGCTTTATCTTTATCAACAGGAGATAATAAAGCTTATATTATAAAAATAATTAATTTTGTAACTATAGAGATGGTTTCGGATGCCCTGAAAAAATTATCTGATAAAGGGGTTATGCTTTGTTGCCTCGATATAAAAAGTAAACTAAGCTTTATGGATTTTTCTGACAAAGATAATATTTTTGATTGCGGTGTAGCGGGATATCTGCTTAATCCGTTGAAAGAACATTATGATTATGACGACATTGCCAGAGATTATCTAGGTATATCGGTAGAAGGGCAGAAAGAAATACTTGGAAAAGAAGAAATTAATTTGTTTAATATTGAGTCGGATAATATTGCCAAATATTGCTCGTATACATCGATAATACCATTTATGTCTTATGAGGTTTTAAAAGAAAGCCTGAATGCACAGGATATGCTAGATTTATACAAAAAAATAGAATTTCCATGTGTGTTTGCATTATATGACATGGAAAAACATGGAATAAAGATAGATAAAGCTGCATTGGAGAAATACGGAAATAATCTAAAGAATCGTATAAATGAGCTTACTTTAGCAATATACAATGAGGCAGGACAGGAATTTAATATTAATTCAACAAAGCAGCTTGGCGAGATACTTTTTGAAAAACTGCAATTAAAAAGTGGAAAGAAAACAAAAACAGGATATTCTACCAGTGTAGAGGTTTTAGAAAAAATATCTAACCAGCATCCTATTATTCCGCTTATTTTGGAATACAGACAGCTTACAAAGCTCAATTCAACATATGTTGAAGGAATGTCTGTTTATATCAAAGCAGATGGCAGAATACATGGTAAATTTAATCAGACTGTAACGGCTACAGGAAGAATTAGTTCTACAGAACCTAATCTTCAAAACATACCAACCAGATTACCTCTTGGAAGAGAAATAAGAAAGGTATTTATTCCAGAAGAAGACTATGTTTTTCTGGATGCAGATTACTCTCAGATTGAACTTAGAGTTTTAGCACATTTGTCAAAGGACAAAACACTTATTGAAGCCTATAATAAGGATTCCGATATACATGCTGTTACGGCATCAGAGGTTTTTGATGTGCCTATGAGTGAGGTTACAGATCTTATGCGTAGAAAAGCAAAGGCCGTTAATTTTGGTATAGTATATGGCATAAGCTCGTTTGGTCTGGGACAGGATTTAGATATTTCCAGAAAAGAAGCAGAGGGTTATATTGAAAAATACTTTGAAACTTATGGTGGAATAAAGGGATTTTTAGAGGAAACTGTGAAAAATGCAAAGGAAAAAGGATATACCCTTACAATATTCAACAGAAGACGTCCTATACCTGAGCTAAAATCTTCTAATTTTATGACTAGAAGCTTTGGAGAAAGAGCGGCGATGAATTCTCCTATACAAGGAACTGCGGCAGATATTATCAAGGTTGCAATGCTCAAGGTAAACAAAGAGCTAAAGGAAAAAGGCTTGAAATCAAGGCTTATATTGCAGGTGCATGATGAACTGTTAATCGAAACCCACAAAACAGAACTTGAACAAGTAAAAAATATTCTTGTCGATTGCATGATGAAAGCAGCAGATTTGCAGGTTCCGTTAGTCGTAGATGTGCACAGTGGATTAAGCTGGTATGAGGCAAAATAAAAGAGGTATATAAATGAAGATTTTAGGAATAACCGGTGGCGTTGGTTCAGGAAAAAGTCGTGTACTATATGACTTAGAGCAAAATCATAATGCTTATATTTTAGAAGCGGATAAGCTTGCACATGAGCTTATGGAGCCCGGTAAAAAAATCTATAACCAGATAATAGAAGAATTTGGACAAGAGGTGCTTTTAAAAGAAGAACCATATTATATTGATAGAAATAAGCTGGGACAAATTGTTTTCAATGATAAAGATAAACTGGCTATTTTAAATAGTATTTCTCATCCACTGGTAAAAGAAGAGATAATTGAGCGGATTGCTACGGCTAAAAATGAAGGCAAAATCAAGCTTTTTGTTATCGAAGCAGCACTGCTTATACAGGATGGATATGATGCGATTTGTGATGAAATTTGGTATATATGGGTAGACAGGGAAGAACGTATAAAACGACTTATGAAACAGCGTGGATATACAAGAGAAAAATGTATTTCCATGTTTAATAGTCAGGAACCTGATGAATATTACAAAAAATATGCTACTTTCACAATAAATAATCAATTTGATTATGAAAATACATCAAAATTACTAAATGCAAGGTTGAATAAATTAATGCAGAGTGATATAATACTTTAGATAATGTGTATTATATAAAACCTTTGTTGGAGGAACCAAGATGGCTGTAGTGACAAAATATCCTGAACCGTTGGTTTTTGGACTTGATATAGGTACCAGAAGTATTGTTGGTACTGTAGGATATAAAGAAAAAAATAAATTTAATGTTGTCGCAATGGCTGTTAAATATCATGACACTCGTTCGATGATAGATGGACAAATTCACGATATAGCAAAGGTTAGTGAAGATATTCTATATGTCAAGGAAGAGCTAGAGAAACAGCTAAACGGAAGGAAACTTCATGATGTATGTATAGCTGCTGCTGGTCGTGTTTTAAAAACCGCTGTTGGGCATGGCGAATATGAATTTAATGAAAACACACTTATTAATCAGGATTATATACATTCTATAGATTTGATTGGTGTTGAAAAAGCTCATGGGATTATATTAGATGAGCTTTCAGAAAATAGTGAAACTACGAAATACTATTGTGTGGGATACACAGTTATTAAATATTATTTAAATAACTATGAAATACATAATCTCGAAGGACATAAGGGAACTAAGATTGCTGCAGATGTGCTTGCCACATTTTTACCTGAGGAGGTAGTAGGCAGTCTATATTCTGCTGTGGAAATGGCAGGTCTTTATGTTACAAATCTCACACTTGAGCCAATTGCAGCTATTAATGTTGCTATACCTGAGCATTATAGGTTGCTCAATATTGCACTTATAGATGTTGGAGCTGGTACTTCAGATATTTGTATTACGAAAGACGGAAGTATTATTGGCTATGGTATGATTCCTTCGGCTGGAGATGAGCTTACAGAGGCTTTGATAAAAAAATATCTGATTGATTTTGATACAGCCGAGAAATTAAAAACTGTAGGTGCTAAACGCAAGACTGTTACATATAAAGATATTATGGGTATAGCTCACAAGATAACTCCTGAGGAGATATCGGAGACACTCAACAGCGTCAAAAAAGATATAACTAAAAAAATAGCAGAAAAAATTATCGAGCTTAATGGAGGTGTTCCTGTAAGCGCAGCTTTTGTAGTTGGCGGTGGAGGAAAACTCGTTGGATTTACTGATATTTTGGCTAAGTATTTAAACTTGCCAGAGGAAAGAGTTGCATTGAGAGGTCAGGAGGTTATGAATGACATTAATTTCCTTGTTGAGGGAATAAAAAAAGATCCTCTTTATGTAACACCTATAGGTATATGCCTTAACTATTTTGACCAGAAAAATAATTTTATTTTTGTAACTGTGAACGGTTCAAGAGTAAAGCTTTACAACAACGATAAATTAACTATATTTGATGCTGCTGTACAATTCGGTTTGCCAAACGATGATATTTTCCCTAAGCGTGGAGATGATATAACGTTTAAAATTAATGGCAAAAGTCGTATTGTTAGAGGATATACAGGCGAAGCAGCCGTAATAAAATTAAATGGTAATGTTGTTGGTATGAACTCGATTATTGAAGCCAACGACAGAATAGAAATCAAAGAGTCTACGGCAGGTAAATCTGCTGAGATAGAATTAGGCTCATTACCTGAATATAGTGGAACTCTGGATTTTGAGGTTAATGAAGCGAAAATTACATGTCCGAAATTTGCAATGGTTAATGGAGAGCCTAAATCACAGTTATATAAAATATGTGATGGTGACGATGTTGTTATGCAGGATTACTATACATTAGAGCAGTTGCTTACATTTATGGATGTAAATCCGTCTACCAACATCTATGTCAACAACAAAAAGGCAGAGCAGAACGAGAAAATATACAATAATTTCGTCGTAACATGGAGCGATACTATTACCTACAATGAGCTGCCTGAGGCAGAGAAACAAGATATAAAGCCTGCTGTACCTAAAGATAAAAAAGAAAATATTTTAGATAAAATTTCAGGACTTGTTAATAAATCAGAAAACACAGAAGGCGAAAAAGAAAAACCATCAGAGGAAAATATTGAGGTGGAACCAGAAAATATTACAATTACTGTTAGCGTTAACGATAGACCAGTTGTATTAGAAGGTAAACCAAAATATGTTTTCGTGGATGTATTTGATTTTTATCCTTTCGATTTAAGTGTCATGCGAGGCTCAAAGCTTATGACAAAGGTTAATGGCGAGAGAGTTGCATTTATTGAACCGATAAAAGATGGGGATATACTAGAAATATATTGGGAGAAATAATTACAGATGATTGATTTTAATATGGACAAATTCATAAAAAACCATCTGCTATATCATAGATTAGCTTATATAGCAATGATGTTTTTAGCTGTTATTTTAGGGCTGTTTAAGGTTATAACTAATACAAACCTTATTTTATGTGCTTGCTTTATAATTGCGGCCTTCTTTGTGTGCGATTTTGTTCTGGTTAAGCTTAATTATTTTGATAGTGTAAATGTATATTTGGTTATAAGATACAGTGAACTTTTATTCTATACAGTTGTACAGCCATTTATTATTGATGAAATTTTCTTGTTTTTACCTGTTTTTGTTTTTTGTGTGCTGGTTGCTTTAGAGTTTGTTATTTATTTTTCAGATATGGATACCTTGACAATTAACTTTAGAAAAATGCTTTTAATTGCTCCATCAGTAATTGCTTCAATCATTACTCTCGTTACATTAGGAGAGGATAAAGGTCTTGCATTTTTGCTTGGACATACAGTGTTTTTATTGGTTTTATTTTATCTGGTTGAATGGTTTGATATGCAAAACTCAATCTATGAGAAACATGTTCAGAAGATTAAGCTTGAAAAATCAGAGATAGAAAGCACAAACGAAAAATTAGTTGAATATCAGGAAAGAGTAAAAACAATAAACGAGAAAATCAATTATCAAAAAATTGACTTGGCTAGAGTGAACAAGGAATTAGAACAGGCAAACATAGAAATAGAGTCTCAGTCTGAGATTATGAGATACATGGCATCAACCTTTGATGTATTAAAATGTATAAACGTTATAACAGATACAGTTATGGAGGTTAAGCAACCTAAGCTTTGTGCACTTTATATTGATAAAGATGTTTTTATGAACAAATATGGTAGCTGTATAATAAAAACAAACTATACATCTATGGAACGTAGGTTAAAGAAAGATATTGAACAGATATATACTGATTTCTCTGAAAAGAAAGAAATTTCAAGAATATATACAGGTGAAGATCTTAAACAGTTTAAGTTCTTGGGTGAAGTAAATATTAATTCAATTGCAATACTTCCTCTTATTGACGTGACGAATTATTATGGTGTTATGATTATTGGTTCGGATGATGCATTCTTCTTCTCTAAGGGGTTGAAGTATTATGAATCATGTATAGTTGAGTTTAATGTATCTGTAAAGAGTACACAGATGTATCTTAAAATGGAAGAAATGGCTAGAAAAGATGGCCTTACAGGTATATATAACAGAATTTATTTTACCGAGCTTTTCAAGGAGGCATCTAAAACAGCAGTTGAGGATAATTGCAATTTGTCAGTAGCACTTTTTGATATTGATAAATTCAAAAATGTTAATGATACATATGGCCATCTTGCAGGAGATTTAGTTATTAAAATGGTTGCATCTATAGGCGATAAATATGCAGAAAAGCATAATGGTTTTGCTTGTAGATATGGTGGAGAGGAATTTTTGGTTGTACTTCCTGATTATGACGTAGAACAGGCGTTAAAAGTTTTGGAGGAAATGCACGAGGAAATCAAATCAACACCTGTATCATTTAATGGAACTGATATTTCTGTGAATGTATGTATTGGTCTTTCGTCATATCCAAGTATATGTGATAACACAGACATTCTTATTAGTAGAGCAGATAAAGCTATGTATCACGGTAAAAAGAATGGCAGAGGAAGACTTGTGGTAGATAATCCGCAAATTGAGGAAGAATAAATATTGTACTAATAAAAAGACAATTTTTAACTATTTTTTTGTTGAGTATCAACTGAAAATTTATTATAATTATATTAATACATATCTAGAGGAGAAGTTACAGTGGGTTTTATTGAAAGCATTAAACTAAGAGCTAAATCTAACAAAAAAACAATAGTTCTTCCTGAGACAGCTGATATTAGAACGCTTCAGGCGGCACATCAGATTTTAAAGGAAGATATTGCTAATATAATTCTTATTGGTTCCAAATACGATATAACCAAAAAAGCCGAAGGTCTTTCTCTTGATGGTGCACAGTTCGTTGATCCATATGATTGTGATAAATTAAACGATTATGTTGCATTATTAGTTGAACTCAGAAAGAGTAAAGGAATAACACCAGAGGAAGCAAAGGAGTTACTCCTTACAAATGTACTTTATTTTGGTTGTATTATGGTTAAAGCAGGTGATGCTGATGGTATGGTTGCAGGCGCTGTTAATTCTTCTGCAAATGTTTTAAGAGCGGCACTTCAGATACTAAAAACTGCACCTGATACAAAACTTGTTTCGGCATTTTTCCTTGTAGTTGTACCAAATTGTGATATGGGTGCAAATGGCACATTTATATTCTCTGATGCTGGTCTTAATCAGAGTCCAAACTCAGAGGAACTTGCAGCTATTGCTGAAAGCTCTGCTAAATCTTTTGAGCTTTTGGTTCAGGAGGAACCAATTGTTGCAATGCTTTCACATTCAACTAAGGGTAGTGCTAGACATCCGGAGGTTGATAAGGTTGTAGAAGCGTGCAAGATTGTCAACAGAGAATGTCCGGACCTCAAATGCGATGGTGAGCTTCAGTCGGATGCAGCTATTGTACCAAGTGTTGCAGCATCTAAAGCACCTAGCAGTTCGGTTGCAGGTAAAGCAAATGTATTAGTATTCCCAGACCTTGATGCAGGTAATATAGGTTACAAGCTTGTTCAAAGACTTGCTAAGGCAGATGCATATGGACCTATAACTCAGGGTATAGCTAAACCTGTAAATGATTTATCAAGAGGCTGTTCAGCAGAAGATATTGTTGGTGTTGTAGCGATAACTGCTGTTCAAGCTCAAGCACAGGATAATAAATAAGACATATTAATATTGGGCGAACTTTTTTCGCCCAATTATTTTTATATAAAAAAGGAGATAGTAATATGAATATTCTTGTTATTAATTGTGGAAGTTCGTCCCTAAAATATCAGCTTATTGATTCAGAATCAGAGGCTGTTTTAGCAAAGGGAATTTGTGAAAGAATTAAGTTAGACGGTGTACTTACACATCAGTCTGTTAATTCGTCTAAGATAACATTAGAGGCATCTATGCCAGACCATAGTGCAGCAGTTAAGCTTGTACTTGATAAACTCACAGACCCTGAGGTTGGTGCAATTAAATCTCTTGATGATATAAGTGCCATTGGTCACAGAGTTGTTCATGGTGGAGAAAAATTTGCGTGTTCAGCATTGCTTGATGATGAAGTACTTGCTGCTATAGAGGAGTGCAATGACCTTGCACCGCTTCACAATCCAGCAAACTTAATTGGTATAAAAGCATGTCAGGAGCTTATGCCGGGTGTTCCACAGGTTGCTGTTTTTGATACAGCATTTCATCAGACTATGCCTTCTTATGCGTATATCTATGGTATTCCATATGAGTATTATGAAAAATATAAAGTGAGAAGATATGGCTTCCATGGTACAAGCCATAGTTTTGTATCAAAAAGAACAGCAGAGCTTTTAGGTAAAGATATTAAGGATACTAAAATTATAGTATGTCATTTAGGTGGAGGTGCTAGTATTTGTGCTGTTGAGGGTGGTAAATCAATAGATACAACTATGGGACTTACACCACTCGAAGGAATTACAATGGGTACTAGAAGCGGAAACATTGATCCGGCTATTATTGAATTTATTGCTAACAAAGAAAATAAATCTATAGCAGAGGTAATGAATATATTAAACAAGGAATCCGGTGTATTCGGTATTTCGGGCAAATCAAGTGATTTCCGTGATTTAAATAAGGGAATAGCTGAAGGTGATGAGAGATGTGATATAGCGATGAATGTATTTTGCTATCAGGCATCTAAGCTTATAGGTGGATATGTAGCTGCTATGAATGGAGTAGATGCTGTAGTATTTACTGCAGGTGTTGGAGAAAATGATCCATTAGTTAGAAAGCTTACCTGTGACAGACTTAAATACCTTGGTGTAGAGATAGATGATGAAGCTAACAAATTAAGAGGTGAAGAGGTTAAAATATCAACAGAGGCTTCTAAAGTTCCTGTTTACGTGGTACCTACTAACGAAGAACTTGCAATTGCAAGGGAGACTGTGGCGTTAATTTAATTATTTTATCAAATATTGTAAAATTTTTATTGACAATACACACCAATATTTGTATAATGGTCGAAGTGTGATTTTTAAGGAGGTGTAACCAAATGTCAATTTGTCCAAAGAATAAAAGTTCAAAAGCAAGAAGAGACAAGCGTAGAGCTAATTGGAAGATGGAAGTTCCTGGTTTAGTTAAATGCAGCAAGTGTGGTGAGCTTATGATGCCACATAGAGTATGCAAGGCTTGTGGTTCATACAATAAAAAAGAAATCGTTAAGGCAAACTAATAGCCTATGAAAAAGAACTCTGTAATAAACAGAGTTCTTTTTTGTTTGAAGAATGGGATGTCATGAAATGATATGTAAACATTTTGCGACATCCCTTTTGCAAGATTATCATACTATGAATAACTTGCAAAATATGTTAAAAAAATATATAATAACATGATACTATGTCATAGGTGTGCATATATGACAGTTGAGATAAAATAATTGAGTTATTTTTATAAGAAGGAGTACAATTATGGATAGAATTAAGATTGCAGTTGATTCTCTTGGTGGAGATAATGGTGCGGAATATATTGTTATGGGTATTAGTGAGGCTTTAAAACAATATGATGATATAGAAATTATTGTTACAGGTGAGGAAAAAGAGCTTGCAACATATATTGATAAATTTAATTGTGATAAAGACAGAATTAAGATAATTAATTCTACAGAGGTTATTTCCTGTCACGATGCACCGGTTGATGCGATTAGAAATAAAAAGAATTCTTCTTTAGTTCTTGCTCTTAATACTGTTAAAAATGGTGAGGCGCAGGCGATTATTTCATCAGGTAGCTCTGGTGCAATACTTGCAGGTGGTCAGTTTATTGTTGGTCGTGCGAAGGGAGTAAAGAGAACACCTCTGGCACCTCTTTTGCCTACAAAAGGTAAACCTTCTTTATTGATTGACTGTGGTGCCAATGTTGATGCTAAGCCTGAGAATTTGATTCAGTTTGCAAAGATGGGTTCTATATATATGAAGAATATCGAGGGTATTGAAAATCCTACTGTTGCGATTGTGAATATAGGAACAGAGGATGAGAAGGGTAATACTCTTGTTAAAGAAACTATTCCTTTATTAAGAGAGTGTAAGGATATTAATTTTATTGGAAGTGTTGAGGCTAGGGAAATACCGTATGGCGTAGCCGATGTATTAGTTTGTGACGCCTTTGTTGGTAATGTTATTCTTAAGTTCTATGAGGGTATGGGAAGCATGTTCATGGAGGAGATTACAGCTACTCTTATGACTAATCTTAAAACAAAAATTGGAGCTCTTTTGATAAAAAAGACTTTGAAAAATTCCTTTAGAAAATATAAGGCAACAGACAAGGGTGGTGCACCACTTCTTGGACTTAAAGGTCTTGTAGTTAAGATACATGGTAACTGTAAAAATCAGGAGGTTTCGAGTGCTATAGCGCAGTGTAGAAACTTCATTAAAAATGATGTAACAAATAAAATAGTTTCAGCGTTTGAGGAAGTGAAATAATTATGGGGAAAAATTTTAAAGAGCTTCAGGATGTCATAGGGTATCATTTTAATGATATTAACAATCTTGATATTGCTTTAACGCATAAGTCCTATGCCAATGAAATGATGGTAAAAAAAAGGGAATCTTATGAGAGATATGAATTTTTAGGGGATGCAATACTTGAATTTTTGGTGAGTGAATTTTTGTTTACTGCTTATCCTGAAAAGCCAGAAGGCGAATTAACTAAATTAAGAGCAAGTCTTGTATGTGAATTTACTTTATCTAAAATATCCAGAGAATTAAATTTGGGCGAATATGGATATTTTAGTAAGGGTGAAAAAAATACAGGTGGAGCCAATAGAGATTCTATTTTATGTGATTTTTTTGAGTCTTTGTTAGGTGCAATATATATAGATGGTGGACTTGATGAAGCTAAAAAATTTGTAGGTAAGTTTTTACTTACAGATATTGAGCATAAAAAACGATTTCATGATTCAAAGTCTACTTTGCAGGAATATGCGCAAAAGCATGATAAGAAACTGGAATATGTTTTAGATTCAGAGGAAGGTCCTGACCACAATAAGATATATAAAGTTCATGCGGTATTTGATGGAAAAAATATGGCATGTGGTTCTGGAAATTCCAGAAAAGGTGCTGAGCAGATGGCAGCATATAATACACTTAATGATATTTTGAAATTACAAGAATGGTAAGGTAAACATATGTATTTAAAAAGTATAGAGGTAAATGGATTTAAATCCTTTGCCAACAAAATAACCTTTAAATTTAACAACGGAATAACAGGAATAGTAGGTCCTAATGGCTCGGGAAAAAGTAATGTTGGTGATGCTGTAAGATGGGTTTTAGGTGAACAGAGTGCTAAACAGCTTAGAGGAGCTAAAATGGAGGATGTTATATTCTCCGGAACAGAGCTAAGAAAACCACAGGGCTCAGCTTATGTTGCTATAACTCTTGATAACAGCGACCACAGATTACCTATTGATTATAATGAGGTTACAGTTGCCAGACGTGTATATCGTTCTGGTGAGAGTGAGTACCTTATTAATGGTGTTGTCAGTCGATTGAAGGATGTTACCAGCCTGTTTTTTGATACAGGTATAGGTAAAGAGGGATACTCTATTATCGGACAGGGTCAGATTGAGAAGATATTAAGTGGTAAACCAGAGGAAAGACGTGAGCTTTTTGATGAGGCCGCAGGAATAGTTAAATATAAGAAAAATAAAGCTGCTACAGAGAAATCTCTTGAAAATGAGAGAATGAATCTTGCTCGTGTAACAGATATATTAAGTGAGCTTGAAAAGCAGGTTGGACCTCTTAAGGAACAGTCAGAGACAGCGAGAAAGTATCTTATTTTTAAAGATGAACTTAAAAAGTTGGATATTAACGCCTTTCTTCTTGATGTTGATGCTAACAAAGAGCAGTTAGATGAATACGAGGAAAAACTTAATATTGTTGAAGAGGATTCCACAAGACTTAGACAGGAGTTTGACCAGGCTAAAGAGGAATATGACAGAATAGAGGCAGAAATCGAAAGCTTTAATCAGAAAATAGATGATACTAAAAATGAAATCCATGAGAAAAAGCTTACTAATCAGAGATATGAGGGTGAAATTAACGTTATAAGTCAGCAGATTATTTCGTACAAGCAAAGCGAAGATAGTCTCAATGAACAGTTGGATAAGGTTAATTCTGACATAAAAAAATATAGTGAGCAGCTTAAGGAATATTATGAAGAAAAAAGCGTTATGGACGAAAAGCTTGATAACGCAGATGATGTTCTTGATGAGGCAACAAACTCCTTTGATAAATTAAAGGAGCTTATTGCTGATGAAGAAAGAGAGATAGAGGAATCAAAGAGTGAGATAATTGAGTTTCTTAACGAAGGTGGTACATTAAAGGCTAAAGTGGGCAGATATGATACCATGCTTGAGAACATAAATCTTAGAAAAACACAGCTCAATCAGAGATTCTTAGAGAATAAGAGCGAAGAAGAAAAATATAATAAAGAACAGGAAGAACTTAAAAATGGCTTATCAGAGTTAGATGATAAGCTGGGACAAGCAAGTGATGAGTTCAATTCCCTTCAGACAAAGCTGGATGATAATCTTGCTAAGCATAACGAAAACAAAACGAACATCACTACATACAATAATCAGATTGTAAGTCTTAAATCCAAGAAGGAATCTCTACGTAATCTTACAGAGAGATATGATGGTTATGGTAACAGCATAAAGCGTGTTATGGAGCAAAAGGCAAGCAATCCTAAAATCATAGGTGTTGTAGCTGATATTATAGAGGTTGATAAAAAATATGAAACAGCTATAGAGACAGCGTTAGGTGGAAGTATTCAGAATATTGTTACTGAGGATGATACTACAGCCAAAAGAATGATTGAATATTTAAAGCAAAATAAGTTTGGACGTGCTACATTCTTGCCAATTAATTCTATTGTTGAAAGAGGAAGTGCCAACAATGATGTTGTGAGCGAGAAGGGTGTAATAGGCTATGCTTCCAAGCTTGTTAAATGTGATGCTAAATATAGCACTATTGTAGGACATCTTCTTGGCAGAATTCTTGTTGTCGACAATATAGATAATGCTATGTCTATTGCAAAGAAATATAAGCAGTCTCTTAGAATTGTTACACTTGAGGGTGAACTTATTAATCCAGGTGGAGCAATGACCGGTGGAGCCTTTAAAAATTCTTCAAATTTATTAGGTAGAAAACGTGAGCTTGATGAGATAGATGTTCTTATTGAGGACTTTAAGAAAAAGCTTGAGAAGGCTGAGGAACTCGCTGTAAACTTAGCGGAGGAAAGAGAAAGCTTAAAGGCGAAAAAAGAAGAGGTAAGTGAGGAGATACAGGCTCTTAATATTAAGAAGAATACATTTTCTCTTAATATGGAACAGGCCTCTAAGAAATTAGAGGAAATTGAGCGTATCTATGCAGGAATAGGCAGAGAAAACAACGAGCTTTCAGCTCAGATTAATGATATTAACGCCAATAAAGAAGAACTTTTTAACAGCAACAAAAAGCAGGAGGAGGCTGTTAAGGAGTTAGAAAAGCGTATCGAGGAGCTTGAGAAGAAAATTGTTGTTGATAAAGAAGAGCTTGAGAAGAAGACAGAAAAAATAAACAAATTAAATATTGATTTTAATACTGTAAAACAGCAATATGATTTCATAATGCAAAACATACAGCGTGTTAAAGCCGAAGAAAAAGAGGCAAAAGCAAGTCTTGATACACTTAAGCTCAAGCTTTCAACAGGAACTAAGGAATCTCTTGATTTATCTGAGAAGATTGAAAGCTATAAAGCCTTACTTGAGGAAAACAATAGAATAATTACAATAAAAGAGCAGCGACTCACCGAACTTGCTAATCAGAAGCAGGAGTTGAATGATAGCCATAAGGATTTCTTTAATAAGCGCGAGGCTCTTTCAGAGCAGATTAATGGACTTGATAAATCAGCATTTAAGATTAATGCATCTATAGAGAAACTTTCAGAAAAAAGTGAGAGCTTGACTAATTATATGTGGGAGGAGTATGAGCTTACATATAATTCGGCAGTAGACTTTAAGGACGATTCGTTAAATGATATTGCTTCCTTAAAGAGAGAAATTTCAGCCGTTAAGGGTAAAATCAAACAGCTTGGTGATGTAAATGTCAATGCTATTGAAGATTATAAGCAGGTAGCTGAGCGATATGAGTTCCTTAAAGCACAGCATGATGACATAATTAAAGCTGAGGCTAACCTTGTCAATATAATTAATGAGCTTGACAGAGCTATGAAAGAGCAGTTTGCTGAAAAATTCAAAGAGATACGTATTATGTTCTCTAAGGTATTTAAGGAGCTTTTTGGTGGAGGTAAGGCTGACCTTGAACTGGTTGATGAGGAGGACCTTCTCGAAACAGGAATCAAGATAAATGCACAGCCACCAGGAAAGAAGCTACAGAACATGATGCAGCTTTCGGGTGGAGAAAAGAGTTTGACTGCTATTGCACTTTTGTTTGCAATACAGAGTCTTAAACCGTCGCCATTCTGTCTTTTAGATGAGATAGAAGCAGCACTTGACGATTCAAATGTTAAGAGATTTGCAAAATACCTTAATAAGCTCACAAAGGATACACAGTTTATAGTTATTACTCACAGAAAGGGTACAATGGAAGCAGCGGATATACTTTATGGTATAACAATGCAGGAAAAAGGTGTATCCACCCTTGTATCTGTAAACATGATTGAGGATAAGCTTGATGACTAGGAGGGATTGATATGTCAGAAGAAATCAAAGAAAAAAAAGGTTTTTTTAAGAGACTTAAAGAAGGTTTATCTAAAACCCGTAACAATATAGCTGAAAGCTTTTCTAATTTGTTTAAAGCCAGTGAAATAGATGACGACTTTTATGATGAGTTGGAGGAAACTCTCATAATGTCAGATATGGGCTATGAGACAACAGAAAAGATAATAGATGACCTCAAAGATAAGGTTAAAGAGTTAAAAATCAAAGAGGCTGAGGCGTGCAGGGATTTGATCATAAATATTATCAGAGACCAGATGTCTGTTGACGAGTCAGCATATGATTTTGAGAAAAAGAAAACTGTAATTTTTGTTATAGGTGTAAATGGTGTTGGAAAAACAACTTCTATAGGTAAATTAGCTGCACAGTATAAGGCACAGGGCAAAAAGGTTCTCATGGCTGCTGCCGATACCTTTAGAGCGGCGGCTATTGACCAGCTTAAGACATGGTCTGAAAGAGCGGGGGTTGATATAATTGCACAGAGCGAGGGTGCTGACCCATCGGCAGTTGTTTTTGATGCTGTTGCTGCGGCAAAGGCAAGAAACACAGATATACTACTTATTGATACAGCCGGAAGACTTCACAATAAGAAAAATCTTATGGATGAGCTTGCTAAGATGAGAAGAATTATATCAAAGGAATATCCTGATGCAAATGTTGAATCGCTTATAGTGCTTGATGGAACAACTGGTCAGAATGCATTAGAGCAGGCAAGACAGTTTAGTTCTGTTACTGAGATTAACGGAATAATAATAACTAAGCTTGATGGTACTGCAAAGGGTGGTATTGCCATTGCCATTCAGTCAGAGCTTAATGTTCCTGTAAAATACATAGGTATTGGTGAAAAGATTGATGATTTACAGAAGTTTAATCCAAGCAGCTATGTAACAGCATTATTTGCAGATTTTGAGATTAGATCAGATATAGAAATGATTATAGATACAGATATAGAAGAAATAAAACCAGATGATGATTTATTTGATGTGTAAAATCTATAATTATTAAGTTAGGAGATATTAGTATGTTAACAATTGAAAAATTTGAAGAAGCATATAATACCGTACAAAAGGTAGTTCACCCTACACCACTTGTTGAAAGTGAATTTTTCTCGCAGATATGTGGTAATAAGGTGTATTTAAAGCCAGAAAATATGCAGGTTACAGGTGCATATAAAATTAGAGGTGCTTACTATAAGATAAGTACTTTGTCAGAGGAAGACAGACAAAAGGGGCTTATTACTGCATCAGCAGGTAATCATGCTCAGGGTGTTGCGTATGCTGCCAGAGCTTACGGAGTTAAGGCTACTATTGTTATGCCTACATCTACACCTCTTATTAAGGTAAATAGAACAAAGGCATACGGTGCAGAGGTTGTATTGTATGGTGATGTTTATGACGATGCATGTCAACATGCATTGAAACTTGCAGAGGAAAAGGGCTATACATTTATTCATCCTTTTGATGATTTAGATGTTGCTACCGGACAGAGTACTGTTGCTATGGAGATTATAAAAGAATTACCTTTTGTTGATACTATTTTAGTTCCAGTTGGTGGTGGTGGTCTTGCTACAGGTGTTTCTACGCTTGCTAAAACGCTTAATCCAAACATAAAGGTTATAGGTGTTGAGCCGGCAGGTGCGGCTTGTCTTAAAGAGTCTTTTGCAAATAATGAGGTTACAACACTTCCTACAGTAGATACTATTGCAGACGGTACAGCAGTAAAAACACCGGGTTCCCAGATATTCCCATACCTTATGGAGAATTTAGATGATATTATAACTGTGGATGACAGTGAGCTTATTGTAGCCTTCCTTGATATGCTTGAAAATCATAAGATGCTTGTAGAAAACAGTGGACTTCTTACAGTTGCAGCCTTAAAGCATTTGGAGGCTAAGGATGAGAAAGTTGTAAGTATTCTCAGTGGTGGTAATATGGATGTTATTACATTCTCATCTGTCGTTCAGCATGGACTTATTGCCAGAAACAGAATATTTACCGTATCTGTTCTTTTGCCAGATAAGCCAGGTATGCTTCAGCATGTATCGGGTGTAATAGCTGAGCAAAATGGTAATATTATCAAGCTTGAGCATAATCAGTTTGTAACAATAAACAGAAATTCAGCAGTTGAGCTTGTAATAACAATAGAAGCGTTTGGTCCTGAGCATAAGGAGCAAATCTTAAAGGTATTAAATGACGAGGGATATAGACCGATTGAGAAAAAGCCTAAGGCTATTTTCTAACAAAGGAATTTATGAAGGATATAAAAATTGCAATTGATTTAGGCACAACTACCATAGATATGTGTCTGCTGAATGCTTTGGGTGAGTTACTCTCGTCGAAAAGTATAAAAAACAGACAGTCCCTATATGGTAGTGATGTTATCAATAGAATACTCACAGCAACAAGAGATTACAAATATATCAAAATTATGAAGACTATGGTACTTGATGATATATCTGAGTCTATATCAGCTATGCTTAAGGAATGCAATATACCTGTTAGCTGCGTCGGTGCTTGTTGTATTTGTGGTAATACAACCATGATAAGTATTCTTATGGAGTATAGTCTGGAGAAAATGGGAGTTTATCCTTTTGAAACTTTGTTGAATAAGTCTATTAGTCTGAAGTTTAAGGATTTATTTGAGCAAAGACTAGATATTGATTGTTCTGTTATTCTATCCGGATGTGTGAGTGCATTTATAGGTGGAGATATTATTGCAGGAATAATATACATCAATGATAACTATAAAGCCTTTGATAAAACGGATATTTCTCTTTTGATTGATTTAGGCACTAACGGAGAGATGGTTATCAATAACAAGGGAAGATTAATTGCCACCTCTACAGCCTGTGGACCGGCTTTTGAAGGCTCGGTAAAAAAACAGGGGGTATATGGTTCAACTCTTATAGATGCTATAGTATTGGGGCTTAAAACCAAAAAGATTTCTGCGGATGGGATTATTTCTGACGAGTATATTGATAAAGGAATTAATATTTCAGGAGTTCACATTAACGCTGATATATTAAGGGAAATACTATCGGCGAAGGCAGCAATACGTACAGGTATAGATTATCTGATTCAGGAGTGTAATATAACTTGCGAGGATATAGATAATGTATTTATCGCAGGAGGCTTTGGTCAATACTTAAATATAGATAACTCAGTTTATATTGGTATGCTTCCGGAAAAATTATCTTCGAAGCTTACAGTTTGTGGAAATACCTCCCTTAAGGGTGCTTCACTTATTGTCTGTGATAGAACATATGTAGATGTGATGGACAGCTATACTAAAGAAAATATAAATGTAATACAGTTGGCAGATAAGAGCAATTATCAGGAGAGTTTAATAAATAATATGTGTTTTAAGAGGTCATAGTCATGGATATTCCTTTGGGACTGAAAATAGTCAATATGGTATATAAGATAACTACTTCAAGACAAAACGAACTTCCGGAATATTTCGGAAATTATATACCTGATTTTATAACTGCATCAAAGCATAAGGATTTAAAACTGACAAAAAAACACGAGTTAAACAATAAATATATAGATGATTTTATTGATAAATTAAAAAAAGATACCAGAATAAATCTATCAGGTATCGGAATTATGCATAGGGGCAAACTTGTAAGAGAGGAATATGTATACCCTTATGCGTCTGATTACAGGCATGTTTCATTTTCTATGTGTAAATCTATTGTTTCTATGGCGGTAGGAATTGCGATAGAAAAAAAGCTTATAAGACTTGAAGAACGGCTTGTCGATATTTTTCCGGAATTCGATACCGTTTTTGTAAAAAAAGGAATTAAGAACATAACAATAAGAAATCTGCTTACCATGACAACTGGTGCATATTTCGACGAGCTTTCAGCTTTTTTTTCGGAAAACTGGTTAGTGTCCTATTTTAACAGTGATGTTATGTTTGAGCCGGATAGTGAATTTTCATATAACAGCTTAAATACTTATATATTGGTGGCTGTTATTAGAAAAAGGACAGGAATGTCTTTAGAAGAATTTATGGACAAACAAATATTCAATTATTTGAATATTACAGATATAACCTGGGATTTATCTCCCGAAGGCATGGAACAGGGAGGCTGGGGTGTCAAAATCTCAATCCCGGATATGTTAAAACTTGGACAGCTGTATTTAAATAAGGGCTGTGTAGAACATAATGGTAAAATATTCAACATTATATCTCCAAAATGGATTGAAGAGTCAACAAGAATACATGTAAAACTTGATGATAAAGATGTTGTTGCAGGTTACGGATACCATATATGGATTTTACAGGATGGTGCATATCTGTTTAATGGTCTTTTTGGACAAAATGTTTATGTCAATCCTGCCAAAGAGCTGGTTATTGCAATAACTGCCTCAGCCTATGAGGTTTTTCCTGGTGGCAGTTTGGTCAGCAGGCTGTGTGAGTTTGCATCGACAGATATTTTATATGATACAAGTTTTATAACCGGTATTAAAAATCTACTAAAGAAACCTGGTTATGAAATAATTAAAAGAGAAAAGATAAAGTATGATTCAGATACTTTTTTTAATGTAATTTCAGAGTATATTGACGTGGAATATGTTTTTGAGGAGTATGCAGCAAGTATTTTACCTATATCGATACAGGGATTGTATTCAATGTTTTCATCAGGTATAAGAAAAATACAGTTCAAAAGGCAGGATGACCGTCTGTGTATGCTTATCAATGAGAATAATTGTCAATATGAGGTGAATTTAGGATATTTGGATAATGCCTATGAATATCAGGTTATCAATATAAAGGGAAAGAATATGCCTATTGCGGCGTATGCAAGCCTTGCTTTTGATGAGGATGACAACTTTTTATTTAAAATATATATTGATTATCTTGAAGAAGTAGGAAAAAGAATACTAAAAATATATTTCAAAAAGGATTGCTTGATTTTAAAAGCAACAGAGACTCCTGATTTACAGGAGTTTACAGGAATGCTTTTTGGAGAATCTAAAATAAGACGAACAAAAAACCTAAAAAAGCTTAATACCCCCGATTATATGGAGTATAAGATAAACAAAATATTAGCTCCTGTTTCAAAAGGTATAAGTGCACAATAAAGGATAAATTATGGAATTTTTAAGTATTGCCAGCGGAAGTAGTGGAAACTGTTCGTTTGTAGCAAGTGACAAGGCTTCGCTTCTGGTAGATGTTGGAATAAGTAAAAAGAAAATACAGGAAGGCTTAAAAGCTGTCGACAGGGATTTTAGTGATATAGACGGAATTCTTATAACACATGAGCATATTGACCATACAAGAGGTTTGGGTGTAATATCTAGAAGTTGTAATATTCCAATATATGCCACTAAAGACACTTGCGAGGAGATAATAAATACAAGCTCTTTGGGCGAGTTTGACAAGGATTTGCTTATACCTATTGAGCCTGATAAGGCTTTTGATATAGAGGATATACATGTAAAGGCTCATTCTATATGGCATGATGCCGCTGACCCTGTGTGTTACTCGTTGGAATGTAATAATCAAAAAATTTCTATTGCTACAGACATGGGAGATTATGATGATTATATTGTAAATGCTTTGAAGGATTCGGATGTGCTTCTTGTAGAAGCTAATCACGATGTAAGAATGCTTCAGGTGGGACCGTACCCATATCATTTGAAGCAGCGTATTTTAGGTAAGCGAGGGCATTTGTCTAACGATAAAGGTGGACAGCTTATAAAAGATTTATTGAATGACCACATAAAAGCTATTTTTCTTGGTCATCTTAGCAAAGAAAACAATTATCCTGAGCTGGCATACGAGACAGTTAAGCTTATGCTCATGGATAATCCATATACAAATGATATAAGAGATTTTAATTTACAGGTTGCAGATAGAAATTCCTGTAGCCCGCTTATTAATTTAATATAGTACATAATTTTAGGAGGACAAATAAATGAAAAAGACAATTATTACAGTGCTTGGAAAGGATAAGGTTGGTATTATTGCAAAGGTTTGTGTATATCTTGCACAGAACAATATTAACATACTTGACATTGCACAGACTATTGTAGATGGATATTTCAACATGATGATGGTAGTAGATGCAAACGGTGCTTCAAAGGATCATAACAGAATAGCCGAGGAGCTTGCTGACATCGGAGATGAGTTAGGCGTTCAGATTAAAGCTCAGCATGAAGAAATTTTTGATATGATGCACAGAATATAAGCTTATAAAAGTATATTGATTTAAATAACATTTTATTTACATACGAAAGGCAGATTTTATGATTAGTATAAATGAAGTTATCGAAACTAATGAAATGATTCAGAATATGAATCTTGATGTAAGAACTATAACTATGGGTATCAGCCTTCTAGACTGTGTAGGCGGTACTTTACAGGAAACCTGCGACAAAATCTACGATAAGATTACAACCTCAGCTAAGGATTTAGTTGCGACAGGTCAGGAAATTTCAAAAAAATATGGTATACCTATTGTTAATAAACGTATTTCAGTTACACCTATTGCTTTAGTGGGTGGTTCAGTTTGTAAGACCTCTGAGGATTTTGTTCAGATTGCGAAAGCATTAGATGCGGCGGCAAATACATGTGGAGTCAATTTTATAGGAGGTTATTCTGCGCTTGTTTCGAAGGGTATGACAAAGGCAGATGAGCTTCTTATTCGTTCAATACCTCAGGCACTTAAGGAGACAGGTAAGGTATGTAGCTCAGTTAACTGTGGCTCAACTAAGACTGGTATAAATATGGATGCAGTTAAGCTTATCGGTGAGATTATTCTTGAGACTGCTGAACTTACAAAGGATGCAGATTCTATCGGATGTGCTAAATTCGTTGTATTTTGTAATGCTCCTGATGATAATCCATTCATGGCAGGTGCATTTCATGGTGTTACTGAGGCTGACAGAATTATTAATGTCGGTGTCAGTGGTCCTGGTGTTGTAAAGGCTGCAATCGAAAGCGTAAGAGGCCAAAATTTCGAGATTTTATGTGAGACAATAAAGAAAACAGCATTTAAGATTACCAGAGTTGGACAGCTTGTAGCAAAAGAAGCATCTGAAAAGCTTGGTGTTCCATTTGGAATCATTGACCTTTCTCTTGCACCAACACCTGCAGTTGGTGATAGTGTTGGAGAAATCTTAGAGGAAATTGGTCTTGAATTTGCCGGTGCTCCGGGAACAACAGCGGCTCTTGCTATGTTAAATGACCAGGTTAAGAAAGGTGGAGTTATGGCTTCGTCATACGTTGGTGGACTTTCAGGTGCATTTATTCCTGTAAGTGAGGACCAGAGAATGATTGATGCTGTAGTAGCAGGTGCACTCACTCTTGAAAAACTCGAGGCTATGACTTGCGTATGCTCTGTAGGTCTTGACATGATTGCCATACCTGGTGATACTAAGGCAACTACAATTTCAGGTATTATAGCTGACGAGATGGCTCTTGGTATGATTAACCAGAAGACAACAGCAGTTAGAATTATACCTGTTATCGGTAAGGGTGTTGGTGAAACTGTTGAATTTGGTGGCTTGCTTGGATATGCACCAATCATGCCTGTAAACCAGTTCTCATGTGATGCGTTTATTAATCGCGGTGGAAGAATACCTGCACCAATACATAGCTTCAAAAACTAATTAAAAAGGAATATAAACATGACAAAATTAGCCCTGTCGGAAAGAATATTAATGAATATTGAAAAGCCGGCAAGATATATTGGAAATGAAGTTAATATAGTAAAAAAGGACTTAGATAAAATAGACATACATATGGCTATGTGTTTTCCTGATGTGTATGAGATAGGTATGTCTTATTTAGGTATACAGATTCTTTATGATATGTTTAATCGTAGGGAGGACACATATTGTGAAAGAGTATACAGTCCTTGGCCTGATTTGGATAAAATTATGCGCGAAGAGGATATTCCTCTTTTTGGACTTGAGACCCAGACACCTATAAAGGATTACGACTGGCTTGCAATCACTATTCAGTATGAGATGTGCTATACAAATATTTTGCAGGTTATTGAGCTCTCGCAGATACCTATTTATGCAAAGGACAGAGTAAAAGGCCAGCCTTTTGTTATTGGTGGTGGTCCTTGTACTGTAAATCCTGAGCCTATGGCAGATTTCTTTGATATGTTCTATATAGGTGAGGGAGAAACCTCTTATGATGAGCTTTTAGACTTATATAAGGTTTATAAGCACAGCGATATGACCAGAGAGGAATTCTTGAGAAAGGCTTCAAATGTACCGGGAATATATGTCCCATCACTTTATGACGTAGCTTATAATGAAGATGGTACAATCTCATCTGTTAAGCCTGTACATGAGGATGTTCCTGATAAAATCTTAAGACAGGTGGTAAATGATTTTTCAGAGGTTTCATATCCAATGAAGCCTGTAGTACCTTATATCAAGGTTACACAGGACAGAGTATGTCTTGAGATAATGCGTGGTTGTATAAGAGGCTGCCGTTTCTGTCAGGCAGGTATGATTTATAGACCAACCAGACAAAAAGACGTGGAAATGCTTAAGAAATATGCCAGAGAGATGCTTGATAACACTGGCTATGAGGAGATTTCCCTTAGCTCTCTTAGTTCAAGTGATTATGAGAAGCTTGATGACCTATTAAGCTATCTTATAACTCTAAAGGATACAGACCATGTAAATGTTTCCTTGCCTTCACTTAGAATTGATGCATTTTCACTTGATGTTATGAGTAAGGTTCAGGATATAAGAAAAAGTTCTCTGACATTTGCTGCAGAGGCAGGAACACAGAGACTTAGAGATGTTATAAATAAAGGAATTACAGAGGAGAATATACTTACAGGAAGCAGACAGGCATTTGTCGGTGGCTGGGATAAGGTTAAGTTATATTTTATGCTTGGACTCCCTACAGAGACAGATGAGGATTTACTCGGTATTGCCGAGCTTGCTGAGCGTATATCAGAGGAGTATTTTGACGCTGTACCAAAGGAAAAAAGAAATGGCAGAGTTATGATTAATGCATCAGCATCGTATTTTGTACCTAAGCCATTTACACCTTTTCAGTGGGCTCCTATGATTAAGCCTGATGAGTTTACAAGAAGAGCCTACTATGTAAAAGATTCCTTTGCCCAGCAGAAAAACAAAAAAAGTCTTAAGTTTTCTTATCACGATGCAGGAATATCTATATTGGAGGGTGTTCTTGCGAGAGGAGACAGAAGACTTTGCAAGGTTATATATGATGTATATAAAAAAGGTGCCATATTTGATGCTTGGACAGAGTATTTTGATATGTCACGTTATGAAGAGGCATTTGCTGAAAATAATATTGATGTAGATTTCTACACAGCCAGAGAGAGAAATACCAGCGAAATATTCCCTTGGGACCACATTGACGCAGGTGTTTCCAAAAACTTCCTTTTGAGAGAATGGGAGAAGGCGTCGAAGGGTGAGGTAACACCTAACTGTCGTATGAATTGTTCAGGCTGTGGCTCAGCTGCTTACGGAGGAGGTGTATGCTTTGAAAATAAGAATTAAATACACCAAAACAGGAGTGCTAAGATTTATAGGGCATCTTGATGTAATGAGACTTTTCCAGAAGGCAATAAGAAGAGCGAAGTTAAACGTATCATATTCACAGGGCTTTTCTCCTCATCAGATTATTTCTTTTGCGGCACCAATGCCACTTGGAATGACGTCAGAGGGTGAATATTTTGACGGTGAGTTTGATAGTGTTACATCTACAGAGGATATGATGAAACGTTTAAATGATACACTTCCAGAGGGTGTCAGAGTTCTTGACATAGTAAAGCTTCCTGAAAATGCAAAGCCATCTATGTCCATTGTTTCAGCATCCGATTATTATATATATAAGAATGATGAATGTGACAATGATAATCTTGAGAAGCTAGTGTCTTTTATTGATAGATTCAACAATGAGTCTAAGGTTGAGATTATAAAAAAGACAAAAACAAAAGAAGAACTATCAGATATAAAACCTGCTATTTACAAGCTTGAGAAAAAAGATGAGGGTATATACATGCTTCTTGCTTCGGGTAGTATGTTAAACCTAAAGCCGGAGCTTGTTGTAGAGGCACTTTGCAAATACGCAGGTATTGAATACAACAGATATGACTATATGGTTCACAGACTTGAGACCTATATGGGTGAAAAGGATGAACTTAAGTCGCTTATAATGTCAGGAGATAGATTTTAATAAATTGCAGAATTAAATGTTATGTTTAATTCTGCATGTTTATTATATGGTTATGTGGTATGAATAAAAAATATATTATTACAGAATTTAATAATATGCTGTGTGGCTTTCTTATGGAAGAGGGCAAGGCAAAGGAGATTTGTTGCTATGATGAGGAATCTATTTTAGGAAATATCTATGTGGGAAGAGTCTCTAATATAGTTAAAAATATCAACTCTGCCTTTGTTGATATTAAAAAGGGTTTAAGCTGCTATTATCCATTGGAGGATTATACCGGAAAAAAACTTAAAATAGGTGATTTGCTTACTGTTCAGGTTAACAAAGAGCCTATAAAGACAAAACAGCCTTCTGTAACAACAAAGCTTTCTATGACAGGAGAATATGTAGTTGTACATCAGGATGATACTATAGGGGTATCGACTAAGATAAAGGATAATTCAAAAAGAGAAGGTCTTAAAACAATTTTTGAGAAAGCAATTAATGATTTTAAAGCTAAACAAAAATGTAAAGATGTTTCTATTGGTGGAATAATCAGAACAAAAGCTGAGGAAGTATCAGACGACATCATCTACAATGAAACCATAAAAATATTATGTAACCTAGATGAAGTTTTATATAAATCTCAGTATGCAACGGCTTATTCATGTATGTACGAAAAAATGCCTTCATATTTACAGGATATAGAGAGCATGGCAGGCAACGATGTCATCACTGATATGGAATATATAATAGAAAAATGTCAGGAGTATAATATAGCTACACCAAAGCTTTATGATGATGCAATGATATCCATGAGAGCTCTATATAATCTTGATTCAGTTATAGAAAAGGCGCTAAATAAGAGAGTATATTTAAAGTCAGGTGCATATTTAATAATAGAGCACACAGAGGCAATGACTGTAATTGATGTAAACAGTGGTAAAGCTATTAAAGGAAGTAGCAAGGAAGAAAAGCTTTTTGCAATTAATTTAGAGGCTGCAAAGGAGATTACAAGGCAGTTACGACTTAGAAATATAAGTGGAATGATAATTGTTGATTTTATCAGTATGGATAATTCCTATAACGAGGAACAGCTTTTAAAATCTCTTCGCGAGTTTGTGCAGGAGGACAGCGTGCTGACAACTGTTGTTGATATAACCAAGCTTGGACTTGTTGAGATGACAAGAAAAAGAATAAGAAGACCTCTTTATGAGGTGATGCTGAAATAAACTTCTTGGTCTTTTTCTTAGTTTAGGTTATAATAATGTTGTAAGGAGGTATTATAGCTATGAATAGACATGAAAAATCTTTGCAATATGCATTAGATAAATTAAAGAATAGTGATTATAGTGATTATATTTCTTGTGTTTATCTTTATGGTAGTTGTTCAAGAGAAGATTATAAATTCAATTCAGATATTGATTTATTTGTGTGTGTACATGAAAATACCCCTGCAGCAATTTTAAGAAAAATGCGTAGTGATGTAATAAATGATGATTATACATTGCCAGAGGTTGAATTAATGGTAAGTAAATCAGGCTTATATAGTGTAAGTAGGCAGTTTAATGAGAATCTTCAAAAGGAGGCTGTGTTACTTTGGGAAAATCAATAAATTATCTTGATTTAGCAGAAAATGATTATCAGTTTCTCGTAGTTGATTACGAAAGTGGTAGAGTGGGCAATATTTTATGTTCGTCAGCTCAAAATATATGTGAAAGATACTTGAAGCATGTGATAGATGTTGAATGTACGACAGTAGATACAACTCATGTTTTACATTCGCATTCATTAAAGACATTACGTAATTTTATTAAAGCCAATGTAACAGATTTTGAGTGTGATTGGAGTAAAGTCATGCAAGCGGATGGTTATTATTTTTCTGCTAGGTATCCTGGCGATGATGCTTTTATGGTTACAAAAGAAGATGTTGATGAGTGTTGGGATGCTGTAGAATATGTAAGAGAGTTGGTATGTACAAGGTATTCGGACAATATGGATATATTTTAATTGATTACATTTACTAAAGAAATAACTTAAATAAATCTTAATAATTCAGCTACTTTTTTATTAATAAATTTTTTGAAATAATAAAGAAGTAGCTGTTTTATGTGTATGGAGGGATTTATTTATGGATTTTGGGATTGTATTGGATAGACAAAGAAGAAAACGTTTAAGAAGAATAAAAGCATATTTTTTTCATGTGATGAAAATATCTTTGTTTTTTATATTTATTATCAGTTTAAGCGTGTTTTTGTTTAAAACTGCAATGAGATTTTTTAGTTATGATTATGCTATTAAGGGGGATGTGAGCCTGACTAATGGAGTATTACGTATGACAGATAGGGTTGATTTTTCTTTTAGTATTGAGGAAGAAACAGAAACAGTTGTTTCAGTAGATGATTTATATGCAGGTGGTTATCCAGAAAGTCTTATTAAATTATATGAAAATAATCCTGAGACAAAGGATTTTGTGCTGAATTATCAGTCGTATAGTGGTGAAGATACGTATATTGATATAAGCAATGATATAGATAAAGGAGAAATACCTTTTTTCTTACAGTGGGACGAGCGTTGGGGATATATAACCTACGGAAATGATTTTTTAGCTGTTACAGGCTGTGGCCCAACCTGTTTATCGATGGTTTATTGTGGATTGACAGGAGATAGTACATATAATCCGTATGAGGTTGCAAAATTATCTGAGGAGAGAGGTTATTATGTTGAAGGTTCAGGTACGTCGTGGGAGATGATGTCCTCGCTTGCTGGTGAGCTTGGTTTAACGGTACATGATGTGATTTTCGATGAAACACATATTAAGCAGGAGCTTATGGAGGGTAGACCGATTATCTGCGTAATGGGTGCTGGACATTTCACAAAGGAAGGACATTTTATTGTTATGTATGGTTTAGATGAAAATGGAGATATTTTAATTCATGATCCAAACAGTAAAATTAATAGTAGACAAAGCTGGAATTTAGAAGATATAATGTCTGAGATTTTGAATTTATGGAGCTATAGCTATTAATTATAAAATCAAATAAAATAAGCAAAAATACAACAAAAAACACTTGACATAACATTTTCATGGTGTTATATTATTCGAGTATGCCGCACAGTGTGGTACAAGTCTGTCTATAGGACAGCACCGAAACTGGCGAGTAATGATAATAGGAGGTAACCATATGTACGCAATCATAGCAACAGGCGGTAAGCAGTACAAGGTAGCTGAAGGAGATATCATTAAGGTTGAAAAGCTTAATGCAGAAGAAGGCTCAGAGGTAGCATTTGATGTTGTTGCAGTTAACACTGACAAGGATATGCTCTGTGGTGAGGCTTGCAAGAAGTCTTCAGTAAAGGCAACAGTTCTTGGCGAAGGTAAGCACAAGAAGGTTGTTGTATACAAGTACAAGAGAAAGACTGGCTATCACAAAAAGCAGGGTCACAGACAGCCATATACTCAGGTTAAGATTGAAGCTATCAACGCTTAATTTATAACATGATAGAAGCTGTATTTTATAAGGATGCAACTGATAAGTATATCGGGTTTAGTGTTAAGGGACATGCAGGATATGCGAAACGTGGACAGGATATTGTCTGTGCAGCAGTATCAGCATTAACTATTAATACTATAAACTCTATAGAGAAATTTACTGATAACACTTATAAGCTTGAGAATAGCGCATCCGGTTTAATCAAATTTAAATTTACGTCAGATTCTGACGAAAAAGGACAATTATTACTTAATACTCTGGTCTTAGGAATTACTGAGATATATAAAGAGTATGATGGCAAGTATTTACAAGTATACTTCAAGGAGGTGTAAATATGTTAAGAATGGAATTACAGTTCTTTGCTCACAAAAAGGGTGTTGGTTCTACTAAGAACGGTAGAGATTCTGAGTCAAAAAGACTTGGCGCTAAGAGAGCAGACGGACAGTTTGTAAAAGCTGGTAATATTTTATACAGACAGCGTGGAACTAAGATTCATCCTGGTGTAAACGTTGGTCGTGGTGGAGATGACACATTATTCGCACTTGTTGATGGTGTTGTTAGATTCGAGAGAAAGGGTAGAGATAAGAAGCAGGTTTCTATCTATCCTGTTACAGCTGAGTAATTACAGTATATTTGGCCGGGATATGTATTTATCCCGGCTTTTTATATCACAAGAGCAATTTATTGTATAAGCTTGTGTTTATTTATTAGGAGGTTAGTATGTTCGCTGATAGAGCAAAAATATTCATAAGATCAGGAAAAGGCGGAGATGGACATGTATCCTTTCGTCGTGAACTTTATGTCCCTAATGGCGGACCAGACGGTGGTGATGGTGGCAAGGGCGGAGATGTAATCTTTGTTGTTGACCCAGGTTTAAATACACTGACTGACTTCCGTCATGTTAGAAAATATAAGGCAGAGGATGGCGAGGAAGGTGGCAAAAAGAATTGTCACGGAGCTGATGGCAAGGATGTCATACTTAAGGTTCCTGCCGGTACTGTCGTAAAAGATTTTGAGACAGGCAAGGTTATCCTTGATATGTCGAACAAGACAGAGCCAGTAACACTTTTAAAGGGTGGAAGAGGCGGAAAAGGTAACCGACACTATGTTACATCTGTTATGCAGGCACCAAAATACGCTCAGCCTGGACAGTCTGCAAAGGAAATGTGGGTAACTCTTGAACTTAAAATGATAGCAGATGTTGGCCTGGTTGGATTTCCTAATGTTGGTAAATCTACATTTTTATCAAGAGTAACCAATGCAAAGCCTAAAATAGCAAACTATCATTTCACCACACTTAATCCTAATCTAGGTGTTGTAGATTTAGGAGATAAGGAGGGCTTTGTAATCGCTGATATTCCTGGTATTATTGAGGGAGCATCTGAGGGTGTAGGTCTTGGTTTTGATTTCCTTAGACATATTGAGCGTACAAAGGTGTTGATTCACATGGTAGATGCTGCGTCTACAGAGGGCAGAGACCCTATCTGTGATATAGAAGCCATAAACAAAGAATTGGTTTCATATAACGAAGAGCTGGCAAACAGACCACAGGTTATTGCCGCAAATAAATGTGATGCATTATATGGAGATGACTACGAGACTGTAATAGAGATGTTAAAAGACGAATATGAACCAAAAGGGATTAAGGTATTTCCTATATCTGCGGTTTCGGGAAAAGGTCTTAACGAACTGTTATGGCATGTAAATAAATTAGTTAAGGAAGCACCGGACGAGGTTATTGAGTTTGAGCCGGAGATGGATATTAGCTATATGGATGATCCAGAGCTTCCGTTTGAGGTTAAAAAATCTGATAAAGAGGAAGGACTCTTTATTGTTGAAGGACCTCGTATTGAGAGAATGCTCGGATATACTAATCTTGAGTCGGAAAAGGGATTTGCTTTCTTCCAGAAATTCTTAAAGGAAAACGGAATCCTGGACATGCTTGAGGAGTTAGGTATAGAAGAGGGAGATACTGTTAAATTATATGGTTTAGAATTTGATTACTATAAATAATATGAGGTATTGATATGACAAGTAAGCAGAGAGCATATTTAAAAGGGCTCGCCATGAATATAGAGCCTGTTATTAATATAGGCAAAGCAAGTCTTACACCTGAGGTTACAGAGGCGGTAAGTGAGGCTCTGGAAAAAAGAGAGCTTATTAAGGTCGGCGTTCTAAAAAACTGTATTGACGACCCAAAGGAGATAGCTCGTGCATTAGGTGAGAGAACAAGAAGTGAAGTTGTTCAGGTTATTGGTAAAAAAATAGTTCTTTTTAAACAGGCAAAAAAAGATTCTAAAATTGAATTGCCTAGATAATAGGGAAAGTTATGGATGATATATTTCAACAATATAATTGTATAGGTATTTTAGGTGGAACCTTCAATCCTGTTCATAATGGACATATTGATATAGCTCTAAAAGCTATGACGCAATATGAGGACATGGAGTGTGTTGCTTTTATGCCTAATAATCTTCCAGCATATAAAAACACATTAGATATTGTGGATTCAGAGCATAGAATAAATATGCTTCTTATAGCTACCAGAGGATATGATGATATATATATTTCTGATTTAGAGATAAAAAGAGGTGGAATAACATATACCTATGATACGCTTATGGAGATAAAAGAGATAAATCCTGATATTAAAATTTATTTTATCGTGGGCGCAGATTCTCTTTATTCTATTAAAAAATGGCACAGATATGAGGATGTGTTGAGAAATTGTATTTTGCTTGTTGCAGGTCGTGACAGCAACTGTGAGGAAATGCAGGAGTTTTGTGATAATTTATATTCTGAGCTTGAAGGTATTGATATAAGATTTATTGATATGGATTTAATCGACATATCTTCATCAGAACTTAGAAGTCAGATATATCAGGGAATAGATAATTCGGAATATCTTAATGAAGAGGTTTCTGAGTATATTTTAGATAATATGTTGTATGGATGTGAAAAAGATGACTAGAGAAAAAATGATTTCCCGTTTAAAAACAAAAATAAATGAAAAACGTATGGAACATTCTCTTGGTGTAGAATACACTGCGGCTTGTATGGCTATGGTTCATGGTGCAGATGTGGAAAAGGCACGAATTGCCGGTCTTTTACATGATTGTGCAAAGGGACTTCCTACAAAAGAAAAGCTTGAAAAAGCCAGAAAGCATGGTCTCCCTGTAAGCAAATATGAGGAGAAAAATCCAGACATGCTTCATGCAAAGCTGGGCGCATTTTATGCAAGATACAAATATGATGTGATGGACGAAGAAATTTTGGATGCCATATGCTATCATACTACAGGCAGACCTAATATGACCTTGCTTGAAAAAATAATATTTGTTGCAGATTACATTGAACCAAATCGCAAGGCGTTAAAAGAAATGGACGAAATACGAAAGGAAGCATTTTCAGATTTAGATAAATGTGTAGTTCATATATTAAAAAATACTTTGGATTATCTTGAGAATTCTGTAGGAGATATGGATTACATGACACAGATGACATATAATTATTATATTAACAAATAATGAGGTAAAAAATGAATTCAAAAAATATGGTTAAGGTTGCTGTAGCTGCCTTAGATGATAAAAAAGCAAATGATATTAGAATAATTGATATAAAAGATATATCCTCAATGGGTGATTATCTGGTTGTTGCAGATGGTACAAACCGTAATCAGGTACAGGCTATGTGCGATAATGTAGAAGAATTTATGCACAAAGAAGGCTTTAATTTAAAAAATAGAGAAGGATATGCAAATGGAGGTTGGATTTTACTGGACTATTATGATATAATAGTTCATATATTTGCCGAAGAGGAACGTTCCTTCTATGATTTAGAGCATATCTGGAGGGATGGAATTATAAAATCAGTAGGAGAATTGTAATCTAATGGAGCAGAATAAGCTTATTGTTGATAATTACAAAAAAGTCAATCAGATATCTGCAAGATGCATGAGAATTATAGTTGCATTGCTTGTAATTGCTTTTGCGTATTGTTATTATATGACCGATATTGATGCTATGCTGTTGGTTATATTTTTTGCATCCTCAGTTATTATTGCACTTATCCCTACACTTTCTATAAATGTTTTCAAAAAAGATGAGTCACCATCTACTAAATACATGGTAATTATTTGTATTAGTATTATAGCTACTATTATGTTGACGCTTCTTTCGTCGCTTGCATTTCCTATAATGCTTTTCCCTATTATGATGGCATCGTTATACTATAACCAAACCTTAGTGCTTTTTGCGTCTTTGCTTATGTCTTGTGGTGTAGTTATTTCGAATTTTTTATCAGTTAAATTCAATCATATATTTATTGGAAACAACTATACAGATACATATGATGTTTTGATTAATTATACTGTACCTCAGATTGTTATAGTATTTGTTATGTCTGTTGTTGCGTATTTCATTGTTCAGAGAAATTCCATGATGATTAATACTGCGATTGCAACGGCTGTAACAATGCAAAATAACCAAAAAGGTCTTATTTATTCTTTCGCAGAAATCAGTGAAAGTAAATCCAAATTTACTGGCGAGCATATCAAGCGTGTGGCAGAATATATGAGAGTATTAGGTAAGGCATCGGGCTTTGATGATGAGTACGTAGACAAATTATGTACTGCATCTATGATGCATGATATTGGTAAGCTTATGATTAGCGAAGAAATTCTCGACAAACCGGACAAGCTCACTGATGAAGAATACCAGATTATGAAAAACCATGTTCTATATGGTGAGGCTCTTTTGGAAAAATGTCCTGGTGAGATGATGCATCTTGCCTGTGTACTTGCCAAAGAACATCATGAGAGATGGGACGGAACTGGCTACCTTGGTATGAAAGGTGAGGAGATTGCATACATAAGCAGACTTATGGCAGTATGTGACGTATTTGATGCACTTACCTCTGACAGATATTACAAAAAAGGCTGGAGCCTTGAGGATACCTTTGACGAGATAATAAGACTTAGTGGCAAACATTTCGACCCTAAGGTGGTTAAGCTTTTCATTCAGCACTTTGATGAATTTAAAGCTATACATAACAAGATACCAGACAAACAAAAATACTAGTAAGTTGATTTTGACCGGAGGTTAACATGTTTAGAGTAATAAATGAATATTTAGGAAAAGTTAACCTTCAGGCTAACGATGAAATATATAACCGAATAACAGGCGTTCTAAATGTGAACAAGGATATAAAATCAACCATTGTGACCGTTAATTTTCAAAGATATATGGTTGACATTAAATTAAAAAAATTCTCTGTTGAAAAAGCGGAAGAGGTATTCAAATTATTTAACCAGAATGTATCTTATTCGTATTCGTCATTATATGTGAGATTTAATGAAGGTAAATGCGTGAGATACAGATATGTTACAAGTAAAGAAGATAAGAGAGCTTTTTATTGTGATATTATAATAAGTTAAAAAGAGATATAGATGTCTGAGTGACAATCTATATCTCTTTTTATGTATGTTAAATTAAAATGTACGGAAAAGACCGATTACTTTGCCGAGTATAGCGACATCGCCATTAACGATAATAGGCTCCATAGAATCATTCTCAGGCTGGAGTCTGATGTGGTCAGCCTCTTTGTAATATGTCTTAATAGTAGCTGAATCTTCGATAAGTGCACAGACAATATCCATGTTTTTAGCTGTGTTTGTCTCCTCAATCATAACTAAGTCACCGTGATAGATGCCTACATTAATCATGCTGTCGCCTTTAACCTTAAGCATGAAAGTGTTTTTACCGGTAGCTTTTAAATATTCTGGTGGAACAGGGAAGTAACCATCGATTCTTTCTTCTGCAATGATTGGCTCACCACATGTAACTGTGCCAATAATAGGAATATTAACAAGCTCCCTTCGCGAAAGATTAAAGGTATCATCAAGAATTTCTATAGCTCTAGGCTTAGTAGGGTCTTTTCTGATGTAGCCTTTTTGTTCTAAGGTCTCTAAATGAGCGTGAACAGAAGAGGTAGATTTTAAGTGAACAGCTTCACAGATTTCTCTAACTGCAGGTGGATATCCTCTTTCTAAAATACATTTTTTAAGATAATCGAAAATCTCCTGTTGTTTAGCAGATAAATTTTGCATAGTTTATCCCTCCATATATGTAATAAAACGTATGTTTTCGAATGTTTGTTTTAGTATAACATATTATTAAACATAATGCAAACGAATGTTCTGATAAAATTATTTTATTTATATGGTTTATTTGTAAATAAAATGTTATAATCTAAAGATATTGATAATTGACAAATACAATAATCTTATATATAATCAGTATGTTTTAATTTGCTAATATGCTACCTAAGTAGCACTTTAAAGCAATAAAGTAAAAGACGAATTATTAAGGAGAACATTTTATGAATGAAAAATTGTTACATACTCCGGAGGGAGTCAGAGACATTTATGAGTCAGAACTTAAAAAGAGATTAAAGGTTCTTGATCAAATACATCATGTTCTTGAATTATATAGCTATCAGGATATAGATACACCTAGCTTTGAATACTTTGATATTTTTAATATGGACAAGGGGTCTGTAGCCTCTAATGAGATGTATAAATTTTTTGACAGAAATAATAACACATTAGTTTTAAGACCTGATATTACACCTAGCGTTGCCAGATGCGTTGCCAAATATTATGCAGATGAGAAACTGCCTATTAAGCTTAGCTACAGCGGAAATACATTTATCAACGCACATCAGCATCAGGGTAAACTTAATGAGTGTACACAGATTGGCGGTGAGCTTATTAATGATGCGAGTTCTGCGTCAGATGCAGAGGTTATTGCCTGTGTTGTAAGTTGTCTTTTAGCAGTTGGATTAAAGGAGTTCCAGATTGAGATTGGACAAGTAGATTACTTTAAGGGTCTTATCGCAGAGGCAGGTATCGATAAAGCTACGGAGAAGAAAATAAGAGATTATATTAAACTCAAAAACTTCTTTGGTTTATCGGAGTTTGTTTCTACACTTAATATATCAGATAATATGAAAAAAGCACTTTCGAGTTTCGATAATCTTTTTGGAGGCTTAGAGATGCTTGATGTAGCAGCTACCTTTGTAACAAATGAGACTTCTATTGCTGCGATAGAGCGCATGAAGAAGGTATATAATGCATTGGTTTCCTATGGTTTTGAAAAATACATCGGTTTTGACCTTAGCATGTTAAATGGCTATAACTATTATACCGGTGTTGTATTTAGAGGTTATACATACGGAACAGGTAATGCAATAGTTAAAGGCGGAAGATATGATAATTTGCTTTCGCAGTTTGGCAAGGATGCACCATCTGTTGGTTTTGCCATTTATGTAGATGAACTTATGAATGCATTGTCCAGAAACAAAATAGATATAGAGCTTGATTATTCTAATGTCCTAGTTTTATACGAGAGAGAAAATCAGCAATCTGCTATTGATTTAGCCACAAAGCTTCGCCAGTGTGACAGAAAAATTGAGCTTGTAAGAAAATCAGAGAAGCATACTATAGAAGATTATATTGAATATGCTGATAAGATGAAGTTTGCAAATATCTATAGTTTGATAAATGATGTTGAATTACTTGATATTTCGATGAAGGATGCATCAAAAACAAACAGAAAAATTTCAGATTTGATGTAGGAGGCCGATATATGAGATATTTAACATTTGCCCTTGCGAAGGGAAGACTTGCTAAAAAAACTCTTGAGCTTTTTGAACAGATGGGTATTACCTGTGAAGAGGTTAAAGACCCAAACACAAGAAAGCTTATATTCACAAATGAAGAACATAAAATAAAATTTTTCTTATCTAAAGCATCGGATGTCCCTACATATGTAGAGTATGGTGCAGCAGATGTAGGTGTTGTAGGTAAAGACACAATTCTTGAAGAAGGAAGAAATCTTTATGAGGTTATGGATTTGGGCTTTGGTAAATGCCGTATGTGTGTATGTGGACCAGCCTCAGCCAAAGAATTACTTGCTAAAAATGAAATAATAAGAGTAGCAAGTAAATATCCAAACATCGCAAAGGATTATTTTAACAACAAAAAAAATCAGACAGTAGAAATAATTAAGCTTAACGGTTCCGTTGAGCTTGCACCTATCGTAGATTTGTCTGAGGTTATAGTTGATATTGTTGAGACAGGTTCTACACTAAAAGAAAATGGTCTTGAGGTTCTTGAAGAGATTTGTCCATTATCTGCCAGAGTAGTAGTTAATCAGGTTAGTCTCAAGATGGAGCATGAGAGAATAAGAAAAATATTGAATGATTTAAATGATTTAATAAAGAACAATTAATTATGACATTTTGCATGTTTTGGTGAAAATATATTTTATTTATAAAACCAGAAGGTTTCGGAGGAATAAACATGAGAATAATTGAATTAAATGAAGATACAAAAAAAGATATATTAACTAATCTTTTAAAGAGAAGTCCTGACAATTATGGTGAATATGAGTCGGTAGTTAAAGAAATTGTCGAGGACGTACATATTAATAAGGATGCAGCGCTTTTTAAATATACTGAAAAGTTTGATAAGGCAACCATTAATGCTGATAATATCAAAGTTACAAAGGAAGAGATTGACGAGGCCTATGCTCAGGTAGATGAAAAGCTTCTTGAGATAATCAGAAAAGCTATCGCAAATATCAAAGAGTATCACGAAAAGCAAAAACAGTATAGCTGGTTTGACTCTAAGGACAATGGAAGCATGCTTGGTCAGAAAGTTACACCAATAGCTAATGTAGGTGTATATGTACCAGGTGGAAAGGCTGTTTATCCATCGTCAGTTCTTATGAATGTTATTCCGGCTAAGGTTGCTGGAGTTGAAAATATTATTATGACTACACCTTGTGATGCGGCAGGGAAGGTGTATCCAATGACCCTTGTTGCAGCCAATGAGGCAGGTGTTGATGCAATATACAAGGCTGGTGGAGCTCAGGCTATAGCGGCACTTGCTTATGGAACAGAGTCTATTCCTAAGGTGGATAAGATTGTTGGACCAGGTAACATTTTTGTTGCACTTGCTAAAAGAACTGTTTTTGGTCATGTTAGTATTGATTCGGTTGCGGGCCCAAGCGAGATATTAGTATTGGCTGATGAGACAGCTAATTCAAGATTTGTTGCTGCAGATTTACTTTCACAGGCAGAGCATGATGAGCTTGCTTCTGCAATTCTTATCACAACTTCAAGAGAGCTTGCAGAAAAGGTGTCTGTAGATGTTGATGCATATATTGCTAAGCTTGATAGAAAAGAGATCATGCAGAAATCTATTGATAATTTTGGATATATTCTTGTTGCAAAAAACATGGAAGAAGCTATTGCTACTGCTAACGAAATTGCAAGTGAACACCTTGAGATAGTAACTGCAAATCCATTTGATGTTATGACTAAAATAAAAAATGCAGGAGCGATATTCTTAGGAGAGTATTCGTCAGAGCCATTAGGCGACTATTTTGCAGGTCCAAATCACGTGTTACCTACAAATGGAACATCGAAGTTCTTCTCGCCACTTTCAGTTGATGATTTTATTAAGAAATCAAGTATTATTTACTATTCAAGAGAAGCGCTTGAGCCGGTTTACAAGGATATAGTTGCGTTTGCGAAATCTGAAAAGCTTACAGCACATGCAAATTCTATAAGCGTTAGATTTGAAGAGGATTAATTATCCTAAATATATTGAATATTTGTCCATAAAATGATACAATTTATAGTTGTATTTTTACAAAAATAATGATGTTGAGGAAGTGATTTTTATGTCAGATAGATTAGTTTCTGTTTCCAGAAAAACAAGCGAGACAGATATAACCTTAGAATTAAATCTTGATGGTCGTGGTATTGCTGAAGTAGATACAGGTATCGGTTTTTTTGACCATATGTTAGTAAGCTTTGCAAAACATGGTTTTTTTGATTTGAAGCTCACTGTAAAAGGAGATTTATTTGTAGATTCACATCATACAATAGAAGATACAGGTATTGTTTTAGGACAGGCAATTAAAAAGGCATTAGAGAACAAAGCAGGCATAAACAGATTTGGTTCATTTATGCTCCCTATGGATGAGACGCTTGTTCTGTGTGCACTGGATTTATCAGGAAGACCTTATTTGGTTTATGATTTAGATTTGACTGTACCACAGGTGGGATATATGGATACTGAAATGGTTAAAGAATTCTTCTATGCTGTTTCGTATAGTGCAGGTATGAACTTACATATCAAGCAGATGTCGGGGTCAAACAACCACCACATAATTGAAGCTGCATTTAAGGCTTTTGCTAAAGCTCTTGATATAGCTACTATGCAGGATAAAAGATTAGATGGACAGATACTTTCCACAAAGGGAAGCTTATAGGAGGATAAACAATGGAATACAAAAAAATAATTCCATGTCTTTCGATGGACAATCCTATTGAGGAGGCATTATATTACAATGATGCTGGAGCTGATGAGATTGCATTTTTCGATAGCACATGTAGCAGAGATGATATTGATAAAAATATTGCTATCATTAAAGAAATCACAAGACAGGTGGATGTTCCTCTTATAGCCTGTGGCGGAGTTAAAAGATTAGAGGATATAAAAAAGCTTTTATATGCCGGCGCTTCAAAAGTATGTATGAAGAGAGCGCCACTTGAGGATATTAATATCGTTAAAGAAGCTGCTGACAGATTTGGCTCTGAGAGACTCATAGTTACAATTGATTTAGCAGAGTGTGACAATCCTGTTGAATATGGCAAGGAGTTAAAGAAAGCAGGTGCAGGTGAATTATTCTTAGCAAGCAGTAAGCCTATGGATAATTACCCAGAAACCGTTAAAAATATCAGAAGAGAGGTTGGTCTTCCTGTAGCAACTACAACGACTGCTACAGAACCAGATGAGATTGCAGCTCTTGTTGATAAAACTCATTGTGAGAGAATATGCTTAAACAATTACAATCAAAAAGATATAATGGAGATTAAGCAGGCTTTCAAGAAATCGGGAATACCTGTTAATTTATTTGAAAGCGCTCTTGATTTCAAAGAGTTTAAGCTTGATGAAAAAGGACTTATACCTGTTATTGCGCAGCACTACAAAACAGGTGAGGTTCTCATGATGGCATACATGAACGAGGAAGCCTTTAACCAGACTATAAGAAGTGGTCGAATGACATATTATAGCAGAAGCAGACAGTCTCTTTGGACTAAAGGAGAGACAAGTGGACATTATCAGTTTGTTAAATCCCTTACTATAGACTGTGATAAAGATACTATTCTTGCAAAAGTATCGCAGATTGGAGCTGCCTGCCATACAGGAAGCCCTACATGCTTCTTTACTGATTTAGTAAAAAAAGAATACAACGATACAAATCCGCTTAAAGTATTTATGGAGGAGTATGATATTATTCTTGACAGGAAGAAAAATCCAAAGGAAGGCTCATATACAAATTACCTTTTTGACAAAGGAATTGATAAAATTCTCAAAAAGCTAGGTGAGGAGGCAACTGAGATAGTTATTGCAGCTAAAAATCCTGACCCAGAAGAAATCAAATATGAGATTTCGGATTTCTTATATCATGCTATGGTGCTTATGGTTGAAAGAGGCGTTACATGGGATGATGTTATAAAAGAACTGGCAGACAGACGATAGATTATTTGTTTGGGAGGTATAAACATGAATCTTTTAGTTAGTGAATTAGTATCATATATTATCAAGTTTTTTGCTATGCTTCTTTGCATGATTGCCGGTGTAGCAGTTGGTATCAAGGTTAGAAAAAGAAAAAATGAAAAAATAGCTGCTGAAAGTGAAAATGAATAATAGCGGCATGTTGGAGGAACATAAATTGAAGAAATACGGCGTAAACGAACTTAGAAAAATGTATTTGGAGTATTTTGAGAGCAAGGATCATCTTAAGATGAAGAGCTTTTCGCTTATTCCACATAACGATAACAGCTTATTACTTATTAATTCAGGTATGGCTCCGCTTAAGCCTTATTTTACAGGCCAGGAGATTCCACCAAGAAAAAGAGTAACTACATGTCAGAAATGTATCCGTACAGGTGATATTGAAAATGTTGGTAAAACAGCAAGACATGGTACTTTCTTTGAGATGTTAGGTAACTTCTCTTTTGGAGATTATTTCAAGAATGAAGCTATAGAGTGGACATGGGAGTTTTTAACTGAGGTTGTTGGTCTTGATGCAGACAGACTTTACCCATCTGTATATCAGGAGGATGATGAGGCTTTTGATATTTGGCATAAGAAGATTGGTATTGCCCCTGAAAGAATATTCAAATTTGGCAAGGCTGATAATTTCTGGGAGCACGGAGCAGGACCATGTGGACCATGTTCAGAGGTTTACTATGACAGAGGCGAGAAATATGGCTGTGGAAAGCCTGATTGTAAGGTTGGCTGTGACTGTGACAGATACATGGAGGTATGGAACAACGTATTTACGCAGTTTGACAATGATGGTAATAACAACTATGTAGAGCTTGAGCAGAAGAATATTGATACTGGTATGGGACTTGAAAGACTCGCAGTTGTTGTTCAGGATGTAGACTCTATATTTGATGTCGATACATTAAAGGCTTTAAGAGATAAAATATGTGAGATGGCAGGCGCTACATATAAGACTGATGAGAAAAAGGATGTTTCTATCAGACTTATAACTGACCATATACGTTCTGTTACATTTATGACTTCTGATGGTATTTTACCTTCTAATGAGGGTCGAGGATATGTATTAAGAAGACTTCTTCGTCGTGCAGCAAGACACGGAAGAATGCTTGGAATTAAAGATATGTTCTTAGCTGAGCTTTCTAAAACTGTTATTGAATGCTCGAAGGATGCTTATCCGGAGTTGCTTGAAAAGCAGGAGCATATTTTTGCTACACTTAACAAGGAAGAGGAAAGTTTCAATAAAACAATAGACCAGGGTCTTGCGATTCTCAATACATTTATTGATGAGTTAAAGGCATCAGGCAAAAAAGAGCTTAGCGGTGAAAACGCATTTAAGCTTTACGATACTTACGGTTTCCCACTTGATCTTACAAAAGAGATTCTTGAGGAGGCAGGAATTACTGTTGATGAAGCTGGTTATACAGAATGTATGAATCTTCAGAGAAAAACTGCAAGAGAGGCACGCAAGGTTTCTAACTATATGGGAGCTGACGCTACAATTTACGAGCAAATTCCTGTAGATGTGGTTACAAGCTTTGTAGGATATAATAATTTAAGTTATGATTCAGCTATCGTGGCACTTACTTCGGAGGATGCAATTTGCGATGTCCTTACAGAAGGTACTAATGGTTCAATTTTAGTTGCAGAGACTCCATTCTATGCTACTATGGGTGGACAGTGTGGAGATTCCGGTATAATCAAAACAGCTACAGCAGAATTTATTGTTAAAGATACAGTCAAGGTTGTTGGTGGAAAAACAGCCCATATTGGTTACGTTTCTTCCGGCGAGTTTAAGATGGGTGAAAAAGTTACTCTTGTTGTGAATGACGAGCAAAGAGGCCTTACCTGTAAAAACCATTCAGCTACACACTTGCTTCAGAAAGCACTTAAGATGGTTCTTGGAGGACATGTTGAGCAGGCTGGTTCTTATGTAGCAGAGGATAGACTTCGTTTTGACTTTACACATATTCAGGCTATGACCAAAGAAGAAATTGCTAAGGTTGAAGCAATTGTTAATTCAGAAATTGAAAATGATATTGCAGTTACTACAGCTGAGATGTCTATAGAGGATGCAAAGAAGACAGGAGCAATGGCACTTTTCGGCGAGAAATACGGAGATACAGTTCGTGTTGTATCTATGGGTGATTTTTCTAAAGAACTTTGTGGTGGTACACATGTATCAAACACTGGTGTTATTGGAACCTTTAAGATTGTTTCAGAGGCTGGAGTTGCAGCCGGTGTGAGACGTATTGAAGCACTTACTTCAAAGGGTGCCTTTGATTACTACAAAAAACTTGAAGATGAACTTGCAAAAGCAAGTATGGCAGCAAAGACAGAGCCTTCTAAGCTTACAGATAAGATTGAAACTATGCTCGCTGAGATTAAGGCACTTCAGTCAGAAAATCAGAAGCTTAAGGATAAAATGGCTAAGGAATCTGTCGGAGATGTTATGGCTAACGCAGTTGATGCAGGCTCGTATAAGATTCTTCCTGTTAAGGTTAATGGAATTGACATGAATGCGCTTCGTAATCTTGGAGACGACCTTAAAGCTAAAATTGGTTCAGGTATCGTTATTCTTGCATCAGATATTGATGATAAGGTAAATCTTATTGTTATGGCTACAGATGATGCTGTAAAAGCTGGTGCACATGCCGGCAACATCGTTAAAAAGATTGCGCCTACTGTAGGTGGTGGCGGTGGTGGCCGTCCAAATATGGCACAGGCAGGTGGTAAAAATCCAGCAGGAATGGATGATGCACTTAGTCAGGGTGTCGAAGAAGCAAAAGCACAGTTATCATAATTTATATAATAGAAAGTGAGGTCATAATATGGCATTAGTACCTACCGTCGTTGAACAAACAAGTAGAGGAGAAAGAGCATACGATATATACTCAAGACTTTTAAAGGAAAGAATTATTTTCCTTGCAGATGAAGTTAATGATACTACAGCAAGTCTTGTTATTGCACAGCTTTTATTCCTTGAGTCAGAGGACCCAACAAAGGATATCAGTTTATATATTAACAGTCCTGGTGGTTCTGTTTCTGCCGGTTTTGGCATATATGATACAATGAAGTACATTAAATGTGATGTTTCAACTATTTGTGTTGGTATGGCAGCAAGCATGGGAGCGTTCCTTCTTGCAGGCGGAACAAAAGGAAAGAGAATTGCTCTTCCTAATTCTGAGATAATGATTCATCAGCCACTTGGAGGAACAAGAGGTCAGGCGACTGATATGAAGATTCACACAGACCATATCATCAGAACCAGAGAAAAATTAAATCAGATTTTAAGCGAGAACACAGGCAAGCCAATCGAAGAAATCGAGAAGGATACAGAAAGAGATAACTTCCTTACTGCTGAGCAGGCTCTTGAATATGGTTTAATTGACCACATTTACACAAATCGTCAATAAAAAATATATTTTGACTTAAATTTAGTGATTTTTTTAGAAAAAATTGGATTTAATTTCATTTTTTTGTTGACGAAATATTTTATTGTGATATAATCATAGTTGTGCAATTTGGAGGTAAACCCAAACAGTTGTTGAAAACGCACGAAATATTGAATATGCAACTGGAGGGAGGTTGAGGATAGTATGTCAAACGTAATAGTTAAAGAGAACGAGACTTTAGATAGCGCTCTTCGTAGATTTAAGAGAAATTGTGCTAAGGCTGGTATTCAGCAGGAGATTCGTAAGAGAGAGCACTACGAGAAGCCAAGCGTTAAGCGTAAGAAAAAGTCAGAGGCTGCTAGAAAGCGCAAATATAAATAATTAAAAGTCTTTTAAAGAGTTATCCGTATGGATAACTCTTTTTTTGTTCTATTATTTAAGAAAATGAATAAAAATTTAATATGGAAAATACAGGGAGTAGTCCATGTTTGATATATTGTTAAGGTGGTTAAAGGGTTATCTTTTTATAAATTTATCTGGTGATGCAAAGGAAAGATTTATAAAAATATGCAGATTAAATGATATATTATTATGGAAAATAAAGAAAAAAGATGAAAACACATGCTTTTGTGTCAGCAGAAAAGATTATAAAAAAATAGAAGGATATGCAAAAAAAACCAATTGCCATATTGATATAAATGATAAACGTGGTCTGCCTTTTTTTATGTATAAATACAAGAAACGAAAATGCTTTATTATCGGCGTAATATTTTTTGTGTTTCTTATTTTGTATTCTAATATTTTTATATGGAAAATAAATGTTTCCGGCTCTCAAATATATACAGAAGAACAAGTTTTAAATTATATTAAGACCGAGCTTGTTTCTCCCGGAACAAAGAAATCAGAGGTTAATTGTGAGCAGATAGAATTTTTATTGAGAGAGAAATACGATAAAATTGCATGGATTAGCTGTTATATTAAAGGAACAGAATTTTATGTTGAAATATCTGACACCATAGAGCCTGATAAGATAGAGGTTATGCATGAACCGTGTAATATTATAGCTGTAAAAGATGCTACAATTGTTGATATGATAACAAAATCAGGTATAAGTGTTGTCGAGAATGGAGAAAGGATTGAAAAAGGGGATGTTCTTATTACAGGAGTAGTTGAAATATATAATGACTATGATGAACTGGTAGATATTAATCTGGTAGCAGCAGATGGATTTGTGTATGGCGAAACTATATACGATTACTATGATGATTTTGAAATAAGGCATTACGAAAAAGAATATACTGGAAATGAAGTTTCTTATTTTAGTCTTGCCTTTGCTGATAAAATGTGCACACCATATATTCCTAAAATAGAATATTTACATTATGATATAATTGTTGATACAAAGGATATTAAAGTAAATAATACATATACTGCGCCAATTTCTTTTTATAAAACAACAGTCAAAGAATATGTTCCTGTCGCTAAAGCTTATACAGAGCAGGAAGCCACAGAAAAAGCAAAAAAAAGACTTGAATTATATATAGAAAACTTAGAGAAAAAAGGGGTGGAAATACTTGAAAATAATGTTACAATAGAAATTGTTGAGGGAAAACTTATTTCAAGTGGTACAATAGTTGCCAAAGAGCTTGTAGGAATACCGGAGATTATAGATTCCGATAGTGTTGATCTGAGCAAAATAAAAAGTACTGAGATACAAGGAGAATAATTGGTTATGGGTTCATATTACGAACAGATTGATATTCCAGACAAACATATTCAAAACATATTTGGACAGTTTGATAAAAATATAAAAAATCTAGAAAAATCTTATAATATTACAGCAGTATTGCGTGGTGAAACATTGAAAATAACAGGAGAAGAGGATAACGTACAAAAAGCTATGACAGTTATCAATGAGATGCTTAAGCTTTCTGAAAACGGCAACTCTATAACAGACCAAAACATAAATTATGCGGTGTCATTATCTAAAACAGGGGATGTTGCCACCTTGAGCGAGCTCGATAAAGATATGATATGTCATACTATTAACGGCAAGCCAGTTAAAGCCAAAACATTAGGACAGAAAAAATATATAGACTCCATAGATAAAAATATGATTGTTTTCGGTGTTGGTCCGGCTGGAACAGGTAAAACCTATCTTGCTATGGCAAAAGCTATAACAGCCTTTAAAAATAACGAGGTTAATCGTATTATTCTCACGAGACCTGCCATAGAAGCTGGTGAAAAACTCGGATTTTTGCCAGGAGATTTACAGAGCAAGGTAGACCCTTACCTTAGACCTTTGTATGATGCATTATATGAGATCATGGGTGCTGAGTCGTTTATGAAGAATATGGAAAAAGGTCTTATAGAGGTTGCACCTTTAGCATATATGCGAGGTAGAACCTTAGATAATGCTTATATTGTTCTTGATGAGGCTCAAAATACGACACCGGCTCAGATGAAGATGTTTCTTACTCGTATAGGTTTTGGGTCAAAAGCAATAATTACAGGTGATTTATCGCAGAAGGATTTACCTAAGGATACGACATCAGGGCTTGAGGTTGCACTTAGAGTTTTAAGAAAAATAGATGATATTTCAATTGTAGAATTTTCGAGCGATGATGTTGTTAGACATCCTTTAGTACAAAAAATAGTTAATGCTTATGAGGAATATGAGGCAAAACAGGTAGCAAAAAAATCAAACGAGAAAAATTTTGACAGAAATAACCGTAAAAGGAAATGATGAAATATTGATAAAGAAGCCATTTTATAGTATAATAAACAAGTTGTAGGAGAAAGAATTTATGAGTGTTTTTTTTGACAATGAATTAGACAAGCCTATACCTGAGAATTACGAGGAGATTGTTAAAGATATAATTGATGCAGCTCTAGACTATTTAGAGTGTCCGTATGAATGTGAAATCAATGTTATTTTTACTGACAATCAAGGCATACAGCTTATAAACAAAGAACATAGAAACATAGATTCACCTACTGATGTTTTATCTTTCCCAATGGCAGATTATGATGTACCTGGTGAGTTTACGCATCTGGAAGCATTTCCACTTGATTATTTTAATCAGGATACAGGTGAGCTTATGCTTGGTGACATAGTTCTCAATGTAGATAGAATTGCATCTCAGGCTGAGGAATATGGACATACAAGAAGACGAGAAATAGCATTTCTTACAGCCCACAGTATGCTTCATTTGGCAGGTTATGATCATATGGAGGATGAGGAAAGAATAATTATGGAAAAAATGCAAGAAGAAATTCTTACAAAGAAAGGATATACCAGAGAAAATGAAAAAGAATAAAATTGCTATAATGCTTACAGGAGTTATGCTTACAGCTTCATTATTAGGTGGATGTGGTAAGGATAAAGACAAAAAAACTACAGAGGCACCTTCTGTTTCTTTGACACCGGTTGCTACTATGGGTGATGCAGAGGCTATTGAGGTTGTATCAAAGGAAGGCATGGTAATAAATGAATATTCAGGAGAGTGGATTGATGAATCCTTAGAATTCCAGAGACCACTCTGTATTATGATTAACAATATTATAGATGCTATGCCACAATCTGGAATTTCACAGGCAGATATTACTTATGAAATATTAGTTGAGGGTGGAATTACACGTTTTATGTGTGTATTCAAGGATTACTCAAACATTCCTAAGCTTGGACCTGTTAGAAGTGCAAGACATTATTATGTACAGTTGTCTGAAATGATGGAGGGTATTTACACACATGTTGGCTGGTCTATATATGCTAACGAAATGATTGTAAATAACGGTGTAAACAATATCAATGGTTTATATGACGGAACAGCTTTCTACCGCGATGAGTCAAGATATGCACCTCATAACTGCTATACTGATTCAGAAAAGATTGCTAAAACATTAGCTGAGAATTATTCATATAACCTTTCATACGAAGGTGAAAATTCAGGAATGTTTGCATTTAATTACGAGGATACTCCAATTGGCAATGGTCAAACTGCAAATAAAATCACAACAGCATTCAGCTCTGACAGAAAGCCTTGGTTTGAATATAACAGCGAGGATGGACTTTATTACAGATTCCAGTATGGTGAAGAGCAGATTGATGACCAGACAGGAGAGCAGCTTAAGTATAAGAATGTCATTGTAATGTTTGTAAAATATTCGGATCTTATTGAAGGCTTACAGGATATAGATTTTACTTCAGGTGGAGATGCATATTATTTCACTGATGGAGAATACAAAGAAATTACTTGGGCTAACGATGATGGCATAATAAAATATTATGACGAAGATGGCGAACAATTAAAGATGAATCCGGGTAAGACATTTATAACATTATTTGAAAATGATATACCGGAGCAGGTTATTATTGAATAATTTAATATAACTATGGAAATAATTTCTTCAAGGAGTGAATGCCATGAAGAAATTATTTTTATATATAACCCTTTTGACGCTTGTATTTATCATTGCGTTTAGTATTTCGGAATACTTTTTTTATAATCACACGAAAAACAACACAAAATTGACTGCGACTGAAGATGTTGATGCAACAGAACAGGAAGAAACTATAGAACTCCCAGATGTTGCTATGACGGAAGAAATAATTGACACAATCAATTCATACAAAGGTCAGGAAACAACAAACTATATTGTCACAATAAAAAATGGTTATATAATTGTTTATGAAAATACTGTTGAAAATATATATGAATATACAGGAATTGATGCAGAGACAATAAGAGTTACTGATGAAGTACTTTATGAACAGCTTATGGAAAGCCTTGTATTTTATACACGAGAAGAACTCTTTGATTTTCTTGAGTCGATTGCCGGTTAGGAGATTTATGTACGATTTATGTGTAATTGGAGGAGGAGTGGCAGGTATATCTGCTGCCATTTCTGCTGCCAGACATGGAATGAAGGTTGCCATTATTGAAAAAGAAAAAAAACTTGGCAAAAAATTATATGCTACAGGTAATGGCAGATGCAATTTAACAAACAAATACATAGATTTAGAAAAATGCTACAACTCAAGCGATGAGTCATATGTCGATTTTTTAGAAAATATTATTGGATATGAGGCTGATTATGAGGTGGAGGAATTTTGTGCGTCCATAGGAATATTGACAGAAGAAATTAAGGATTATGTATATCCAAAATCCAATCAGGCATCCTCTGTTGTATGGGCTATGATTGATAAACTGGCAGAATTAGGCGTTAAAATCCATTTTAAGACATTAATTCACGAGATAGCTAGAGTTGATAGCCTTTTTATTTTAAAAGCCGAAAATGAGGAATTTAAGTGTTCGCAGGTAATACTTGCATGCGGTGGAATGAGCTATGCGAGTTTAGGCGGAACAGACAGCGGTTATAAGCTTGCAAAATCTACAGGACATTTTGTTACAAATATACGTCCGGCACTTTGCGGACTTGTTACTAGTGATGAGATTACTGTTTTATCCGGAGTTCGTGCTAAGGCTAAGATTTCTGTTTATAAAAATAATGACTACGGATATGATTTAATTGCTGCTGAGATGGGTGAGCTTCAGATTACAGACTATGGCTTATCAGGAATAATGGCTTTTAATGTATCTTCGCTTGTGGGTAAAATGCTTGAAAACAATACAGATTATACTGTAAGCTTAGATTTTCTTCCAAATATAGATTTAAAAAAAGCTAAATTAATTTATGATTCCAGCAAGGAAAGGACTCTAGCCGGCTTTCTTAATACCTTTTTAAATGATAAGCTTGCTTTATATTTTGTTGAAAAATATTTTAAGGATTCTAAACTAAAACTACAAAAGCTTGATTTTTATGATGTCGAAGAGCTTATTCAGGATATAAAAAATTATGATATAAATATTACCGGACTAAAGGATTTTGAGCAGGCACAGGTATGTGCAGGCGGTGTTTCAATTAATCAAATGTCAAACGAGAGTCTCATGTCTATTCATCAGGAGGGCATGTACTTTGCAGGCGAGGTTATTGATATAGATGGTATATGCGGTGGCTACAACATAACCTTTGCGATGCTGTCAGGTAAAAAAGCAGGAGAGAGTGCTTATGCTAAGACTAAATCAAATTAAAGTATCTGTTACAGGAGATATGGATGAATTAAAAAGAAAAATATCCAAGCTACTAAAGACAGAGGATTTCACAATCAAAAAAATTGTTAAAAAATCTATTGATGCAAGAGATAAAACTAATTTGCTATACATATATTCCGTAGATGTAGAGACGAAAAATGAAAATAGAATTATAGAAAAAAACAAAAAAGCAAACAATAATAACATTATGTCAACTACAAATAAGAGATATATTTTTCCACATGATAATAATTTGGCTTTCTCTGATAAAAAAATATATTCCCCGGTTATTATTGGAGCCGGTCCGGCAGGCTATTTCTGTGGTCTTTATCTTGCCAGACAGGGCTATAAGCCTATAATAATTGAGCAAGGAAAACCTGTTCATGAAAGAAGTAAGGATGTGGAAGGATTTTGGCAGGGCAAAAATATTAATCCGAATTCAAATGTTTCGTTTGGCGAAGGTGGAGCAGGAACATTTTCAGATGGAAAGCTCAATACCGGAATAAAAGATAAAATGGGCAGAATTACGGCTGTAGTTGAAGATTTTATACAGTTTGGTGCACCTGAGGATATTGGATATCTTAATAAGCCCCACATTGGCACAGATGAACTAAAAAATGTTCTATACAACATGAGACAGGAAATTATTTCTCTGGGTGGAAGAATTCATTTTAATACAAAATTTATAGATTATAATGAGCTTTCCAAAGAAGTGTATGAGGTTTTGATTGAGCCTGTCAATATGGACAGTGAATTTAACGAATTAACCAAGCTTAAAACGTCAGCACTTATTTTAGCCATAGGACATAGCTCTAGAGATACATTTGCTGTTCTGGCTAATAAAAATATACCGATGGAGCCTAAATCTTATGCGATTGGCGTTAGAATAGAACATCCGAGCGAAATGATTGACGAGGCACAATATGGTAGCAGTGAGGCTGCTAAGACATTGCCTGCTGCTGACTACAAAATGACATTTAGGTCGTCAGAGGGTAGAAGTGTATATAGCTTTTGTATGTGTCCGGGTGGTTTTGTTGTAAATGCATCGTCTGACGTGGAACAATCAGTAGTCAATGGAATGAGTAACCACAGCAGAGATGAAAGAAACTCTAATAGTGCAATAGTTGTAAATGTTACTCTGGAGGATTTTATTGCAGAGGGTTTCGGAGGTTATGGTGTATTGGCAGGAGTAGAATTTCAGAAGAAATACGAAAAACTTGCATATATCGAAGGTGAAGGCAAAATTCCAGTACAAACCTTTGGCGATTATAAAGCCGGAAAAACAACAGAAAAATTAGGGGAAATAAAGCCTAACATAAAAGGTGATTATAGACTTTCAAACCTTAATAATTGTTTGCCAGTATATGTAAATAATGCTATAATTGAGGGGATTTCATACTATGATGGCAAGCTCAAGGGATTTGCAAGGGATGACTCTGTTTTATCAGGAATAGAATCCAGAACATCATCACCAGTTAGAATAATAAGACAGGAGGATACTCTTATGAGTGAACAAAGGGGTATTTTCCCGTGTGGCGAAGGTGCCGGATACGCCGGTGGAATTACATCGGCGGCTGTTGATGGTATAAAAATTGCAGAAGCGGTTGCCATATACTTAAATTCAATATAAAGGAAGAATAAATATATGAACTACAGAGAAATGCTTAAAAACAAAAAGAAAATAGTTATAAAAATTGGCTCTTCATCTATTATACACGAGGAGACAGGAGGAGTAGATTTTAGAAAGCTTGAGAAGCTTGTCAGAATAATCTGTGACCTTAAAAATCAGGGCAAGGATGTTGTTCTTGTATCATCAGGTGCTATAGGTGTTGGATTTCAGGCACTTGGTTTAAAGTCTAAGCCGAAGACAGTATCCTTAAAGCAGGCTTGTGCTGCCATTGGTCAGGGACAGCTTATGATGATGTATCAGAAGCTTTTTATGGAATATAATCATCTTGCAGCTCAGGTTCTCCTTACATTTGACGCAATTACCGATGAGGAGAGAAGACGAAATGCAGAAAACACACTTAACGAGCTTCTTCAGCAGGATGTTATTCCTGTCGTAAACGAAAACGATACTGTGGCTACAGAGGAAATTGAATTTGGTGATAACGATACGCTTTCTGCAATTGTTGCTCACCTCATCAAAGCTGATTTACTTATATTACTCACAGATATAGACGGATTTTACACTGATGACCCACATAAAAACAAAGACGCTGTTAAGCTTTCTGTTGTTGAACAGATTACAGATGAGCTTAAGGATATGGCAAAAGGAGCTGTTACAAATTATGGAACAGGTGGGATGTCAACTAAGATTGCTGCTGCAAGAATTGCAACAGATTCCGGTGCTGATATGGCTATTGTAGATGCTAAAGATTTGAACCAGATTAATCATCTTATGGATGGTGATGACGTTGGAACACTGTTCTTAGCACATGATGCAGAGGACTTTGATACTGTAGAATTTATAGTTCATAAGGGATATTTAAAATAATCTATCTGCAAATTATGTTTAAAATGAAAGATGAGGATTATAATTAATGACTGATGAAGGAATACAAAGAATTAATGAATTATATCATAAATCTAAAACTCCTGAGGGTTTAACACCTGAGGAAAAGGAAGAGCAGACTGCACTTCGCAAACAGTTTGTAGAAGATTTCAAGAGAAATCTTCGTGGAACTCTTGACAATATTGACATAAAAGAAAAGGATGGCTCCATAACTCATGTCAAGGATATTCCTAACAAGAAGAAAAACAATCAATAGAATTTAAAATCATAAAAATATAAATGATATATAAGAAGGATATGTATGGTATCAAAAAAAGAAATTAGAGATATAGTTTTAGATATTAGAAAGAGCTTTGATAAATCATATCTCGATACATTATCTCAGATAATATGCAAGAGAGTCATTAAACAGGATTTATATAAAGAATGTAAAAACATTGTACTTTATATGCCTATCAACAACGAGGTTTCTCTTGATTTACTCCTAGAGGATGCTTTTTCAAGTGGTAAAAATGTATGGCTCCCGAGAGTTCGAGACAAGAATATGCAGTTTTACAAATACACAAGGGAAACTGAGCTTATAACAGGTGCTTACAACATAAAAGAACCAGATTCGGAGGAAATTTTAACTCCTGATGATAAAACTCTCATAATTATGCCAGGAGCTGCTTTTTCAGAGGCTATGGGGCGTATAGGCTACGGCGGTGGATATTATGACAGGTATTTAAGTGTACATAATTGCTGTAAAACAATTGCTGTCTGCTATAATTTTCAGGTTTTACCGATGGTTCCTATGGATGAACATGATGTTAAACCAGATATTATTATTACTGATGATAACATTTTTCAAGCATAATAACGCAAAGAATACAAAATGAATTACTGGATTGAAAGGGGAATAAAAATGTTACAGGAATTAGGAAAAAAAGCAAAAGCTGCATCAAGAATTATGGCAAAGCTTGGACAAAGCGATAAGAATCAGGCTTTACTTGCTGTTGCAGATGCACTTGTAGCTCATGCAGAGGAAATAATTAAGGCAAATGATATAGATATCGAAAATGGTATTAAAAACAATATGTCAGAGGCATTGCTCGACAGACTTAAGCTTACAAAGGCACGTTTTGACGATATGGCTGAGGGCATAAGACAGGTTGTAGCTTTAGAGGACCCTGTCGGTGAAGTTTTATCCATGAAAGAAAGACCTAATGGACTTTTAATAGGACAAAAAAGAGTTCCAATGGGTGTTATAGGTATTATTTATGAGTCAAGACCAAATGTGACAGTAGATGCCTTTGCTCTTTGCTTTAAGACTGGAAACTCAGTTATTTTAAGAGGCGGAAGCGATTGTATACATTCTAATATTGCACTTGTTAAAGTTATTAAAGAGGCTCTAAAATCAGCCGGTGTTACAGAAGATGCAATAAATCTTATAGAAAATACAGACAGAGAAGTTGCAAAACAGTTTATGAAGCTTAATAAGTATGTAGATTTACTTATTCCACGTGGTGGCGCAGGTCTTATAAGAACTGTAGTTGAAAACGCAACTATTCCTGTAATCGAAACTGGTACAGGTAACTGTCATATTTACATCGATAAGGATGCTGATTTAGATAAAGCATTGCCAATCATTAAAAATGCAAAATTACAGCGTCTTGGAGTATGTAATGCCTGTGAGTCCTTGGTAATACATAAGGATATTGCTGCTAAGGCAGTTCCACTTATAGCAGATATGCTCAAGGAAAATGATTGTGAGATAAGAGGCGATGAGACAGCAGTTTCACTTTCTTCAAATATTCTTCCTGCAACCGAAGAAGATTTTGGAACAGAATATCTCGCTAAAATTATATCAGCAAAAATTGTTGGTGATATTGATGAGGCGATTGAGCATATTAATAACTATAGCACAGGACATTCAGAGTCAATTATTACAGAGAGCTACGAGAATGCTCAGCGATTCTTAAATGAAATTGATTCAGCTTGTGTTTATGTTAATGCTTCAACAAGATTTACAGATGGTTTTATGTTTGGTTTTGGTGCAGAGATTGGTATCTCGACTCAGAAGCTTCATGCAAGAGGACCAATGGGCTTACTCGCACTTACCTCAACAAAATTCATCGTATACGGAAACGGTCAGATTAGAGAATAAATATATAAAGGAGAAAACCTATGTCGGATATGAAATTTACAGGTTCAAAACAATATGTGGCGTCTCCTGAGCTTATGTCAGCTGTAGATGTTGCCAGAGCATTAGAGAAACCATTACTTATAAAGGGTGAACCAGGAACAGGTAAAACTATGCTTGCTGAGGCTATTAGCGAAGCTTTTGATATGAAATTATATATTTGGAACATTAAATCTACAACAAAGGCTCAGGATGGACTTTATGTATATGATACTATTCAGAGACTTTATGACAGCCAGTTTGGCGAAGAGGGCGTAGATGATATCAAGAGATATATTAAGCTAGGTAAACTTGGTGAGGCCTTCAAGGAGGAGGAACAGGTTATTCTCCTTATAGATGAGATTGATAAAGCAGATCTTGAATTCCCTAACGATCTCTTATGGGAGCTTGATAAGATGGAATTTTATATCCACGAGACTAAGGAGACAGTTAAAGCTAAGACTCGTCCTATAGTTATTATTACCTCAAATGCAGAAAAAGAGCTTCCTGACGCATTCCTTCGAAGATGTATATTCCATTATATTTCCTTCCCGGAGAAAGCTGAAATGGACGAAATCGTAAGAGTTCATTTTAACAATATAGACGAAAATCTCTTAAAGCATGCTATGGATACATTCTACTGGATTAGAGATATTAAGGAGGTTCGCAAAAAACCTAGCACATCGGAGCTTATTGACTGGTTAAATGCACTTGTTTTAGGTGGTATAGAGCCTGAAACAATAAGAAAGAGCTTGCCATATCTTGGTGTTCTCATTAAGAAGGACGAAGACCTTGAGATAGTAAAAAAGAGGAGTACGTACTAATTGTTTACTGATTTTTTATACGTTTGTAGAGAAAAAGGTTTAAAAATATCCATGACAGAATGGATAACATTTATGGAAGCATTGGATAAAGGGCTGGCTCATTCGTCTATTGATGGACTATATTATCTTGGCCGTATGATTTTAGTTAAAACCGAGTCGGACTATGACAAATTCGATATAGCCTTTAAAGAATACTTTCAAAATGTTCATATTGGTGAGGATGAGCTTCCAGAGATAATCATGAATTTCCTCGATAAAGAGGAGATGGATACCTCAAATCTCAACAAAGACATATATAGCTTTGATACAACCAGAGAGATGGAAGAGACAAAGCGAATGTTTAGAGAGCGTGTCACAGAGCAAAAGGAAGAACACAATGGTGGTAATTATTGGATTGGTACCAGTGGTGGCTCTGCATTTGGCCATAGCGGACGTAATCCGGGTGGACTTCGCGTGTCAGGTAAAACCGGTATGCAGTCTGCATTTCAGGTTATTGGTGAGAGAAAATATCAGGATTTCAGACATGATAAAACCCTTGATATCAGACAATTTCAGGTTGCGTTTAGACGTTTAAGACAGTTTTCTACAAAGCTTGAAGTTCCTAAGACGGAGCTTGATTTAGATAAAACCATTGATTCAACTTGCAACAACGGTGGATATTTACAGCTTGAGTTCGATAAACCTAGAAAAAATTCTGTCAAGCTTTTGCTTTTATTTGACTGTGGCGGAACAATGATGCCGTTTTCCGAAATGTGCAATGATTTATTTCAGGCAGTTCATAAGGCTAATCATTTCAAGGATGTTAAGACTTATTATTTCCACAACTGTGTTTACAGTAAGCTTTACAAGGATGCTGAGTGCGAATATGGCAACTGGATTGACCTTGATTATCTGTTCAGACATACAGATAAGGATTACAAGGTAATTATTGTAGGTGATGCACAGATGGCTCCTGAGGAACTTTTTGATTTAAATGGTAACTATAGAGGTCCAAATGACGGAAAAAGTGGTTATGAGTGGAATAAGCTCCTTCGCAGCAAGTTCAAAAAGGCTATATGGCTCAATCCGCGTTATCATGGCAGCCTTACATCGCTTGCATGGATGGAATCAGAGGCTGAGCTTGCTAAGATTTATGACATGTATCCACTTACCTTAGATGGTTTAAAGGCAGGTATAACAAAGCTTATGGCGCCTAGATAGGGGGAATCTATATGGCAGAAGAAATAAAAAATAATGGAATAGGTCTTGTTCTTTGTGGTGGTGGCGGAAAAGGTGCATATCAGGTAGGAGTTTTAAAAGCGTTGAAGGAAAAAGGGTTGCTTGATGATGTGACAGCTATTTCTGGTGCATCAATAGGTGCAATTAACGCTGTTTTATATGCTATGGATGATATTGACCTAATGTATAAAGCATGGGATGACATGGATATGCGAACATTATTTGATGTGGATTTGGAATTATTTCTTGAAAAGAATATTCTGTTTTCCCGTGATGAGACCTTGAAGCTTATTTCGAAATATTTAGATTTTGATAAAATCAAGAATTCTAAATACGATATATATGCGTCTATCTGCAAAATTGTTACAGGTGAGGCAGAGCTAAAACCTGAATACAGAAAGCTTTCAGATTATGATATAGACATAATGAAAAAAATTTTGCTGGCATCAACTGCATTGCCACTTATTTATGAGGCGGTTGAAATTGATGGTGCATACTATAGAGATGGTGGAATATGTGACAATACGCCAATTAAGCCTTTATATGATGCTGGAATACGCAGGTTTATTGTAGTATGTATGAATCAGGATAAGATTATAAATCAGACAAAATGGAAGGACGCAGATTTTGTTGTGATTACACCTAGTCGTGATTTAGGAAAATTAGTAGAAGGAACACTTAATTTCCACGAAAAAGCCATTGATTTTAGAGAAATGTTAGGCTATAAGGATGGTTTAAGAGCAGTAAAAACTAAATTCGAGAAGGATGATATATACATAAAAATGGAGCCTTCGCTTGCTCAGAGTGATTACAACGAAATACTTATGCAAATGCGTGTCGACAGAACCTACAATGATGTCGGCTCAAGAATTAATGCGAATATCGAAAAATTCAACAAATTGGCAGAAAAATATGATATAATGTAACTATAAATTTTCTTGATTAATATATGCATTTTTATTAGAAGGAGGCGGTTTTATGGCGAAAAACATAATAACAATAGGCAGACAGTTTGGAAGTAACGGACGTGAGATTGGCCGTTTACTTGCCGAAAGACTTGGGATTCCTTTCTACGACAAAGAAATTCTTAATGAAACAGCAAAAAAAAGCGGATTAAGTGAGGCTGTTTTAAAAGAGCTTGATGAAAGACCAACAAAAAGCTTCCTTTATTCCTTGGTTATGGATCCATATAGCTATGGCTTTACAGCTACCGGCTATCATGCAAACTTAAACCAACAGGCATTTCAAGCTACATATGATACAATTAAAGATATTGCTGAGCAGGGCTCATGTGTGATTGTTGGCAGATGTGCTGACTACGCATTAAGACACAATCCTGATTTAAAGAGTATTTTTATATATGCTCCTATAGAAAAACGCGTTGAAACAATTATGAAACGCTTTGATTTGACTGAAGATAAGGCTAAATCACAGATAAACAAAGAAGATAAGGGCAGAGCATCATATTATAATTATTATACCTCTAAAAAATGGGGTTCGATTGACAGCTACGATATATGTATAAATAGCAGCCTGATGAGTGCTGAGAAGACTGTGGATTTTATAATTGAATATTTGGATGCAATGTAGATTAATATTATTGTAGAGTAAAAAGAAACCATTTTTTGAGTGGTTTCTTTTTTTGTGAAGCTATACATCAATTAACTGAAGGGGGACAAAACACTTGATTAGTAGGACAATGTAATTGGTGTATTGCTGAAAATAAAGATGTATAATAATATAAATATGGAAAAAATGTGAAATTATGTAATTAAGGGTGTTTTTTTGTACTTAATATGTGTTAAAATATGTATTATTAATAAAAAAATAGATAAAAAGAAAGGAGGATAAAAATGTTTCATTTTAAATTACATTTTAAATTAGAAAAAAATTTCTTACCTAAGGATATGGATAAATTAATAGTTAGTTTTTTAAAATCAACTATAGAGAATTACGACAAGGAATTATTCAATGATTTATATGACAAAACAAGGTCAATTATTAAGACCTATACATATTCTTATTATCTTCCAGGGGCAAGTTTTCATAACGATATAATAGAACTGAATAAGGATGAATTTTCATTGTTTTTTTCTGATTCAAATCAAGTTGAATTGCTACATTTTTTTAATGCTTTTCAAAAGATGAAATTTAAGAAATATCCTATGAATTCAAATTCTATGAAGCTTGTATCAATTAGTATGCAGAAGTTAAATGAGATTAAGGATAGCGAAATTGTTATTAAAATTCAAAGTCCGTTAATTGTTAGAAAACATAATTCAGATGATAATTCAGATATATATTACACCTGTGATATGACTGGTTTTGAAACTGTATTGAAAGATAATGTTAGATTCTTTATAGAAAAAACAAATTCATCTGTTTCTGTTGATAATTTTTCTGTTCAAGTCTTAAAGGGTAAGAAGGTAGTTGTGCCTGTATTTGGCAGAAACACGGATGCATCTTTAGGTATTTTTAAACTTTCTGGTGCAAGAGAATTACTTAATATTCTCTACATGTCTGGTATAGGTGTAAGACGTTCAGAGGGACATGGTAAGTTTGAGATTATTGGTTAGAAAGGAGGAGAAGCGTGGATAAGATTTATATTTCCATTGGAGATTTCTTGAAGAATGCAGGGATAGTTGGACTAAAATATCTTTTAGATGAATCGGAGGCAGATGAGGAAATTGATTATGGTATAACTGATGATGACCAGGCACTTTGGATAGACCGTGAATTTGCGGCAACTGCCGATTGGACAGATATGTATTTTAAAGCCTTTGTAAAATGTTATGGTGCAGATACGGTTTATCAGGCAGTATTGGATAAGATTGATAATATTCTTGTGAAAACAACACAGAGCGAATGGAATCAGAGTGATACAAAGGAAGATTTGAAATTTATTAATGATAAACTGCTTTCCAACAGTTATAAATCTGGATTTGAGAATATTAAAGACAAAATTAATAATTCGCAGATATATGAATTGCTTAAAGCATGTAAGCTTAAGGAGTCAATGGGTAAGGAAGAGCTATGTTGTCGTTTACAAGAATTACAGGAATTTCTTATGCAACCTTTATGTAAAGAAACTTTTTCTATGAAAAGTATTATCTATAATTATATTAATAGATTTTGGGATGGAAAATGTTTTTTGCTGAGGGCAAATGCGGCGAAAGATATGCGAAAAGTTTTTGAAACTGATTTTGCAGAACCGTTACGAAACTATATAATGAATAATCATACAAAAGCTAAAGATTTATGTATTGATTGTGGAGATATGATGGATTCTAAGGAGAAGGTTTCTATTGCTTTTATGAAGGACCAGGCTGATGATTTGACGAGAAAAAGGTCGGCATTCTGGAACTGTAAAGTAGATGCTTATTTGTGTCCTATGTGTGCATTTGTATATGCGTTGGTACCACTTGGATTTCAGTTAGTGGGCAATAAGTTTTTGTTTGTTAACATAAATGTTAGCATCAACACATTGTTAAACTCTAACAAAAAGACTGGAAAAGTGGCAGAAGATTCAAAAAAGCAAGAAAATGAAAAATATTCATCATGGACAGCTAGAGCACTTGATGTGTTGTTGGAAGAAAAGACAAAAGAGCTGGGAAATATTCAGGTGGTAACTAGAGGAGGGGATGAAAGAGATAGATATACATTTGATGTTATTAGCATGGATGTACTCCAAATATTAAATGATGAAGATATTCAGAAGAGTCTGAAAAGAATGGGTAAGTATCCATCAATAAAGTTAGGAAAAGACAGTTGGTGGAATATTCATAGTGATGTAGTTATTAACATATTAAGATATCGTAATCAATATGGAATCCTAAATAAAATACTTAAGCTAGCAATTGATGCTAATACATTGATGCCTATGGCTGCTTTGGTATATGATGTTCAACTTAGAGTAAGCATATTACAAAAGAATACTAAAAAAATAGGAGGTGCGGTGATGAATCGTTATTCAGTAAGAGATAGTGGATATGAATTAAGAAACGTGTTGCTGAAAGCAAAAGGCACAACGGATGATTCTTGTATTAGAGGCACAATATATCAGTTGATGAATGCATTAGCAGTATGTAATGTAACACATTTTATGGATATAATCATGAGGGTTTATTGTTCTACTAATCTTCAGGTCCCAAGTGCATTTATAGAACTTTTGAAGGACAAAGATACTTTTCAGGAATATGGATATGCATTTGTATTAGGCTTGAAAGGTGCGCATTATGAAAAAAAGGAGGAAAAGGTAAATGAATAAAAGTGGATTAACATTAACAATGATTTTTCTCGCAGAAAGTGCAAATTATGGTGAGGGGATAGGTAATATATCAACCCTTAAAAAGATGTCTCGTGGTAATTATGAACAGTATTCTTATATATCAAGACAGGCAATGCGTTACAATATAATACAGCAGCTTGGCTGGGACAATACTCCTGTTGATGGAAAAAGTGGTGTTGTTCAGTTTGCACCTTCTGCAACAATAAAGGATTATCCGGAGATAGATTTATTTGGATATATGAAAACTAGCTCGAAAGAGGACGACAAAAAAGGTGGTGCAGCTACAAGAAGTGCAGTTGTAAGATTGAGTAACGCTATTGCATTAGAACCATACCAAAGTGACCTTGAGTTCTTAACTAATATGGGACTTGCTAAGAGACAGAATATCGAAAACGGAATTGCTCAGAGTGAGATACATCGTTCTTATTATACATATACAATTACTATTGACCTTGATAGAGTAGGTGTAGATGGCGATGTTGTAATATCTGAGAGTGAAAAAGCAGACAGAGTTAAGTCTTTGTTGGACGGAATCGCTTATTTATATAGAGACATTAAGGGAAGAAGAGAAAATTTAAGTCCGCTTTTTGCGATAGGTGGAAGATATACAAGAAAGAATCCTTTCTTCGAAAATCGTATTACAGTAAATAAAAACAAGCTTGCTACAGATACGCTTACAGAAATTATTAATAGCAGTGATGATATAAAGAAAAATACAGTTGCTGGTGTGTTGTCAGGTGTATTTGCGAATGACAGTGAGATTAAGCAGGCATTGAATACAGGTACTGTCGCAGATGTATTCAATCATTTAAAGAAGGAAGTAGATGCATATTATGGAGAAGGCAATTAGAATTGAATGTTTTCAGAACTTGGTTAATTATAGAAAACCAAGTAGCTTTATTATAAAAGAATCTTATCCGTTGCCGCCATATTCTACAGTGATTGGAATGATACATAAAGCTTGTGGATTTAAGCCAGGAGATTATCATCCTATGAAAATAAGTATTCAGGGAAGAAATACCGGTTCTGTATCTGAGCTGTACACTAGGTATTCATTTTCACTTGATACAAAATATGAAGAAGGAAGGCATAATGTTTGTATTAAGGAAGATGATAAGTCTTATGGTGCATTTAAAGGCATTGCTCATGTTGAGTTAATCTGTAACAACAGTATGGTAATACATATTGTTCCAAAAGAAGAGGATTTTGAGACTGTTTATGAGTCTTTGAAAAATCCTACTGTGTATTTGGCATTGGGTAGGCATGAGGATATTCTTGATATTACTAAAGTGGAAATTGTGAATCTTAGTTTGGAGAATAAAGTATTAATCAATAATGATATCTATCTTCCAATTGATTCTGACATTGATATTGGAAATCGACGTTCAACCATATTCACACTTACTAAAGAATATGAGATAACCAAGCAGGGTATGCGAAGATGGAAAGTTGATGGTGGAAAGATTAAGGCATATTATTTTCCACATGGAGTGTATGTAAACAATGCAATGGTTGATAATTATAATGATATTGTTGCGTTAGCATAATTTTATTAATAGATACATTTTGGAATGACTGGTTACTTGGAGGTGTAGATATGGAGTATTATGCAAAATCACCGATGTATGTTTTGACTGAAAGTAAAATAGCGGAACAGTCAAATAAGATTAATGAAATATTAATTGAGCTGGAGGATGAGTTTACTGAAGATGAGATTAAAACGCTAAAAGGTCATGGTGATAGTGTAACTTGTTATCAGGATACAGAACATAAAACTTTATCTAAACACTTAGAAGAGACAGTCAGGTGTGCCAAGGAATTTTTTAATATATATGGGGATTATTTTACTGAAAAGGAAAAGAAACTGGTGCTTATGGCATGTAGGGATCATGATATTGGAAAAGCAAATTATATTTTTCAGACCAAGGTTAATCCCCAATTAAAGAAATTAAATGTGGAACAAATTCCTCATGGATTTCTTAGTGCCTTATGTATTGATAGGAAGAAGTTTTACCAAGAAAATCCTGACTGTAAAGAGGAAGATTTTAGGGTTTTGTTGACTGCTGTATATTATCATCATAACCGTAAAGATATATGCAGTGAAGAAGAAATAGAACAATATTGCAAAGAGTATTTTCTTGAACATTTAAGGAACTATAAGAATGATAAAGAAGTAGATACAGACATAACAAATCGTAGTAAATTATTATTTTCAAGTGGTAATAATAAAGGATATATAGAATCGCCCAAGGAAGATGTATGGTGCGAATATATGCTTATAAAAGGGCTTCTTAACAAATTCGACTGGTCTGTTAGTGCGGGATATGATGTTGCAGAGATGAAATCAGACAGAAGTGAGAGGTCGCTGTGTAAAAATATTCAGGATAAAATACCGAGCGAATTAAGACTATCTCAGAAATTCATGATTGATAACAGGGATAAAAATGTTGTTATTATAGCACCAACCGGCTCAGGCAAGACTGAGGCTGCGTTGCTATGGTTAAATGGAGAAAAAGGATTTTATACTCTTCCTCTAAAGGTATCTTCAAATGCGATATATACTAGAATTAAAGAAAAGTACAAATTTGAAAATACCGCATTGTTACATTCTGACAGCATGAGTGCATATGTTAAAGAGTCAGATGGAGATTTGGAAGTTGGGTATAGAAACTTTGAACAGGCTAAGTTATTTGCATATCCTTTGACTGTATGCACTATTGACCAGCTTTTTAAGTTTGTATATAAGGCATTAGGGACAGAAATATTTGCAGCAACACTTAAATACTCGAAGGTCATTATTGACGAGATACAGTCATATTCTCCTAATGTTGTAGCAGCTCTTTTGTATGGATTGAGTGAGATAAAACGTATGGGAGGTAAATTTGCAATTATCACGGCTACATTTCCGCCAGTATTAAAATTTTTTATGAAAAAGTGCAAATTAATAGAAGATACAGACTATGTATATCAGGATTTTTCATGCACAGCAGATAAAACAAGACATAAGATTAGTATTATTGATGGCTATTTTGATATCGAGGATATAGTTGCAAACGCAAGACACAAGAAGGTTCTTATTATATGCAATACGGTTTCCAAAGCACAAAAATTATACGAGGAAATAAAAGACATAAGTGATGAGGTAAAACTGTTGCATTCTAGGTTTATTAGAAAACACAGAGATATCTTGGAAAAAGATATTATGGATTTTTCTAATGATACGGAAGCAACAGGAATCTGGATTACAACTCAGATTGTTGAAGCAAGTCTGGATATTGATTTTGATGTGTTGTACACAGAAATGTGTACTGCTGATAGTCTGTTGCAGAGGATGGGTAGATGCAACAGAGCAGGAAAAAATAAAGTAGATGATCCAAATGTTGTCATATTCAATAATGGGATAACGTCCTCTAATGGAAAAATCGATGGTATATATGATAAGGATATTTACAGCCGTTCAGTGGATTTTCTCAGAAAGTATGAGACGTTATTGTTTTCAGAGACTTATAAGATTGAATACATAAACGAGGTATACGATACAGTTCAGATAAAAAATACCGCATATTTTAAGCAGATTGATGAAAATATCAAGAAGTTTCGTGAACTTAGACCATTAGAATATAATGCCGATGAAGCAAATGAGGATTTTAGAGATATACATAGCATTACAGTGATTCCTGATAGAATATATAACGAAAATGAATATCTTATTGAAAAAATTACCGAGATGTTAAATATACCAAATCTCCATAAGTGTATGCGAAAGATACTTAAGTCTAAGTTAGTGTCAATCACATTAAGTATCAATTTGGGAAAGCGTTTTCCGGAGGGGATAGATAGTAGTACAGTTAAACCTTTTGACATTCATAGAGCAAATTTGAAATATGATTTTGATGAAGAAACTGGAAGAGGAATGGGATTATGCCTTGATAGACCTGAGGAGGAAGTTTACATTTTGTAGGAGAGGATGATGTATAGTGGAAGAACGAATAACTGGGGTAATGATATACTATTATTTTGTATGCAAGCGAAAATTATGGTATTTTTCCAATGAAATTAATATGGAAGCAGAAAATGAAAATGTTATGCTAGGAAAGCTTTTGGACGAGAACAGTTACAAAAAGGATGATAAGCATATAAATATTGATAATGTAATTAATATTGATTTTATTCGTGAACACAGAGAATTACATGAGGTAAAAAAGAGTAAAGCGATAGAAGAAGCAGGAATATGGCAAGTGAAATATTATCTGTATTATTTGAAGCAAAGAGGAGTATCTGATATAATGGCAAAAATTGATTATCCGTTGATAAAAAAGAATATTGTTGTGGAACTTACAGATGAAGATGAGCTTCGTATTGAGGAAATAATCAGAGAGATAACTAATATTAAAAGTCAGTTGCTACCACCGAAATTTGAGACAAAAAAGATATGTAATAAATGTGCATATCACGATTTGTGCTTTATATAGGGAGGGGTTAAATGGGTCAGAGTTTTTATGTATATAACAATGGGGATTTAAAGAGAAAAGATAATACCCTTCAATTTACCTCTTACGATGTGGAAAAGAGAGATATTCCGATAGAAAGAATTGATGAAATTTATGTAATGTCTGAAATGACATTTAATACTGCATTTATTAATTACATATCACAGTATGGTATACCGATGCATTTCTTTAATTATTATAGTTTTTATACAGGGAGTTATTACCCTAAAGAAAAGTTGCTGGCAGGACAACTTCTTGTTAAACAGGTTGAAAATTATACGAATTATAGTAAGCGTATGAGTATTGCTAGAAAGTTTATTGAGGCAGCGGCAGATAATATTTATAGAAATCTAAGGTACTATAATGGACGTGGAAAAGATGTATCGTCATATATGAAAGAGATAGATTTTTTGAGAAAAAAGTTGCCCGATACGCAATCAATTGAGGAATTAATGGGGATTGAGGGAAATATTAGAAAGCAGTATTATGTGGCTTGGAATGTGATTGTAGATCAGAATATTAATTTTGAAAAAAGAGTAATGCATCCACCAGATAATATGATTAATTCATTAATCTCTTTTGTTAATTCATTGATTTATTCGAAGGTGCTCTGTGAGATTTATCATACGCAGCTTAATCCCACAATCAGTTATTTACACAAACCGGGAGCGAGAAGATATTCATTATGCCTTGATATTGCGGAAATATTTAAACCTTTGATTGGTGACAGATTGATTTTCTCCTTGTTGAACAAAAATCAAATTACAGAAGATAGTTTTACTAAAGAATTGAATTTTTTGCACCTTAAAAAGGAAAGTTCAAGATTAATTGTACAGGAGTTAGAGGCACGTTTAAAGAAAACTATTATGCACAAGGAATTGGGACGGCAAGTTTCCTATCAATATCTCATTCGACTTGAAGCATATAAATTGATTAAGCATCTAATAGGAGAAAAAGAGTATGAAGGGTTTAAAATATGGTGGTAGCATATGTATGTTGTGTTAGTGTATGATATAAATCAGAATAATAATGGTCAGAAAAGATGGTCGCATGTTTTTAAAACTTGCAAAAAGTATCTGACGCATATTCAAAACTCTGTGTTTGAAGGTGAGATTACTAAAGTTCAACTAACAAAGTTACAGCAGGAATTAAAACCTTATGTGGATATGGAATATGATTCTGTGATAATATTTAAGAGTAGACAGGAGAAATGGTTGGATAAAGAGTTTTGGGGAAAGGAAGATGATAAAACAAGTTTCTTTTTGTGATTCTGTCGACCTCTAAAGTGGTAAAAAATGCGAAAGTTCGACAATGAGATATTTATTTGATTTAATAATGATAAGGCATAATGATTGTTGATTTTGAAGTGTTGATGGTAGACGGTAGACAAATTTAGTGAAACAAGTTATTGTTATATAAGCATATTTTATGCACGGGGATTAAATAGAAACATAGTGGAATGTAAATTTGTTTACAAGGGATATTATAAAGGAGTGAAAGAAGATTAAATAGAAACATAGTGGAATGTAAATAAGGACTTCGGCGATTTTATAACGCTTGCATTAAGGATTAAATAGAAACATAGTGGAATGTAAATTTGCTTGAATTAAGTATTTCCTCTGATGACAGCATTGATTAAATAGAAACATAGTGGAATGTAAATACGAGTGACGCACAGAAAAGTGTAAATAAGAACTCGGATTAAATAGAAACATAGTGGAATGTAAATACGTTTAATAATAATATAACTGTTGAGGGCGACAGTAGATTAAATAGAAACATAGTGGAATGTAAATAGATACTCCGTTACACTATCAGTTATCATTCTCGTGATTAAATAGAAACATAGTGGAATGTAAATAAATTAAAACCATCTAATTCAATAAAAGTTAAATCATGATTAAATAGAAACATAGTGGAATGTAAATGAAAATAATGCTGAACAGCTGATATATGATTATCTGATTAAATAGAAACATAGTGGAATGTAAATTGTTTAAGGTTTTACCACTTCCGAAAGGGTTTAATTGATTAAATAGAAACATAGTGGAATGTAAATCAAACTGAACACATAACCAAAGAAATCAAGTTCATACGATTAAATAGAAACATAGTGGAATGTAAATTCGAGACGTTAGATGATGAAAAAGCAGTAACGGAGGATTAAATAGAAACATAGTGGAATGTAAATTATTTTGGCGATGTGGGAGAGGGTATAACCGATAAGATTAAATAGAAACATAGTGGAATGTAAATAAATATATGTTAGCTGCTATTGCATAACCATATTTAGATTAAATAGAAACATAGTGGAATGTAAATATTAATGGAGTATTTGCTTTTATCATAAGTAAAACCGATTAAATAGAAACATAGTGGAATGTAAATAAACAAGATAAATTAAAGTTAGTTGCTGATTATTTTGATTAAATAGAAACATAGTGAAATGTAAATTAGGCAGATTGATAAAAGAAAATAAGAAGTAGGTGATGATTAAATAGAAACATAGTGGAATGTAAATGCTGTTTACTGTACACAACCGTCACATGCTACACCGAGATTAAACAGAAACATAGTGGAATGTAAATACACCTACAAGCGACGCACAGAATAACACGAATAAGGATTAAATAGAAACATAATGGAATGTAAAGATAGCCAATGGTAACCTTTTTTTAAGAAGTTGATTGTTTAAGTAAAAACATAATGAAATGTACAAAACCAACACCACCCAAACAGAAGAGCAGTGTTGGTTGATAATTATTTATAAATTTCGATACATTAATTTACATAATATTATTACGGTTTATTTTTCTCTTAACTGAACCTTATTTCTAGCCATACGTTTACGCTCATTATCTATATCAGCATAATGTTTACGAGTTGTATTAACATCTGAGTGACCTAACACATCAGCTACCAGGTATATATCAGAGGTTTCCTGATATAAAGCTGTACCGTATGTGCTTCGAAGCTTATGTGGCGTAATATGTTTAAGAGGCACAGATGACTGAGAATATTTTTTGACCATATTTTCTACAGTACGTACACTAATTCGTTTTTTCTGAGAAGAGAGGAAAAGTGCATTTTCGTGACCTTTTTGTGCCTCGATTTTCTTTCTTTCCTGTATATAAGCTTCAAGAGGCTCTATAGACTCATCACTGAAGTATACAATGGCTTCTTTACCGCCTTTTCGAGTGATTTTGATGGATGTATTCTCTATATCAACATCGTTAATATCAAGACCAACACATTCAGATATACGAATTCCGGTGCTTAACATAAGCGTTAAAAGGGCCAAATCACGCGTTTTTGTCTTTTCGTGGTATTGTAGCTGCTTGTTTGTTAAATTAACGCCATATTCAACGGTATCAAGAAAATTAGCTGTCTCAGCAGCGTCCATACGAACAATTTGTTTATCGTGTAAACGTGGACGTTCGATTTTGGCTACAGGATTTTGACTTACAAGGTCATTCCTGTAGAAATATGAATAAAATACGCTTAAAGCGGTTATTTTGCGCTTGATAGAGGCTTTACCGTTAGTAATAACGCGTCCGTCCTTTCTATATACCTGTAAATAGTCCATATAGTCCTCAATAAACATGGCATCTATAGAGGAAAGAATATCAAGGGTTACATCCTTAGGTGATTCACAAGGTGTATCAGTATAAGCCTCACATATGTACTCAAAAAATGTTTTTATATCTCTAGCATAACCAAGTCTTGTACGTGATGATTTGGATTGCTGTATAGACCTAAAGAATTTTTTTACATATGGTGGAAGTTCATCACAAATATTACGAATGAGTTCTATATTTTTTATATCAGCTTGTTCGTGGTATGTATAGTCTGGCAAAACAAAACCTCCTTATATAAAAACCTAGTAAATAGGCGAATTTCAAGTATATTATAATTATAGCACTATTCGCTATAAAAGTACAGGACTTTTTCGTTAAACCTGAGTTTAGCGAATAGTTGGATAAGAAATACTACTACTATTAAAATAAATTATTATAATAAGTTTAAATATTTTTCATATTTAATTTCTATACTTTCATATAATTTGTTATATGGTGAAAAAAATGATTGAATCCAATAATTATTATTTATATCTTTTATTCCAATCATCATTGACGCAGCTAAAAAACTATATAAAATCTGTTCATTATAATAACAAAGTTTTAAAGTGATTATTTCATCAATTTTTATTTTCTTATCATAACAATATGATGATATAGTTAGCCCATTATCTATATAAGTATTTACATTGGATATAGGTAAAATACTAGATTTATATTTTGATGAGCAAATGATATCTAAAAATGATATGTCTGTTTTTCCAGTATTTTTTAGAGTATATATAACACAGCACCATTCTTTTTTTTCTAATTCTGATTCAGATGTGAAGTTATTGTTTGATACGAATAGTTCTATATCACATTTTATATTTATACCATAATTTAATCTTTTTAAATAATTTTTAAATGATACAATTGATAATTCAGGACGCATTTCTTTGATTTTTTCTGCTTTTATAATATCTTCTTTCTTTTCTTCGCGTTTTTCTTTTCTACGTTGCAGATATATAGAAAATATTCCAGTAATAATTGCGCCTATTATTGCACTAGTAATACTAATTATAATTGTGTTCAAAATCATTATCTCCTCTTCAACAAAAACATCCACAAACTTAATTGTAGATGTTTTACTTCCTTAATTTATCCAAAGCCTCTTTAAAGTAATCCGGAAGCTCTGAAGTAAATTCAATATATTCATTTGTTATTGGATGATTAAATCCAAGTGTTCCCGCATGAAGAAATTGTCCATTAGATTTAAATGGCTTTGATTTAGGGCCATAAACCTCATCACCGAGCAACGGATGATTAATACTTGCCATATGGACTCTTATTTGATGCGTTCTGCCTGTTTCAAGCCTGCATTGTATTAATGAAAAATTATTCTTTAAATTCTCAATAACCTCATAATGTGTAACTGCATGGCGTCCGTTTGAATCTATAGCCATTTTCTTACGGTCTTGCTTGTGTCTGGCGATAGGCTTGTCAATTGTGCCTGTTTCTTCTGAAAACTGATTATAGCAAATTGCTGTGTATATACGAGTAATGTCGTGGATTTTGAATTTATCTGACATTATACGGTGTGCAGCGTCGTTTTTACAGGCTACAAGAAGCCCTGTAGTATCCATATCTATCCTGTGTACTATTCCAGGCCTTAAAACGCCGTTTATGGACGATAATGAGTCTTTACAATGATACATAAGCGCATTTACCAATGTCCCACTCGTATGTCCTGGCGCCGGATGAACAACCATACCTTTTGGTTTATCGACAATAATAATATCATTGTCTTCATAAACAATATTCAGTGGAATATCTTCAGGTATAATTTCCAGTTCCTCTGGTTCAGGTATATATATATTAATAATATCTGATTGTTTTATTTTATAGTTTGACTTAATATTATTATGGTTAACTAAAATCAAATTTTCGTCAACTAATTTTTGCAAATAGGCTCTTGAAAACTCAGGTAATTCAACAGAAAGAAATTTATCAATTCTTAGCCCAATGTATTCAGTTTTATTTTCATCTATACAAATCTCAATTTCTTCTGCAAAATCAGCCATTTATATATTATTCCTCTATTTCCTGTGTTTCTTCAGATGATTCTTCAACATCTTCATCAAAGTCTTTTTCAGTTTTGATGTCTGGAACTTTTTTTGAAATTCCCAGTATCTCATCAAATTCTTCGTTAGAATATTTAAACATAATTAATATAAATATCATAATCATACTGACTACAACATATATATCCGCCACATTAAAAACTGGAAATTCAATAAATTTAACCTCAAAAAAATCAATTACATAACCAAGCTTTATTCTGTCAAGCATATTTCCTAAAGCTCCAGCAATTAAGATTATCATATTGGCACGCAAAATGCGATATTTTGATTTGTCAGCTATATTTGAGTATATGGCAAAGCATAATAACAGGATAACAATCGTTAAAGCAACAAAAATAACTCTTTTACCCTGAAGCATTCCCCATGCCATTCCTCTGTTTTGTATATAGGTGAAAGACAAAAAATTCTTAATAGCTGGTTTTGACTCGTATAGCTCAAAGGAGCTTGTAATAATAAATTTTGTTAATTGATCAAAGGCTGTCAATAAACCAATAATAAGAATAGGTATAATATGAATTTTTATTTTAGGTTTTGTAGATGTATTCATTTAATTATTTTATTGACATATATGTGTTGAAAGCTTCTCTCATATCTTCCTCAGACACATTTGTATCAATATAAGCCTCTCCAATATTTTTTAGCAATATAAATTTGATTTTATCGCCTACTACTTTTTTGTCGTTTTTAGTATATTCAATTATGCTATTTATATCAATATCTGATGAAAGCTCAGGTATATCATATGGCTTAAATGCATCGATAATAAGCTGCATATCTTCTTTTGATATATTTCCTTTGTTGTATGAAATAATTGTAGCTAAAATCATGCCAATAAACACACATTCTCCGTGCAAAAGCTTAAAATCCATGTATTTTTCAACAGCATGACCGAGAGTATGTCCAAAATTAAGTAATGCTCTCTCTCCTTTTTCTGTAGGGTCGTTTTCTACAACGTTTTTCTTGACAATACAGCTACGATATATCATTTCACCGAGAATATCCATATTTTTTGCCTGAATAGATGAGATATTTGAATTCAACCACTTAAAATAATCTCTGTCCTTAATTAGACCATGTTTTACTATTTCACCCATACCAGAGTTAAATTGTCTCTGGCTAAGTGTATTTAAGACAGAAATGTTCATATAAACAAGCTTCGGCATATGAAATGCACCGACCATGTTTTTGTATGAGTCAAAATCAACACCGGTTTTACCACCTATACTTGAGTCCACCTGTGACAAAAGACTTGTAGGGATTTGAATAAAATCAATACCTCTCAAATAGGTAGCTGCAGTAAAGCCAGTTAAATCCCCTACTACTCCACCACCTAAAGCAATCAAAAAGTCCTTTCTATCAAATTTTTCAAGTATAAGCTTCTCATATAAATCTTTTACTACGTTTAAGTTTTTGCTCTGTTCTCCTTCTGGAAATACAAAGCTTACAGCCTTATTACAACATTTTTCTAGAGATAATAATATAGCATCCAAATACAAGGATGCTACATTAGATTCTGATACTACACAAACCTTTTTGCCTTCATATCCGAGTTCTTTGATTAACTCAGGCAGTTTGTCGAAGGAATCAGAGTAAACTATGTTGTATATAGGCTTATCATTAAGATGTACTGTTAAATCTGTCATGACCAAATCTCCTATTATACGTATTTATACAAATTCAAAACCAAATTCGTCTTTTTCATTATCATCAGAATCCTCACCATCACCGATAAGTGCTGTGTCAGGGATTTTTTCTTCAACATCCCCTACGAATTCTTGTTCAGATACATCGTTGCCAGAAGAAAAATCTACTGTAGGAATTGTGTCAATCTTGTCTATAGTATCACTTTCATGTTTTTCTGATACATGTGACTTGGTTTCTTTGATTTCTTCAGTATGTTTTGTTTCTTCTTTAGTGTAAGATTTAGTGGATGTATACACATCCTTATCTACGCTGGGAGACGACGCGCTTTCTTCTTTTGGAGCCTGCTTAGGTGCAGTTCTTCTCACTTTATTTTTGTTTCCGGTATTAACTGTAAATGATTGACCACCGGTTTTCTTTTTCTTCTCTGGCTGTCTGCCGTCATATGGGTTATATCTGCCATTTTCCTCTTTGTTTGGATTAAATGGGTCAACAAAATTCTCATTTGCACTAAGCATTGATGTATAAACAGCACTTGTACTGTTCATATCTCCACCACCGCTCATCATACCACCGGTATTTGCATTCATGCCACCTAACGTAGATTCATCTCTCATCTGTGGATCTCCATCAAATGAGCCAAAATCTCCGGCAGGTGCTGCCTGCTGTGGCATACTGCCTGCAATAAGAGCAAATGCTCTATCATCTATCTGAGCATCTACATCAAAATCAACTTCTCCTAAAAACTCAGCCTGTTTTTTAAGCATAGTAGCAAAATTAGATTTGTATGCTGCATATCTTGTTTCAAGCTCTGCTATTTCAAGTGTAATCTGCTCTAAACGCTCTTCGGCATCATTTAAAATGATTTTAGCCTTGTTTTTAGCCTCTAATTCAATATTTTTAGCTTCTTTATTTGCTCTGGATTTTGTGTCCTCAGAGTCCTTTTCCGCTAACATCAAAGATTTTTCCAAAGCTGCTTCTTTGGATTTATAGTGTTGTAAACCATCGGTCAAGGTTTCAACTTTTTCTTTTAATTCTGCATTTGAACGATAAAGCTTCTCATAGCTTTCTGCAACAGATTCAAAGAATGTATTAACATCTTTTTTATCGTAACCAATACCAATGCTAAATTTCTTCTGTTGGATATCAACTGGTGTAAGCATGCCCCATCTTCCCCCTTGTGTGATAAATTATTTTAATAGCGACCTAACTGTGGTGAAACAGTCGATTCATTTAATATTTCCTCTCTCAAATCGCCTGATACTTCTATTGAATTAGGTGCAGCAATAAATATATTAGCTGAAATCGCCTGTAATGAACCGTTTAATGCATAACATGCACCACCTATAAAATCAATTATACGCTGTGCAGGTGCAAGCTCCAAACCTTCCATGTTAATTACAATAGTCTTGCCTTCCTTTAAGAAGTCTGTGACAGTCTGTGATTCACTTATTTCATGTGGTTTAATTACATACACTTCGCTTTTACCCCTATAACTTTCACTTCTTTGTTGCTTGTTATTGTTAAAATCAACAAGCTTATTGTTGTTTGCATAATTAGTAGCAGGCCTTGTCTGCTGTCTTTGAGTAGAATATGCAGCAGGCTGACTGCTCTGTCTATATGATGTTTGACTTGATGCAGTACTGCTATATGCAGGCTGACTTCTCTGGTAGGATGAAGTCTGCTGAGCAGGTGCTGCTGTATTGCGAGAAAATGATGATTTTTGTTTTGATTTTTTTGATGCTACATAGTCATCATAATCTTCATCGTCATCATCTTCATCATCATCAAATAAATCGTCTTCGAATTCGTCGTCATCTAAATCTTTCATTTTGAAAAAGTCTAAAAAGCTCTTTTTACTAGATTCTTTAGCCATAACAAAATCTCCTTACACTATATTATAGTTGCGCTCACCAAAAATGCCGGTTCCCACACGAACCATTGTGGCACCCTCTTCAATCGCAACTTCGTAATCATTGGTCATTCCCATTGAAAGTATACTCATATCAATATTATCAATGTTTTTTGATTTTATGTCAAGTAATAATTGGTATAAATTTCTAAAGTGTACACGGTTTTCTTCGGGATTTTCAACAAAAGGAGCTATTGTCATAAGACCTTTTATTTTGATGTGTTCAAAATCCTTAATTTTGTCTATCAAATCATACACTTCTGTTTCAAGTATTCCAAATTTTGTATCCTCATGAGCAATGTTTACCTGAATAAGAATATTAGCTATAACATTTTTTTTGGCAGCCTCTTTTTCTATTTCAGCAGCAAGCTTATATGAGTCTACAGAATGTATAAGTACAGCTTTGTCAACAATATATTTAACTTTGTTTGTCTGTAAATGCCCTATCAGATGCCAGTTAACCTTGGTTGAAACATGTTCGAATTTATCGGTAAGCTCCTGAACCTTGTTTTCTCCAAATTCAGTTGTTCCGTAGGTAATTAATTCCTCAATATCAGAAAGTGGCTTTGTTTTACTAACAGCTATTAGTGTAACGTCCTCATAATTTCTTTGGCATTTCTCACATGCGGCTTTTATATTATTCTGAACCTGTTCAAGATTATTTTTTAACAATGTTATCACCTCTTGATTAGTATATTATTTGATTTTCTGTAACTGTAGAGGAATCAAGGACTATATTATCATATACCTTTAAATCCTCATCACTTTCTATCAGAGCAAATTCGTCTACTGTTTTTATTATTGTTATTTTTTTGAATTCAGCAGTACCTCTGTTGGCTGAATATACACCCTGAATTTTATTAGTAGAAAGAAGGGATACAGCTATTGTCTGGTTTGAGTTTATATCTAATAAAACGTCTGTATCACTAAAATCTAACGGGTCAACATAGCAATATTCTTCATCTGAATCATATATTGTCGGTGCTATCTGTTTTATTGTTATTTCGCCGTTCTCATCAAGGATTTGAATATTTATTCTGTTCGCATTGCTCTGGTTACTGCCGGCTGAGAAATAACTTATTGGTATTTTGTATACTTCTTTATCAACTATCGCAGATACAGGGATTTTTAAACCTGTGTCTTCTTTTTTTATTATTTCAATTGTAACATATCTCTCTGATACATAGTTCGACATATATTTATCAAGCTTAATATTGATATATGTACCGTCTGAAGCGTTAATTATTTCATAGGGCATGTATACCTCATAGCTTGAGTTATTGATTTTAAAGTTTACATATTCGCTGTCTGAGATTGCGGCAATCTGTTCTTGGGTTACAGGCGCAACTATATTCCATTTTTCACTTGGAATTATTTTGACAATAGGACTGTTTGTTGAAACAACATCTCCGGTTTTTAAGGTCTGTTTTGTGTATTTGGACTTATCAAAAGCATCTTGGCTAATATTTGAGATGCTGTAATCCTCGAAACCGTCTATGTAATATGTAACAAGTCCGCTATAAGGTGAGTATATTCCTGTAAGCGCAGTTGAACCTGATTCGCTAGTGATTTGCTGCATAAGTATTTCGTTGTTTAGCTCTAATACTTTGTTATTTAGATTATTCTCGAAATTATATGCTTCATAAAATGAACTGTCGTTATAAGAAACCTTATATAAAGAAATCAAAGAACGTATCGCATCATAATCCTCTTTTGAAAGTAAATCATCATATTCTTCTACATCGGATATGACATTATATATTTGTCCGGACTCGTCAACAGAGCATACAGTGGAATTCTTCTGTATTTTCTCTCCGTCTCGTATATAGTAACAAATATAGCCGGATTTAGTCGTATTAATAACCTCTTCGTCTCGGATTGCCAGACCTTCTAAGGTTATGTTGTTACTTATATTACTTTTGTTAACCTTGTAGGTTGTTATAGGCTCTTTTCTTGCTGCGATAATTACACAAATAATCACATACAGTAAAATTGCTGCAATTAAACAGGTTGCAGCATTTACCTTAATATCTCTATTAAATTTAACTACTTTTTTTTCATTACTCATATATTATTCACCTACAAGACACATTAATTCTACCATAGTATCATATAGAACAGCTTTAGATTCTGATGTTGAAGCTATAGCAATATATGTTTTATCATTTTTGGTTAAATACATAACAAGACAATGTCCTGCTCCGCTTGTTGTACCTGTTTTCCATGCTTCTATAGTGTATGTGGCAGGTAATTCAACATAACCATTATAAAAAAGATTAGATGCCTCGATATCTTCGCTTACTGTAAGACCATTGTTATCAACATAGTAATAGGTGTAGGTCTCAAACGTAGCAATTGTACGAAGAATAGAATGTGCATGCGCTTCTTTTATTATAAGGTAAATATCAAAAGCTGATGAATAGTGCTCTGGTTCATCTAATCCGTGTGGATTAGTGAAATGTGTATTTGTTGCACCAATATCATATGCTTTTTTGTTCATCATATCGCAAAACGATGCGACATCACCTGCAACATATTCAGCAAGAATAAGTGCAAAATGATTGTTTGATTCTATCATTAAACCATACAACAGATCTTTTACGGTAATCTGACAGCCGGCAACAACCTCTGTTGGAAGTACATCCTCATAAGATAAATCAAACGTTGTCTGTACTGTAACAACGTCCTCAAGGCTTATTGAGCCATTTTCAATCTGCTCTACTACTACAATAGCCGTCATTATTTTTGTCATACTTGCAGGATACATACGATTATGTACGTTTTTAGCTGCGTATATTTCGTTGTCGGTATCGTCGACAAAAAGAGCATAATAACAATCGTCAAACAAATGACTGTTTACCTCTTCGCCATAATCTATGATAGTGTTTCCAGAAGATAATTCCAACGATTCAACAGGCTGTAAAGCTTCGTTGGCTGTAAGCTCCATCTGTGTAACTACCGGATATGGGGAATCTATATTGTTTTTAAATTTGATTGATATTGCATATATTCCAACAATACAGAATATTATACAAAGGTATCTTAATATATTTTTTATCATACGCTTTTGATGAATTAATGTTTAAATAATTCTCTCCAATCAAGATCTCCACGTTCTAATGCTTTTACCATAAGTTCTGCTGTAGCAAGATTTGTAGCGAGAGGAATATTATGGACATCACAAAGAGAAAAAATGTTGTTAATATCTACTTCATGTGATTTTTTGGTTTGAGGATCTCTTAAGAAAATCATCATATCCAAATCATTACTTTCAATCATAGAACCAAGCTGCTGCTCTCCACCAGTATGTCCAGCAAGAAATTTGCGCACAGAAAGATTAGTCACCTCTTCAATCATTCTGCCTGTCGTTCCTGTGGCATAAAGCTCATGGTGAGATAAAATTCCTCTATATGCTATGCAGAAGTTCTGCATTAGTTTTTTCTTTGAGTCGTGAGCTATAAGTCCTATATTCATCCTTTTATTCTCCCTCTAGTATTTACTACGTTGTAAACTAACATTAAGCACAATACCGATTCCTATGGATATACTTAACAGTGAACTTAATCCATAGCTTATAAATGGTAAAGGTATTCCTGTGTTTGGAAGTACACCTGTTGCAACAGCTATATTGATAAACGACTGGTATGCTATTAGAACTGCAACACCCGAGGCAAGCAGCATACCTTTTGTGTCTTTTGCACATCTTGCTATCTTTATACATTGTAACACTATTAACAATATAATTGCAATAATAATTACACTTCCGATAAAACCTAATTCTTCTCCAATTACTGAGAAAATAAAGTCAGTCTGCTGTTCGGAAATAAAGTTTGCGTCCTTTACTGTAGCAATTGTCGATGTATTAAGTCCTTTGCCATTGAGCTGACCGGAACCTATCGCCATGATAGAATTGTTTTGCTGTGAATACTCAGTACCATATTGGCTAGGATATATAAATTGCAATATACGTCTAACCTGATAATCCTGAAGCAAAGCCTGGTCCGGTAATTGTATATACCAGAGAAAGCTTCCTGCAAGAGGTATACATATAAGTAATGCAATTCCAATTATTTTATAGCTAAGTCCAGAAATATATAATATAGTTACCAAAACTAATGTAAGACATATAGTTGTAGACAAATCCGGTTCTAATACAATCAAGCCCAGACTAAGTCCACACGCTACGGCATAGAAAAACAAGCATTTAAATGTATTTATCCCACCTTCATCTTTGTATTTCCCTAAAAACGTAGCGGCAAATATAATCATAAATATTTTTGAGAACTCTGAAGGCTGGAACTGTATTCCGTTTGCACCACCTATTACTATCCATCTCTTTGCATAGTTTACTGTTACACCAAAAAGTAAAACCATCAAGAGTATAACAATATTTATAATATAAAAAACATTAGCAAATTTACATATAAAGTCATAATTTATCACAGATACAAACAGCATGACAAACAAGCCCATAACTGCACCTACAATCTGTCTTACAGTAAATGAGCTGTCTGCACTATTAATTACAACAATTCCTATTGTTATGGCTGTCATAACCAATACAAGTAATTTGAAATTATAATCCTTGAGATTGAATTTTGTGAACATTTTTATCCTTCTTCTTAAGCCATTTGAATATATTCATGCTTTTGATTTCATCGTTTTCAAGAGCTTGTCCGGCTATTCGTCTGGCAATGTAATCATATTCCTTGCCGGATTTCGTTTTGGAACCGGCAATCGGTTCTCCTCTGTTGGATGATATTACAATATTTTCGTCATCCATTATTGTTCCGATTAGATTTACAGATAATATATCAGAGACATCATCTACCGACATCATATCTCCTCTTCTAACCATGTCCATTCGTATTTTATTTATAATTAAATCGATGCGAGGCATTTCATTTGCATCCAATATGCCGATTATTCTATCTGCATCTCTTATTGCTGATACCTCAGGTGTTGTGACAACAATAGCCCTATTTGCCGCTGCAATAGCGTTTTTAAAACCATGTTCAATACCTGCCGGACAATCAATTATTATGTAATCAAATTCCGGCTTAAGCTCATCAATCATTTTTTTCATTTGTTCGGGTGAAACTGCAGTCTTGTCTCTTGTCTGAGCCGCTGGCATCAGAGATAAACCTTGACAGTTTTTATCTTTAATTATCGCTTGCTTGAATTTACAGTTTCCTTCAATAACATCTACAAGATTATAGACAATTCTATTCTCGAGTCCCATTACAACGTCAAGATTTCTTAAGCCTATATCTGTGTCGATAAGCAAAACCGAATATCCGAGTCTTGCTAATCCGTGTCCGATGTTTGCTGTTGTGGTTGTTTTCCCAACACCACCTTTTCCTGATGTAACAACTATTACTTCACTCATTATTAATTCCTCCCCGAAAATAAAGTGTAGACAAAAGCATCCTTATTGCCTTCAAAGCCCGCTTCAGCATAGCCTTGTAGACGACCAATGATTATTATATTGCCCTTGGAATATACGCAGGCACCGGCTTCTACATCCCCTACTATAATAATACTTTCCGACGCTTCAATAGATTGTCCATTTTTTAAATTGCCCAAATAGAATAGTCCATCTTCTTCTCGGGGTATATTAAGTTGTTTTTCTTCTGTAAATTCAGGCTGTGAAATATCATTTCTTATATTTAAGCCAATTTTTCTTAATGTATCTAATATAATTGTAATTTCATCTTCCGTTAAAATTTTTCCTTCAAAAGTAATAGAAATAGGTCTTATGTTTTTATAATATTGTCGCGTGCTTTGAAGTTTTTTGATTAATTCTTCTTTTATAATATCAATAGTTGCTTCTGCGGCAATGATTAAACGTATGCCCATTTTATTACCTTTAATAATAACGGGACTTATAATTAATCACCTCTCATCTTTTTATGATTAATCCTCTTCAACTGAACTACTACCGGACATCTCTGCTCCGGAAAGTTTTTCGGGATCATATAAATATGCGTATATAAATCCGGTAAGCTCTCTCGCATTTCCGGAAGAATATCCATTCTGTATAACACAGGTAACTGATATTTCAGGATTTTCATAAGGTGCATAGGATATAAATAATGCGTGGTTAGGTCGCACATCACTTTCCTGAGCAGTACCTGATTTACCTGCAACATTAACGTCAATTTGTTTTATTATCTCACTGTCTAAAACATCGTACGCTATAACATTTCTCATTCCGGTGTGAACGCTATTCCATGTTGTTTCTGATACAATTCCGTCAAGGTTGTGAAGCAACGTAGCTTGATTATCAAGTATCACAGTACCCTCATAATCAGTAACCTTATCAATAAGTGTTAAATTGTAACAATCTCCACTGTTTGCTATGGTTGTTGCATATCTTGCAAGCTGTACCGGTGCGTAGGAATTTCTACCCTGTCCTATTGCGCTTCGTACTGCATCGTTGTCTGAAACAGATGGCGATATTTCAGGAAGCTCAACACCAGAGGTTTGATTCAAGCCAAAATAAGCTGCATAGGTGGCTAATGTATCAATACCTTGAGCATCGTTATATTCGCCGTCTTCATCTATAGAAAGATTGTATCCAACGTTATAAAAATATACATTACATGAATGTTGGATAGCAGCAGAAACATCTAGTGTTCCGTGTCCCATAGGATAATACCAGCAACGTGGCTTTGAATCTATAGTTGTAAATTCTCCACTACAATAAAAATATGTCGACTGACTTATCTCACCTTCTGTAAGTGCCGCAACAGATGTTAAAACCTTATATGTTGAACCTGGAGCTGTTTTTGTCTGACTGGCTCTGTTATATAAAGGGGTTGTCTTATCATTCAAAAGCATACTATAGTACTGAGAATCAACCTCGTTAGTGAGGTAATTATTGTCATAGCTAGGATAACTCACCATGGCAAGAACATCACCAGTATTAATATCTGTTATAACTACCGAGCCTGAACAAGGGTCTAAAGCAAGCATATCGGGAGTAATATCCAGATTTTTTATCTTGCGTCTGATAAATTCATAAGCATTTATTACACCAGCTTTGTAATCCTGATATTCTAAATCTCCTTCCGCCTTTAGAATATCCTGTAAATATAGGAGTTCTACGATGTTATCACCAGAAATCTCACCATATTGTATCATAACATGAATCAACATTTTGTCGAATTCGGTATCTAAATTTAAATAATTTATAATATATTCACATAGAAGGTCATATATTTCATCTGTATCGTAATAACTGCTCTCTGCCTCAAAATATGTCACGTCAATCGCTTCAATGCTGATAGCATATTTTAGATAGTGTTCCAGCGAGGTTGAACCAGATGTATAGGCAATAAATTCTTCGTCATCCTTTGATATAAGAGAATTATCAAATATGTCATTTTGCACAAGTATTTCACAAATATATTCCATGTAATCCTGATATTCTGTCGAAAGCAGGGAAACAACTGTGTGGTCAACCGTAAGAATTTCATTTATTCGCTCCACTGTTGTCTCTTTTTTTGTCGTAAAATCAGCATAGATTTTCTTTTCAAGCTCAGACGTATCCTCAGATGCCATATCTGTAATTTTTAAATAATTATTGTCAAATAATCCGAAATATACATCTGTTATTGGTATACGGGCATTTTCCTCTTCTGCAACAATATAAGATGGAACAAGGTTTGCCAAAAGTATTGCTGCAATTTCTTTTTCAAGATTATCGTAACAGAACTTTTGTAAATCTGCATCAATTGTAAGATATACATCATTGCCGGCTACAGCAGGAACAGTTTCTACAGTTTCAATAACCTTTCCAAGATTATCGACATACATGGTTTCATATCCATTGGTACCTCTTAAATATTCCTCGCAGTATTGTTCTATACCTGTTTTTCCAATCATCTCACCACTTGTATATTTTTCATCATCTGATAAATTTGCGTTGTATGTGGTCATTTCATCATCAGAAATGGCACCAATATATCCAATTATATGAGCAAAATATTCAGCATCATTATATTTTCTCAATGATTTAACGGAAATATCCATACCAATAAGTTCGTCTGAATATTCAGTAATAGAGGCATTGCTTTCCTCGCTTATATCATAGGCTATTGTAACAGGAACATATTGCTGATATCTGTTCAACCAGAGCTTATATCTGCAAGCCAATATTTTAAGCGCCATTTCAGGTTCGTAATCAGAGCTTATCTCAAATAATTCTGTATTAAGATAATCTACAATATCTTTTGCTGTTGAGTTTTTTCTCTCATCTGATAACGAATCAAAAGTTGTAGCTGAATATACATTTTTTATAAAGTTTTTAAGCTGTGTATCTGATGTTGTGAATTTGTATTCACCTGTATTTGTCAATTCGATAGGAAAATCAACGTATAATTCGTCGCCGTTTTCTTCAAGTATATTGATTACTCTGTATACAACATTGTTTTTATATTCATTTTCACTTATTCCCAGTTCTTTTGCTTTTGTCGCTGTATTGGCATCATTGCTAAAAATAACAGAATATGACAATTCATTGTATGCAAGTACATTTCCGTTTCTGTCTAAAATTTTCCCGCGTACAGATTCTACTGTAAGCGTTTTTTCGGCCGTATAAATAAAGTTTTCCATGTGCTCCTCTCCTTCTACAATCTGGAGAACAAAAAGTCTTCTTACAAGTATAAAAAAAAGCACAAGAACAAGCACAGTAATAGGGAATAATCTGTGCTTGACATAGTCTAATATGATTTCTTTTATAGAATGTAAAATTTCGCGAATCATTTATGATTCCTTTCCTTCTGCTTTATTCTTCAAATGTCTGTTTATAAATACATATACTTTATATAGTATAATCGTAAGTAATGCTGTACAAAGAGTTTCCGGTAAAATTATTTTCATCAAATAGGTTGAAAAATCCAACTTATTCCTCAAAAAGAAAAAGAAAAAATAAATTATAAAATTAAAAATTATGTCATCAATAATTATAACAATCAAAGGTAATAGAACATCCTCAATCATATAATTTTTATGGAAAAATCCATTGACATAGCCTATAAGCATATATAAAAGCATATATGGACCTATAATGTTTGAAAAAAAGCAATCTGTCAGAAAACCACAAAAGAAACCGACAAGCATACCTTCTTTTCTACCTCTCATAAGACCAAATGACATAGTTAATATAAGCATAAGATTAGGCGAAATACTTTCTATGTCATGAAATCCAAATATAGTTGATTGTAGGGAAAAATTAAATAATATAAGTAATCCCAAAGTGATTACTCTTCTCATGAATTAAGCTCCTTTATTGTTCGTCTAGTGTCATTTTTTCGTCAGTTATAACCAATACGTCAGTAATACCATTAAAATCAACTGCTGGAGAAACATAGGCTGTCATGGTAAGGTTGTTTGGATCATTTTGTATTTCTATTATATATCCTATCATTATTCCCGAATGATAACGATCTGATATATTAGAGGTAACAACTTTATCGCCAATATTGACACTTGCATCCTTATCTATATTAGAAACCACCAGATATCCGTTCTCATATTGACTTGTACTACCCTCCACTGTACAAAGTGCATTGGAAGGCATTATTTTTGCACTGATGTTTGAATTATCATCTATTATTGCACGTACCTTTGAATAATCCTCATAACACTCTGTAATAAGACCGGCTAACCCTTCGTCGCTCATTACATTAGCACCTACAAATAAGCCGTCCTTAGTACCTTTATCAATATAAAAAATCGAAAACCAAGAAGATGTATCCTTTGCAAAAACATGAGCCCCTGTTTTATTTAATTCTGGATATGCTTCATCAAGATTATAAAGCTGTCTTAATTCGTTAAGCTCTGACAGCTGGTTCTGGTACATCGTTACTTCCGTTTTTAATTTAGCAATTTCTTCCTCCAATGCTTCTTTTTCTTCTGTTAAATCCTGAATCTTTTCAAGATTTTCCATTTTCGAATCGGACCATAATCCAATATCATTTATGCATTCCTGAATAGGCGTAACTATGTTGACAGTAAACTTTTTTAGAAAAGCCACCTTATCCGCAGCAAAAGAAGAAATAATCATTAAAAGAACACAGATTATTGTAAGAGTCAGTAATAAATATTTAGGATTAACATCTTTTCTTTTATCAAATTTCATCAAAATAACCTTTCTCAAGCATACTTACATATGTACCATTGCCTATTATAATATGGTCACACAGGTTTATATCTATAAGTCTGCCTGCCTCTTTAATCCTTTTGGTAATCTTTATATCCGCCTCACTCGGGGATGGATTACCTGATGGGTGATTATGTATTAATATAATATATACAGCCTCGTATTTTAAGGCTTCTATAAATATCTCTCTAGGCGAAACTATTGACTGATTAATTGTTCCCTCTGAAAGCATTATTTCTTTTATAAGCATCTGTCTTGTCGAGAACATCATCAGATACGTTCTCTCTTTTGTTAGAAATTTGCACTTTTCAATATAGTATTTGGCAATACTTTCAGGCGAGTAGAAAGAAATATTTTCTTTTGCTCTCTGCATATTAATTCTATATGCAATCTCTCCGATGGCCATAATCTGCGTGGCTTTTGTGTCGCCTATACCTTTTATTGATGTAAGCTCCTCTCTTCTCAAATAGTTAAGACTCATAAGTCCCTTATGTAAATAATGAGTATTAAGAAGAATATTTGCAAGGTCTATGGAACTGGTTTCCTTTGTTCCATTTCTTAACAGGACCGCCAAAAGCTCAGCGTCGCTAAGAGTTGAAATCCCATGCTCCAAAGCTTTTTCGTAGGGTCTTTCGCAGTATGCCAGATTTTTAATTAAGTTATTCATCAATTATCCTTTCACCTCTCCAGGTGCATATAGATAATTAAAGCTTCTTGTAAATTATTATACCAATAATAATGCCTAAAATACTTGCTATATTTATTGTTATTGTGAGTCCAAATGTAAGAACCATTATGCCAAGGTCAAGGACCACCGGTGAAGAAAGTCCAAAGGTTTGTCCATAATTTAACCAAGACAAAAAACCTACATTACGGCACAAATAACCTATAAATCCTCCCAAAACAATACCACTAAGTAATATAAGTAATAAAGTCCATTTGCTTTTGTTTGCAACTCCAGACATAGCATTCCTCCTGAATATAATTTTTATCTAAATAGTCTACCATACAATAAGGCCTTTTTCTACAATTTTCTGTAGCGACATCATTATTCCAAATTTAGCGTGTGGATATGTAAGTCCACCCTGAAAATATACAGCATAAGGCTCCTTCATAGGTGCATCAGCACTAAGCTCTATTGAAGCACCTGAAACAAATGCACCTGCTGCCATAATAACCTGACTGTCATATCCTGGCATATCCCAAGGAACAGGGGTAACAAAGCTGTCTACTGGTGCTGCCGCCTGAATTCCCTCGCAAAATGCCTGAATGAGCTCTGGTTTGCCAAATTCAACAGCCTGAATAATATCGTGACGAGTCTCTACCGAATCTGGAACAGTTTTAAAGCCAAGCTTTTCATATATATTAGCAGCGAATATCGCGCCCTTTAAAGCTGCTGCCGTAACTGTAGGAGCAAGGAAAAGCCCCTGTGCGATATCCCTTGTAACTCCAAGTGAAGCTCCGACCTCTTTGCCAAGTCCCGGACTTGTAAGTCTGTATGCGCAATTTTCTATACATTCCTTAGTTCCACATATATATCCGCCAATAGGTGCAAGTCCGCCACCAGGATTTTTAATAAGAGAACCCACAACCATATCGGCTCCTACCTGCGATGGCTCGATTGCTTCAACAAATTCACCGTAGCAGTTATCAACCATACAAATCACATCTGGTTTAATGCCTTTAATAAACTTGATAACCTCACCAATTTTATCAACCGAAAGTGTAGGTCTTACATCATAGCCTTTTGAACGTTGAATTTCGATAAGCTTAGTTTTTTCATTTATGCTTTTTCTTATATTTTCAAAATCAAACTCTCCATTAGGGAGCAAATCAACCTGCTTGTAGGTAATTCCAAATTCAGCAAGCGAACCCTTTGACTCTCTTACACCAATTACTCCCTCTAATGTGTCATAAACCTTTCCTACTGGTGAAAGAATTTCGTCTCCCGGCCTTAAATTAGCTGATAATGCTATAGCAAGTGCATGCGTTCCACAGGTAATCTGCTGTCTTACCAAAGCATCTTCTGTGCCAAATACATTTGCATATATCTGCTCAACCGCCTCTCTTCCTGCATCGTTATAACCATAGCCTGTGGTTCCTGATAGATGCTCCTCAGCAAAACGAGCCTCCTGCATAGCTTTGATAACCTTAATCTGATTTTGCTCGGCAATTTTATCTATCTCATCAAAACGTTCTTTTAAGCTTTTTTCAATTTCAGAACAAAAATCATATACCTTTTCGTTTATACCAAGCTGTAAATAATAGTTTTTTAAATTATCCGCGCTCATGTTTTCCTCCCAAGCGTCCATTTATTGTATTTATAATATCTAATATATATTTTTTTCTTTTAAAATATTGAGAATAAACTCGAGCTGTTCTTTCTCGGTTTTATGCGTATCTTTATCAAGCCAGATAACATCTTTTTCTCTTTTAAACCAGGTTAGCTGTCTTTTGGCAAAATGCCTTGTATCTCTTTTAAGGACATATTCGGCTTCCTCCAGACTTGATTCACCTTTTATATATGGCACTATTTCCTTGTAACCAATTCCCTGCATAGATGTCATATCAGATGTAAGGTTGTACTTATATAGAAGTTCTCGGACCTCATCAACAAGTCCGCCTTCCATCATAATATCAACACGTTTGTTAATCCTTTCATAAAGAAGCTCTCTATCACAATTAAGAACAATGTATGCAAAATTATAAGGTGATTCTTTCGCCCTTTCCTCCTGATTATGTTCGGAAATACGTCTGTTGTTCTGATGCTGATATTCAATGGCTCGAATAACTCTTTTTACATTATTTTCGTGTATGCTTGCAGCGGCATCAGGGTCTATATCCTTAAGCATATTCCACATATAATTAGCACCTTTTTCGCTATATAATGCTTCTAACTCTTTTCGGTAGCCATCGTCTTTTGTTTCTTTGAAATCTATATCGTACAAAAGAGCCTGAATATAAAAACCTGTTCCACCTGTAACAATAGGAATATTTCCTCTGCTATAGATGCCTTCCATTGCTTCCTCTGCCATTTTTTTGAAAGTTGCCACATCAAAACCTTCTGTAGGTTCTAATACATCAATAAGATGATGTCTTATGCCTTGCATTTCTTCAGGAGTAATTTTGGCTGAACCAATGTCAAAATGCTTATACACCTGAATGGAATCGGCAGATATAATTTCACCACCGATAGCCTTAGCAAGTTTTATGGACAAATCGGTTTTACCAACTGCTGTTGGTCCTGTTAAAACTATTAATTTTTTCTTGTTAGCATTGCCCATATTGTTTATCCTTTAAAATATATTGATTTACAAGTTAAGATTATATTTAAACAATTCTCTTGAACTTTTTCTCAAGCTCAGCCTCGCTCATCGAAATAATAGTTGGTCTTCCATGAGGACATGTGTATGGATTGTCAAGCTTAAGCAGTTGGTCAATCAACGCATCAGCCTCCGCAAAGCTTATATTCATATTTCCTTTAATCGCTGCTTTACAAGCCATAGTTGATAGTTTTTTAACAAACAAGTCGTTTGAAACATATCCGGAATTGTTTATAAGCGAACCGACAAACTCCATAAATACCTGTCTTTCGTTTATTCCATACAAATTACTTGGCACTGCATTGATTTTAAATTCATTACCGCCAAATTCTTCAATATCATAGCCTATTTTCATGAACAAATCATAATGCTCAAGTATAGCCTGTCTTTCTGCATAAGAAACAGTTAGAACAAGAGGTGGCATAAGCTGTTGCGAAAGAATTTCTTTGTTGTTTAAGTTTGCAACCAGCTCCTCATATTTTACTTTTTCATGAGCCGCATGCTGATCCATGATATATAGATTGTTTTCATATTGAATGAGCCAGTAGGTATCAAAAACCTGACCTATTACACGATGCTTTTTTCTTGCTTTCTCTGTAAGAAACTCGTCATCAAACAAGGATGTCTGTTTTCCTGTTATAATTTCAGGATTTTCTTTCATTTCCTTTGCTGCATTTTCTGCTTTCACATAAGCTTTAATAGCAGGATTTGTAACAGGTTTATCTGACAGAGTCTTATATGCTGTTATTTTTTCATTAACTGCTTGAACTTGCGTATCCCTGCTTTTTTTATTCGAATTATCGGCTTGTGTGTTTTTTTGCTCAGTATTTGAACCGCTTGTATATACAGCTCCCTCATCTTTTATAAGATTTGTTATATCAATTCCTTCATCTGTAGACTTCTTTAATGACTCTAAAATATTATATGTCGGACTATATTTGTTAGCATTAACATTAATCTGTGGCTTTGAGCTGGCTTGTTTGCTTGCTGTTGCTGTTTCTTCTGCCTTTAGTTTAATCGCTTTATCAAGATTCAAATTTTCCTCAGCCGATTTAGGGATTATTTCCTTGTGAGTTAACGCTTCTCTTACAGCCCTAGTTATAACTTCAAATAGCCCCTTTTCGTTGTCGTATTTGAATTCCATTTTAGTTGGATGGACATTTACATCACATTTTTCTGCTGGAAGCTCAATGTACATAACCGTAAAAGGAAATTTATGCTGCATAACAAAGGTTCTGTATCCCTCTTCTATGGCTCTGTTTATAATATTGCTTTTAATATATCTTTTGTTAATGAAATAATTTTCAAGACCTCTATTTCCTCTGGAAATAAAAGGCTTTCCAATAAATCCTGATATTTTAATATCTTCTGCACTATAGCTTATAGGAATAAGGTTTGCTGTTATATCTCTACCGAACAACTGATATACGGCATCCTTAAGACTTCCATTACCGGCAGTATTTATCTTTGTCTGATTGTTAATTATAAGCTTAAAGGATATTTCAGGACGTGATAACGCAAGTTTCAACACTAAATCCTGAATATATGAGCCCTCAGTCATAGGTGTTTTCAAGAATTTCTTTCTGGCAGGTGTATTGTAAAATAGATTTCTCACTACAATGGTTGTTCCATCCGGTACACCAACCTCTTTAAATTCTATCTCTGTTCCACCATGAATAACATATTTTATACCAGTTAACGAATCACTGGTCTTGGTAATCATTTCTGTCTGCGATACCGCAGCTATTGTAGACAAAGCTTCTCCTCTGAAACCAAGAGATAAAATACCCTCTAAATCCTCAGCAGTATCGATTTTACTTGTAGCATGACGTAAATAAGCGGTTTTAACCTGTTCCTTTGGTATACCACAGCCATTGTCGGTTACTCTGATAAAATCTATACCACCCTCTTTTATCTCAACAGTTATTGCTGTAGCACCTGCATCTATTGAATTTTCAAGTAATTCCTTGACTACTGATGAAGGTCTTTCTATAACCTCTCCGGCAGCAATTTTATCAATTGTAGCTTTGTCTAATAATTTAATCATGGCTTAACCCTTTAATCTTTCTTTTAACTCCTGTAAATACAGCATTGCCTTAAGTGGTGTCATATTGTCTAAATCCATAGTTTTCAGTTCGTTAGCTATAGTCATTTCTATAGGTGATGAGAAAAAGGACATTTGGTCATAGCTGTCATTTTGTTTTTTTGCACCTTCTTTTACATCTATTGACTTAGCTTTTGTCGCTATATCTGAATCAATAAGCTGGTTGCAAATTTCGTCTGCTCTCTTTAAAACAGATTCAGGTACACCCGCAAGTCTTGCCACCTGTATACCATAGCTTCGGTCTGCACCGCCCTTTATTATCTTACGAAGGAACACTATGTTATCGCCCTCTTCTTTTATTGCTATACAATAGTTATTCACTGCCGACAGCTTGCCTTCCAGCTCTGTAAGTTCATGATAATGAGTCGCAAATAAGGTTTTTGCACCAATAATTTCTTTATCGGCAATATATTCTACAACCGCCCAAGCAATACTTAGTCCATCAAAGGTTGAGGTTCCTCTTCCGATTTCATCAAGAATAAGCAGGCTGTTAGAGGTCGCATTCCTAAGAATATTTGCCACCTCGTTCATCTCAATCATAAATGTAGATTGTCCGGATGCCAAATCATCAGACGCACCCACACGAGTAAATATACGGTCACAAAGTCCAATATCTGCTGACGAAGCAGGAACAAAGGAGCCTATCTGTGCAAGTAGAACTATGAGTGCTGTTTGTCTCATATAAGTTGATTTACCCGCCATATTAGGACCGGTTATAATAGAAATACGACTTTCTATGTTGTTTAAATATGTATCATTAGACACGAAGCTGTCATTATTTAGAACCTTCTCTACAACAGGATGTCTGCCATTTTTGATGTCTATAACACCCTCTTCATTTATAGAAGGTCTGACATAATTATTCTTTTCAGCAACATAAGAAAGCGATGCCAATGCATCTATTTCAGCTATGTAATGAGCTGTTTTCTGAACTCTTATTAATGCTTCACCAAGCTCATCCCTAAGAGCTACATAGGTTTCGTATTCCAAAGCATAAAGCTTGTCCTCAGCACCTAAAATGGTATTAGAAAGCTCATCTAATTTATCTGTTGTGTATCTCTCTGCATTAGCAAGAGTCTGTTTTCTGATAAAATAATCAGGAACCATGTTTTTGAAGGAGTTTGTAACCTCAAAATAATATCCAAACACTTTGTTATATTTTATTTTAAGATTTTTAATTCCTGTCGCATCTTTTTCTGCCGCCTCTAAGTCAGCAAGCCAGTTTTTGCACTCGCTTTTAGCAAGTTTCAAATCGTCAATCTGTTTAAGGTAACCTGGTTTAAATATTCCACCCTCTTTTATCGCGATTGGTGGTTCCTCGTCAATGGATGCCTCCAGTAATTCAAATAAGTCTTCCAAAACATCTAAATCAGCATATATTTCTTTAAATCTTTTAGCCTCGAGCTCGGTTAAAAGATTTTTAATATACGGCAAATATTTTATTGAATTTTTAAACGACAATAAATCTCTCGGATTTGCTGTTTTAAGAGATATTCTTGTCATAAGTCTCTCTAAGTCGTATATAGAGCTTAAATACTCCCTAAGCTCCTCTCTTGTTATGATAGACTCGCAAAGAGACTGTACCGAATCTAAACGCTCCTCTATATGAGCTTTATTCAGCAAAGGTTGCTCAACATATTCTCTGAGTTTTCTTGCACCCATTGCAGTTTTAGTCTTATCAAGCACCCATAGCAAAGAGCCTTTTTTCTGTTTGTCGCGAAGTGTTTCTGTAAGCTCAAGATTTCTTCTGGTCGAAGAGTCTAAAATCATATAAGAATCAACACTATAAAGCTCAATATGATTGATATGCTTTAGTGAATTCATCTGTGTATCGTAAAGATATTGTAGCATAGCTCCAGATGAAACAATTGACTCTGGATAATCCCTAAGGCCAAGCCCCTCAAGACTTGATATATTAAAATGTCTTTTTAATGTCTGTTCACAGGTATCGTAATTAAAATAATGCTCCGGTGCCTCACTTGTCGAAATTTTAAGCTTGTCAACAGTAAGACTTATGTCTATACCGGAAGACATAAAAGTATCCTGATATATTATCTCAGCAGGCTGATATTTGTTTATTTCATCAATAACCTTATCACCTGAGGACATATGGCTGGTTTTAAACACACCTGTTGTAATATCTGCTACAGATACACCATACGAAAAATTATGGTAAGAAATACTCATGAGATAATTATTCTTAGCCTCGTCCAGTATCTCCGCAGACATATTGGTGCCAGGAGTTACAATCCTTACAACCTCTCTTTTTACTAAGCCTTTTGCAAGCTTAGGATCCTCTACCTGCTCTCCAATAGCAACCTTGTAGCCTTTCTCAATGAGACGATTTATATACAAATCTGCTGCATGATAAGGCACACCACACATTGGTGCACGCTCTTCTAATCCACATTCTTTTCCTGTTAGAGTTATTTCAAGCTCTTTAGATGCAGTTATGGCATCATCAAAAAACATTTCATAGAAATCCCCTAATCTGTAAAATAAAATGCAATCCTTATATTTTTCTTTTGTTGCAACATATTGCTCCATCATCGGAGAAAGTTTAGCCACGTTATCACCTCTACTATACTAATCCCGCTGCCCATTCTAGCGCAGCATCGATATTTTCTCTAAAGTTCTGTTTTCCAACCTTCTCAACAAAACCGGCTTTTTCCATCATCTTCATAGGCTGTTCGTTAACATGTGAGAATATTAAAGTAACTTCATTATCAACACATTTAGCGTAAACCTTTTCTAAGGAATGAAGTGCTGTAATATCCATAGCAGGAACACTTCTCATACGAAGTATAACAACCTTGACATCTGTTGTAACTGATATAGACATGAAATTATCAGCCACACCAAAGAACATTGGTCCATCAATTTCATATACAAGCGTATGCTCAGGTACTTCTTTAAGGCCTATGTACATAGGGTCGTTTTCTCTGTTATCATCATAACCCTGGATATATGTCCAGTTTCTTACAGATGAAACGTCTGACATTCTCTTAATGAAAAGTAACGATGCAAGTACAATACCAACCTCAATAGCTACAACAAGGTCGAAAATAACTGTAAGTACAAAGGTTACAAGTAAAACTGTAACATCGCTTTTTGGTGCATGCTTGCAAAGACTTCCAAATTCCTTCCAATCACCCATGTTAAATGCAACAACAATAAGTATTGCTGCAAGTGTAGTCATAGGAATCATTGCAGCATATGGCATAAGTATCTTTAAAATAAGTAATAATACAAGAGCATGAACCATACCTGCTACAGGAGTTCTACCTCCATTTTTAACATTTGCAGCAGTTCTTGCTATTGCTCCTGTTGCAGGAATACCACCAAACAAACCTGATGCAATATTACCTACACCCTGTCCGATAAGCTCCATATTTGAGCGATGACGACTATTAATCATACCGTCAGATACAACACACGATAAAAGTGATTCTATACCAGCTAAAATCGCTATAGTAAATGCACTAGGAAGTAAATCTTTTATCATATCAAATGTAATTCCTACCGGTATAGATGGTGCCGGAATACTTGAAGAAAGTTCTCCATATACACTTCCTATTGTAGCTGCTTCAAGTGGTGAGAATTTCACAATAAAAGTTGCTACAATTATAGCCACCAGAGAGCCAGGAATAACCTTAGATATCTTTGGCATAATTATAAGTATAATTAACGAAATAGCACCAACTATCATGGTATCTCTATCTGCGGTTGTTATATGATGACTGTAAGCCTCTATTTTTTCTATAAATTCTGAAGGAACTGCTCCCATATCAAGACCGAGAAAATCCTTAATCTGCCCTGCAAAAATTCCTACTGCTATACCTGCTGTAAAGCCTGTTGTAATCGTATATGGGATATATTTGATGAGACTACCAAATTTGCAAAATCCCATAATAATAAGGATAATACCTGCCAGTAAGGTAGCAATTGTAAGTCCCACCATACCATGTTCTACAACAATTCCGTATACTATGACAACAAAAGCTGCTGTAGGACCACCTATCTGTACACGGCTACCACCTAAAAACGAGATGAAAAATCCCGCAAAAATCGCTGTATAAAGCCCCTGTTCCGGTCCTACTCCTGATGCTATGGCAAGTGCTATAGAAAGTGGTAATGCTATAATTGCAACAATAATACCTGCAATTATATCCTTAATAAACTGTTTTTTGTCATATGTTTTCATAACTGAAAACAACTTTGGTTTGAGCTTATTCATAATTATTTTATCCTTTCGCCTATAAAGTAAAATCCTTTACATTCATTTAATTTTACTGATACTGTCTCCCCAATAAGTGATGCATCTCCCGGAAAATGCACCGTTATGCTCTCTTTAGTTCTTCCAGTAACAAGGCTTGCATCCTGTCTGTTTATCTCCTCGACAAGAATCTCTTTTTCTTTCCCCTCATATCTTTTGATTTTGTTGTTGGAAATATTGTTTACTCTCTCAAGTAATCTATTAAATCGTTCCTTTACAACATCTTCCGGAACTTGATTTTCCATAACGGCAGCAGGTGTACCTGTTCTCTTTGAATAGATAAAGGTAAACGCCTGATCATACCCAACCTTTTCAACAACATCTAAAGTATCAAGAAAATCTTCCTCTGTTTCTCCTGGAAATCCAACTATAATGTCCGTTGTAAGTGATATATCCGGTATTGCATTTCTTATTTTTTCTACCAATGCCAGATAACCTTCTTTTGTATATCTTCGATTCATTTTTGTAAGTATATTGGTTGAACCTGACTGAAAAGGCAAATGAAGATGATTACAAATCTTTGGTTCTTCTGCCATAACCTCTATAAGCTCGTCTGACAAATCCTTTGGATGACTTGTCATAAAACGAACTCTCTCAATGCCATCAACCTTGCATACCTCTCGCAATAAATCAGGAAAGCTCATAAGCTTGTCTTCTGTTAACTCTATTTTATTGTCAGTATAGTCATATATTTTACCGTATGAATTAACATTCTGTCCCAAAAGCATAATCTCTTTTACACCTTGAGATGCAAGAAGCTTAATTTCATTGATAATTTCTTCAGGACGTCTACTCTTTTCTCTGCCTCGTACATACGGAACTATACAATAGCTACAAAAATTATTGCAGCCATACATGATATTAACACCAGACTTGAATTTATATTTTCTTTTTTGTGGTAAAGTTTCAACTGTCTTATCACTCTTATCCAGCACTTCTATAATTTGTTTTTCTTGTGCAAAATATGAGTCAATCAGCTCTGCCAGCTTATAAATGTTATGAGTTCCAAAAACGATGTCCACAAATCTGTATTTTGCTTTGATTGTTTCTACAACATGTTTTTCCTGCATCATGCAACCGCAAAGACAAATAATCATATCAGGATTTTTCTTCTTAAGGTTTTTAAGATGACCCAAATGTCCATATAGCTTTTTGTTGGCATTTTCTCTAACGGTACATGTGTTATATACAACAAAATCGGCATTTTCATCGTCAATCTCTTCATAACCCAGCTCATCTAAAATACCTTTTAGTTTTTCTGAGTCATGAGCATTCATCTGACAACCGAAAGTTGTTACACAATATGTCAGCGGACGATTCTTTTTAGCCTTTAAATCCAAAATAAGTTTTTTACACTTATTCATAAAATAGTATTGTCTATCCGGCTCCATTACTGGAATCGTATTACTATCCATATTATCTTCCTTTCTATAGTAAATCTCTAACCAAAATATTATAAGACAGATGGTGTTTTTTTTCAATAATAAGAATGACAAAACACAAAAAAACCACATCAGGGATAAGTCGGGGTATCACCTGATGTGGCTAAGAGATTTTGAGGTGCTTAATGCACCTCGGCGTAGTATGGAATGATTAATGAACCACCGTCGATAATTTTATCTCCGGTAAGGTTATTGATACTTTTGACCTCATCGATATAATCCTCAATGCTGTCATACTCGGATGTCATATACTCTTCAGCTATAGTCCAAAGAGTATCGTCTGCTTCTACCTCAATACATTCGAAACACTTTTTAGTGTTCGATTTGGCTCTTGAATCGGATGTTCCGATTACAATAGCTCCTCCTATGATAAGAATACAAAGGCTTATAACTAATGCCTTGTAATGATTATGTATAAAGTATAAAACTGAGTTATATGTCATAATTAAATCTCCTTTCAGAACAAGTGTTTGTTTTGATATATTTAATATATCGCACATTTGTTCGTTTGTCAACATATTTTTAAAACATTTGTTCGATTTTGTTCTGGAATGCGCTTTCCTTAATCTGATATTAAAATATCACATATAAAGTACCTTAAAACTCCCTTTTAAACTCAAATCTTGATTTATATTATTTAAATTGTTATTATTTTTATTAGTTGTATATTTTATAAAGAACAAAGATTATTTAGGGAGATTAAAATGAAGCTACAGAAGCTGCTTAGTCTGACAAGACAGGCTATAGAAAAATATAATATGATACAAGAAGGCGATAAAATTGCCATTGGTATATCTGGAGGTAAGGATAGTCTTGCCCTTTTATATTCTATGGCAAAACTAAGAGCTTTTTATCCCAAAAAATTTGAGATTATAGCTATTACTGTTGATATAGGTATTCCCGGCTTTGATGCCGAACCTGTAAGAAAGCTCTGTGAGAAACTGGAAGTTGAATATTTTGTTGAAAAAACTGATATTTATGAGATTATTTTTAATGCCCGAAAAGAAAAAAATCCATGTTCGCTTTGTACAAAGCTTAGAAAGGGTTCTCTGTGTACTAAAATCAAAGAATTAGGCTGTAACAAGCTTGCCTATGGGCATCACAAGGATGATGTAATAGAAACCTTTTATATGTCATTATTATATGAAGGACGCCTCAATACCTTTGCCCCTGTTACTTTTTTAGAACAGACAGAAATAACTCTGATTAGACCTTTAATATATTGTAACGAAAGTCAGATTATTGGCTTCATAAATAAATATGAGCTTAACATTTCAAAAGCAAAATGTCCTGCTGACGGCTATACTAAAAGAGAATACTCGAAACAGCTAATCAAACAGCTTGAAAAAGAAAATAAAGGCTGCAAAAATAAAATTTTCACAGCCATTACTAACTCTTCTATACCAGGTTGGAATTCACCTGATAACACTATTTAGTTGTCTCTTTCTTTTAAGTCTAATTGTAATCCATTAAGATAATGTATAGGAGCTCCTGACTGGGCTTTTACAAAAAATCTCGGGTCAAGCTCCTCGTATTTAAAATTCTTGGCATGTCCGTCATTTATTCTGTCCAAATATTTCATAAGCTCAGAAAATCTCATGTAATAAAATTCATTTCTTCCTGTAAACATTATTATAAGAAAGCTTATTCCCTGCTGTTTTTCAAAATCACGCATAAAATTTATCTGATGCTCATGTATATTTCTTAACGAAAATGTATCTACCGCACATTCCTTAGCATCAAAACACACAGGTATGCCCTGAACAACCCCTATGTAATCAACCGTTGAATCCTTTTCAAAATAAGCAAGGGAAATGTTTCCGTTTTCCTTATCGATTTTTACCGGAGTTATAGGAGTTGGAATTTTCTGAACAAGACCAAGTCCCTTCTGTCTATATAATTCGTTTGTGTGATTAATGAGCTCCTCTAAGGTTGAGCCTCTTAATCCTCGAGAATTCCATGTAGCCATATTATTCTCCCTTACTAATCAAGCTGTAATTCAGCTTTTCTCCCTGACATATTTTTTGGAATTGTTCGGTCAAAGGTGCAACCAGTTTCAGGTCATCCAAATATAGCTCACCAGAATGAAGCAAATGGTTTTTAAGCTTATATCTGTCTCTGAAAATTCTGTTTGTATTAACATCTCCGTATTTTGAATCTCCGATTACAGGAAACCCCAGATAAGCAAGATGTGCTCTTATCTGATGAGTTTTTCCGGTAATAAGCTTAACCTTAAGCAAAGTATAATTTTTATTTGCTGAAACAGGAATAAAAGCGGTTTCTATTTCAGAATATTTTTGTTGCTCAGTTTGTGACAATCCTCTAAATTTATCCTGCGCTATAATAGCTGAAGTGTTTGTATCAGAATCCTTTTTTATATAGGCACAAGATTTTTTCTCTTCGCAAAATACACCTTTAACTATAGTAAAATAGTATTTATCAGCTTCTCGTGCCTTAAGCTTTTGTGAAAGATATTGACTCCCCTTTAAGCTTATTCCTGCTAAAATAATACCTGATGTATTTCTATCCAATCTGTTACATACAGATGGTTTGAATGTAAGCATGTCATCTTTTGATAATATTTTCATATCAAGACAGTAATCTATTATAGCCTCATTTATACTGTAATCATCTGCAACAGCCTTTTGAGATAGGACTCCAACTGGTTTGTTTACCGCTAAAATATTATCATCTCTATAAAGAACTTCCAAACTGATATTCCTTTTAGATGTTTCTGGTATATTATCGGTAAATTTTGCTATTGTTTCATCCGAAAGATATAGCTTGATTGAGTCACCGCATGAAATAATTTCATCACCTTTTGCTTTTTTGTCGTTCAAAACTATATTTTTCTTTCTTATCATTTTATATATAAATGACGATGGTGCCTGCTTTAAATATTTTGCGACATATTTGTTTAATCTCTGACCTTCATCATTATTTGAAACCTTAAGCTCTTGCATATTATACACCTGTATCGAGAATTCTTTCCATCATATGTTTATCAACTATCCGAGTATTGTCATTTGGAGTGCTAATTGAGTTTACTTTCTTTAAGTACGCATCAATATCACCAAAAACATGAATTTTATAATCATATTTATCATCGTTTACACAGTCTTTAATCCACTTTTCATATTCACTTCTATTTTTGCCTATATTTTTATCTAAAGCCAAAGCACATATCTTTCCGTTTTTAATACACATAGAATGATAAAATTTAACACCCTCATATTGTGAAATAGTTATATCAAAAAGAAGCTTTGTACCAGTATCTTTTGTCTCATCAATAATTTTTTCGTAAGATTCTTTTGATAATGGTGTAAATTTAGCACATATAATATATGCGATAATAAATTTTGAAAATGGCATTGAAAGTAATATTGCAAAAACAATAACAACTTTATTTGTCGTATCATACATTAAAATAACAGTTAAAACGACAAACGCTATCATTGCTGCTAATATCAAAGAAATAATTAATTTATTTTTCTTATAGGCATTTATGTATCCATAATCGCCCTTTTCGTACTTGTTCATAATTTTTTTCCTTATGTCTAATCAATAAATTTAGTAATAAAATTTCTAGGTACAATTTTACATATAAATCTGAATACCTTCATTGAAAAACCGTGAATAGAAATATGATAATTGTGATATGCATCTAAAAGTGCAGTTTCAACAACTTTATTTGCTTTTGTTCTAAACATTTTTTTATATAACTTAACCTGATGATGTTTTTCAGCCACATCAAAAAATTCAGTATCAACCGGACCCGGACACACTGCTGTAACTGTTATATTGCGAGCCTCCAGCTCACGATTTAACGCCGTTGACAGGCTCAAAACATAAGATTTAGTTGCCGCATATACTGCAAAAGATGGCTGTGGACAAAAAGCTGCCGCCGAAGCAACATTAATAATATTAGCTCTTTTTTCATTCATGTACGGTAACGAAACCGCAATCATCTTAGTAAGTGCTGTCATATTGACATCACACATTCCAACAACCTCATCCTCAGAAAGTTCATCGAATCTTCCTATCATACCGAAGCCTGCGGAATTAACAAGAACTCTAATACTCGGGCTCTCATTTTTAAGCATTTCTCGGTATATTTTAACATCCTCTTCTTTAGAAATATCACAGACTATTGGCTTTATAGTAACATCCTCTATTGTATCTTTAAGTTCCTCTAATCTGTCCTTTCTTCTAGCAATAACCCAAATCTCTTCAATGGTCTGAAATTTCTCAGCTATCTGCTTGACAAATTCCTTTCCCAAACCTGAAGATGCGCCTGTTACAACCGCTATATTCATGACATTAACCTCCAACCTGGTAAATATTTGTTTTTTAGTGTTCCGTTGTTTACCTTACCCCATCCCAGAGGATAAGAATCTACACACACGAGGCACCAGCCGTTTTTTACTTCAGCATCTATTGTTTCACCCTTCAAATATTTTATCACTCTCTCGTCAGAAGCCTTTAAATCAAGGCAATTATTAAAATCCTCTTTTTTAATGTACATAGCAAGCGATTGTCCTGGCTCAAATCGATTTTTCTTTATCTCTCCCATATAAAGACCACATCGAAGTATTCTGAGTCCTTTAACCGCCGGAAAGCTCTCTGGAATGTAATAAAGCTTATCCGCGGAAATTTCAAATCTTGCTTCATCAAAATGAGTATTTAAATCTTCAAGGAAATCTGTTACCTCCTTAGGCAGTTTACATTTTTTAATAGGATAAGTACCGATATTTCCTGTATTTATATTATCCCCGTCTTTTTTTATAAGACATACAAAATGTCCCTCACCAGAAATTTTATGTGGCCATAATCTTGCACATTTTGTTAATTCTTTATTGTTGGTTTCAGACCACTCAGGATGACCGTCATCAAAGTCCTCATACTTATCAAAGGCTTCTATGTGAAGTCTGTCATCTAAAGAAAGTAAATATTCAATAGATTTTTCATTTTCTATAGGAGCAAATGTACAAGTTGAATAAAGCAAAGTTCCTCCTGGTTTAAGCATTTTTACTGCCTCATCCAGTATGCTTCTCTGCAAATCAGCAAACAACTGATTGCCATTGTTTTCCCATGCTGTAATCATAGAATTAGATTTTCTAAACATCCCTTCACCAGAACATGGCGCGTCTATCAAAATCTTATCAAAATATTCATAAAATCTTTCAGAAAGCTTATAGGGAGCTTCACTTATAATCAAAGAATTACCAATGCCAAAAACCTCAAGATTTTTAAGTAAAGCTTTGGCTCTTGAGGCACTTATATCATTTGAAACTAAAATACCGGTACTGTTTAATTTGGCTGCAAGCTCAGTGGATTTACCTCCTGGAGCCGCACAAATATCTAATACTCTGTCACCTTCTTCGATAGGAATAACAGCAGCCGGAGTCATCGCACTTGGCTCCTGAATATAATAAAGTCCCGCAAAATAATAAGGATGTTTAGAAGGCTTATCCAACTTCTCATCATAATAAAATCCATTATTTGTCCATTGTACAGGCTTTAAATGAAATGGATTAATTTTTAAGAAATCTTCAACACTTATTTTGGAAGTGTTTATACGAATACCATGAAACATGTCTTTATCAAGACAAGCCTTATATTCCTCAAACTCTTCTCCTAAAAGTGTTTTCATGTTTTGTTCAAATAATAAAGGTAATTCCATAATACTTTAAATATTAAGGCTCTTTTCTACATAAGCCCTAACAAAAATGCCATCCTCTCTGTATTCTTCCTCAAGTAATGTACCACTTTTTCTGATTTTGTTAATTATTCCTGCATCAGAATAAGGGATAACCTTTTCAATATATCTTCTACATTTGTTTATTTCTTCCTCCAAAGCATGCGATAATTCTTCAAAACCAATCTGCTTTTTTGCAGCAATTTTTATTATTTTATCTGCTCTGAAATCCTTAATTGCCGGTATCTCATCTACCTTGTCAATTTTATTAAAAGCTGTAATAATTGGCTTATCGTTAACTCCTAATCCATCTAAGGTCTCATATACTGTAAGAATATGATTATCTGCCTGAGGATTAGAAATATCAACCAAATGAATAATAATATCTGCATATTTTGCCTCCTCTAAAGTAGAACGAAAAGCATTAATAAGATGATGAGGCAATTTTCTTATAAAGCCTACTGTATCAGTTAAAATTATTTCCTGTCCGTTTAACAGCTTATAATTTCTAGAGGTTGGATCAAGAGTTGCAAAAAGCTTATCCTCCTCAAGCACACCTGCATCTGTAAGCTTGTTTAGCAATGTTGATTTGCCCGCATTAGTATATCCGACAATAGAAACAATTGGTAAATTTCCAGCCATACGTTGTTTTCTCATTATCTGACGATGTTGTTTAACATCCTCAAGTTCTCTCTGCAACTGAGCAATTCGGTCCTTAATAATACGTCTGTCAATCTCGAGCTTTTTCTCACCGGGACCACGTGTACCAATTCCACCGCCAAGCCTTGAAAGAGAGTTTCTCATACCTATAAGTCTTGAAGAACGATATTTTAACTGAGCAAGCTCAACCTGAATTTTACCTTCTCTGGTGGTTGCTCTTCCGGCAAAAATATCAAGAATAACCATTGTTCTATCAATAACCTTAGTGTTGAGAATCTCCTCAAGATTTTTAAGCTGTATAGGGCTAAGCTCGTCATCACATACAACACCTGTAGCACCAAACTCCTCTATAAGCTCGCAAAGTTCTTCTGTTTTTCCTGAACCAATATAGGTTACATTATCAACGTGCTCTTTTTTTTGAACCAAGCGACCAACAACCCTTGCACCAGCTGTTTTTACAAGTTCCTCAAGCTCATTAAGATTTACATCTATATCTTCTCCATTGTCTAAATCCACACAAAATAGTATAACCTTTTCTTCTAATTCATTATTTTCAAACATTTCAATCACCTTTTGTTGACATAATATAATTATGGTAATTTTTACTCCATCGGTTCCACATATAATTCAAATTTATCATTAAGAGGAATTGGACTGATGTTGACACGTGTATCAAGATAGCTATACATATCTACACCATTTTGATTATCAGGATACTGACTAATAAAGCTGCTTGCTAACGAATAAGCATACTCATATTCATTCATACGCTCATAACATAAAATCTCTGCATATTTGAGCTGTTCTAAGTATTTGTTATCTGTAGCCACATAGCCCTCGCTAATATATGAAAGTGCTGTATTATAGTCTTCGTTAAGTATATAATATGTTGCATATTTGTAATATAAATATGAATTCATTCCAAAGCTTTGACTGTATATGTCATAGTATTCTTTCATTTTTTCGTAATTATGCTGATTTTCATAGCATATTGCGACATACATACTAATCTCTGTATAGCCTCTCTCTACCGCATCAATAAAATTAGCTACAGTTGCAAAATACTCACCTTGATTAAAAAGCATAAAATTATCCATTAGTGTAATCAGAAACTCTATTTCAGTTTTATTATAATGCTTTTCATTATATTTATCTAAAATTGTTTGATAAGTTTTCTTTGCGTCCTCAAACTGCCCTAACTCAATATAGCATTCCGCCCTATATAAAGAGCAGTCAACATTAATATCATCAGAAAACCACTGCTTACAATTTAAAGCTTTATCCAAATATGTTATTGCATTTTCATAATCCTCTGCCTCGTATAATGTCAAAGCCTTTTCTCGATATTCTTCTTTTTTCGTAAATGTGTGAGTGAGAACCAATATCAAACCAAAAACTATAACAAAAAGAAAAAACAGATCTATTGCTATCACTGCTCTTCTGTAGGCTTTAGTTCTCCTTTTTCTTCTGGTTCTACTTTCTTTTTTAGACATAAAAACTCCTTAAAATACAATATAAAAATTATAACCTAATAATCTAATAATGTAAAGTAAGCCTACCCTTGTAAAAACAAAGATAGGCTATAACTTTAAAGACCTAAAAGCTCATAAAACTCTTCTAACGATAAATTGTTATCATGCATAAACGTCGCTGCTTCGACTCCCACATATCTAAAATGCCAAAGCTCAGCAGAAACACCTGTAGAATCGGTCTTATCAGCTGGATATCTCACTATAAAACCATATTTGTAACAGTTATCAGTAAGCCATACATTCGTTGCATCTGAAGGATTAAATGTAGCGTATTCATAGTTATATTCAGTATTTATATCTAATGCTAATCCTGTAGCATGCTCGTTGCAACGAGCATTAAATACTTCATCTCCCTCTGAAGATGGCTCTATGTATGCATTAACAATCGAATAATGTAAGTCCGCTGCATTAAGGGTTTCAAGCATTGTTTTTAAATCATTAAAGGCTCTTTCGTCCATATCAAGCCCACAATTTAAGGTATGATGTGTAAAGGTATATGTTTCCTCTAAAGGATGCTCATTATTGACAAGAATAAGAAAATCTTTATTGTTATCGTATATAACCTGTGCCTGTGTAGAAAGAGCATCGCTTTGTGTTGCTAATTGCTCAGAAGTATCAAGCTCTGTAGATATCTCTGTAGTAGTCTTTTTGTCTTTTTTGTCCTTTTTATCTTCGTCATCACCTATACTTGCTATAGCACCAAACAATTTACCTATTAACACAAAAACAAGAATAATAGCAATAACTGCAAGTATGGAGTATATAAGAACACTATAATCCTTTGCCTTTGTGTGTCTGACAAGTAATCTTATATATTTTTTGAACCACTTTTTGATTTTTTTGTATGTTTTTTTGATTTTTTTTCTTATATTAAACCAAATTCTTCCAAAATCCATACCTTAACCCCCATTATGCTTTTGTAACCCCTAATAACTTATAATTTAAATATACTCATACCTGTATCTAATTCTTCCGAAATTTGCTTTAAAGTCGCAGATTTATCGGAAATGTCTTCAATAATTGCTGTAACCTCTGTTACAGAAGCAGATGTCTCTTCCGAACATGCTGCATTTTCCTCAGCTATTGCATTAAGATTTTGAACAATATCTACTACAGTTGTTCTTGCTTCATCAAGTCTCTTAGCCTTATCCGAAATGCTATTTATACCATCAATTGATTTGTTGACACCTGTAGATATATCATTGAATGCCACATCAGTCTGCTCAACATGGTCACTTTGTGTATGTATTATTTCTTTTACGTCATGCATAGTTTCAACTGCCTTCTCAGAATCAGCTATAAGCTCTGCAATAATCTCTTCTATATGTTTTGCTGAATCATTTGACTGCTCTGCAAGCTTCTGTATCTCAGCCGCAACAACTGCAAAACCTTTTCCCTGTTCCCCTGCTCTTGCTGCTTCAATAGAAGCATTTAACGCAAGAAGGTTGGTTTCTTCTGCAATAGATGTAATAAGCTTTGTGGCATCACTAATTTTAAGTGCAGACTCGTTAGTTGTGTATGTCTGTTCAGCAATAACATCAATATATTCTTCGGCTTTTTTATTAATATTTTCTAATTCATTAATAACAGTTTTAGCCTGTTCTGTCGATTCCTTCATGTTCGATGCCTGAACGAGTAATTTTTCAATCTCATCATAGGTTTCCTCTATCATGTTACCCATAGCAACTACATTTTCAGTAGCTGTCTGAGTGTCCTCTGCCTGTGATGTTGCCCCCTGAGCAATATCATTGACTGCATTTTCAACCTGCCCCATAGTAGTAGTTGATTCAGCAACATCTGTGCTAAGCATATCAGAGGCTGACATAACTCTCTCACTTTTTTCTCTGATTGAAAGTACAACATTCTCAAGAGAATCTCTCAACGTAGTAATAGAACGACTCATCTGACCTGTTTCGTCCTTGCGCTTATTAACTTTTAAAACTTCTTCACTCGCTGTGAAATCCATCTCGGAAACTCTATCTATATAGTTTGTAAGTGTATTAATCGGTTTAACAATCATGAGAGAGAAAATAGTTCCTGTAACTAATGCAAATATACATCCTGCTACCAATAAAACAATGCCTGTCTGTTTCATCTTATTTACATCCGTAAATATTTCATCATAATCTGCGGTAACAACAAGTATGTAATCCTGCCCCTCATTAACATATATACCAGCATATTTTTTTACACCTTTAAAATCGTAAACTATTACTTCGTTTTCGACCTTTTTACCATTTTTTATTTTTTCTACCGTCTGTGTAACAGCAGCATTTTCAACAGGCTGACCAATTTTGTCAGGTGTTGGATGGTAAAGCATCATACCTTCATTGCTTACAACATAAGCATAGCTGCTATCAATACCTTCAAGACCTACGCCATCTAAACAAAAGGCAAGATTTTCTGCAGTTAAGGTTGCCTCCACACCCTGTATATGTATTTCATCCTCCAGAGTCCTTCCATAAGAAATAGCTAAATCTTCAATATAGCCTTCATTTGTTGTTGTTAACATATCATTAACTCCCGTAACAAATGAACGTATAATAAATGCAGCTACTATAACCACAATAAGTATTAAACCTATATTAATTTTAAAACCTATTGAATTGATAAACTTTGTTTTTTTCATGTAGATACCTCCAGTCAATTTTTAATGCATATATTATAACAAAATGCTTGTGATAAATCAATTAAATCAAAGTTTATTTTTATGAATATTGCATAATTTTATTAAGTAATATTGTACTGTTTTCTAAAATCAGATAAACTGCTTTCTATATATTTCTTAAAGGCTTTTGAAGACATAACGTTACAATTATGACCGCTGGTTATCTGTCTAATTAAATTATCTGAGCTTACAACCGTAATGTTATATTTTTCAGTATTGGAATTGGTGAAATTTTCAATAAATATATCTGCAGTCTGACCTTCTTTTGTGTGAACAACTGTTATATTTTCTGTTTCACATTCATCTCCTTGATTATTTTTCACCTTGTAACCATCAAAAACAAGAAGAATTTTTATATCTGTAACACCATGATGGTTAGACAATATCGAAATAAGTTTATCTTTAGCAGAATCAATATTAATTTCTGCAAGCTCTTTTAGCTCCTCCCACGCAAATATAACATTATAACCATCAACAATAAGCAATTTATCCTCTGGTTTTTTATATACAGACTTATATCTGCTGTAGTCTAATGCTGGTGCCTTTTTCTTTTTATATTCATGTTTTGCTGTTTTTTCGTTTGATTTATACGTTCGATTCATAATAGCATCTATTTCCTCTAAATCAATACTATATTCAAAATCTTTTGTCCTCGAAAAGGCCTTCTCAATTATCTCATCATCCTCTGCAATATATTCATCATCTGATACATGCATATATTTTTTTACTTCATCCCATGCAACAATGTATCCTGAACCATGTGCACAAAATACTGATGAGGACGGATTTGCACTATCAAGCTCTGGATTATAGCCAATCTTCGCGGCAACCTCCTCCTGATTATGACATACATCGTAGCCGGAAAAGCTACAGAAAATACAACCTGTGCCATGAGTATAAGAGTTAACATTAATCTGATAATCTCTCATTGTTGCAACTGGACATTTACCTGTTATTACCGTTTTATCGCCGCTTATATCCGGAGAGTTTATTGTAGCATACATACCATCCAAATCAGTCATAGCCTTTCCTACAAGCTCAGTTGGGATTTCAAGCCTAAATGAATATATTGGTTCCAGCAGTACGTTTTCTGCCTGCATAAGACCCTGACGGACAGCTCTATAAGTAGCCTGTCTAAAATCTCCACCCTCAGTATGCTTATTATGAGCTTTTCCGTTAATTACTGTGAATCTGACATCTGTCAAAGCACTACCTGTCAAGGCGCCTTTAAAAACCCTTTCCTTTAAATGTGTCATTATAAGCCTCTGCCAGTTTTTATCCAGCTTGTCCTCGCTACAATCAGAGAAAATTTCTATTCCGCTTCCTCTTTCTCCCGGCTCAATTTTGATATGTGCCTCTGCATAATGTCTTAATGGTTCAAAATGTCCAACACCTATAACAGTGTCTGCAACTGTTTCTTTGTAGGTTATTGTTCCAACATCAAACTTAATGTGGTATCCAAATCTGTTTAAAATCAGTTCCTTTAATATTTCTATTTGAACCTGTCCCATCAATTTTACATTGATTTCCCCACGTTCCTCAAACCACTCAACAGAAAGCTCCGGCATCTCCTCCTCTAATATCTTTATATTGGGATACGCCTGTCTTACATTTGTGCTGTCCTCAAACAAAATCTTATATGTTAAAACCGGCTCTAATAAAGGTAACTCACTGTCTTTTTCGCAACCAATATGTTGTCCCGGATAGGAAGTTAAAAGACCTGTTACGGAACATATTCTTCCTGCATCAATACTCATAACAGTCTCATATTTTTCTCCGGAATATATTCTAATCTGATTTATTTTTTCTGAATCAAAAATTGTATCCTTCGTATTAAGCGTTCCACCTGTGATTTTTATATGTGTAAGCCTATTCCCCTGACTATCCCTTGTTATTTTATAAACTCGACCACCAAAATCTGACGGATAATGTTTTTGCTTCATATACAAAGAAATACCTTGCAAAAATCCATCAATTCCTGTAAGCTTTAATGCAGAACCAAAATAACATGGAACCAGTTCTCTTTCTTCAATAAGCTCTGATATCACCTCTGTTTCTATTTTCCCACTATCAATAAACTCTGTAAGAAAATCTATTTCTGTATAATAATTGTCTGCAATTAACGCAATCTCCTCAAGAACCTCAGAGGTAAAGCAATTATTAGTAAAATCAATACAACAAAGACCAAACTCTGCTTGTAACTCCTTGAGTAACGCATCCTTATCATTGTTCAACTGGTCCATTTTGTTTACAAAGATGAATGTCGGTACCCTATATTGTCTTAAAAGTTTCCAAAGTGTAATGCTGTGTCCCTGTATTCCATCTGAACCATTTATAACTAATATTGCATAATCCAAAACATGTAGAGTTCTCTCCATTTCAGCAGCAAAATCCACATGTCCTGGTGTGTCAAGCAGTGTAAAATGCTTCTCTTCCATCTCAAATTCTGCCTGTTTAGAAAAAATAGTAATTCCACGTTTTCTTTCCATATCATTAGTATCCAAAAACGAGTCTTTATTATCTACTCTTCCCAAGTTTCTAATGCATCCTGTTTTATATAAAATTGCTTCTGAAAGGGTTGTTTTTCCTGCATCAACATGAGCAAGAATACCCATAACAATATTATCCATAGCTCTTCCTTTTCAAATTATCTTTCGTTTCTATGCCAGTTTATCACACAGAAAGCATATTTTCAATTTATCATGTATTTATTAAGGCAAACTATCTTCAAAACATAGTGCTCCCCAACCAGCTAATTCATTGGGCCACATATTTATACCCGGCAATACTTTTGCACCTCTGATTAAATATGATTTTAATTTTTCGCCAAATAAAAAAGGGTCATTTCCTTGTATGATTCCATATTCCATTATTAAAGCTGCCGCCCCCGAAACAAAGGGCGTCGCAAACGAGGTTCCACTTTTAACATTATAACCGCCTCCTGGTATTGCAACATTAATATCAACTCCAGGAGCAACTAAATCTGGTTTAATTAAGCTGTCGACAGTATATCCACGACCTGAAAACGATGCATAGCTTAAAAGCTTAGAATCATATGCTCCAACAGAAACTACAGAGGCAGCAGTTGAAGGGATTGTCAACGTAGTGAATTCTGATGGATTTAAAAATCTTGCAATAGCTTCTGTACCCGATTCAACAGGAAGCCAAATATCTACTCGCCCAGATGAGATTCTTTTAGGTAAAATTCTAATTTCCCATGCACCTGCTTCTATATATGTTTCATTTGAAATAATCGAAATATAGGTCTCGCTATTTTGGTTATAAGGTGTTGGAAATCCATTTATTGCAGAAATAGTCATATCATCAATATTAAAAGACATAATATTTTGGTAATCATTTAGCGGTCCAACTTCTGTCCCATCAGGAGTAACCAGTATAATATCTATTATATCTATGTAATTCCTCCATATTTGCAAATTGAGCGAGGTATTAAATTCTCCCACTATAAATTGTGATTTTAACCAGGATGTATTGCCCAACATAAGCTGTGAATGTTTACCTGAAACTCCTTCGTTTCCTGAGCCTACAATAATAGACAATTTAGTAATGTTTGATATAGAATCCAGATAGTTTTCAATGATAGAATTAGAATTATGATCTCCGTAGTTATTTCCAAAACTTAAATTAATTACTAATGGCACCGTAAGTTTAATTGCTGTTTTAACCGCATAATCAATTGCCATAATAAGCGATGAGGTCTGGGAAATATTTTCTCCTAAATTATTTGCAAGCTTAATAATTAACAGGTCTGCATCAGGTGCGATTTGAGTTATTATACTTGCAACAGAGGTTCCATGTCCGGAAGAATCTATTGAATTTATATTATATTCATCACTATTTATCGCATTGTTAATATCGTCTGCAGAATATATTGTTCCAATATTATATCCATCTGGAGGTAATCCTGCTATATTCTGATCCCATATTTCATATATTTTTGTCTTGCCGTCTTTTATAAATATTTCATGCCTATAATCAATACCCGAATCAATCACAGCCACTAAAATTCCTTTGCCCGTAAGTGTATTTCCTTTATCTTCAATTCCTACATTAAAGCAGGACTCATTATAGCCTGTCAGTAAAAATTGTTGATCAAATATTTTCTGCGGTTTATCAACAAAAACAATCTCCGGCTCATTTATAAACTCTAATATATTCTCTGACCTTATAACTATTATTGCAAATTGTTCTAAAAGCTCAACATATGTAAAATTGTATTTTTCACTAAGTTTCTCCAATGCTCCAATATATTTAATTATTAATTCCCACGAATTATCCTCAGCATTATAGCCAACATTCAAGTCTAAGCTTTTGCTTCTCTGCTCAAAACTTGAGTTTAAAGCAAGATTAAGTTCTGTGCTAAGCTTTGATTCAATTTCCGGCATAACATCCCCCTTTTTGTCGATTACCGCTGTCGAAAATCTGCTAAATTCTTAGAAATCTCATTACATCAAACGACGATTTTTTCACCTGCAAATAAATATAATTGTGTGAAGAAACGAGGAGGTGACAAATATTTATATTATCTATGCAGACATTATGTTTGTAGAAACCGCCATAATAAATTTTTTGATGCTATGGCTCGCTTCTCATCTTGTGAATGTCCGCATAAAAATTTTATATACAGTGTTTTGGTCTCTTCTGATGAGTATAAGCTCTGTATTTATAGAAATACTAACGATTAATCTTGGGGTACTCCCTCATCATATATTATATGTGGGAATTTACCTTATTATGACAAATCTATATTTTAAGAGACTAAATATGAGAAAACACATACATATTATTTCGGCAATACTGCTGGCATTTACAATTTTATCAGGCATTTTTTCGATACTGACAGAGAAAAATTATTCATTGAAATATGTTTTACCTATGCTCTGCGGAATAACACTCATTGTCATAAGGTTATATGACAAGCTGCAAGTTAATAAAGATAGAGTCGGAAATATTTATAGAATTTCTTTAGAAATTAAAGATATAACACTTGATTTAACAGGATACTTGGATACTGGAAATACACTCATTGATTATCACACAGGATATCCGGTAGTTATTCTTGATTACAGAATCCTGAAGGAAATTCTATCTCAAAAGGAATATGAGTATATTGAAAAATATCACAAAACAGGCATTTTCAATTACGAAGAAATGCACAAGACATTACACTTCTATCCTATTCCTTACAAAACAATCAGTTCGGAAATTTCTCTTATGCCAGCTTTTAAAATTAATCATATCGGTTTTAAAGATTTTGATTACACAACAAAAAAAATCATTGCCGGAGTAAGCAGATATAAATTAAACAACTATAAAGATTATCAGGTTTTGCTTAATGAAAGAATAAAACCAAACAGAGAGGAGAAATTCAAATGATTAGTATAGTTAGCAATAACAAAATTAGATTTAATATAAAAACCTTTGCAAACTTCGTAATGTTTCCTAAGAATGAGGTGCATTACATAGGTGGAACGGAAATATTGCCCCCTCCGTTATCTCCTGAGGAAGAATGGGAGGTATTAGAGCAGCTTAAAGATAACAACGAAACAGTCAAACGAACTTTAATTGAACATAATTTAAGGCTTGTGGTATATATTGCAAAAAAATTTGATAATACAGGAGTTGGTGTTGAAGATTTAATATCTATTGGAACAATCGGACTAATAAAAGCAATTAATACTTTCAATGTAGAGAGAAACATTAAGCTTGCAACATACGCTTCAAGATGTATAGAAAATGAAATATTAATGCATCTTAGAAGAAGCTCACGTACAAAAACAGAGGTTTCCATAGACGAACCACTAAATGTCGATTGGGACGGAAATGAACTATTATTATCGGATATTCTTGGAACTGAAGACGATATGGTTTACAAGGATATTGAGGATGAAATAGATAAAAAGCTTCTTGAACAGGCTATGGATATATTATCCGACAGAGAAAGAACAATTATTGAGCTAAGATTTGGAATCGGACACGACGATGAGGAAATGACGCAGAAAGAGGTTGCAGATTTACTAGGTATATCTCAATCCTACATCTCAAGACTTGAGAAAAAAATAATAAAAAGATTAAAAAAAGAAATGCTTCGTCTAGGATAAATGGTTATATGTTTAAAAATCCCTGCTTCCATAAAATTTTATTTCTTTTGGTAGCAGGGATTCTTGACACATATGTTAAAATGTGCTATATTTGCATTTGCTGGCCGGTGTGTCGGAATGGCAGACGATGCAGACTCAAAATCTGTTGCGGGTAACCGCGTGTGGGTTCAAGTCCCACCACCGGCATTGTTCTTATGTCTTGCAGAACCTTTATTTATAAGGCTTTGCGAGATTTTTTTATTTTATGCAATTTGAGTCCGTTTGAGTCCGTTCATATTCTCAAGAGAACTAAGTATTAATTTATTTGTTTCGTCCTTATGCTTATTATTAAAAATATAGCCATATGTTGTTTTTGTATCTGAATGCCCTAAATAACATTGTACTATCTCTATGGGTACTCCGTTATTAAACATTTCTGATGCAACTGTTCTTCTAATATCATGAGTTGATTTTTCTTCAATTTGTGCTTTACCACACATTCTTCTTAAAAAAGAGTCAATTTTTCGTGAAGTAATTCTGCCTTTATTATCACAAAATACATATTCATTTTCTTGATAATTATATTGTTCATTGATTACTTTTATTTTTTCCATCAATTCAATTTCATAATTACCAAGTGGAAGAAATCTGTCTCCATAGATACTTTTTTTCTTAGTATAATTTACTACAGAATATGTACAACAATCTTCCTTAGTATCTGCTCTTGTCTCCATCCTATGAATATGAATTTCTCGGTTGATGAAATCCACATCTTCCCACTTTAAGGCAACTAATTCACCAATACGCAAACCTAATTTAAATTGTAGATAAATAGCATATACTTCTGTTTTATTTGGATACATCTTGATTTCTTCTTCAAGAACAGAAAATAATAATTCTTTTTCATCATGATAATACACACGACTAGAGTCATTCTTCTTGTCTTGTGGTTTACATCCATTTAACCTAATTTCTACATTCTGAAATACATTATAAGCAATATATTTTTTCTTAAATGCAAACTTCATCATATCAGAAAAAACAAATTTCATATTTGCTAATTCTTTAACAGTTAAATTATATGTTGTTATACAGTAATAGAAAAATTGCTCTATTTGTTCAACATTTAATTTATTAAGAGGAGTATTTATTATTTTATGTTCTAAATAATACTTGTTCCAATGATACTTATTTCTTCTTACAGTATTGGGACTTATACCTATACTTTTTCTAAACTCAATCCATTGTGGAAATAACCACATTAGAGTACATTCATTTTTTACATAGTAAATCTCATATAGTTTATTATATAATCCCAACTCTGTTGTTGAAGATATTTTTTGCCTTTCCCCCTTATCATTTTTTACATATGTTTGCCACCTTGATTTATTATCATGTGGCTCTGTTATTGTGTATGGATGAACTTTTAATACTTTGTTTTTTTTCATACTATTAATTACATCCAGCACGCCCATATCAAGCATATCACAATCAACAGCCTCTTGTAAAAGGGATATTTCATTATTATCTATAAAAATTACCCCTTTCCATTTTCGTTAAATGGGAATACTGGTATTTCACTATCAGTAATAGGTATAAATCCTTCTTTTTCCTGTGCCATATCTTTTAAATCATTATAATTGGTATATTCTTTCATATCCATTTCATAACTTCTATATTCTCCATTTACTTTATAATGATATACAATTTTATTTATACGTCTTTTTAACTGTTCAATTTTATCTTTATTCCTCATGCTCTCATCCACCATAAAATTATAAGCTTCTTCTGGTGGAAATACGGAAGTAATATGTACTTCGTCCCATAATGCATATCCATTAGAATATCTACAATGTATTTGCACTGGATAAACATCTAAATAATTTAATAATGTTGAAAACTTTATATTACCTTTAAATTCATCCATAAAAAGGATTGGTTCAGCACAATAATTATCAAAACCACCGTTCTCATAATCATTAAGCAAATATACATTATCTGAGCCTAAATCATCACATAATTTTTTATATGTATATGATTTTCCACAACCACTTTCTCCAACGTGCCATATAACATTAACTTTTCTAATTTGTGGAGTTGCTTTATGCTTTAATCTCCAAAATTGTTTGCGTATCATATTTTCAAATTTTCTAAAATGTATAGATAAATCCATAATCTCATTCGGAGTTTTTCCTTGCTCTAATAACTCCTCTATTATATCTAAATCATTTCTAGCACCTTTATTTGCTTTTATCTCTCCATGATACATTGCAGGAACAATGACAGTATGATTTTTTTCTTCAAATTTACCTCGTTTGTTAATATAATCTTCTGCTTGTGCCTTTGTTCCTCGAGTAGGCTCAATATGTATACCTTTAAATAACTTCTGAATTGCTGAAAACCTTGCTTTGCTTGAGTCTTCTAATACCATATGCATATGTGGAGTACCACTATCTCCTATTTCATAATTTACAGCACACGTTCTATGTGGTTTATTTTCTATCCATTTATTTATTGCCATATCAACCATTTCTCTTGGTTCTATATCTCCAAATAAATTTTGTGGATTATTCAACACACAAAACCATGAACGGGAGCTTTCTTGACTTAATTTTTTCATCTTTATATCTCCTTTATTTGTCCCTAAATATTAATTTGTACCTTTCATTGTGGGACAATAAAAACATAGTAAAATCAATATGTTATATATACTTTGTCCCTGTCCCTAAAGTCGTGGGTAATACTAACCACGACTTTTAAATCAATTGAGCTCCTATTGACAATATAATGGTAACAATTATACAATAGCTACGTAAAGAGCTTATATTTATATATTTAGGAGGTATTACTTTGGATAAAGCTATAATTGGAGCTATTTTAAGAGATAGAATAAAAGAAGTAGGTTATACACAAGAAGATTTTGCACTTGAAGTTGGAATTGGTCTTTCCACATTAAAGAAATATTTAAATGGAACTACTGCCTATACTTACGAAATATTAGATATTTTTTCAGATAAACTAAATTGTTCATATGATTATCTTTTAGGAAAAAGCAAATCTCCAATAGGAGAATATAAAGATATTAGCAATCATTTATTATTAACCGATAAATCAATAGATAAAATTTCAGAACATGCAAAAAAATATGATATTAATAGTTTAAGTAAATTATACATAAACACATTGAATAAATTGATTGAAGAAGATGAATTTATAGAAACCATAAGAAATTACTTTATTTCATCTAAATATCAACAAAAAATACTTACAGACATATTTAAGACTTTTGGAGATGATAATCCATTTGATACATCAATAAGTAATGAAACTATGCAAATTATAGATATAGTTGTAAGGATAAAAGATATAAAAAATAAAGTTAATCAAGATAATATAGATTATTTAAAAAGCTTGAGCCCTGATACAGAACTGGCACAGCTTGCAGACTTTGTAAATATGCAAATAAACAAATATTAATTAAGAGGAACGATTAAGGTAAACCTTTATCGTTCCTCTTTTAACAATTTTTATTTAGTATTAATATAAACACCGCCTATGTCAATCCCCACATACTATGTATGTGCCTACGGTAAAGGGATTGACATGCTCCCTCATAAGAACATACATAAAAGTTGGTTGCATTTCCACACCACTTCCAATGGGAAGTGGTGTAGGGAAAAATGCACACCACCTTTTTATGAGTCCGTAGATGAGTCCGTAAATTTTGGACGTGCCGGAAAGCTCCTTTCTATGCCATTTTTTTTATTTACGAATGTTCAAGTCCCACCACCGGCATTGTTCTTATGTCTTGCAGAACTTGTATATACAAGGTTTTGCAAGATTTTTTAATTTATTTTTTTAGCTACCACTACAAACCTTCCCTCATCTGTATGATAAGCGCAAGTGGAAAGTGTAAGTAAGGTATCTCCATATTCAGCAGAAACAGGTATATCGTAATAGGTCAACGCCTTTGAATTTTCCACAAAATTATTAAATTCTTCTTCGTTTGCAGCATTGAAAAACTGATAATATTTAAAGCCTGTATAATCTACCGGATATATTTCTGTTCTGTATGCTGCAATAACCTCATATGTTCCGTTTTCATATATGGTATCAAATCTTATAAATTTATGTTCTTTATAGAAATCTTCACTTTCATACTCAAGTAAATCATGAAACATTTTTCCTGTTTTCATGTTATGTCCATAAATGACTATATTATCACTTGGCTCTGTTAAGCTTGATTCTGTATCAACAAATAAAGTACCTGCCGAGCTGTATTCTTTGTCGAAATCCTTATGGATATAAAATTCCTCATCCTCCATAGTCTGCATAACCGGATAATCAATATCTGTACCCGATATTGTAATCCAGCCTCTAAAATCTGAATTTAATTTATATATATCAGCAAATTTAGTCTGAACTGATACACCATTTATATCCACAAAATCAACAGCATCAATTATAACAGGGGAACCGTCTTCTTCTGTTATCGATTCTGTATTTGTCTCTATAATTAAATCTTTTAAATCAGCCACCTTATCCTCACTCTTTTTGCTTTGCCAAAAATAACTAATAAGATATATTAGGCAGCCAACAAAAATTGAAGCAAACAAAATCATACATATATTATATATTAGCTTTTGTCTGCGTTTTTTTGTTTTTTTATTTAACTTGGTTTTATTGTTCATTAATCCTCCTATGATATAAATAAAACCCGATAATTCGGGTTTTATTTAATCATAACATTTAAAAATATTTCTTACTTCCCCACAGATTACTCTGCTTTAATGCTGTATACTCAGCATACGCCTGCTCTAAAATCTGTTTCTCATTTGGGAATTTAAGTAGGTGATACGCCTCATGGTACTTGTAGTAACCTGAGTCCAAAAAATACTCTTCCTTCTGTGGCTTACTATAGTAGCTGTCAGCCATCATCAGATACCAGTGAACATCTTTGTTCACTACATCATATGAAGTATTAAACGTATAGTTACTTTTGCCTACGTATTTAATAATTTGAGCGCTAACCCCCGTCTCCTCCTTAACTTCTCTGAGGGCGGTTTCATTATGCTGCTCATCTTTCTCGACAGTTCCTTTCGGGAGGACCCATCCTTCATACTTGTTCCTGTAATTTTTGTACAGTAATAAAATTTTACCTCTAAAGATTACCACACCACCACAGCTTGTTGCTTCAATCATTGCAATCCCTCCTGCAATTTTAAAAGATAGGTGTGTCTATTTGTCACACATTATATCAGAAATAGGATTACATATCAAGAATTATTGATAATAGGCATCAAAGATTTGTCTTGCAACATAGGTTGCAGAAACGCCATTAGCCCAGTAATCTTCAACAATAACGCAGACTACAAGGTCTGGATTATCTGGATTAGAAAAACCAACAAACCATGAATTTGTATGACCTTCATCATCATATTCTGCTGTTCCTGTTTTTCCAGCAACATCATACGAAGCATCCCACATATAACCGGAGGCGGTACCATATTCACATACTCCAACTAAATATTCTGTTAAGATTTCCGCCTCAGCCTCCGTAATAAGCTGACCATACTTTTTATTTGAAAAATCTTTAACTTCCCCACCATCATCATTTTCTATTTTTTCTATAAGATAAGGTTCCATTAAAACACCATCATTAGCTATTGCACACATAATCATAGCATTATGAAGAGGTGTCATTTCTGTATTACCCTGACCTATTACAGTCTGTGGTAATTCATCTTTTCTACTTTCTGAATCAATATCAAATACAGAAGCTGAATAATCTCCCTGATAAGGTAAATCTGAATTAAACAGCAATTCATCTGCTGTTGCTCTATAGGATGAGTAATCTAAAGACATTCCCATATCAGCAAATGCACAGTTACAGGAGTTTGCAAGACAATCTGCAAGACTCTCATGACCGTGAACCTTTTCATTGCTACAGGTTATTCGTACGCTGTCAAATATTGATGAACCCTGACAATCATAAGTGTAGTCCTCATAATTATTAGGATTTTCTCTTATATATTCCAGCAGAGTAACCACCTTAAAGGTAGAGCCCGGAGCATAATGACCTTGAGTTGCCCTATTAAGTAAAATACTACTATCCTGTCCCTCTTCAGACTGTAAATAATCCCATACATAATCCATATTATTTGGATCATAATCTGGTTTAGAAAGTAAAACACGTATTTTTCCTGTATCAGGTTCTATTGCTATAACTGCACCATTACAGCTTCCCATCGCATTATAAGCTGCCTCCTGCAAGCTATAATCAACCGTAGTAATCAAATTATCTCCTCTGTTTTTTTGCTCTAATAATTCGTTATATACTTTCTCGAATATGTTCACATTCGATCTCAACATATAAAAATTACCCTGCAATTCAAGACCTGCTTTACCATAACAGTCATAACCGACAAGATGAGCAAACATGTTTGCATAAGGATAATTTCTTGTAGTATTACCCTCCTCATCAGTGGAGCTTTCAGCTATTACAACACCATCACTGGTAATAATATCTCCTCTTTCAACAACGTCAGCAAAATCATCCTGTCTTATATTTCTTGAGTTTGCAATCGTAGTCTCAGCTTCGAATTGCATAAAATAGATAATATAACCAATAAGCCATACAAAAACTGCCACCATAATATATGTGATTATGGTAATAGGTTTGTTTTTTTGTTTATTCTTTTTTATTTTCTGTTTTTCTTTAGCCAGATACTCATTTTGTAGAGCCTGCTGGCTGTATTCCAAGTCTTTCTTTTTCTTTTTCATTTTTAATCGCCTCTTTGTTGGTAATTACAAAAACACCTTGTACGACTGCAAAAATTATCAACGTACTAAGCACTGAAGTTACACCGTAGCTTACTAACGGCAAAGTAACACCTGTAGATGGTATAAACTTTGTTACACCTCCTATATTTAAAAGTGTCTGAATAATAAAAATACAGCCAAATCCAAACGCGAGATATTTATAAAATGGAATTCTACATTTCATCGCAACATTGACATATGATATAAAAATACTTACAAACACAAGTATAAGTGCAAGTCCGAATATTACTCCCATCTCCTCACATATAGCTGAGAAAATAAAGTCACTTTCGCTTACCGGAATCATATGTGCCTTTCCCTGTGTAAGTCCTGAACCTGTATATCCTCCAGTTCCTAACGCAAACAGAGACTGCGATACCTGATAACCGCCTGTGTCGATATAGGCAAACGGATCCTTCCAGGCTTCGACTCGAACCAAAACATGTTGAAAAAGCGAGTCTTTAAATAGTATATAGCCTAACAAAACTCCTCCTACACCTAACGAAACTCCTCCTAGCAGAAAAGCTACTCTTGAGGTTGCGAGATAAACCATAAAAACATATGTAATATAGAATATTACGGCTGCACCAAGGTCTTTTTCAATAACAAGAATACCCATAAAAGCTGCTGAAATAACAGCGTTTATCAGTAAATCCTTGAAGGTATCTACCTTTACAAGCATGCTTGCCACAAAAAATACAAATAATATCTTAACAAATTCCATAGGCTGCATTGAAAAACCGCCTATCTGAATCCAGTTTCTGGAGCCATACATTTCATAGCCTATACCTGGAATAAATACCGATAAAAGCAATACAATACCTATAACACCATATACGACACCCATATCCTTAAGCTTTTTCCATTTAAGCATAATAACAGGAAAGAACGAGGTTATAACAAGAGCTACAGTAGCAAATATAAACTGCTTTATCGCCAAACTAAATTTAAGTCTTGTTAAGATTATATATCCTATCATCATCAGGAAAATCATATTGTTGGTCAACAGTTTTGATGCATCCTTATATATAGCATGATATACAAGTCGATAAAAAATCATAACTGTAAATTGTATGCCATAAAATATAAGAATTCGTATCTCCTGCAATCTTAAATATAAAATAAGATAACAAAAAAAATGTATCATAAAAATATATACGACCTGAGCTCTAAGCTTTTTATTTTTTTCTATTTCATCCTTAGATGACATTATCGTAAAACATTTCAGGGTATACATAACCATCAATATGAGTACTATATACTTTGATATTTCGCATATAATATTAATCATTTAATCAACTCCTCTATTAAAGTGACCTGCCGTATATTTACCTTTTTCCTTTTTAAAAGCATTATTCCCTTCGACAAAGCATTTATAATCACTTATAATTTTATTTATCTCTGCCGGAGTTTCTAACGTAAAATTAATTCTATAACTAACCACATTAATATCCTCTAACTTAGTAATATTTATTTTGTCAAATAGATATAGCGGTTTACCATTATAAATAACATTACAACATTCAAAGCAGACCGCTCTGCTGTAAAATATGTTTCCTTTATCATCTGTAATTTTAATTATATCATTATTCTTATTGCAGCCTGACAAAGTTTTTGGTACACATTGAGCAGAAAGCATAACCTGTTGATATTCATACAAAACTAACTCTTTCTTCTGTTTTGATAATCCCATTATTTCCTGCTCGTTAAGCTCTTTTGGTACCTCGTATACCATATCATCAATAAAGCTATCAAAGAACTCAGCAGCTTTGCTATTGTATGCATATAACGAAGAGCCCAGAACTACTTTGTAATCTTTGTTTACAGAATTTAATACTCCTGAAAAACCATCTATATTTCTAATATATATACCATTTATATCCATATTTTGCAAATATTCGTCTAAATTAAAGGACGATTTCACTATGTATGGTAAACAAATATATATATCAATATCTTTAGTCTTGATTTTATCTAATAGATTTTCCTGTTTAGCTTCAATATACAAATCCTTTTCTAAGTAAATCCCATTAATAAAGTCATAGTCACTAATCGTTTTTAGTTGTTCCAGAGTTAATACACCGATATTTAATTTAAAATTAGTGTTGCTCTTATTTTCAGAAATTGCATCTTCGATATTAGTATATATATTGTCAGATACATTTCTTCTATAGCTTTTGCATATTGTAGCTTCTAACCCCTCTACCGCCATTCTTCTAAGATTTTTAACTACACTGGCAGGTATAAAGGAATTATTGCTAAGCTTTATATCAAGCTTATCAACAAAATAGTTTGTTTCTCCCATCTGCATAAGCTTTTGTCTGATATCATCTTCCTTTGCAGGTCTATTCATAGATTCTTCTATAACATTTCCTGTTGCAGTAAAAGAAAAACTCTTGTCTTCAAATTCAACCGACATTGTATATGCAGAAGCTTCTCCGACAATACCTTTAAAGTTTCCTTTAACAGCAAGCTTCCTTGTATCAGAAAACAATTCAACTGTTTTATTTAAAATATAATTACATCTGGTTCTATATACAGACTGTTTTTTTGTAATTTGTTTTGTTTTTGGAGCATTAAGTTTTATTAATTCACCCTTTTTTCCCTCCATGCCAGAGGTTATCTCTATTATATCATCATTATAAAGTTTAAGTTCTAAAACATCTCCTTTGTATAAATCCTGTTCCAGCTTTAATTCAATTTTTCCATCTAAAACAGAAATCAACTTTCCGATACAAACTCCCTGATTGTTAGGTCTTTCTAAGGAAAGCATTTGAGGACCATTATGCATAAAGAAATATCCGTCAGAAAAACCACCTCTGTTATAAATATTTGCCAATTTAAATTTATATTGCATAGCTTTATCTATGCTAAATTGTCCTAAAACATAGTCCTTACACAATTCTTTATAGGCATCAACAGCAGAAGCAACATAATATTCATTTTTCATTCTTCCTTCTATTTTTAAAGAATCAATTCCTGTGTCTAACAGTTGTGGTATGAGTTCTAAAGCACACATATCCTTCATGGATAATAAATACTTTCCATTGTAGCATTTTCGACACGGCTGAGCACATTTACCTCTATTTCCACTTCGGCCTCCAGCAAGTGAACTCATAAGACATTGTCCACTATACGAGTAACACATTGCTCCATGCACAAAGGTTTCGACCTCTATATCAACATTTTCCTTTATCTTTTTTATTTCTTCTAACGACATTTCTCTCGCTGTAACAATACGCGAAGCACCCTGTTTTTTCATAAACTGTGCTCCATGCAAAGAATTAATATTCATTTGTGTGCTACAGTGCAACGGCAAGTCTGGAAAAAGATTTTTCACAACAGAAAAAACGCCTAAATCCTGTACGATAACAGCATCTATGCCCGCTTCATAATATGGCAATAAATAGTCATATAATTCTTTTATTTCGTTGTTTTTAAATAGGGTATTTACAGTAAGATATAAGCTTGTATTATGACAGTGAGCAAAATCTATTGCTTTGATAATAGAATCTGTGTCCAGATTTTCAGCATATGCACGGGCACCAAATTTAGAGCCGCCAATATAGCAGGCGTCAGCACCTGCTTTAACAGCGGCAACTAATATATCATATGACCCACATGGTGCAAGTATTTCAGGAATAATTTTGTTTTTAGTCATTTCTTCCCTTTTCAGCTTCAAGCTGAATAATCTTTCTTTGAAGAGCATTAATCTGTTCCTTATACTCCTCAATCATTCTAAGTGCAGATTCCTGCTTAATCTGAGCTTCAATAACCTCATGTCTTAAATCATAAAGCTGCTGCTCCTTGTTGCCGTCCTCTGTAACCATACTATCAGCCTGATTCTTAGCTTTAAAATAATCATCTGCTATGTTTAGTGCAAGTAAAACACCCTGATATTCAGCATTCATACGTCTATACTGGTCTGAAGCCTTACACTCTGAAATCTTACTGTTAATATATGTCGCTACAGTCTGCAGATATTCTTCACCTTCATATCCGCTAAGTGTATATACTTTTCCATTAATCACTACAGGTATATCAACTTTATTTGCCATCTTATTTCTCCTTTATCTAATGTTCAATCATATTTTCAAGACTAAAATGTCTATAACAATTTTCTGTTACAATTCTACCACGAGGTGTACGATTAATAAAGCCATTTTTTATAAGATATGGTTCATATACATCTTCAAGTGTACCAGAATCTTCTCCTATGGCAGCCGCTAAGGTATCTAATCCTACAGGACCACCACCAAACTTATATATAATAGTTTCAAGAATGTTACGGTCGGTATTATCAAGTCCCATAGAATCAACCTCTAGTCTGTCTAGAGCTGTTTTGGCCACCTCATAATCTATACTTCCGTTATGCTCAACCTCCGCAAAATCTCTTACTCGTTTAAGAAGTCTATTCGCAAGTCTAGGTGTCCCTCTTGACCTTTTTGCTATCTCCAATGCACCCTCGTCATCTATTTGTACCCCTAAAACTCCAGATGAACGAATGATTATCTGCATAAGCTCCATGACGTTATAAAATTCAAGTCGGTTCACAACTCCAAACCTATCTCTAAGAGGAGCAGTAAGCATACCCGCTCTCGTTGTTGCACCAACCAAAGTAAATCTAGGTAAATCTAATCTTATAGACCTTGCTCCTGCGCCTTTTCCTATCACTATATCAATAGCAAAGTCTTCCATAGCCGGATACAAAACCTCTTCAACCTGTTTGTTGAGTCGATGAATTTCATCTATAAACAAAACATCATTCTCTGATAAATTGTTAAGTATAGCTGCGAGTTCTCCTGGCTTTTCTATTGCAGGACCCGAGGTAATCTTAAGATTAACCCCCATCTCAGCAGCAACTATAGAGGCAAGTGTTGTTTTGCCCAATCCCGGTGGTCCATATAACAGTACATGATCCAGAGATTCATTTCTTTTTTTTGCAGCCTCAATAAAAACTCTAAGATTCTTTTTTGCTTTTTCCTGACCAATATATTCAGTTAAAGAGGACGGTCTTAAGCCTTGTTCAATTCTATCATCTTCCGGCATAATATCCGTACTTATAATTCTCTCCATAAAAACCTCATAATGTAACTACATAATGTATTTTAATGCTGCTTTAAGTAATTCTTCTACACTCATACCGTCAGCATTCTTAACCTTTTTAATGGCTCTAAGTGCCTCAACATTAGAATATCCAAGACTTGTAAGTGCCATTGCTGTCTCTGTTATAATATCATTACTGCCTGCATCTGGCAACTCATTATCCTCTGAAATTCCTGACAACACATCATCCAGCTTAAATTTATCTTTAAGCTCAATAACAACTCTCTGAGCTGTTTTTGCTCCAACACCATTAGCCTTTGATATAGCCTTGTAATCCTCTGACAAAATTGCAATTCTGAGTTCATCAACAGTTAAAACCGTCATAATTGCAAGAGCTCCTTTAGGACCGATACCGCTCACAGAGATAAGCATTTTAAAAACAGAAATCTCATCCTGTGTAAGAAATCCAAATAAAGCAACTCCATCCTCTCTCACATGAAGGTATGTGTATATTATAGTCTGCTCATGCAACGAAAGCTTACCTGTTACGTTACCACTGCTCATAACACTATATCCGATACCATTATTCTCGATAATAAAGCTATCCTCTGCTATATATTCTATTTTACCTTTTATATATGCATACATATTGTTCATCTCCAAAAAAGAGTGTTGCCATAGGCAACACTCTGATTAAACATATTCTATAAGAACTCGAAATCCATATCCGCTTCTTCTTCGCCGTCACCAATCATCATACGATCTGGTTTTCTAGCGTCTTCAATCTCACCTACGAAGATTTCATCATCGTCATCTGAGCTTGCCACTGAAGTTTCTTCAGTTGTCTTTTTAAAGAATCTTGAAGATGCTGACTCTTTAGCAGGCTCTTCTGCTTTTGGTTCTGATTTTATAGACATCTTAATTGTATCTCCGACAGGAGTTTCTTTCTTAACTGATGATGTCTCAATTTTTTCACTCTGCTCTTTAGCTTTTGCAATAATTTCTGCTGCAGCAATTTCTGCATTTTTGATAATCTGGTCAGCTTTTTTCTTAGCTTCGATATTATCATCCTCTGCTGATGAAACATTCTCAAGTTTCTGAACTTCGTTCTCGAGTTCAAAAATCTTTACTCTGGCATCCTGTAAAGCTGATTCTGATTTTTCAAGTTTTTCTGCTAATGTACCGTTTTCTTTATATATGTCATCATAAGCTCTATATACTGTATCTACAAAGCTCTGTACCTCTGATGACTTATAGCCAAATAATCCTTTTTTGAAAGTCTGGTTCTTTATGTCTAATGGTTGTATCATGAAAATATCTCCTCCGTACAATTTTTTCATACATAAAATTATATCATAATAGTCAAAAAAAACAAGCTTTTATTTGCAAAACATGGTAATATGGAAATATGTTTAAATCAATGATATAATGATAAAAAAACAAAGGAGGACTACTGATGCAGATAATTACTAATGATGCTCGTGAAAACAAATACATGGTGTTGAACCAGTTCTATAATCCTGAAGAGGTCATAGTTTTTGATATTGAAACAACAGGTTTTACGGCAGAAACAACAACGCTTTATCTCATCGGTTGTTGCTACTATCACAAGGGAACCTGGAAAATAACACAATGGTTTAATGACGATGGCGCATCTGAAATAGATATAATTTCACTTTTCATGGAATTTACTAAAAATTACAAATATCTTCTTCATTACAACGGTGACGGCTTTGATATTCCATATTTAGAAAAAAAGATTAATAAATTAAAACTTGATTACTCTTTTTCAAACATTGAAAGCATCGATTTATATAAAAAACTTAAAGGTTTCAAGAACGTTTTACATTTAGACAACTTAAAGCAAAAATCTCTTGAGAAATTTTTAGGAATAAACAGACTGGACAAATACACTGGTGGAGATTTGATTAAAGTCTATACTGACTATCTTTCTAACCATGAAGAAAAAAATAGGCAGCTTGTTTTACAACATAATTACGAGGATTTGGAAGGTTTGCTCTATTCTACCTGCTTACTTGCATATGAGAAGTTAAAAGCCGGCTGTTTTACTGTTCAGAAAATGTCTGTACGTGATAACAGATTACTTTTCTCTATTACCTTAGATTACCCTCTTCCAAAAAGAGTAACCTTAGGAATAAATAATATACTTATAACAGGATATCAGTATGAGGCAACCATCAATGTTCCTATTATCACAGATGAACTTAAATTCTTTTTTGACAATTACAAGGAATACTACTATCTCCCTGCTGAAGATATGGCTGTACACAAAAGTGTTGCTCAATACGTCGACAAAGACTATAGGGAGCAAGCAAAAAAAGACAACTGCTATCTAAGAAGAAAAGGTCACTTTATCACTCAGATTGACAACGGCATATTACAAGGTTACAAATATAACTCTAGAGACAAAGAAACCTATATTGAGCTTGTAGACTCCTTCCTACAGGATATAGACATGCTACACGCATACGCGAGACATATCATGGCAAAATCTATGTAAGAACCATATACACGATATGAATATACATGATGCATAATAATTTGTTATCTTTTTTGTGTATATAAATGCAGTAAATAATAAAACACGGCATACGATGTATGTCGTGTTTTGTTAGTTATAGCTCGCTATACTATACTGGCTAAAATAATATACGCAATTAATGTGATTATTAAATACAGAGACGATGTTGTCGACATATATTTACTAGCTTCCTTGTTTTTAACAAAGCTGCTAAGACATAAACTTGGCAACGTAAAGAAATAAAGTGCAAGTCCTATAATCATCGGTTCCGAGAAATTCCATTTTAGAGCTAACATATATACTGCTACAAACAATCCTGTCTGAATAATCAAACGTGCAAATACAGTCTTTACGCATACTCCTATGCTATCTTTCTCAAGCATAAATTCATATCCAACACAAAGTAGTATCATTGCACTAAGAGGTGCAGTTATTAAATCCTTAATGCTAACATATATGTCACTTATGCTAAGAGACATAAACTTATCCATAAGTCCTGTTACACCTGCAAGCATGCCTAGCAGTAACGCGATAAAACTAGGTGTCGAAAAAGCGTTTTTAAGTAATTCTTTTCCATTTATCTTAGCTCCCTGGTCAGTCATTTTAACTAATCCAAAATATATTCCAAATGCAAATATACCACAAGGTACATCAATAAGTGCTATATTAGACATATTTTCTACACCCATAAGGCTTTGATACAAAGGAAATGCCATCATTCCACCCTCATATATGGTCATGAGATACGGGAAATATTTTTTGTATGGCTCTTTCACAATACCTTTGCACAAAAAACCTAATAAAAGAGCAATCACAACTACCGTAAGCATAATTGCAAACACCATTATAACTTCTTTGTTATAATCCGCAGTAGCTACAGCATGAAAAATAGTAAAAGGTAACGGAAATGTTGTTATGAACTTTTTAATATTATCTACACCATCAAAAGAAATCAAATTAATCTTACGGCATATCATACCAATAATTATCATAACAAGTACTGGTGCAACTATTCGTATTGTTTCCATACAAAATCCTCCTAAGTATTTCTATAAAAATAAGTCAGGTGAAACCTGACTTATTTTGCTCTTTTAGTGGAGCTGAGGGGAATCGAACCCCTGTCCGAAAGCTCTTCCATTATGCTTTCTTCCATCACAGTCTTTGTTTTATAATTCCCGCTCTGAGACGCCCAAAGACAGGCTTCCCAGATTGGTAGCTTCATGAATTTTCTTAGACCTCAAAGCTTTGACCTAAGAGTTTCCCGCAAGTTTGATGCCAGGAACCTAAGTCGCGGGGAACCTAGGGCTGACAGCTGCCACTAGGCAGCGTACGCGTAATTTTCGTCTGCGTTTATATTTAATTCCATGTTTTTAGGTGGTCACGGTCCACCGATGGCTTACATAATTTCTAAACCCCCGTCGAAACCAGTACAACCCCTGGTTTTTGACGAAAATCTATATATACACAATTAAAAATATGTGTATGTACTCTACTGAACATCTGTCGAAGATGCATCTGTAACTGTAGCATCTGAAGCTGTAGATTCTGTTATTTCTGTACCATCTGCCTCATATGCACTAAAATCAAACATTTCATCGTAGTTTGCACTCCAGTACTGCTGTGACCAGTAATCAAAAGCTGTCGCAGTAATTGTAGCTGTTTCTTCTCTTTTTTCTACTGATTTTTTATATAAGACCTTGCCAAGAGGATAACCAATTATTGCTCCAACAATCGCTGCACCGGCAAAAACTGCAATTAATTTGTTTCTTCTTTTTTTCTTGACAATCTTTGCTCTATTTTTCTTTTCCTCTTTGTACTTATCAACTTTTGCCTGACTCATAATTTCACCTCGTATTTATCCAAGATTTCTTATTTTGAAATCTCGTTCTGCTTCTCGTTTCATATCTTTTTTAGCTATATCTTCCCTCTTATCGTAAAGCTTTTTACCTCTGGCAAGACCAACTTCTACTTTAACCAGACTATCCTTAAAATATACCTGTAATGGAACCAAAGTATAGCCCTTCATCTTCTGCTGACCTATGAGCTTATTAATCTCGTATTTGTGAAGCAAAAGCTTTCTTGTTCTCAAAGGGTCTTTATTAAAAATATTACCTTTTTCGTATGGAGAGATATGCATATGGTAGATATACACCTCTTCTTTTTCGATACCTATAAATGATTCTTTTATGCTACATTTACCCATGCGAAGAGATTTGACCTCTGTTCCAACAAGAGCAATACCAGCTTCATAGGTATCTTCTATGAAATAATCATGATATGCCTTTTTGTTATTGGCAATCAATCTTGTTCCTTTTTCCTTTGCCAACTTATTCAGCCCTTTCTATATTATCATCAATTATAGAAAAATCAATATTTTTCTTAATTTTATCACAATTTAACATTTTTATTCTTACCTTGTCACCAAGCTGATATCTTTTGCCTGAATTTTCGCCAATCATAGCATATTCTTCCTCAGCAAAATAATAACAGTCATCGTACATATAGGCTACTGAAACAGCACCCTCTACTGTATTTTCTAATTCTACAAAGATATAGTTCGAAGTTACACCAGAAACAACACCGTCAAACTCTTCTCCTATATGCTCTGACATATATTCTATCTCTTTCAGCTTGATAACTTCTCTTTCAGCTTCTTCAGCTCTTCTTTCTTTTAATGAGTTATCATCCGCAACACCAGGCAAAATCTTCTGATAATGCTTAATACGCTTATCGTTTAATTCACCTCTTAGATTCTCCTTAATAATTCTGTGAATCTGTAAATCAGGATATCTTCTTATAGGTGAAGTAAAATGACAGTAATACTTGCAGGAAAGTCCAAAATGCCCTGAACACTCAGTAGAATATCTAGCCTGCTTCATTGAGCGAAGCATCATTTTACTTATTAGTGCCTCATAAGGCTCACCTTCTATTTTAAGTAAAATTTTCTGCAATTCCTTTGGATGTATTTCATCTTTTGATGGTCTTGTAAAAAGTCCAAAATTATTCATAAAGAATATAAGATGCTCTATCTTCTCAGGATCAGGACTCTCATGAGTTCTATATTCAAAAGGAAGCTCCTGCCAGAAATAATCCTCTGCAACAGTTTCATTAGCCATAAGCATAAAATCCTCTATAATTTTAGTGGCTGGATTTCTGTCATATGGCTTAATCTCTACAGGCTTATGGTTTTCATCAACTATAATTTTAGTTTCTGGTACATCAAAGTCTATAGAGCCACGCTTAACACGGTTAGCTCTTATTATATCTGCTAATTCCTTCATAGTGTCAAACATAGGAATTAATGACTCATATCTTTTAAGCACCTCTTCGTCGCTTCTGTCTAATATTTTAGCAACATTTGTATATGTCATACGTTCATTAACACGTATAACACCCTCACATATATAGTGATTAATCATCTTGCCTTTTTTATCTATGTCCATGACACAGCTAAGTGTAAGTCTGTCTACACCTGCATTTAAAGAGCAGATACCATTAGAAAGCTTATGAGGAATCATAGGAATTACACTGTCAACAAGGTAACAGCTTGTACCTCTTTTTAATGCCTCTTTATCAAGTGGTGATTTCTCTATAACATAGTTTGTTACATCTGCAATATGAACTCCTAAAGTATAAATGCCATCTTTATATGAAATAGTAATTGCATCATCTAGATCCTTAGCATCCTCACCATCTATAGTAACAGTATCCCATTCTCTGAAATCTGTTCTTCCTTCTAGTTGCTCCGGAGAAACCTCATCTGGAATATCCTTTAGCGAATCCATAACCTTTTCAGGATACTCCATAGGTATATCATATGCTCGTACAACAGATAATATGTCTGTTGCAGGGTCATTGACATGACCTAAAATCTCAATAATCTCTCCTTCAGGAGATTTGCCAGATTTACCATAGTTAATTATTTTACATACAACCTTGTGTCCTGTCATAGCACTCATAGAATCCTTTTTTGACACAAAAATATCATCAGAAACCTTTTGGTTGTCTGGAATAACAAAGCCGAAACCATCCTGTTTCTCAAATGTTCCAACAACTACACTAAGACCTCTTTCAAGAACCTGAACAACCTTAGCCTCGCTACGTCTTCCAGATTTGGCAGTCTCCTCTGGTTTAATAACAACTCTGTCATTATGAAAAGCATCCAAGCTATATTTTGCAGGGATAAAATAATCGTCCTTTTCTCCGTCAACACGAACAAAACCAAAGCCTTTTTTGTTTCCAATAAAGGTTCCAACCTTAAGATTATTATCAAGCTTTTTATATTTACCTTTAGGGGTAACGGTAATTTTACCTTCATTTATAAGCTCATTAAGAGCAGTCTCCACCCTTTTTTTGTCAGAGTCAGATACCTGAAGCAAAAATCTAATATCCTTCAGTCTCATAGGCTTATACATGTCATCACATATAAAATCATATAGTTTTTCTTTTACCAAGTTAGTTTTTTCACCCATAAGTCACACCCCCATATACTGTATAAATAATTAAGTCCTCTTTTTTCCAATATATACCATAAAATATAACAGCATATTATCTATAATTAATTATAACACATATATTTTATGTTTAACAGAAAAAAAGATGCTTTGAAATTATATCAAAGCATCATAATAATCTTATATAAATTTGGAAGATAATAAAAGAGCAAGTAACATATAAGCAATTCCAAGAACAATAGTCACTTTCTTTAAGATTGCCTCTTTTGATTTTCCTTTGTTTTTACTCCAATAAGTATCGGAACCACCGCCACTGATTGAGCTTGTGAGTCCGCCTCCTTTACCTTCCTGCATCATTACTATAATTGCTAATATAACTGAAATAACTAAAAATACTATTATTAATGTTGTCTTCAAAACAAAAACCTCCTAATTGCATACAAATCACACTTTGCTAATGTTATCACAACTAAGATTTCTTTGCAATAGTTTTTTTTGAAGTCTCTAAAAAATAGCCGTTTTTTTCAGGTTTGCTTCAATTCTAAGAAGCTGATTATACTTTGCATTTCTATCCGTTCTACACGGTGCACCTGCCTTTATCTGCCCTGCATTAGTAGCAACTGCTAAATCTGCAATAAACGAATCTTCTGTCTCTCCTGAACGATGTGAAATTACAGGCTTATATCCATTTGCTATTGCAAGTGAAATTGTCTCCATTGTTTCTGTAAGTGTTCCAATCTGATTATATTTAATCAAAATTGAGTTGGCAATTCCATCATCTATACCCTGCTGAAGCTTCTCTTTATTTGTAACAAACAAGTCATCGCCTACAAGCTGTATACTCTCACCCAATCTAAAAGTCAATACCTTCCAACCCTTCATATCATTTTCATCAAGTCCATCTTCTATAGAATAAATTGGATATCTTTTTACAAGTTCTTCATAGTATTGTACCATTTCTTCAGAATTTCTATAAATTTCTCTACCTGTCATCTTGCTTTCACCTGGAAAATAATACATTCCCGAATTGTCATCAAAAAGCTCACTGGCAGCAACGTCAAGGGCAATTTTAATATCTTCCTCCGGTTTATAGCCTGCCTGTTCAATCGCTTCCATAATGCAGTCAAGCACCTCAAAGGAGCTTGCTAAATCAGGAGCAAAACCTCCTTCGTCACCAACTCCTGTGGACAAGCCTTTCTTCGATAATATCTTTTTTAATGTATGATATATATTAGTACACATCTCAAGACAGGCTTTAAAATTTTCTGCGCCGACAGGTGCAATCATAAATTCCTGTATATCTACAGTATTATCTGCATGTTTTCCACCATTCATTATATTCATCATCGGAAGGGGCATTTTTCTTGAGTTTATTCCACCTATATATCTATATAGCGGTATATCAAGTGCGTTTGCAGCAGCACGTGCTACAGCAAGTGATACACCAAGAATTGCATTTGACCCAAACTTACTTTTGTTATCTGTTCCATCTGCATCTATTATTACTCTGTCTATTTCCGCCTGCTCAAACACATTCATTCCGACTATTTTGTCACAAATCCGTGTATTCACATTATTGACAGCCTTACTTACACCCTTACCCAAATATCTTTTCTCGTCATCCCTAAGCTCATGTGCCTCATATTCTCCAGTTGATGCTCCTGAAGGAACAGATGCACGTCCGGTATATCCACACTCTGTTATTACATCGACCTCAACAGTAGGATTTCCTCTTGAATCAAGAATCTCTCTTGCATATACATTTTCTATTTTTTCACAAAACATAAAAGCCTCCTATAAGTAAATTACATCTAAATGTAATTATTACCCATAGAAGGCTTTTTATTCATTATTTTATTAATTATACATTGATACTACTCAACATCTGATGTACAATGTGGACATTTTGTTGCCTCAATATTAATCTCTGATTTACAGAAAGGACATTTTTTTGTTGTTGGAGCAGCTTCCTCTTCTTTTTTCTTACCTATATCAGTAAGCTTATTAACGGCTTTAACCATAAGGAACACAACAAATGCCATAATAATAAAGTTAACAACATCTGTAATGAAAGCACCATAATAAATATCTGCTTTCCAGATTGTAAAATGTAATCCATTGATACCACCTGTGTTAAAGCAACCAATAATAGGTGAAATAATATTATCAAGTAATGAATTTACAAGTGCTGTGAATGCAGAACCAATTATCATACCTACAGCAAGACTCATAACATTGCCTTTTACAGCAAACTCTTTAAACTCTTTTAAAAAATTCTTCATAACGTATGCTCCTATCTTACAATAAGTGATTTACCTGTCATTTCCTTAGGCTGTGGAAGCTCCATAATCTCAAGTAATGTTGGTGCTATATCAGCAAGACATCCACCCTCACGAAGTTTAACACTGTCATCATAGTTTACAAGGATAAATGGAACAGGATTTGTAGTATGAGCTGTATGTGGTGCTCCTGTCTCATAGTTAACCATCTGCTCTGCATTACCGTGGTCAGCACAGATAAATAATACACCATCAACCTTCTTAACAGCCTCAACAGCATCTCCAACAAGCTGGTCTACTCTTTCTACAGCACTTATGGCAGCAGGAATAACACCAGTATGTCCAACCATATCAGGGTTAGCAAAATTAATGATAATTACGTCATAATCCTCATCTGTAATACATGAAACAAGATCAGCACCAACCTCAGGTGCACTCATCTCTGGCTGCAAATCATAAGTAGCAACCGCTGGAGATTTAACAAGAATTCTAAACTCTTCCTTATTAGGCTCCTCAAGACCACCATTGAAGAAGAATGTTACGTGAGCATACTTCTCTGTCTCTGCAAGTCTAAGCTGTTTTTTGCCATTAGCAGCAAGGTACTCGCCTAATGTATTAGTAATCTCCTGTTTCTTAAATGCAATTGTTTTATTAGGTATGCTCTCATCATAATCCTTGAAACATACATAAGTAAGTGGAAGCTTTCCACCTTTTCTATCAAATCCATCAAAATCATCTGCACAGAATGCTCTTGTGATTTCTCTAGCTCTGTCTGGACGGAAGTTAAAGAAAATAACTGAATCATATTCTTTTACAGTTGCAACTGGAGCATCTCCGTCTGTAATAACAGTTGGAAGAACAAACTCATCTGTTTTATCATCAGCATAAGAATCTGCAACAGCCTGTACAGGATCAGTAGCTTTAACACCTTCTCCATAAACCATAGCAGCATACGCCTTCTCAACTCTATCCCAGTTGTTATCTCTATCCATTGCATAGTAACGACCTGAAATAGATGCAACCTTACCAACACCAATTTCAGCCATCTTATCTACTAACTCAGAAACAAAATCTTTACCAGATGCTGGTGGAGTATCTCTTCCGTCAAGGAATGGATGTACATATACATTTGAAAGCCCCTGCTTCTTACAGAGTTCTAAAATACCATAAAGATGTGTATTGTGACTGTGTACACCACCGTCTGAAAGAAGTCCCCAGAGATGTAAATCTGAGTTATTCTTTTTACAATTTTCTATAGCTTCTAGCATAGCCTCATTCTCAAAGAAATCGCCATCCTGAATAGCTTTTGTAATAGATGTTAAATCCTGATATATAATTCTTCCTGCTCCGATATTCATATGACCAACCTCTGAGTTACCCATCTGTCCATCAGGAAGACCTACTGCAAGACCTGATGCATTACCTTTTACAAAAGGACACTCAGCCATAAGCTTATCCATAACAGGTGTTTTTGCCATAGCAATTGCATTTCCTTCAGTTTTGTCGCTAATTCCATAGCCGTCAAGTACCATTAAAACTACTGGTTTTTTACTCATTGTATATATCTCCTTTTTATAAAAATCTTGTTAAGCTGTGCAAATAAATTCACATTTTATATATTATCACATATTGTTTTTTTAGCAAGAAAAATATTATACTGAAAAATCATCTTTATTATATTCATCAAAATCATCATTTACTATATATGGTGAATTGTAATATTGTGTTTTAAATATTTCTCTACGCCTTTTATCCCTAACAAAATCACGAACAATACTGACAACAAAAAATATAAATATTGCTATCTCCATAATTTTACCAAAAACATATTTTTTGAAATACCTTTCGTCCATTTTTCTGGATTCAAGTGTATATTCTTCATATTCATCCAATTTTTTATCAGACTGTGTGAAACTGGCCGGATATTTTGTTTCTATATCCGGAAAATCATTAAGCTCTGAAATATATTCTTTCCAACCAATAAAATATGCTGTAATATCCGTAATTTGAGAGGTTATTTTATCGTCCCAGCTCACACCCTTTGTAGAATAACCAAGCATAATATCCTTTGAATATTCTTCTGCAACATAATCTACAAATTCTCTCGAAATCCCATCTCCTGCATCTGTATAGTAAAGGTCTCTCGCCCCAAACATATGCAATATCTCATGAGCATAGGTATCAGGATTCACATTTCTATCTTCTTCCCATCTAAGATTGATAAATGCAAGCTCTTCGTAATAATATTTTTCTGGACCATAATGATAGTTATATGCTGTAGCTGCATCAGCCTCTCCATCTATAAATATGAGAAAACCAACACTATTTACCTTGTATTTTTTCATTATTGCTTCAACAGATATCTCATCATATATGTATTCATACACATAATTTACAAAGTCATTTACTTCATCCGTATCTTCATTTGTACTACCCGGAAATTCTTTATTATAATCCAAATGATACTCTAAATCACTATATTCTTCAGTATCATATATAAGATTGACACTTTTCCCATAGCGTTTTCCCTCTTCGACAAGATAATTACATGCAATATCTAGATTTTCATGCACCAAAGCTTCATCCTGTGATGTCCATAATGCATTTCTATCCTCAATAAAAATACTGACTAACACTGTCGAGCCATCTAAATATTTTACACTACCTGTTGTTCCTTCTTCCCAATCACTATATGAGGCACCGGCATTTCTGGCTGTAAGCTCCCCATTATAATTGTTATCATTATTACAAGAACAAAGAAATGAAATACATAAAACAAAAGCAATAAACAAGCTTATTTTTTTCATTTAATAATATTCTCCCAAACTAATACCGTTCATACCAAGAGGTATCTCATGGTCAAGACCTATGAAATGCTCGCCATCATTCCATAAAACCTCTTTAACAAATGCATATTTTTCTTCATCCCAAGTAGTGAAATCATCTAATACCATTCCACCTGTGTCTCCGGAATTTGAATTAAAGCACCAAAAGGTATGATTAAGCTTATATTCTGAAATAAGCTGTCTCATATAAGTCATCCATGTAATGTTTGGCTCTGTCATAAAACCGCCCCATTCACCTATAAGAAGAGGTGCAATATCCTCCTCATATATGTAAAACCAGTTGTCATGCCAACAATCTTCCATAAGACTATCGTATGTATAATTGCCCTCAAACCAAGGCTGTGCATATACAGTAGGACCATAATCATGTGGCGAATATACTAATTTGTTCTGATACTCACCCAAATCAATTGGATAATCTGCGACACCACGAAGATTACCACCCCACCAGTTAAAATAATAGTCATCCTCGTTTGTAGATGAAAAATCTCCATTTGTTTTTAAATCCATAGGATAAATCTCTATACCTTCGACCATTACAAGAACATTTGGATTGCTTGATAAAACAGCATCCGCCGCAAGTTCTGCTACATATTTCCAATTGTTTGCATCCTGAGAATTATCCCACTTAGCTGCCGCATCACCCTCATAAGGCTTACCATGCGGCTCATTTTTTAAATCGTATGCAATAATTGTATCATCATTTTTATATCTATCTGCCATCCAGCTAAGTGCAAACAAATAATCCTCTGTAGATATTTTTTCAGTACACCAGAGATTAACTACATGACCACTCGCATTTGTCTCTGCGCTATGTATATCAATCATAACCTTTATACCATTAGCCCTGCATTGCCCTAATACATATTCAAATATCTGTAGGCTGTCCATGCCAACCAAATATGAATTAGTTGCCTGATTGAAATTAGCCTGTGGATATTCACCCTTTGACCATTGTAAAATAAGCTCGGCCGAAAAAGGAATTCTAAGTAAATTAAACCCATGATTCGCTATTTCCTGAATAGACTGGTTTAAATCACAAGCCCAAAGTCCATCAAAGGTATTCGTTCCTGTGTTGTACCCAAACCAGTTTATTCCTGTAAGCCATACTTCGTTACCATCTGCATCAGTAATTTTACTTCCATCAGTAAAAAGCCAATCATCTGTTGTAGGCTCCGGTACATCCATCGGACCATAATCCACATCTCTTTCAACAACAACCATATTGGTAGGCTCAGAGGTCGTATTATCTACATTTTCAGAGCTGACATTCTCTGTGGAAGCTGTGGTTTCATCGTTATTTGATGTATTATTTTGATTATCTTGATTTTCTACAGTTACATTCTGAGTGTTTTCATTCTCTACTTTTTGTTTTTCATTTCTTTTTTTCTGTACAGCTATTCCTGTGACAACACCCAGCAAAAAAACAACTATAAAAATCTGAACATATATAATAATTTTAAATTTTTTATTCATAAGCTAAAAATTACCACCATTCCAACCCCAGTTTGAAACAGCCTCATACTTAACATACACATGGTCTGGCGCAATTCCAAGAACCTTATTAAACACTTCGCAAATTTTACCTGTCAAAGCATCAAAAGCCTGTCTGTTCTCTGCACCAAAGACACTTACTTCTACAAAAGCCGTTGGTTGACTATCATCACCTTTGAAATATAGTGTATACTCATCCTCAAAGCCAAGCATAAGCCAGTTTTCACTTTTACCTGGTATTGTTCTTATCGCATCACCTAAAAAGGTTTTAATCTCAGTTTCCTGTTCCTTTGACATTTTTACATTTACTTTTGAATTTATAAATGGCATATCATTACCTCACTTATATCTTATTTAACTCAGCAACCATATTTTTAACAATTTTTTCTGCTTCTTCATCGTCATATCTAATTAGACAATTTGTTATTTCATTGATTGAGTTTACCTTATCTTCTTCTAATGTAAATCTCTTTAGCTCATGACATCTTTCTAAAGCTCCCTTTGTATTGTAATTACTTAAATCATCAAGAATATAAAGTAATTTAACACAAAGTTCTCTATTGTTAATAGGTACTCCTGCTGTTTTAATATCAGTTCCCATTTTCTTCTCAAGCATACGAATTATTCTCAATGCCATGTTACCGGCACCTTGAAGGTCTCCACTTTCAATTTTATTTCTTATATTTCTAATTCTACCTGATATTTCTTCGTCAATTTTATATCTAAGCATCTCATCAACCTTGATAATTGCCTGCTTAGATTTCCCTAATGTTATATCCTGCAAGGTCGCTCTGACATTTTCAAGAATCTGAGAATCATCTGTTGGAAACACACCTAATTTTCTGAAAACAGTTTCTATTCTGTTATTCAAATCTGCTCCATCAAAAGGCTTTGTTATGTAATCCATAATTCCTAGCTTTGAGCCAGCAATTACAGTATCCTTGTCATTTAGAGCTGTCAGGAAAATAACAGGTACGGTTGTTCCGTTTTCCATTTTACGAATTTCTTCTAATGTCTGTACTCCATCCATAAGAGGCATCATAACATCAAGCAAAATTAAATCTACTTTTTCGCAATACAAATATTTTATTGCTCTTCTTCCGGAAATCATAGGAATAACTTCGTATTTTCCTTTTAACTCCTGTTCTATAGTTGCTAAATTAACAGTATTATCATCAATTGCAAGTATTCTTAGCTTTTGCATTTATCTATCCCTCCTCTTCATTATTCACAAGTTCTCGCAATGTATCCTCTGCCGAGTCATCATCATATAAAGACATAAAGGTTCTAACCTGTTTTAGCTTTTCTCTTGTCTCTTCCTGCAAGTCGTATTTTAACAACTCATCTACTTCTTTTGCAGCTTCTTTAGACTTAAAATTCTCTAACAGTTTAAGACATTGGCTAATTTTTTCCATTATAAAGTTTTTTTCAGCATGCTTTAATTGCTTAATATCCTCATCGTTAAACTGTCCATATTTTTTCTTTTTAAGAACCTTCTCAATTTCACCTAAGGTCTTCTTGTATGAAACAATAAGCTCATTGTGATATTCTGTCACATAATCAAACTGACTGTCCTTAACCGCCATCTCATGCGATTTAGCCTGCTCAGACAATTTATCTGCACCGATGTTTGCAGCAGCGCTTTTTAATGCGTGAGCCTCGATTCCATAATTTTTATAATCACATTCCTCTAATAAGTCCTCTAACTGCGAAACCTTATTAGTTCCATCAATATAAAATAGATTTATAAGCTCCAGATAGCTGTTTAAATCAACATTTCTTCGTAATATGGCTTCTCTTATATTTATTCCATCCATAAATACTCCTGCCAATTCATCCTCCGAAACCTTGTTCGCTTCCACCTCTCTATTAGAATATTTTTTTCTTTCATCAGATATCCAGTGATTCATCAAATCATGAAGCTGTATACGCTCAAATGGTTTTGCAAGAAAATCCTGGAAACCATTTGTAAGATACATTTCTTTTGCACCTTCAATTGCATTAGCAGTTAAAGCAACAATTATTGTGTTTTTATTTAATTCGCAGTCTCTTCTTATTATACGAGTTGCCTCTACACCATCCATCTCAGGCATCATATGATCCATTAAAATCATATCATATTGTTTTTCGCTTGAAAGCTCAATAGCCGCACTTCCTGAATCTGCCTCATCGAGATTAAAGCCATATTCCTCAAGCATTTTAACAACAATTCTTCTGTTAATAATATTATCATCAACAACAAGAACATTATAATCATCACAGATAAACATTCTTTTGTCTGTTTTCTGTAAGGCTTCTCTTGTAATAGGCGCTTCTTTGATTGTAGCTTTATTAACAACCTTTTGCTTAATTATTACAGTAAACTTGGTTCCTTTTCCATATTCACTCTCAGCATGAATTTCTCCATCCATCAGTTGAACAAGACTTTTTGTGATAGCAAGACCAAGGCCAGTTCCCTGATTTTTACGGTTAATATTCATATCAACCTGTCTAAAGGCTTCATAAATATTATCTAAATCTTCTTTTTTAATGCCAATACCTGTATCTTCTACTACAAATTTCAATTCATAATTTTCTTCATCTACATAATTACCGGATATGCTAAAGTTTACATCACCTTTTTTAGTAAATTTAATAGCATTATTTAAAAGGTTAACTAGTATCTGTCTTATACGACCTTCATCACCATAAAGCTGTGATGGTATATCCTCTGACAAATCAACTTTCATAAGAAGACCTTTTTGTGATGCACCAACCTTAACTAAGCTGACAACATCCTGAATGAAAATCTGCATATAATACTCGTTATAAACAAGTTCCATCTTACCGGCTTCAACCTTTGAAATATCCAGTATATCATTAATTATAGAAAGCAGATTAAGTGCCGCTGACTTAATATCGCAGGCAAAGTCATACATTTTACGACCACGGCTTTCCTCAATAATAAGCTCACTCAAACCTACAACCGCATTCATAGGTGTTCTAATCTCATGAGACATATTTGCCAAAAATGATGTTTTTGCTCTGTTGGCAATTTCTGCTTTTTCCCTCATTAAATTAAGATTTTTTACCTGTTCATAGGTTGATGTCATATCACTAAAAAGAATTGTGTAACCTCTAACATCTCCATCAACATCTTTTAATTTGTTTATATGACACTCATAATGCTTATCCTTAAAAATAAAGTCCTTATTGCTATCTTCAAACAATATCGACATAGGAAATTCCTCAATCTCACCAATAGAATGATTCGTATCTATATCAGAAAAAATTTCCTTTGCAGCAACATTGAAATTAAGTATATTTAATTTCTGGTCTAAGGTAATAACTCCATCATTTAATGTATTTAACACATTGTAAGCCGCCGCTCTCGTAAGATCATAATCCTTGCGGTTCCAAATAAATATAACCATAATCGATAGAATATATGACATAGTTATAGGTGTCGGGTCGTATCCTTTGAAAAATCCCAATACATATATAATAAATACAATAAATTCAAGTATAGTTCCTATAATAATAAAAAAATAGTTTTGCTTTCTTTTTTTGTCTTGTTCTTTTATATATGATGTAATTAAGCTCCATGAAACAACAGTCCATGGTATAGCAACAGATACTAAAGCATAAAACCAGAATCCAGGTCCATATTCTAGCACAAGATGATATGCAAATTTTCCTTTTTCAAACCCGATACTTTTGTAGTAAAAATCATGCATTGGCGAAGTCCATACAAGTATAACGGTAATCAATGCACCTATAAGAAGTGTTCTTTCAAACACTTTCATCTCTTTTAATCCACAATAATATCTGATAAACATCATATACAGTATTGCGAACATAGATGCACATAAATATTCTATTTTTAACGCCAAAAATGCTGCTTCCTTAGTTTTTGCCATTAGCTCAAGTGTGTAAGCAGCATTATGTGCTAATTCAGCAATCATAAAATAAATTAATAGTTTTTGACCATATGTTGATTCACCCCTAAACATTACTACCAGAGAACTCAAAACCATAAATATTCCTATAATGTGCAAAGCTATTAAAAAATAAAACATAAAAAAACGCCCCCCTTGTTAATCAGAAAAAACATACTGATTTTTTCCTTTTTTCTTTGCATCATATAACGCACTGTCAGCCTTGGCATAAAGTTCATCTAAACTTCTTCCATTGTCAGGATATAAGCTCACACCAATGCTTCCTGAAATATGTAAATCCGTATAATCGAACGAAATTGACTGTATACCCTCAACCAAATCCTGTGCTTTTTTTGATATAATAGATACATCTGCTATGTTACGCATAAGAACAAAAAATTCATCTCCGCCAATTCTTCCAACTATATCACGTTCTCTAAAATTTTTCTTAATTTCATTTGCTAATGCAATTAAAAATTCATCTCCTGACTGATGACCTAAAGTATCATTTAGGTTTTTGAAATTATCAACATCAATCATAAATAACACATGTTGGTTATCTGCATCATCCAAAAGAGCCTGTTTTATTTTATCCATAGTTGTTGCCCGGTTATAAACCATAGTCATCTTATCCATCTGTGCTGCTATGGCAAGCTTTTGCTCTTCTTTTTTCTCTTTGTCAATATCCTTAGCCGAAAGCATTAAACACAAATGTCCACTGTCAACATCTATAAGAAAACGAACTTCATTATGTACCCATCTTTTTGAACCATCAGATAATAATCTCTGGTATCTAAATGACATAGTACTTCTTCCACTGTCATATATATTTTGCAGGTATTCTGGTGTAAAATTACTATAGAAATCTGTAGCCTTGCATCTGGTATCGGCAATAGAAATAAGAGCCGCCTCGCAAAGCTCTTCAACAGTATTGCACGCCTGCATGTTGGCACCGTTTATATCCTGTCTACGCTGACTTATAATACGCCAGCTATCCACATCAATATACGACACTGCATATGTATCGGAAGGTAGTTCGAATAAATATTTTAATTCCTTCTGATAATGCTGTCTGGCAATATAATCTCTGGTTATGTCTCTCGTGATACCTAAAAGTCCAATAGTATTGCCTTCCTCATCAATCAAAATATATTTTGATGTAGAGCCATACCTTGCTCGCCCTCCATCATCAGTAATAGGTTCAATATAATCGACAAGATTTTTTCCTTTTGATAAAAGCTTTTTGTCATCAAGCATGTAACGCTTAGCCAAAATCTTATCCTCAAATATATCAAAATCTGTTCTGTTGATTATTTCGTCCAAAGAATTCTTACCTACCATATTAACAAAAGGCATTGATGCAGCCGCATAAACAAGATTAATATCCTTTACAAATATCATATCCCTGCTACTTTCAAGCAATGATTTGAACGCAACATCAATCAAATTATTCAATTTTTTATTTTTGCTTTGATATGCCATATATAACCACCCCACATAGTTATAATAGATAAAAACAAATCTATGTATATGCTATAAATTTATAATAATCCTATAATATTATATACCAATTTAGTACATCAAACAACAAATTTTTAATTAATGAAACTTCTTCTCAAATGATTTTAACAAAAAAGAAAAAGGCTGGTATAACCAGCCTTTAAATATAAATTATAAAATGCAGTAATTAATAGCAAACAATTTTGCCAAAATCAGCCTTAAGTGATGCACCACCAACAAGTCCACCATCGATATTTGCCTGAGCAAATAACTCTGCTGCGTTGCCAGCGTTAACTGAACCACCATACTGAATACGAACAGCATCTGCTGTAGCCTGATCATACATCTCAGCTATGCACTCTCTGATACCCTTACATACTTCCTCAGCCTGCTCAGTTGTAGCAGTCTTACCAGTACCAATAGCCCAGATTGGCTCATAAGCGATAACGATATCTTTAACCTGATCAGCAGTTACGCCTACAAGGTCAGACTTAATCTGGAATCTAATCCAGTCCATAGTAACACCCATCTCTCTCTGCTCAAGTGACTCACCACAGCAAAGAATTGGAGTAAGACCAGCTTCAATTGCCTTCTTAACCTTCTTGTTAAGTAAAGCATCATCCTCCTTGAAGTAATCTCTTCTCTCTGAGTGACCAATAATTACATACTTAACACCAGCATCAACAAGCATAGCTGCTGAAATCTCACCAGTATATGCTCCGCTCTCCTCAAAGTACATATTCTCAGCACCAACCTGTACATTTGAGCCCTTAACAGCCTCTACTACAGGAACAATATCAATAGCAGGAACACAGTAAACAACATCTACTTCGTCGTTTTTAACGAGTGGAGCAAGCTCTGCAACAAGCTTTACAGCCTCACTTGGAGTCATGTTCATCTTCCAGTTACCTGCGATAATTTTCTTTCTTGCCATTTTCTTTTTCTCCTAAATCATTTATATTTCTTACTTATACGACTTCAACTAAGCTCAAACTTCGTCTTTGACTCGTTTATCGCTAAGTTTTCGCTGCATAAATTCGAACTAAATTCGCAAGGCACCATAATAGGCACCTTGCTCATTAAGGTCTTATTTATCGTTTGCTGCTGCTACACCAGGTAACTCCTTACCCTCTAAGAACTCAAGTGAAGCACCACCACCTGTTGAAATGTGGCTCATCTTATCGCCAAATCCAAGCTGATTAACAGCTGCTGCTGAATCACCACCACCGATGATTGTTGTAGCATCAGTCTCTGCAAGAGCTGCTGCAACTGCCTTAGTACCTACAGCAAGTGTTGGGTTCTCGAATACACCCATAGGTCCGTTCCAAACAACTGTCTTAGCTGTCTTAACAGCCTCAGAGTACATAGCAACTGTCTTTGGTCCAATATCACAAGCTTCCTTATCAGCAGACATCTTATCAGCATCAAATACCTCAGTATCAACTGGAGCATCAATTGGATTAGGGAAATCATTAATCATAACTGAGTCAACTGGAAGTAAAAGCTTTTTGCCAAGTTTCTCAGCCTTCTCCATCATTTCTTTACAGTAATCAATCTTAGTATCATCTACAAGTGATTTACCAATCTCATATCCCTTAGCTTTAAGGAATGTATAAGCCATACCACCACCAATGATAAGAGTATCACACTTCTCGATTAAGTTAGAGATAACATTAAGCTTATCTGCAACCTTAGCACCACCAAGAATAGCAACGAAAGGTCTAACTGGATTCTCAACTGCATTACCAAGGAAATCAATTTCCTTCTGCATTAAGTAACCAACTACCGCTGTATCAACAAGCTGTGCAACACCAACATTTGAGCAGTGCGCTCTGTGTGCTGTACCGAACGCGTCATTAACAAATACATCACAGATAGAAGCTAAATCCTGTGAGAAAGCCTCTCCGCACTTAGTCTCTTCTGCTCTGAAACGAGTATTCTCAAGAAGAATAACTTCTCCATCCTTCATAGCTTCAACAGCAGCCTTAGCATTAGGACCTACAACCTCAAGGTCAGCAGCAAATTTAACTTCCTGTCCAAGAAGCTCTGTAAGACGAGCTGCTACTGGTGCTAAAGTCTTAGTAACCTTGTCCTCCTCAGTTTTAACTTTACCAAGGTGTGAGCAAAGTATAACCTTACCACCATCAGCGATTAATTTCTTAATTGTTGGAAGAGCTGCAACAAGACGGTTCTCGTCTGTAATCTTGCCTTCCTTTAATGGTACGTTGAAATCACATCTGCAAAGAACTCTTAAACCCTTTACATTGATATCATCTACTGATTTTTTGTTTAATGACATTATAATTGTCCTCCTATTTTTGTTTTGAAAAAAGGTCCGGTCCAAAAGACCGGACCCATTAGGTCTGAAATAAATAACTTAACAGTTAAAATTAAGCTAACTCAGCGAAGTACTTAATAGTTCTAACCATCTGGCTAGTGTATGAGTTCTCGTTATCATACCAAGAAACTACCTGAACCTCGTAAAGGTCATCAGCAATTGGAGCTACCATAGTCTGAGTAGCATCGAATAACGAACCAAATCTCATACCAACAACGTCTGAAGATACAAGCTCTTCCTCAGTGTAACCGAATGACTCTGAAGCAGCAGCCTTCATAGCAGCGTTGATGCCTTCCTTAGTTACGTTAGCACCCTTAACAACTGCTGTAAGGATTGTAGTAGAACCAGTTGGAACTGGAACTCTCTGTGCAGAACCGATTAACTTTCCATTTAACTCTGGGATAACTAAGCCGATTGCCTTAGCAGCACCAGTTGAGTTAGGAACGATATTAACAGCAGCAGCACGTGCTCTTCTTAAGTCGCCCTTTCTGTGTGGTCCATCAAGTACCATCTGATCTCCAGTGTAAGCATGGATTGTAGCCATGATACCAGACTGGATTGGAGCGTAATCGTTAAGTGCTTTAGCCATAGGAGCTAAACAGTTAGTTGTACAAGAAGCTGCTGAGATAATCTTGTCATCTGCAGTTAAAGTCTTCTCGTTAACGCTATATACTACAGTTGGGAGGTCGTTACCAGCTGGAGCTGAGATAACTACCTTCTTAGCACCTGCATCGATGTGAGCCTGTGACTTAGCTTTTGATACATAGAAACCAGTACACTCAAGTACAACGTCTACATCAAGCTCGCCCCATGGAAGCTCAGCTGCGTTTGCCATTGCATAAATCTTTAAAGTCTTGCCACAAACTGTGATTGTACCTGCTTCATCATCAGCTGTAACCTGATCAGCATACTGATACTTGCCCTGTGATGAATCATACTTTAATAAGTGTGCAAGCATTGAAGGCTTTGTTAAGTCGTTGATTGCTACAACTTCATATCCTTCAGCATCAAACATCTGTCTGAATGCAAGACGACCGATACGTCCAAAACCATTAATTGCTACTTTTACTGCCATTTTTTATTCCTCCTAAGTTTTGAAATAATAATGATTTATAAATACTGCTTGGCAAGCAGTAATTAAGCTGTGATAATTTCACACAATCATCATAAACTTTTTTACTATAAAATTCAAGTGCTAAATTAGTAATTTTTGTTCTTTTTTTCCATAAGCTCAAAATATGTCGCATTATTGTTCATTTTCTGTCTTTAAAGTTATCGTTTTTTGTTTTATAATGTTTATAGTTTAATTTTAAAGGAGATTTTTATGATTTTTCCAGATTATCACTTACACTCATCTTTTTCCAGCGATGCAGATTATGACATTATGGAGATAATATCATCTGCTAAGAAAAAAGGATTTGATTCCATATGTATTACAGACCACTATGATATAGATTTTCCTATTGACCCAGATGAGCCCGATATGACTTTTTATCTGGATACAGATGAATATTATAAGCATATGTCATCTGTTAAAAAACAGGTTGCACCTGATTTTGATTTTAGAATAGGTGTTGAACTTGGTATTATGCCACATATCGGCGATAAACTTAACAGCTATGTATCTTCTCATCAGGAGCTTGACTTTATCATTGCCAGTGCTCATATAGTAGACGGTTATGACCCTTATAAGCCCGACTATTTCATAGGCAAAACCGACTATCAGGCTTATAAAAGATATTTTGAAACTATTCTTGAGAGTCTCAAGGTTTTTACAAATTTTAATGTTGTTGGTCATATAGATTACATACTTAGATACGGCAAGAATAAAGCTGATAATTTCAAGGTATCTGATTATCAGGATATTTTCGAAGAAATATTCAAAATTATTGTACAAAACGGAAAAGGCATCGAAATAAATACCGGTAGCCTATATAAAAACCTTGCTTTTCCACATCCTCACAAGGACATACTCAAGCTTTACAAAGATGCTGGAGGAGAAATCATTACTGTCGGTAGCGATGCACATAAACCCGAATATATTGGTTACGGCTTTGATATTGCAAAAGAGGTTCTTATAGACTGTGGTTTTAAATACTACTCTACTTTTTCTAAACAAGAGCCAGAATTTCACAGCATTACATAGGTAGATGTAAATTCGCACAGGGAATACAACAGCATGCATAAGTGCCATCACACATAAATACACCAGCCTGTGCAATATATGTAATATACAAACATACTGCAACGTGCTGCCGAACTAACCGGTAACTTCGACTAAGACTCTCAGGAATGCCTTCGAGCCTAAGTCTTCGTAGCCGGTGGATTTCGTCAGTCACTAAAAACGCAGTCAAAATGTTTGTTTATTACATATATTGCACAGGCTGGTGTATTTTTTATAATACTATATTTATGCATGCTGTTGTATTATACACAAACGGTTTTAGTAATCTTCTTCTTCCTCATGCTCGCTAATATCAGACTTAGGTTTCTCCAAGCCTTCAATCTTGATGCCGTTTTTCTCAGCATAATCCCAAAGTGCTGCATGAATTGCCTCCTCCGCAAGAAGCGAACAATGAACCTTAACAGGTGGTAAACCATCTAATGCCTCCATAACAGCTTTATTGGTTACCTCTAAAGCTTCATATATTGTCTTACCCTTGACAAGCTCTGTTGCCATACTACTTGTTGCAACAGCCGCTCCACAACCAAATGTTTTAAATTTTACATCCTGAATAACCTGATTTTCATCAATATCAAAATATATTCTCATGATATCGCCACATTTTGCGTTACCTACTGTACCTACACCACTGGCATTTTCTATTTCACCTACATTTCTAGGGTTTTGAAAATGGTCCATAACCTTTTCACTATACATATCTATATTCCTCCTATATGGTAGTTATTTCTGTTTCTTCATAAAATCTTCGTATAACGGAGACATATCTCTTAATTTTTGAACTATCTCTTTAAGCTTATCGATTACATAATCAAGCTCTTCTTTAGTATTTTCTTCACCTAATGAAAGTCTAAGCGAACCATGTGCAATCTCATGTGGCAATCCTATTGCTAAAAGCACATGCGATGGGTCCAACGAACCTGATGTACATGCTGAACCACTTGAACCACATATTCCAGCCATATCAAGCATTATAAGAAGCGACTCGCCCTCTATAAACTGAAAACTAAAATTAATGTTATTTGGAAGTCTTTTTTCCTTATGTCCATTTAAACGAGTATATGGTATCTCTGCTAAAATTCTGTCAATAACATAATCTCTCAAATTTTTCTCGTGAGCCACTCTCTCATCCATAGTATTAACAGCTATTTCTACAGCCTTACCAAGACCGACAATACCTGGAACATTTTCAGTACCGGCACGTCTTGCTCTCTCCTGGCCTCCACCATGAATAAGATTTCTAATCTTAACACCCTTGCGAATGTATAAAAAGCCTATACCCTTTGGTCCATTTAACTTATGACCACTAGCGCTGAGCATATCAATATTCATATCTTCTACATCAATAGATAAATGTCCGTAAGCCTGAACCGCATCCGTATGGAATAATATTCCATGTTCTTTAGCAATCTGACCAATTTCTTTTATAGGCTGAATTGTTCCGATTTCATTATTTGCAAACATTACAGAGATAAGTATCGTATCAGGTCGTATTGCTGCCTTTAACTCATCCAGCTTTATTATTCCGTTTTCATCAACATTTATATACGTAACCTCATAACCTTCTTTTTCAAGAAATTCTGTTGTATGAAGTACTGCATGATGTTCAATCTTAGTTGTAATTATATGCTTACCTTTTGTAGCATACACTCTTGCAGTTTCTTTAATTGCCCAGTTATCTGATTCCGAACCACCTGCAGTAAAATAAATATTAGCAGCATCTGTATTAAGCGAAGCTGCAATATTTTTTCTTGCTTCTGTAATTGCATCCTTACTTAACGATGAAAACTTATATACACTAGAAGGATTTCCATACGCTTCTGTAAAATATGGAAGCATCGCTTCAACAACCTCAGGTCTTGTAGCTGTTGTAGCTGCATGATCCAGATATATTACTTTATCCATAATTTGACTCCTTTATTATATTTATAAAACAATTTTATACTTATATTTTTGCATTAAACCATATGCAACATAAAGAACATTATCACTATGATTTTTCATTGTCAATAATAAGGTTGCCTAAAATTACCTTATTGAAAAAGTTTATCAGTAATATCTCATGTATCCTTAAAATATAATAATATTAACAATATTTTTCCGGAAATATTATGTCAAAAAAATCTATCATCAAAGGCACTTTAATTCTAACAATCGCCGGACTTATCACTAAATTTTTAGGTTTCTATAATAGAATATTCCTCACACGACTTATTGGTGTAAAAGAACTAGGTGTATATCAACTTATTTTTCCTCTTTATATGTTGGCATTTTCTTTTTGTTGTCAAGGAATAGCGACCACCTTAACCAAGCAGGTATCTTATTATATAGGGCAAAGATGTCCTAAAAATGCTACTAAGCTTTTTAGATATAGTGTTATTATATCCTTTTTTCTTGGTCTGATATTGAGTGTATTAATGAATTTTCTCTCATTTCCATTAAGTCAGTACATATTAAAAAATACCGACTGTGCACCTTTGTTAAAAATAATAAGCATAGCTATACCCTTTGTATGTATAAAAACATGTATAAATTCCTACTTTATGGGAATGGATAAACCCATATATCAAGGTATATCTCACCTTATTGAACAAATAATACGAATAGGTACAGCTTATGTATTGTCTGTTCTATGGGTTACTGAAAAAGTAAATTCCACATTAGCTGTTACTGCTGTTATTATAGGCGAAATATCTGCCACATTCCTCGCAATAATTTTTTATATTGTTAATAAAAGAAAAACCAATTGTGCTGAAACCTGTACACCACATACCAACAAAACAATTTTAAAAAACATGGCCAAAGATGCTCTGCCAATAACAACAAACAATGTCATGTTTACATTGTTTTCCAGTTTGGAGGCAATTATGTTACCAGCAATGCTTTTTTATTATTATAATAACTCAGAAAGTGCCATGGAAATGTATGGAATAATAACAGGTATAGTTATTCCATTTTTGTTATTTCCATCAACAATTACAAACTCTCTGTCAACAATGCTACTCCCTGCTGTATCATACGCAAATGCCAAACAAAATAATAAAGCAATAAAATCAGCACTAATAAGCAGCTTGACTTTTTGCTTCTTTTTGGGAACATGCACCTGCATATTCTATACTTTTTTCGGTGAATTCTTATGTGAATTTGCATTTGAAAGTACTTCAGCAGGCATTATACTTAAAAAAATGTGTTTCCTATGCCCTCTTATATACATATCAGGAAATATGTCAGCAATATTAAACGGTATTGATAAGGCATTTCTTACCCTTATGTACAACATTGCCAGCATATCTATAAGAATAATTTTTATCCTCACATTAGTTCCTAATTATGGCGTGGAAGCATATATTGCTGGAATGTTCATAGGTTATCTATTGCTTGATATACTTATGTATATATCCTTATTTTCAAACATGAAATTGGATAAAAATTAATTATATATCAAAAAGCCAAGATGTTCATCTTAAAATAAGACTTTACATCTTGGTTTCTGAGTTGAAAATCATATCATTTATATTTTTACCGAATTTGTAGCTATAACCGATTTAATATAATCAGTTGTCATCTCCTTAATTCCTACCTTTTCTGCAAATATCTCAAAAGAATTAACGGAATTACCAACCTCACTTATTATATCCTTGCAACGTTTTTCCTTTATTCCCATCTTTGAACCAGCTTGAAGAAAATCAGATAACATTATATCTGTCGTCTTTCCATTCACAGTCATCTGATGTGCACGTAACCATTTGTTTGTAGGATTATATGAAAATGTAATATCATAGGCAGGTGAAAGAATCCACTTACCATTCCTGTCCATAATAAATGATATATTCTTAACATGGTCATCCTGATTAACCGCTAAACAATTAAACACCATTCTACGATAAAATTGTTCTATCTGTTTATATGAAATTCCTATTTCCTTCATATACATAGCTGCCAGCTCATACCCACATACTCCTGGTTCTTGGTAACTGATATGCGCTAATGCTCCAAGTGACTGCATATGAAGCTTTCTTCCGTTATCACGATCAAATCTCTTTGTCATAAAATGGTGGTCACCTTCTGAATTATATATTCTACATTCATTCATAGTAATTCCGGCAGACTTCGCCATAAGATAATAGGCATATTCTATTAAAGTATATTCCGGCTTATCTTCAAGACCGTGATCACCATTTTTTGAAACATTATCAAACTTCATCAACCAATAATCAAAACCCGCCCCAAGTTGCGTTTGCCCTGACCTTACTTCGTTTGTTGATTCATTCCATGCAATAAGTGCTTTTGCTCTTGCACCACCTGCCGAACTACCAACCTGAACCAACTGTGAATAAGTTAAATTATCATTTGCTTTTAATGAAATACTCTTTCTTTCATTAAGTACATCTGATGCAAATTTAACCATTTCACGTACATTGATATCCTCATCTGTATCTTTAATATCTGTACTTGCTGGAACATATTCGAGAGCCCCCATACCACGCTTTCCAATATAACAAAGTCTATCAATTGCAGTAAAATCCGACAATGATTTACCAATATTCACAAGCCATTGTTCTATAACAGCATTACCAAATCTGTCCGGCAATGAATCTGCAACTAATCCAGGCAATCCATAAAACGGTTCACTAACTAAAGCAGGAAATTCATATAAGTTGTTGCTAAGAGGCATTCTCAATGGCGACAATTCTATTCCACTATTGATGAAATCCTTGTCATACTCAAATGTAGCATAAGCTTTTGAATTTTCCTGATGAATTATACCTATCCTTGTCCCCCACAAATATACTTCTGCTGTATTATTCATTCCTCATCACCCCACTTAAAGTAACTCTTATCAGCTTTCTTTCTTACTCGTTTTGGACTGTTATCTTTATTTTCCAAATAATAGCTTGGCCTCTTAGTTTGGTCAGGAACAAGCAATTCTATGTTGTCCCCTAAACCTAATGCCAAAAGAATTTTGAATAAAGTATCAAGCTGTACTGATTCTCCTTGCTCCAATCGGGATATACTTCTTTTGGAAACTCCAGTTTTATCCTCAAGATCCTGCTGGGACATTTCATTCATTATCCTATATGTCTTTATCTTCTGCCCTAAATCTCTAATATATTCCTTATAATCTTTTTTATTATCCATATTATCACGCCATTTCTGTCTATTTATGTACCATATTATACATTAAAAAGACATATTTGTCTATTTGTTTTTGCGCCAGACAAAAAAAAGCATATATACTCTAATGAATATATATGCTTTAACTCGACAAAATATTACAATTTTTTAGTCTTTTTATAACTCATAAGGTGTTACCTGATATACGTAGTAATTTAGCCAATTTGTATAAAGTGTATTAGCGTGGCATCTCCACGACTTAATTGGCTTTTTACTTGGGTCGTTATCTGGATAATAGTTAACTGGGATATCCGGATTAATTCCCTTTCCTAAATCTCTCTTATACTCTTGGTCTAATGTAACAGTATCATACTCAGGATGTCCTGTAACGAAAATATTTTTACCATCCTCGCCTATTACAAGATATGGCCCTGTAATATCTGACTCAGATACAATTTCAAGTAAAGGATTCGCAACAATAGCTTCCTTGTCAACACCTGTGTATCTTGACTGCGGTACATAGAAAGTATCATCAAAGCCTCGTACAAGAGGTGTCTTCTTGTGTATTGGATAATGAGGATATACACCCGATAATTTCTTGTCTAAGGCAATTTTCTTAACACCATATCTGTAATAAAGACCTGCCTGAGCACCCCAGCATATATGTAATGTAGATGTCACATTTTTCTCTGACCAATCCATAATCTGAGTGAGCTCGTTCCAATATTCTACTTCCTCGAATTCCATCTGCTCAACAGGTGCGCCTGTTATAATAAGACCGTCCCATTTTCTGCTCTTAACTTTGTCAAATGTAGTATAAAATCTTGCAAGATGTGATTCTGATACATGCTTAGACTCATACGACATTGTTCTGATAAAGCTTATATTAACCTGAAGAGGCGTATTTGAAAGACTTCTAAGAAGCTGAAGCTCAGTATCCTCTTTAAGTGGCATAAGATTGAGAATAAGTATGTCAAGAGGTCTTATATCCTGACTCATAGCTCTATTCTCATCCATAACAAATATATTTTCTTCTTCAAGTATTTTTTTTACCGGTAAATCGTTGTCTATCTTAATCGGCATATCTATTCTACCTTTCTTACATAATCAATTTATATAATTAAAATGCTTACATTACAAATTATCATGTATTAAATATACATTAGAATAATATAACATTTATTCTCTATAACTTCAAGAAGCCCTCTTCCGAAATTATTGGAACACCAAGAGACTTAGCTTTCTTGTTCTTAGAAGATGATGACATCACATCATTATTGATAAGATAACTGGTCTTTGCAGACACACTTCCTGCCACCTTACCACCTCTGTCCTCAATAAGCTTTTTAAGTTCATCTCTATTGGCAAATGAATTGAGCGAGCCTGTAATAACAAAAGTTTTTCCCTCTAAATCCTGTTCCTGGTCATTTTTCTCTTCCATTATATTAAGCTCAGCCAAAAGTTCTCTCAATAATTCAATATTACTCTCATCCTTAAAATACGCAACTATTCCCTCTGCAATAATTCCACCTATTCCTTCAATGGTAGAATATTCCTCTACATCTGCTGTTATTATTGCCTCTATATCATTTTTAAAATGGCGACAAATAAGTTTAGCTGTCGCATTTCCAACATTTAATATACCAAGACCATAAATAAGTCTGTAAAGCTCCGTATCACGAGAAGTATTAATAGAGTCAATCATATTGTCGTAGGATTTAACGCCAAATCCCTCCATGGCAACAATCTCATCACGATATTTTTCAATCTTATAAATATCACTAAGCTTAGAAATAAAACCTTTTTCTATAAATTTCTCCAACGAAGCCTCCGAAAGACCATCTATATTCATTGCATTTCTGGATACAAAATGTGTAAAAAGCTTTATTGCTTTGGCAGGACAATCCTCATTAGGACAATAAAGAGTTTCGACTTCATTTTCATTCTTAATTATTGTTTTTCCACCACAAGCAGGGCATTCACAAGGTATCTCAAGTGAATTACTACAAGTGAGATTTTCACTTATCTGCGGAATAATCATGTTGGCTTTATATACCTTAATTGTATCACCAATTCCAAGCTTAAGCTGTTTAACAATACTAATATTATGAATACTTGCTCGGCTTACAGATGTCCCCTCTAATGAAACAGAATCAAAGCAAGCTACAGGATTAATAAGTCCAGTTCTTGATGGACTCCATTCAACATAGCGAAGAACAGTTTCCGCCTGCTCGTCAGCCCATTTAAAAGCTATGGAATCTCTAGGAAACTTAGCTGTTCTACCTAAGCTTTTTCCATATTTAACGTCATCATAGGAAAGTACCAGACCATCTGACGGAAAATCATTAGTAGCAATTTTCTCAGAAAACCAGCCTACTACTTCACTAATATTTTCAGAAGTTACATTCTTATGCTCAACCACCTCAAACCCAAGTTCTTCAAGGAAATTAAACTTGCTGTTCATTGTTGAATCAACAGCTTCATCGGCTATATCAAGCATAGTAAAAGCAAAGAAATGTACATTTCTTTTTGCTGTTATTTCATTGTTGAGCTGCCTTACCGTACCACTGCAAAGATTTCTGGGATTCTTATATTTTGCATCCACATCTGCTATTTCTTTGTTTATTTTTTCAAAATCAGAGTACGTAATAACAGCTTCGCCTCTGATTATAAGCTCGCCCTGATACGAAATTTTCTGAGGAATATTGGCAAAAACCTTAGCATTGTTAGTAATTACCTCTCCAATTTCTCCATTCCCCCTTGTGACAGCTTTTGAAAGAGCACCACCATTATAAGTAAGCACAACTGTAAGACCGTCCATTTTCCACGATATTACTCCAGTCTTATCCTTCAGCCAATCAGCCAAATCCTCCACGCTCTTTGTCTTGTCAAGAGAAAGCATTGGTGCCACATGTTTTTCCTTTGGAAGCTCACTTAACACCTCATATCCAACCTTTACAGTAGGACTACCAGATAAAACAAGACCTGTCTCCTTCTCTAAAGCAACCAGCTCATCATACAAAGCATCATACTCATAATTAGACATTATCTCGTTATCCTTCTGATAATATTCTTTAGCTGCTTCATTTAATAAATTAACTAATTCTTTTATTCTTGCAGTTTTGTCCATAATTAATCTCCCTTGACAAGCGAACGAAGCTTTTTTTCTTCCTCTACAGAAATTTGTCTAAATGTACCGGGTCTCAAATTCCCTAAATTTATATTCATTACTCTCACGCGCTTAAGATGTACTACTCTGTAGCCAAAATAGTCACACATACGTCTGATTTGTCTGTTTAAGCCTTGTGTTAAGACAATTTTGAAGGTTCTTGTACCCGTTTTTTCAACCTTACATTTTTTTGTTACTGTATCAAGAATAGGTACACCCTCAGACATTTTAATAATAAATTCATTCTCTATATCTCTATTAACTCTCACATGATACTCTTTTTCATGGTTATTTTTTGCTTTTTGTATATGATTTGATAAATCACCGTCATTAGTAAGTAAAAGCAATCCTGAAGAATCCTTATCCAGTCTTCCTACATAATTAACCTTCTCTGGAAAATCAATAAAGTTAAATATACTGTCCTTATCCGCCTCCTTAGATGTGCAGACCTGACCTACAGGCTTATTATATGCATAAACTACTAGTTTATTTTTTCTTTTTATAATTTTACCTTTATATTTAACAATAGAACTATCTGAAACCTTTGTACCTAATGTTCCAGGTTCACCATCAACCGTAATTTCTCCATTTTCAATTAATACATCTGCCTGACGTCTTGAACATACGCCTGCCTCACTTAAAAATTTGTTTAATCTTATTTCTTCTGCCATTTCACTTACCTTAACTATATGTCAAAATTTAATTTTATTAATTAGATGCTTGAAAATATATTAATATGTCCCTATAATATCTTTATATTATTAAACAATAAACGAAAGAAGGCCAAAACATGGATAATATTGACAAAAAACTAATCAAATTACTACAAGAAAATGCAAGATATCCACTTAAATATTTAGCAAGTCAGGTATATCTTTCATCACCTGCTGTTTCAGCACGAATTGAACGCCTTGAGAAAAATGGTATTATTTCAGGCTACCATGCAACAGTTGCCCCAATCACTCTTGGCTATCACATAACAGCATTTATAAACATGGCATTAGACCCAAGACTAAAGCCCGAATTTTATCCATTTATATCTGCATGTCCAAACGTCTTAGAATGTAACTGTGTAACCGGTGCATTTTCCATGCTAATAAAAGTATGCTTTCCAAGTACAATGGAGCTAGACACCTTTATCGGCCAGCTCCAAAAATTTGGTAACACAGAAACACAGATTGTATTCTCTACTCCTGTTCCGACAAGAGGAATAGATATATCTGTCGATGAGGACGAAATTTAATTTCCCTGAACATTTAATATTTCTTCATAGAACGAAGCAAATGTCGGGTCCTCCTGCAAGCTTTGATCTATACTGTTCTTTATACTTTCATATAATGCCTGTACACTTTCTGTGAGGTTTTGCTCGTTAATATATGTAGCAACCTCCACAGAGTGCTCGGTATTGTCTATTTTATATCCATACTCTGTAGAAACAACATAAAACTGCTGAATATCTATAGGCTTACTCTCAACCTCCGGTATTGTAATATTATACGTAACGTATACCAGTGTCTCATTGTCAGCATATCCCGGCAAAGTGTAGCAATTAATATTGCTGAATTCTGAAATATAAAATGCTCTGTTCATATATTGTGTCATGTCACCATTAGGGTCAAGAACCAAGCTCCTGAGCCCCTCCTCATTTCCACTCACAATGTTAGACAAGAACTCAGAGATAAGCATATTAATATCAGGATAAGCATTTACTTCATAGGTTAATTGTTCTGCATCCGAATTACTTGCTACTTTATCCTTGTTAAAGAAAGGTAAATCCTTCATAAAATAAAAGAAAAATACAACCACAAGGAAAATAAAAAGAATCCAGAAAAATACCAGTGCATATACCTTGACACCTGCTTTTTTCTTTTTAGTTTTATCTGACTTTATTTCAGAATTTTTTAATAAGGCTTCAAATATATCTTCCTCTTCATCATCAAAGTCGTCAACTTCATCACTTTCTTCAAGCTCTTCCTCCTGAGTAACATCATCTTCTTCAATCTCAGTTTCCTGAATATTCTCTGCTTCTTCATGTCCAGCTTCCTGAACATTTTCTGTTTCTTCATGTCCAGTTTCCTGAACATTTTCTGTTTCTTCATGTCCAGCTCCCTGAACATTTTCTGTTTCTTCATGTCCAGCTCCCTGAACATTCTCTTCCTCAGTCTCAACTTCCTGAATATTCTCTGTTTCTTCAGTCTCTGCTCCCTGAGCATCCTCATCTACTTCTATCTGCGAGTTATCTTCTGTTACTTCTACATGTTCAATAGCTTTATTATTTCCTATATTAAATTCTTCTTTTACATTATTTTCCTTGTTTTTCATCAAATATTATCTCACTCTCAATCTTTAATAATTGAATACACAAAATGCACCAGAGAGGAATCGAACCTCCGCACATGGCTCCGGAGGCCATTGCTCTATCCACTGAGCTACTGATGCAATATAAATTCTTTGTCACTATCTATTTGTAATTTTAGCTCATCAATACTGTTGAATTTTTTTTCAGGTCTAACAAAATAATCTAAATAAATAGTAATCTCCTTACCATATACATCCATATCAAAATCAAACAAATTAGTTTCGACAAAAATAATATCCGATTCATTTACAGTAGGATTACATCCGATATTCGTCATACCATTAATACGTTCATCATCAATGTATGCATAAGAAGAATACACTCCATAAAGTGGCACAAGCTTCTCATTTGAAGGATAAATATTAACAGTAGGAAAGCCTATCGTTCTTCCAAGCTGCTTTCCCTTTTTTACTATACCTGATATCGAGTAAGGTCTACCCATAAATTTCTCTATCTGAGACATATCACCTGCCTCAACAAGTTCCCTGATATAGGATGAACTGACAACAGTCCCATCCACAGAAAGCTTCTCTATGGCAATAACTTCAAAACCATATTCTTTACCGAGAATAGAAAGTAATGACACATCACCTTTTCTCTCGCAACCAAATCTAAAATCAGTACCTACAACAACATATTTTGCTCCAAGCTTTTTAACCAGAATATCCTCAACAAATTGTCTTGGGGACATGGATGCAAATTCCTTAGAAAATTCACAGGTTACATTGTAAGCAAAGCCCATATCTGAAAGAAGCTTTTCACGTTCTGCATCTGTATAGATTCTTTTTTGATGGCTAACATTAATGGTGAAAATCACACTATTTAAGCCTTTGTCTTTGGCAATTTCTATAGTCTTATCAACAAGTAGCATATGCCCCTTATGTAGCCCCTGAAATTTACCAAGACAAACAACTGAATTATCTAATTTTACATCATTATATGCTATAGTTTTCAAGTTTGTATCCTCATTAACCCTTATAAAAACATCTTATAAGGCTTAAAATTCCCATCTTCTCTAATATATGTATAAAGTGCTGTAAAGTTTTTATCTTTATACACTCTAATCATTGTATCTGTATTTTCCTCTATAATACGCGAAACCGCTGTCTTATCTGTAAAGCTATTTACAGACAATTTATTGCCATTCTCAAGATATTTAACCTGCGATGGTTTAACAGTAAGAACAGGATAATCCTTTAACAACGCATCTACAGGTAAAATGTATTCATCAAGTCTGCCACTATTTTTAAGCTCTTCTATCTGAGATAGCTTCAATGCATCCTTTAAATAATATCCATGAACCTCACTTCTAAGCAGTCCTTTTAAAGTTGCACCACAAGAGAGCTTATCTCCAATATCCCTACATAAGCTTCTGATATAGGTACCTTTAGAGCAATGGACATCAAAGCTGACCTCTGGCATATCAACAGAAATATTATCAATAGAAAATATTTCTACCGGTCTTGCTTCTCTCTCTATTTCAATTCCGGCTCTGGCATATTCATAAAGCTTTTTGCCATCTTTTTTTATGGCAGAATACATAGGAGGAATCTGATTGTATTTACCAATAAAGCTTTTTGTCGCTTCAACAACAGCTTCCTCTGTTATACTCTCCCATGAGTTTTCCTTCAAAACCTTACCTGTTATATCCTCTGTATCTGTAGAAATACCAAGTTGCATAACAGCCTTATACTCTTTATCTCCTGCTGTTATCATATCAACAAGCTTAGTCCCTGTTCCTAAGCATACAATTAGAACTCCCTCTGCCATTGGGTCTAAAGTTCCTGTATGACCTATTTTTTTTTGTTTTAATATACCTCTAAGCTTTGCAACAACATCAAAGGACGTGTAGCCTGCTTCCTTATATACATTAATTACACCGTTAATCAACTGGACTCTCCTTGTCTATAACTGCTCGCTAATCATATCAAGTATAATATTGAAATTCTTATTATAATCGCCCTTTGCTTCAAATCCTGCTGCTCTGATGTGTCCTCCACCGCCGAAAGCAACAGCAATTTTGCTGACATCTACATACGACACAGAACGAAGGCTGAATTTAAACACATCCTCTGAAAGCTGATATACAAATATAGCAACCTCAACACCTTCAGTTACACGAATTTTATCTACTATACCATCTGTATCATCTTTAGTAGCACCAAACTCATCAAACATTTCTTTTGTCACACAGGTAGAAATAACTTTGTCCGAAAGATGAAGCTTTGCATTAAGCAAGGCTTTGCCTGTAAGTCTGTTTTGTCTATAGGTTACCTTATAAAACGTCTCATCAATAATATACTGCGTTCTAACTCCTTTTGAAATGAGCGCACCTGCACATTTCATAGTCGCCTCTGATGTAGACGGATATTTTAAAACACCTGTATCATGAATTATTCCCAAATATAAAGGTTCAGCCGCTTCAAAAGTAATTTTATCCATATCAAGAAATCGGCATAAAACCTCACAACACGAAGACGCATCCGGGTCACAGTAATAATAGTTTCCAAAGCCCATATTACTTCTGTGATGATCAAGACATATAGTATCCTTTGCATTAGAATAAATGCTAGAAAACTCTCCATGTCTATCTGTATCTCCACAGTCAAGAGAAATTGCTAAATCATAACATACCTCTTCAGGAGTGCTAACAATATGTTCCGCCCCATTAAGAAATTTAAACTTATCCATAATAGGCTGCAAATAAACCTTTACAGTCTTATCAGACATATTATCCTTTATATAGTTGTAAAGTCCCAGGCAGGAACCAATACAATCACCATCAGGTCTTATATGACCTAAAATGGCTATTGTATCAGCCGCCTGAATTTTATTCATAAATTCTTTCATATACTATTCCTGTGAATCTGATTCACTTAAAGAATCACCGAGAACCTCATCAATTTTTTTAGACATTTCTATACCATATTCAATAGAATTATCAACCACAAATGTTAATTCAGGTGTGTTTCTCAAATTAATGCTTCTTGCAAGCTCTCTTCTGATATACCCTGTAGCACTTCTAAGACCTGCAAGAGTTTCCTCAGCCGATTCTTTATCACCTAAAACACTAATGAACGCTTTGCAATATTTTAAATCAGGAGTAACAATAACATCAGTAACTGAGGTCATTGGATTTATTCTTGGATCTTTTATCTCTTGGCTAATTATTCGACTAAGCTCTCTTTGAACCTCTCCGTTAACTCTCTGATTTTTATGACTTGTTTTCTTCATCTAATGCTCCTATCTAGGTACTTCCTGCATGATATATGCCTCAATGATATCCATCTCTTTAATGTCATTAAAGCCATCCATAACAAGACCACATTCAAAGCCTGTTTTAACTTCCTTGACATCATCCTTGAATCTCTTAAGAGACGCAAGAGCACCCTCAAATATAAGCTCACCCTCACGAGTGATTCTAACCTTACAGTTTCTCTGAATTGTTCCATCAAGAACATAAGAACCTGCAATTGTACCTACGCCAGAAGCCTTGTAAGTCTGTCTAACCTCTGCATGACCGATAACCTTCTCCTCAAAGATTGGGTCAAGCATACCCTTCATGGCAGCCTCAATATCTTCTATTGCGTTATAAATAACCTTGTATAATCTAATATCAACCTTTTCTCTATCAGCTACATCCTTAGCCTGATTGTCCGGTCTAATATTGAATCCGATGATAATAGCATTTGAAGCAGATGCAAGAATAACATCTGATTCATTAATTGCACCAACACCAGAGTGAATACATTTAACAACAACTTCATCATTAGAAAGCTTGAGTAAGCTCGCCTTTACAGCTTCAACAGAACCCTGAACATCCGCTTTAATAATAAGATTGAGGTCTTTTAAATTGCCCTCCTGCATCTTACTATATAAATCCTCAAGAGACATTCTTGAACGAGTATCCGCGATAAGCTTTTCTTTTCCACGAGTAATAAATGCCTCAGAAATCTGTCTTGCTTCCTTCTCGTTTTCAGTCTGCATAAAGATTTCACCAGAGTTTGGAACTCCGTTTAAGCCAAGAATCTCAACAGGTGTAGAAGGGCCAGCCTCCTTAACCTTTCTGTGCTTATCATCAAACATGGCTCTTACTCTACCATGAACATTACCTACTGCAACACAGTCACCTACACGAAGTGTTCCCTTCTGAACAAGTACAGTTGCAACTGAACCACGACCTTTATCAAGCTGTGCCTCAATAACAATACCTCTTGCCTTTCTCTTCTTGTTAGCCTTAAGCTCTAAGATTTCTGCAGTAAGGATAATCATCTCAAGAAGGTTATCAATACCTTCTTTAGTATGTGCAGAAACTGGACAGAATATTGTAGAACCGCCCCAATCTTCTGGAACAAGCTCATATTCCATAAGCTCCTGTTTTACACGTTCAATGTTTGCACTTTCTTTATCTATTTTGTTAATCGCTACAATAATTTCGATTCCTGCAGCTTTAGCATGGTTAATCGCCTCAACAGTCTGTGGCATAACACCATCATCTGCGGCAACAACAAGAATTGCAATATCTGTTGACTGAGCACCTCTCATACGCATTGCTGTGAATGCCTCATGACCAGGTGTATCAAGGAACGTAATTCTTTCACCATTAATCTTAACTACAGATGCACCAATATGCTGAGTGATACCACCAGCCTCACCTGCTGTAACCTCTGAATCTCTAATAGCATCAAGAAGAGATGTCTTACCATGGTCAACGTGACCCATAACACAGACAACAGGAGGTCTTGGAGTCATTTTGCTCTCATCTTCCTCTTCCTCTTTTAAAATCTCCTCGATAACATCTACAACTTCCTCTTCCTCTGCGATATAGTTATACTCAAGAGCTATATCAGCAGCTGAGTCAAAATCAAGTTCTGAGTTAACATTTAAAAGTTTACCTGCCATAAAAAGCTTTTTGATAAGCTGTGCAACTGGTACTTTAATCTTGTCAGCAAGTTCTTTAACAGTAAGAGACTCTGGTAACTGAATAGATTTAATAACTGGTTCAACAGGCTCCTGCTTCTTTGGTTCTGGCTTTGGTTGCTGTTGTGGTTTGTTATTTTTTCCCTGACTCTTGTTATTCTGGTTTTTATTATTCTGATTATTTTTATTGTTCTGTCCACCAGCTTGAGGCTTTCCACCCTGCTTATTACCCTGCTGATTCTGTGGCTTGCTCTGCTCTTTTTTCTCAGGTGCTACCTTTTTAGATGGCTCTTTTTTTACAGCAGTCTCCTTCTTAGGAGCCTCTTTCTTAGAAGCCTCCTTTTTCGGAGCCTCCTTTTTCGGAGCCTCTTTCTTAACAGTAGTCTCCTTCTTAGGAGCTTCTTTTTTTGCAGAAGCTTTAACTTCTTTGTTTTCCTCTGCCTTATTAGTTGTAGCAGGCTTTGAGCCTTTAACATAAAAATCTCTGATATATTGAATTAAATCATCAGAAATACTACTCTGTGCCTTTAATCCTTCTTTTTTCTTATTAAGCTTAACAAGTAACTCACTACTTGGAATTGTTTTGCCTAATTCATTTGATAACTGTTTCGCTAATTCGTGTACTCTCATAGATTACACCTCCATATCTTTAACTATCCAACTTGTTAGTAATTTGCTTTGCAAGTCCCTCATCTGTAACAGCAACAACCATTCTGTTTTGCTTACCGATTCTATGTCCAAGCAATTCACTTGTTCCAGCAATCCTGCATGGAATTTCATAAAATGTAGTTTTGTCTGTGAATTTTTTACGGGTATTCCCCGAAGCATCCTCCGCTATAATAACAAGACTTGCTGTGCCGTCTTTAATCGCATTCTCGCACATAAAGCCACCACTAACAACCTTACCGGCCTTTGCCGCTATTGAAAGTAATGACAATGCTTTATCCTTCATATCCACCATTACATCAACTCCTTGCCAATAGCATCATATATTTCATTAGGTATAGCAACCTTTAACGAACGTTCTATCCCTTTAGATTTAACCGCTTTTTCGTAGCATTCCTTGCTTAAACAAATATATGCTCCTCTTCCATTCTTTTTTCCTGTCTTGTCGAGACAGATTTCATTTTCTGGAGTGCGGATAATGCGGACTAATTCATTTTTAGGTTTCATTTCCCTACAACCTATACATTGTCTAACCGGTATCTGTTTTGCCATTAATTACTCCTCATCTTCATAAGAATCATCATACTCTTCATAATCTTCATCATACGACTCAAAATCCATATCCATTCCAAGCTCTCTTGCCTGTGACTCACTCTTGATATCAATCTTATATCCTGTAAGTCTTGCAGCAAGACGGGCATTCTGACCTTCCTTACCAATCGCAAGAGAAAGCTGATAATCAGGAACTATAACCTTAGCACTCTTAGTATCAACATCTACCTTAACAGAAAGAACCTTTGATGGACTAAGTGCATTCTCGATAAATACCGCTGGATCTTCGCTCCATGTAATAATATCAATTTTTTCACCCTTTAAATCGTCAACAATGTTATTGACTCTTGTTCCGTTTAATCCTACACAAGCACCAACAGGATCAACATTTGCATCATTTGACCATACGGCAATCTTAGATCTTGAACCTGCTTCTCTTGATATACTCTTAATTTCAACAGTTCCGTCAGCAACCTCAGTTACTTCCTTCTCGAATAATCTCTTTACAAGCTCAGGATGAGTTCTTGAAACAAGAATCTTAAAGCCTTTAGTGTTCTTCTTAACCTCAACCACATAAAGCTTGATTCTGTCACCTCTTCTATAAACCTCGCCCTTAACTTGCTCATTTTCATTTAAAATAGTGTCAGTTCTCTCATCTAAGCTTATGCTTAAATTATTGCCAACATATCTCTGAACAACACCTGTGATAATATCTCTTTCCTTACATGCAAAATAATCAAAAATTGCATCTCTCTCGCCCTCTTTAATAGCCTGAACAATAATGCTTCTAGCCTTCTGTGCAGCGATTCTTCCGAACTCCTTAGAGTGAACCTCAATGTCAATAAAATCTCCAAGCTCAGCCTTCTTCTTCATTGCTTTAGCCTGAGTAAGAGAAATCTGACAAGCTTCATTCTCAACCTCTTCAACAACTTCCTTCTTCTGGTAAACAGAAATATCACCTGTTACTCTGTCCATAGATACATCAATAACAGCATCCTTACCGAAATCCTTCTCACAAGCTGAAATAAGGGATTTCTCAATTGCATCCATAATTACTTCTTTACTGATGTTTTTCTCTTTCTCTAACTGATTTAAAGCATCAATTATCTCTGACATTTTTTTATCCTCCTAAAATATTTTCCTTATACAAATGCCAATCTTATCATTGAGATTTCGTTTCTATTTAAAACGATTTCTTTAGTTTCGTCCTCTTCCTCGCATATAGTAATCTGCGATTCAGAATAATCTTTAAGGATACCTTCAAGCTCCTTTGTGCCATTAATAGCTTTATAAAGCTTTATCTCTACAAGCTTGCCAATACTTCGCTTAAAATCCTTATCCTTTTTGAGCGGTCTGGTAAGTCCTGGCGAGCTGACTTCAAGTATATAAGCCTCCTGAATTTTATCAGCCTCATCAAGCTTTACCTCAAGAGCACGACTTATTAAAACACAGTCATCTATGTTTATTCCACCCTCTTTATCCGCGTATACTCGCAAATAATAATCCTGTCCTTCCTTGACATATTCCACATCAACAAGTTCAAAATTATTCTCCTCTATAATAGGAGTTACGAGTTCTGTACAATGCTGTTCAATATCAGCCTTTTTCATAGGTTACCCCCTTTTTATATGTTTTTGAATAAGTAAAAACAAAGAGTGGGTTTTGTCAACCCACTCTGCGAAAATCATTATTCAAGTCTATTAAATTATAGCACTTTATCAAGGAAATGCAAGTGTTTTTTTCAAAAATATAAATCGTTATAAGCTGGTATTCAAATAAAATATACTCTTAAATATATATAAATACAAACAACCGCAACGCGCTGACAAACTAACCAGTAACTTCGACTAAGACTCTCAGGAATGCCTTCGAGCCTAAGTCTTAAGTAACTGGTGGATTTCGTCAGTCGCTAAAATCGCGGTCAAAATGTTTGTTTTTATATATATTTATGAGCATATTCTATCTGAACACCAGCTTATAAACTCTATTTCTTATTTACATATATCTTCATATATATTATATGAAATCATTTTGCAATAAGCATTATAAGACATTATATTCCAATAATCAGTTTTGTCGTCAGTAAGATGTAATATCATAAATTTATCTGACATAACGTTATCTGCATAAGATAATGTTTCTTCTACAGTTTCGCAGGCATCTGTGTTTTCATTTTCTCTACTCGCATCTTCTTCTGTAGCATCTACTTCATCAATATTTTCATCAACATATACGCTTCCATCAGGCAGATTACAGCTATATGAATAAAGATTTGAAAGTTCCAAAGAAGCTATTTCCATCTCTAGCCATTCGTATCTGAAGAGTGCGTATCCATCATACCCCATGTTATATGCTATCTCATATTGTTTTTTTAGATTGTCATCAGCTTCTGACCAGCCTAAATCTGTCTCTGATTCTTCTCCTATCCTGTACAATGCTAAGCCTGAATATATAGGTATATCAAGAGTATTTATGTTCATCCACTCATTACATCGGTCAGAGTATAATGTGGTTAGTACTCCTTCCATCATGTAACTGTCTGACCAATATATCTGTGGCATTATATAGTCTATGTATCCTGGCACAGAAAGCCAAGTATCTATATCTGCCCCCTGCCCCCTTGCACTATCCGTATTTCCTGCCGGACTTATACCAAATGTAACAGTAGTGTCAATAGATTTCACCGTATCATATACCTGCTTAACCATAGAATTAACATATATTTTTTTAGTCGCATCATCAAGACCTTCTACCATGTTAGGCATATAGAAATAATCATCAAAATGTATTCCATCCACATCATAATTCTCGACTATTTCTTTTATCTGATTACAAATAAGCTGATTCGTACCCTCTTTAGCCGGGTCAAGCGATAAGCAAGTTTCACCCGCTGCATCTTCATATTCTATAGTAATATCCTTATATTTTTCATAAAATTCAGTAGCCTTATAGTCCTCAGTCGTTGCATCATTTTTAGATAATCTGTATGGATTAATCCAAGCTTCAAAGAATAGTCCTTTATCATGAGCTACTTCAACCATAATTTTCAGTGGGTCATAATCCATGTTCCTATCCGACGCAATATATACAGATAATGGGAAATACGCTGATGGATACATAGCATCTCCCATTGCCCTAACATGAACTATAACTGTATTCATTCCATATTCAACTATATTGTCATACATCTCATTTATTTTTTTAGTAAATTCGTCCTCAGATAAATCAAGCAGATATACCTGCATATCCAAAAAAGAAATCCAGCAGGCACGTTTGTCATTTTTTGACGCTGTGCCTGCTTTAATATTTATATTAAAACTAAATATGCTTACTAAAAAACTAATGATAAGTAAAAATGAGATTTTTCTTATACTATGATTTTTAAACATATTTTTACCCTTAATCCACTATTTTATTTCGACCACTTTCTTTTCCTTTATACAAAAGATTATCTGCATTTGAAATTAAAATATCAACATTTCTAGGTGCAATATACTCTGCTATTCCAAATGTCATAGTGATTTTTACGCTAAATTTTTCGTACTCAACTGTATTATTTCTTATCTGGTCTGCTATCTTCTCAAGCTTTTTAACAGCCTCCGGCAATTTGCCTTTATATGCAATAATAAATTCCTCTCCGCCCCATCTTGCTGCAAAACCTTCTTCAACCGGTATAGATGAAAGAACACCTGCTACCATTTTTAAAACCTCGTCACCACAATTATGTCCATACTGGTCATTGACCTTTTTGAAAAAGTCTATATCTCCTATCGCAAGACAAAATGTCTCACCGGAAACAGAATTAGCTTCCTGTACATATTTTTCAAGCTGGTGCATGGCAGCACGTCTGTTATATATGCCGGTCAATCCGTCAAATTCTATAAGATTTCTGGCATTTTTATTCATCTTCATACAGTAGCGGCTCATAACACCAAATTCATCTTTTCTTTTTAGAATTTTTTCGTCAACCTCATAAGAGCTGTTACCTTCATCCAGAGCCTTCATAAAGCTCATTATTTTGTTTTGTAATTTTAGAATCCTATTCGAGAAAAAGCTACAAACAAAAAGTGTTACAACAATCAAGCATACACACAAAAATATTGCTCGATTATTAAGCTCATCAATCGTTTTTTCAATATCCTCACTTGGAATACCTGCAAAAGCCATACCTTCTACAGTTCCATCATCAGAAAATATTGGAATATAATATCCGAAATAAGTGAGAGAATCATTAATTTTAACCTCTTCACCAAAATACTCTTCACCCTTGCTCACATATTCATTCCAAATTTCTGTTGCTTTTTTTCCTATTAATCTGTTATTATTGGCATCTCTAAGTGTAGTTACAATTCTGGTGTCCTCATAGAAAAAAGATACGTCAACGCCGGTTCTGGTTTTAATTCTTTCCACTACAGAGTAATCCCCACTTACTTTTACATTTCCTATGTATACCTCATCATCAATAACATATATATCATTACTGTCCCTATCAAGCAATCCATAGGAATATGCAACATCTCTTGCTATACCGCCAAGCATAGCTTTAGTATCATCTACCTTTACATTATATATTATGTTTGTAGACAAAATTGTTATGATAACTCCCGTCAAAATAACCGGAATAACTGAAATAAATATAAAATATTTTCCTATTGTACTTTTAAAAAGATTCATGAAAATCCCCCATGTTTTCATAAAAATATCCTATTGTTTTTTTGTATTATAATCCTTTCTAATATATTTTTCAATAATTGAACAAAACAAAAAAGGTGACCGCAGTCACCTTTTTCATTTATTTTTTGATAATGATAAATTCATATCCTTCAAGATTATACATATATTGAACTAATCTGTTATATAATGGCTCAGCTTTATCTCCAAATTCTTCTTTAACAAAAACTGAAATATCATATATTGACCTTTTACCATCAATAAGCGGCCAAATAAAGTTACCCATTTCATCAAGATGAATCTGAGAAACCTTAGGTTTTTTTAACAAAGCTTGAAATATCTTATTAAAAAAACCTTTGTTTTCAACAAATATGGTAACGTTACCTTCTTCATCAATCTCCCATTTGAATTTATCACTATACTCTGGAATAAAATCCAAATAATTAGCCGAAGCTTCTTTACTCTGCTTTTTCATTCGCTGTCTTCTTTCCCTTGCCCGAAGCATATACACAGAATACTAAGAGTGCCAGTAAAACTAATGTACCAATCCAGTTAATGCTTAACTTACCTGATAAATCAATTCTACCATCAACGCCCATAACAGCAAGTATAGCAAGAATTATACCAACAAGTCCCTCTCCTGCAATAAGACCTGAACAGAAAAGAATACCGCCACTTGCCTCGTTATTTGCCTCAGCACCTTTCTTCTTATCAATGATAAGCTTAATAAGACCACCAATCATAATAGTTGAACTAAGCTCAAGTGGTAAATAAAGACCTATAGCAACTGGAAGTACAGGAACGCCAAGTATTTCAATAACAACAGCTATAAATACTCCCATAAATATAAGAGACCATGGAAGCTGTCCGTCCATAACACCTTCAACAATCATCTTCATAAGTGTAGCCTGAGGTGCTGCAATAGCTTCTGTTCCAAATCCCCAAGCTTTATCAAGAAGAACAAGAACTCCACCAATAGCAAATGCAGAAACAACTGCACCAATCAACTCACCAATCTGCTGTTTCTTAGGTGTTGCACCAAGAATATAACCTGTCTTTAAGTCCTGTGATGTATCACCAGCCATAGCTGCAACGATACAAATAATAGAACCAATTGCAATAGCCCCCTGCATACCGTGTGCACCTGTATCACCAGTTGCCTTAAGAGCAAGTGTTGCAATAAGAAGTGTTGCAATAGCCATACCAGAAACAGGGTTATTACTACTACCAACAATACCAACCATTCTTGAAGATACTGTAGCGAAGAAGAAACCAAATATAACAATTATAATAGCACCAAGTAATGTGACAGGTACCTGCGGAAGAAGCCATATTGCAAGAATCATAATAGCAATTCCACCAAGAATAATCTTCATACTTAAATCCTGATTTGTACGAAGTGAGCTTGTGTTACTGTTATTTTTCATACCTTTAACAGCCTCAACAAAGGTCTTACAAATAAGTGGAAGTGTCTTTAAAAGGCTCATGATACCACCTGCAGCAACTGCACCAGCACCAATATATCTAATATAGCAGCTCCAAATTCCACTTGCACCATCTATAGCATATACCTCACCTATAGTAATGCTTGCATTCTCATATAATGCAGTAGCTGGATAAAGTACAGTCTCCGGACCAAACACTACAATAGCTGGGATAAGAACAAACCAACCAATTATTCCACCGGCAAACATATAAGATGAAATCTTTGGTCCACATATATAACCTACACCTACAAGTGCAGGATATGCCTGAACTGAGAAAGCTGTCTTAAGAGCCTTGATAGGTGCTGTAACAGTACCACCGACAATCTTAAGACCATCTACAACAAATTTTAAAACAGCGGCAAATCCCATACCTGCAAATACTGATTTAGCACTTGAACCACCCTCTTCACCTGCAAGTAAAACCTCTGCACAAGCAGTTCCCTCTGGATATGGAAGTATACCATGCTCTTTAACAATAAGAGCATTTCTAAGTGGCACCATAAAAAGTACACCTAAAATACCACCACAAAGAGCAATAATAGCTATAGTCCAAATACTTGGTTCATCCATTTTACCCTCTTTTGCCCAAAGGAATAAAACTGGCAATGTAAAAATTGCACCTGCAGCAAGTGACTCACCTGCCGAACCTATTGTCTGAACAATGTTACTTTCCAACACAGAGTCTTTTCTCATAATAACTCTTATTACAGCCATTGAAATAACAGCAGCAGGAATTGAAGCAGATACAGTCATACCTACTCTAAGTCCTAAATACGCATTAGCTGCACCAAATATTACGGCAAGCAAAATACCCATAATAACAGAAGTCACTGTAATTTCAGAAGTAACCTTATCTGCCGGAACATAAGGCTTAAATTCTTCGTTTTTCATAATTTCCTCCTAGTAAATTGTATTACACATAAAAATAGGAACCTTTTTGGGGTTCCTATTCCATTTGTAAAAATATATCATAAATTTGCATTTTTGTGAAGTATTATCTGTCTATTTTGTAATATTTTCCTCACTTTTTTTGTATTTATTCGTGAAAATCACCAAAATATAATTATTTTACTTTTAAACCTTTTAAATAGAGCTTTTGTTCATCGGTTATTCTATAGCTTTCTACAGCCTTTTGAATAGCTTTGTTGTGCGTCCATTTATCTAATTTATTTTGTTCAATATATTTAACCGCATAATCATATTGCTTAGCCAAAGCTGTGGCAAAAAACCATGCAATCATCATTTTTATATAATATTCCTCCGACTTTATTGCTGCTACCATCTCAAGATATTCGTCTTTAAATTCCTCTTCAAGAAAAAAACACATAATCATTCTTATACCAAAACGAACTGTATATGTATGCTTCGAATAAATCCATGTTTTAATTTCTTCCATAAGCTTTGATAAATTTTTTTTAAAACACTTAGGTGTCATCATGTCACAGGTTGCCCAATTATCAATATAAGGCAGAAATTTCTTGACCTGTCCTACACATACATCATAATCTTTTATATCTGCTATAATACAACTATGGAGATTGTTTTCCTCATAATATGTATGTGGCAACGATGACAAAAAAACATCTATTTTTTCATTTTTAGCGTATAGCTTACCCAGTTTTCTAATATCTGGTGTTCTTACACCAATTACAACATCCGTAGCCACTGTAGGCATAAGCTTACAATGAAAATCATGATATTTTTCATCTTTATATTCAAATAACTTATCTTGTATTTCTTTTATTATATCTATCTTATCCATACCTATACTTTCTCATTTCTATTTATCTTTTGTGATATCTTGCTTATTATTGATAAAATTTAAACAGCCCATAATTTTCTTTTATTTTCCAGCAATCATAGACTTTATTCATAATTTGAATATACTCTTTCTCGTTTCCTGCTAAACGTAAGCTTTTTAATAAATCCTGTTCTAATTCAATTGAATTTGACCAATAATTCCACATTTCTTTCATCTTATACATAAGAACCTTATCATTAAAGCCAAGACCTCTATATGCTTCTAATATGTCATCATGAAACGATTTAAATTCATCTAAGGATAAATCCTCTCCACCCTTAATTTTTCTTATTAAAGCTGGATTAGAAAGTGCTCCCCTTCCCATCATAACGGAATTAATATAAGGATATTTATCACATATATACTCTAAATCCATAATTGAATTTATGTTACCATTATAACAGATATTTATATTGCAAGCCTTATTTTTTGAAATAACTTCATAGGTTTTTTCAAACTCTTCAAGTCTTGGCATACCATTATAAAAATCTGACCTGAATCTTGGATGTACAATAAGCTCCTTTATAGGATATTTAGAAAAAACTGCAACAATCTCCGAATAATCAGCATTTTCAGTAAGACCAAGTCTTGTTTTTACTGTTATGTCAATATTCCAATCATATCTAAAAATTTCATCAAAAAATCGTTCCAAATCATAGACATCCTTTAGCATACCTGCCCCTTTACCCTTAGAGACAATTATCTTTGCAGGACAGCCAATATTTAGATTGATTTCCTTATACCCATAATCACATAAAATTTTCCCAACCTTAACAAAACCTTCCGAAGATGAGGTCAAAACCTGAGGCACCATAGGAATATCAACATTATTATCAGGATGAATTTCAAACTCCTCTTTCGGAACAATCACCGGTTTGTCATTCGGCTGAATAAATGGAGCATACAGTTTGTCCCAATACGGAAAATGTTTCCACACAAGCTTTCTATATATATAATCTGTTATTCCATCCATCGGTGCAAAATAATATTTCATCAAAGCCTTTTCTCCTTGCCTTAATCTACATATATATACTATAATAAATTGATAAAATACGAAAGAGGTTAGGGAAGATTTTATGAAAAAGAAAAATGTGATTTTTTTAATCTGTGCTATTGCAATAATTGGAATATTTGTTGCAATCACATTTATGACTCCAGGTTCTATTGATTCTGAGACATATTCACCCAAAGTATATGCAACCATAGGAGCTTTACTTCCACCTATAATTGCAATTGTACTTGCACTTATAACTAAAGAAGTTTACTCCTCACTGTTCATAGGTATCGTTACAGGTGCATTACTCTATTCCAATGGCAATCTAGAGCTTATGCTGAACACAATGCTTTATAACGGCGATGGTGGCATGATTTATAAACTTGCAGACAGCTGGAATGTTGGTATATTAGTATTCCTTGTTATACTTGGTATAATGGTTGCTCTTATGAATAAGGTTGGTGGTTCTGCTGCATTTGGTCAGTGGGCTGCTACACATATAAAATCACGTGTCGGTGCACAGCTTGCAACAATGGCACTGGGTGTACTTATATTTGTTGACGACTATTTTAACTGTCTTACTGTAGGCTCTGTTATGAGACCTGTAACAGACAGACATAACGTATCTCGTGCTAAGCTGGCATATCTTATAGATGCAACTGCTGCACCTGTATGTATTATTGCACCTGTATCAAGCTGGGCTGCCGCTGTAACCTCCTCTGTACCAGAGGGCTCAGATATTAATGGTTTTTCAATGTTTTTACAGACTATACCATATAATTTCTACGCAATAACTACACTTATCATGATTATAGTTATTACAGCAAGCAAAACAGATTTCGGTCCAATGAGAATCCATGAAAAAAATGCATTAAATGGCGACCTTTTCACAACATCAGCACGTCCATACGGCGATGCGGATGACGAAATCGAAACTCCACATGGTAAGGTAATAGACCTTATTTTACCTGTTATCATACTTATAATTTGCTGTATAATCGGAATGGTATATACAGGTGGTTTCTTTGATGGTGAATCCTTTATTACTGCTTTCTCTAATGCAGACGCATCTATGGGACTTGTTTTCGGAAGTATAGTTACACTTATTTTTACTTTCTGTTTCTATATGTCTCGTGGCGTTATGAGCTTTAAACAATTCACAGAATGTATTCCTGAAGGCTTTAAGGCAATGGTTGCTCCTATTCTTATTCTTACTATGGCTTGGACATTATCTGGTATGACAGGACTTCTCGGTGCAGACATCTATGTTCACGATTTAGTTTCAGGCTCAGCAGGAGCACTTAAGATGTTCTTGCCTTGTATAGTATTCATTGTTGCTCTCTTCCTTGCATTCTCAACTGGAACAAGCTGGGGAACATTTGCAATACTTATACCGATTGTGTGTAATGTATTTGGCAATGCTAATACTTCAGAAATGCTTGTTATTTCTATTGCAGCATGTCTTTCAGGTGCTGTTTGTGGTGACCACTGCTCACCTATTTCAGATACAACTATTATGGCATCTGCTGGTGCACATTCCGACCATGTCAACCACGTATCAACACAGCTACCATATGCATTAACTGCTGCAAGTGTATCTTTTATTGGATACCTCTTTGCAGGTGTACTTGGCTACAAATATGAAAATAAATTAGCACTTATTTCTCTTGCGATAGCAATTGTACTTTTATTGGTAGTATTATTTACAATAAGAAGTATTACAAATAAAAAATACCAGATTGAGGACTAAAAAATGAAACCAATGACAGAATACACTTTAAAAAAACGCAATACATTTTTACTTGTTTTAACTGCATTTATATGGGGTATTGCATTCGTTGCTCAAAGTGAAGGTGGCGACAAAATAGGTGCATACTCATTTAACTGCATTCGTTCTATCATTGGTTCTTTATTCCTTATTATTGTTATTTCAATTCTTGATAAGGTAGGCATAACAAAAAAGCCTGACAATAAAAAATCACAGAAGACTCTCCTTTTAGGGGGAGTTTCCTGTGGTTTTTTCTTATGTATAGCAACCAACCTGCAGCAAATGGCACTATACTTAGGTGCTCCTGTTGGCAAAGCAGGTTTCCTTACCGCCTGCTATATTTTATTAGTACCTATACTCGGTATATTTTTTAAAAAAAAATGTGGTATTAATGTATGGATAGGTGTTGTTTTTACACTTATAGGTCTATATCTTCTATGTATAAATGATTCCTTTTCCATCAAATTATATGATATTCTTCTCATGCTATGTGCCTTTTGTTTTTCAATACATATTCTTGTTATTGATTATTTTTCACCAAAGGTTGATGGTCTTAGGATGTCCTGCATACAATTCATGGTATGTGGTATACTTACATCTATTCCAATGTTTTTTATAGATATAATACCTGATGTAAGCTTGTGGCTGTCAGGATTTACTACCCTTGATGCCTGGATTCCAATATTATATGCCGGCATTTTATCCTGTGGTGTAGCTTATACATTACAGATTGTAGGTCAAAAAGGCATTAATCCTACTGTCGCATCACTTATAATGAGCCTTGAGTCTGTATTCTCTGTATTAGCCGGTTGGGTTCTTCTCCAACAAAAACTGAGCACAAAGGAATTAATAGGCTGTCTGCTTATTTTTATTGCTGTTGTACTGGCACAGTTACCAAATAAATCGCTCCAATAAACGATGTATATTAAAATTAATTTTAATGTTTTTCAAAACATTTATATTCCCCTATAAAAATTGCTTTTGAATTACTTCTATGCCCTATCTCAGGAGTTTTTGCTATAGGAAGCATATCTCCAGCATATCTTTTGACTAACTCAATGATGTCCGGCTTGCAATTTTCACCTTCCATAGCAATAAATGTTCCAAGCAATATACCATTAAGCTTATCAAAAACTCCTATTTGTTTTAATTGATTTAGGTAGGTAACCATCTGTGGAGTTTCGCCACTCATTGCCTCAAGGAGTAAAATTTTGTCTGTAACATCTGGAAAATACTCTGTACCTGCAAGTTTAAGAAAGCATCTGATATTTCCACCAATAACTATGCCAGACATCGATGAGCCTTGAACAAAATCATATTCAAAATCAAACAACGCATTCTTATTTAATTTATCTTTTTCATTTGCTGTATTAACATGTTTTTTATACAATTCTTCCTGCTTTCCCGTTTTATCCCACACGAGATTTTTAATCTGATAAAGTACACTGCTACAGCCAGTTTTAGCATATAGGGCATTGATAACTGTGGTCAGGTCACTATACCCCCAAAAAAACTTATTACTTGCTTTTATAACATCATAATCAAGATATGGCAATATTTCATTAGCAATATCACCGCCTGATATATCATATATCGCAGTTATATCATCATCCTGATAGAAATCCATCAAAGTTTTTGCACGTTCGCTGGCTTTTCCACTAAAGCAACTATCTATCTCATAAATGTACTTACTAAAAATAGGTGTAACACCTATTTTTTTAAGAATTACACCTAACTTTTCAATATCTCGTTTATATTCAGTTTTTTGTCCATTCGAACAGCATACAATTCCAACTTTTATGTTCATAATATTTTATACTTCCAATTTTTTTGTACATGCAACGCCAAGAGTTCCTGGTCCAATATGACATGCAATACTAAGAGGCAATGGCTGAAAATCTATTGTGGCACCAGGATATATGGATGATAACTCCTCCTTTAATTCACAAGCTTTATCATAATTTTTAGTATGTGCAACACCAAATATAAGTTTATCCTTGTCGTAAGAGCCACCAAAACGATTAATAATATCTGACTCAATCGCTTTAAGCATTACTTCTTTACCTTTAGCAAGAGTTCTTACTTTTGCATAAGAATCAAGTTTCTCACCCTGTATCTGTAGAACAGGCTTAATATGAAGCAGCGTTCCAAGTGCAGCGGCGGATTTTGTTATGCGACCACCTTTTTTCAGGTAATATAGTGTATCAAGCATAATATATATACTTGAGTTGAATTTATCATCTTCTAATATTTTTCCAATCTCATCGGCTGTTTTTCCTCCTTTTGCAAGCTCCAATGCATCTAAAACAGCTCTATATAACGTTACAGAAATGCGTTGATTATCAACAACTCGTACCTTACCTTCAAACTTTTTTGCAAGCATCATAGCAGTCTCACATGAACCACTAAGTCCACTACTCATAGGTATATGAACTATTTCATCATACTCTTCCAGAACCTTTTTCCAAAGTGATGTTATATCATCCAGAAAAGGCTGACTGGTATGAACATCTGCGCCTTCCTCTAAATATTTAAAAAAATCATCTCTGGTTAAATCTACATCCTCAAAATAAGTTTTATCATTAATAATAAACGGCATAGGAATAACAAACAAGCCTTCTATATTCTCTTTTTGTGTAATTCCACTGTTGCTATCAGTAACAACTGCTACTTTACTCATTATTATGCCTCCAAAATTAATGCTAATCTATAATTTTTCTTCTATTACTCTTCTAGCCTCATCACTAAGCTCAGTTGTATTATGAGCTGCAACAAAGTCTTTATCAATAACCTGTAAAAAGTCTAAATACACATGTGTTCTCTTGAAAATAGTATCCTTAAAAATATTTTCAGGATTTTTAATTTTTGCAACAACTATAGGGGCTCCCGATTTTTTTGCAATCTTAAAGGAACCACTCATAAATGGCAACAAACCTTCACCTTTGTTTCTTGTTCCTTCCGGATATATTCCTACAGAAGCTCTCTGTTCTTTTACTAATCTGCCTGCTCTTAAAATAGTCTTTGCTTCTTCTCTGATATTTTTTCTGTCAAGACAAAGACAATAGCATCTATGCATAAGATTTGCAATAACCGGTATCTTATATAAAGACTTTTTAGCAACAAATCCCATGTTATATTCTCTTAAAATGCCCATTGTAAGAAGTGGGTCCATAGCACTTTTATGATTACAAACAAAAAGGAATTTTTCATCTGGAAGAATATCCATCCCTGTAACATGAACCTTTATATTTAAAATAATATTAAGTGCATCTATAATATTATTTGCGTAATATCTGCTAACAGCACTATATTCATCATATTCCTTTTTTAAATCGATGGAACGGGTATATATAAATGCCGAAAAGCACCATAAAAGAACAAGTCCAAGAAAAATACCTACACATATTATAGGTGCAAGGATAATTGACTCTACTACTCCTGTAAAACATAAAATCATAATAATAGCAACCGCTACAACACTCATAATATATAATATCATCAATTTTCCTCCATGTCGTAATGACAAAATAATAGATGGGCAATATTTTAATATTGTTTGTATAATGTTAAAATTATATTAAAATAATCCACGCATTTAGTTATTATAACTCCAAAAAATGGTAAAGTAAAGAAATACGCAAATATTATAGATAATTAATTGATAAAAAACGCTGGAAATACGTGTATTTCCAGCGTCATAATCACATAATTTAACTATGTTAAAATAGAATTACATATTCATCTGCTATGCGAACTGTTTGAGGATATTGGTAGTAATCCTTGGAAAATGGCTGGTTGGGGATGGTTTTGTTCTGATGGTTAGTTACGGTTTCCAACTTTGGGGTTGGTAAAATACCTTGACCTACGTACTAGTTATCATTTACTCCATATATGGCTTTAATTGCTTATATAACAAATGAACTTTTGTAGCAGGAACGGACTTTGCATCAGGAAAACCATGCAACTCATCTAAACGTTTTTCTGCATAACGAATTGCTTTTTCACAATCTCCATACTTTTCAAGTATATTAAATATATTTTCATCATTCTTCTTATACCCATCTAAGCCTAAATTTTTAAACTTTTTATCAAGATACTGTATATAAAAGTTTCTATCATTATCAGCAACATAATAGTCAAAATGTAAAATAAACCAATATTCGATACATTGATTTGACCATGCAACATTATACTTAATTTTATCATTAGTTTGATTATATGCATGAGCCTTAACTGCTACAGCATTAAAATCTTGTTCAGTGAAGTTATCTTTATCATACACTATCCATACTTCACCCTCAGTAATATTGTTTCTTTTAATATATTTTTCAGCATAATCTAAAATCTTCAAAGTCCCTTTTCCGACACCCTCAACATTTACAAACACTGAATTTTTGTATAATGCTTTATTTTCAATTCTATATTTTATTTCATTAAAATAATTTGGCTCTGTTTTTTCACCTTCACAAAAAATAAAAATTTTTCTAGAGAAAATAGGTATACTATTAATTTTACGTTGTTTTTTCCAGTTACTTTGTGCCATTATTCATCACCCCAATCTATTATTTTTTTCAGATAAGGGTCGGCACCATATTTTCCTTCTAAATATTGTTTATCAAAACGAGCATCCTTTCTAATACTATTTCCATCTTGATCTTTTAATTCAACAAGAGAATATAAATTAGACGCCTGTTCATTATTTTTTGCAATAAACCAAATTTCATCTCTTCTATATATATCATTATTCATATTTGCTAAATCATGAGATGTGAAAATTAACTGAGCTCCATGTTTGTTAATTTTTTTGTTTGTATATAACTGAATAATATACTTAATCAAAACAGGGTGTAGTTTGGAATCCAACTCATCTACAATTAATGTTATTCCATTTGATAAACTATTTAATATATCTGGTAAAAATCCAAGAATTTTTTTTGTCCCCGCTGACTCCTCAAATAAATTCAGCTCATATTCTTTATCACCAATGCTATGTTTTGTATATACTTCAAATTCATCATCTGACTCTTCCTCTGGTCTTAAACCTGTAATATCTATATCCATTTCCTGTAAAATATTTGTAACAAAATCTATTTCTTCTTTATCTTGAGGAATTTTAATTTGTGATTCAATAAACGGATTACCAAAATTCGTAAACCCTATTCCTCCTTCAAACCATCCAATAACATCTTTAATTACTTCATTCTTTTTGCTTGTTATTGCTAAATAACTTAACAATGTTATATTATTAGATATCTCTTCTGGCTCCGGTATGTTTTTTAAAACACCATTTAATTCTATTTTTTCTTTTTTATCTTTATTCTCTCTTTTAAATAACGAAGAATATCTTACACCATCTATGTTCTTCTTATCTAAGCTTTCAAATATAATATTTTCTTTTAATAATTTTAATATATATCTATATTCAGCTTTAGTAGTTCTAAAAAACACAGTAAATTCTGTAGGCATATTAATATATTTATCATCAAATTTAAATTTAGGCATATTAAGTTTCAATTCTTTATTAGAACAAGATTCATTTTCGCATAAAGAACAAATTGGTTTCATTACTTTTGCAACGAGGCAATTTATTGCTGATAAAACATTAGATTTACCACTTCCATTAGGACCATATATAACTGCAATAGGCAAAAAACATTCTCCATCATTATCAATAATCAAGCTATCCTTATGTTCACTAATTGCTGTAGCCTGCATATCTAAAACTATTTCTTCTTTTATACTTTTAAAATTTGTAACACTAAATTGGCATAACATAACACACCATACTCCTTTTTCTCATATTATTTATATAATAACATATTATATCCATTTTTCAATAAAAAAATGAGATTTTTTCTCAAATACTAAAATATCATTAGCGACTTTTTAACGAAGTGAATTTTAAAAACTTTTTATCAAATAAAATATAACGAAAAACATATTAATTGATCTATTTCTTTTAAACAAATAAAACATCTTTATATATTAAAAAAGAGAAAATAAAATATTTCCTCTTTAGTGTATAATATTGTATTATAAAAATATAAATAATAAATTAAAACATGTACAAAAAATAAAAGAAATATATTTAAGGCAAAAGGGAATGTTTATGCCGAAGCATCAAACATTCCCTTTTCATGGTTGATTTTTCCGTTGTCTGCCAACCTCCAGCACCTATGTCTGGAAAATAACAGGTTTTTCCGTTACCTGCCAACCTCCGACACCGACCTTCGGAAAATATATCAGATTTTAGGTGTCAACCCACCGCTGATACACAGCTTTTCTAATTACATTTTACACCACCAAGTATAACATTGCAATTACATTTTTATTATATATTAACATATAGTGATTATACCTAAAATACGTGGATTCGTATATTAACAAAAGAAACGTACTTGTAGATTATCAAGCGCGTTTCTTTTGCATTGTGTCATAGTAAACGTTTTTTTCTAACTCTGTTTTTTAATAAAACTCGCTTTGTAATTATTTTTTTCAATACAGACATTAGCTTTGCTATTCCTTTTATAATTAATTTTATCACAACAATTAATAACTCTGTCAAAAGTGCAATAGCAAAAAATGCCCCTATTCCTGTTAATATATATTTTACCTTTTCATTACTTACATATCCCATTATAACAAATGGTAAATATGTACCCATAATTTCTATATAGACCCTCATTATTTTTTTATCTGAAGGACTAGAATATGTATATGTTGTAAAAACATTTGATTCCAAATACCCTAACCTTCTTCTTAGCTTTGTATCAAATGCATATATATTATTTTTAAAATTAGAATAAGCTTTATTCGTTTTTGGAGAATTTAGATTTTCTTTTAAGTTTATGAATGCTTTCCATGTTGACACATCAGTATATTTATCATATTTATTAAAATACATTTCACATTTTTCAACTATTTTTTCAATACTATCATCCCCTTTTATTAAACGATATATAGGATAATATACTCTATTATACGATTTTTCCATCTTATCTAGAGGAATATTTTTATGATAAGTATATTTTGTAATTAAAAAAGTGAAAATTACAGTTATAATTGTTGATAATAATCCATCTATTTCAACTATATTATCAAAAATCTCAGTTAGTGACATAAAAAAACTCTCCTTTCTACAATACGTGTCATCAAAATGTAATATTCTAGATGCAGTTATTTCTGCATTAATCTCCTCTAAATTTATGTTCTCAATACCATTCTCCCTTTTAATTCTACTAAATACTCGCATTGTCACATTTGTTTTTTTAGTTTTATAATCTGTATACAAAAGCTAATAAGTTTTTTTAATAAAAAACTCTTAGATTTTGGAATTAATAAATAAGTTTTTAATTAGTTGATTGAACTTTTGTATTTAGAAGTAAATCATTTTCATCTGTAACTGCTACTTCTAGCTGTGCTACGTCATTATCATTTGGGGAAACACAAATTACAACCCCTTCATATGGCAATAGCCATTTATCAAAACGAACAGAAATATTATTAGGATAATCAGAATTTGATGAATTATCTCCCGAATCCAAAAAGCCAAACGAATGTGCATGAACAGTATATTCAGGCGGTGCATAAAAATTCAAAGAAAACTTTTTACATAGAACTGATACCCCCACTCCAGATGACATATCTCCATCAGACACACGAGAAATATATTCAAAGCTAATAATTGTATCTTGATGTGGATATAGTGTAACTTCTTTATTTAAACTTACTTCATATGTTTCTATATATCCATTCTTTTTTAGAAAAGGACTTCTTGTATTTTTCACTTCTAAAATAATATCCTTGTCTATAATCAAAGGTTCATTATCTTTTCCAATACTTCCGCCAATCAATTCAAATGTTTTAATTCCTGGTGTCGGACTTAATCTATATGATATTAAACGTATTTTTCTCATTTTAACTTTTTCATTAAATGAACGTAATTTTATTATTCTTTTACTACGTTTTTCCGAATAGTTACCATAATCATAATAGCTTGTACTTTCATCAAAATCCTCATAATAATATATATGTTTATCAGAAAAAAGGTTATCTCTTATAATATTATATACCTCATTTCTAACTGGATCTTTATTCTGAAAATTTTCTGACAAGTATGTAAACATTTTCTCTTTATTTTCTTCCGTTAAATTTGAATAAAATTCCGGAGATGCAAATATATCATTTGCTAACAGTTCCGTATAATCAATATTCTTCCTATTTTTTTCTATAAATAATGAAGTCAATAATGTGGTGCCCACTATCGAGATAATTGCCAACAAAACATCTCTTATCATAATAATACTTACTTGTATATTATCATTTAGTCCTCCATTATGCTCTAAATATAAAACAATAATATAACATATTACAGATATTATTAAAGTAATCAACATGGAAATTGTTCCTTTTAATGACCCTTTATACTTTTGTATTATTAATACTTCATTTTTCTTTTTCATTACTATCCTCTTTCTTGTTTTTCTTTGATATATGTCATAGATATAACATACCAAGTTGTGTTTCTAATATTCCTTGATAATTAGGGAAAATATCATCTATAATTAAACATTTTAATTGACGTATTTTATCAGCATTACCATCCTTTATAAAACGTTCACCATATGTTGACACTATTATAATTCCTTCTGTAAAGCTATTTGCATTATTACTAAATTTAAGTTGTACACCAAAAATCGAACCAATTCTATCATGTCTTTCATCACGCGAACTCATAAAATACCTATTTTATTTGCCATGGCCTCTTTATCATTATAAAAAATAAATGTATCATCGTCATTTATGAGGCGATAATATACGGTATTTTTTTTGTTTACAAATTCATCTAATGAAGTCTGCATTGTTGCTTCTTTTCCAGTAACCCATCTCCATGAATTATCATCTTTCGTAGCATCATCATATGTATATCTATATATAAATGTTATTGACACATATTCTTTATTTATATTAGTTATTTGAGCTATAATATTTTTTAATGAATTGCATATTTCTGTTATATATTCATGTATATTATATGGTAAATCTTTTTTTGACAACATAATGTTATTATCATATGAACATTGAACGATATAATTTCTTTTTCTTTCATTTAATTCAAAAACACTTGAATATGCATCTCTTAATATTTTGTTTTTTTCCCTTTCTGTATTATCTTTTTTATTAAATTCATTTATGATATAAATTAAATACAAATCTAATATTGCTAATATCAATACAATAATAACTTTTGCTTCTACAGAAATGTATTTTTCTGGTATTTCAATAATTAGTGGTATAAAAAAGGTAAAACAGTCTGTATTACAAATACAGCACCAGTTTTTTTGCATATTTTTTCTATTATTTTAGCAAACTCCATAATTTCTTGAATGATGTTTTAGAAGAACAAACACCACATTTCCTTTCATATTTACACTATAATTCTACCCTCATTGTCGATTCTTGTCACCCATTATATTGTCCCAGTAGAATCCTCAAAAATCGTCATTTTGTACCAGTATCACTCTCTTTTTCCCACAATCCAACCTCTATCACATCTGCCCGTCCTTTCACATCCTCATCCCACCATCATCTCCACCATCCTGCATGGCATACCCAAACTTACAAATCTCTTCCTCCATAATATTATCCGTTACATGGGTATATATATCGATAGTTGTGCTATAATGCTGATGCCCCATAATCTTTTGTACAACTTTAGGTTGCATGTGTGCCTCAAAACAACGACTACAAAAAGTATGTCTTATGGCATGTGGGTACATATTTTCAAAGAAAACTGGCTCTCTACCCTCAAATTTTGAGTTGATTTCCTCTTGGTAATTAATCTCCTTTACAACCTTTTTTATTTCTTTTTCTGCGTGATATCTTAAGACCGGACTCCCCATAGTTGTAACAAAAACCAAGTCCTCATATCCTTCTCCGGCTCTCCATCTTGAACCAAGAGCTTTCTTCAGATTTTGAACCTTATTATATTGTGCACGAAACATTTCCTCTGCTTCTCCGAAAAATGGAATCCTTCTATATGAATTATGAGTTTTAGGTTCCATTAGTCGAAGCATCTTATTTCCGTATTCGTATTGGCAGGAAAGAGTTCTATTAATAAATATACATTTATTATCAAAATCAACATCACTCCACATCAGTCCACCGACTTCTCCAACACGCATACCTGTGAGAAACATAATATAGAACATTTCCTTATACCAGTTATTCTCAACCGCCTTTAGGAATATATTTTGTTCCTCCTGAGACAGAAATCGTCTCTCAACCTGTTTATTCTCCCAAGGAACCCTAATTTCAAAACAGGGATTGATAGGAATAAGCATATTATTCTTTGCTGCTTCCATACAATCCCTCATTCTTCCTAAGGCATCTCGCATTGTAGATGTTGCCTTACCTTCACTTTTTAATCTGTTTATGACATTTTGTACATCCATATTAGTTATATCAATAACCCTCATATGCCCCAGGTACTTACCAAAGGTGTTGTAATACTTTCTTCGCATTGGAAATACACTGGTTTCCTTGATATTAGGGATTTTATATGTGACAAACCACTCCTCAAACCATTCATTGAGTGTAATTCTTTTTCTTTTGGCTTCAATTCTGTTTTCGGCCAGTTCTTTTTGTTCTTCAAATTGTTTTCTGAGTTCACGGAGATTTTGCCCATAAATGCTAATTTTTACACCATTAATTTCTAGATAATTTCTCATAAATCCACCCGATTAAATTCTTTAATTAAATAAGAGCACTCACCTAATGGCGAATGCTCTTCAATATTACCTAATCAACAAAAAATTCATCATATTTCACATTAAATATTTCCTTCAATAATCTCAAATCACTGGCTTTTATATTTCGTCTACCTGACTCAATATTAGCTAATGTACTTCGTGACATACCACTCCCTAATAATTGCATTTTTGCAACAACCTCAGACTGTGTCATTTTATTATTTAATCTTATTGTTTGGATATTTCTTCCCAATGGAATATCTATTAATATTGTTTGCATAATATAACCTCTTGTTATTGTGACTATTTAGTAACTATTATATTAAACTAATCAGTAAAAATGTCAATAAAAAATACAATTCTAAAGTTGCTGTAGATGTTATACTTGTTTCTGTCATTTCATAACCATCTACCAAACTATAAGCATCAACATTTGTACTGTCAGGCAATTCATTTGTACTATACCAATTAGTTTGTCTTTCTCTAAAGTTATATGCCTCACCCTTGTATACAGTTGTTTCTTCTGTGCTTATTTCTGTTGACTCTGTACTATCAGTTGCTCTTACAATCTGCCCATTCATTGTTCCAGTTGTAATAAGCAAAAGTGCTGACATTATACAAGCTATTACTTTTCTCATGTTTTTCATAAGCTTTCTCCTTTCTACTTTTAGACATGAAAAGAGCACTCACCTATTGGCGAATGCTCTTCCTACCTAAATACGTTTATTTAATTACTTTTTGTAGCACCACAAGTGCATGTGTAGCCTGTTAACACTTTTTCGTCATAAGCTGCTTTGTCTACAATCAATTGAGTTTCGTATACTGCATCATGGTGGATGGTGTCTACTAAAACATCTTTTTGCCCCCATGTACTACCTTCTGTAGCACCATCTTCGTAGAATGGGTCATTTATATCCATCGGTGGTCCACATGACAAACAATGGTTGCTAGCTGATTGTCCTGTCACAGTTATATCTATATTACAGTAATTACAAAACTGGTGTTCTTCATAAATATGCTCATCATACGCTTCCTGCACAAGCACATCTTCATAATGACCTTCTTCCTCATGATGAACTGTTGTATACTGCGCCACCCAAGTATGCTGATGTTGTGTTGTATCATCTGAAGATTCTGTTGCTGTCTCTGCTGGTGATGAATTATCGTATTCGTCCATATCACTATCTGAAGGTACATAAATTTCAGTATCCACAGCAGTGTATTCTTCTATATTTTCATCTTCTGTTGCTGTATCCTCTGAACCTACATCCTCAGTATCTTCAGAATTTAACTCAAAATCACCTAATGCTATAGCTTCTTCTGTAGACTCTTGTTCATCTTCAAATGTCTGCTGCATATCCTCTGTTGTATCTAAATCACGCTCATCTGAATAGCCATTCTTATTACCTGTACACTTTGTGAGAAAAAACAGAATCAAAAGCATTATAAGAATTAATAGTATTGTTATCTTTATAATTCTTCCTTTACTTTTGCCTATCTTTTGATTATCTTTTTCCTTTTTCATAACCTCAACCTACCTTTTTTCAGTACACTATATACATATGCAGTAAAATCCATTTTGTCACCCATTGGTGACATTATAACATAATACTACTTCAATGTCTATTAGGCAAAACAGTTATAACTAGTACATTTCCCAATCCTATCTATCTCCTTTCTTAAGATTCATAGAACGGGTAGTAATTAACATAGCAGGCTACCGACTATAATCACTACCCTAACTATGTAAGTGTGCTATTTTAACCTCCTCGCCCACACACGTGGGAATTACAAACGAGCCGCATAAAGCGTTCACGACGCACCTATCTGGCACTATCTCCTCTCATGCCCATTTTCGAGGATAGGGAAACTCTTAATAGTCACCCGTATGGATTATTATCCTTCCGTTACATTAGCTCTGCCTACGTGCTCCATTTTCACCGCTAAGTCCTTCAACTCTCATCGCACATTACAGTTGACTTCCTCACCCGACAAATATAACGAAATTTTACCCCATACAGCTTTTTTCTCTCACTGTACGCTGTAGCCATAACAACTACAGAATTTGTAATTGGCTATTCAATTTTAATGTACAATGCCAAAGCCCGTGACACTTGTCCATAGCTTTGTTCTCATTATACTGTAAGAATTTGTAAAAATCACCTCCCCTTAATGTACCATCTATTTTGAAATTGTTTTAATTTTGTACCACTCAATAGGATTTCTTGCTAGAATACTTGAAAAAAAGGAGTATATTATGAACCCACTAGAAACAACAATAAACAACTATCTATTCTACTGCAAAACACAAAAGAGGCTTGATGAGAAAACATTAAAAGCCTATCGTATTGATCTAGGACAATTTAACAACTATAGCACTAGGACTAATGTAACTGAAATTACTATAGATGATTTAGAGTCCTTCATAGCACACCTACATAATTCATTTAAGCCTAAGACTGCCAAGAGAAAAATCGCATCTCTAAAGGCTTTCTTCCACTATCTTGAGTATAAGGACATTATCACGATTAATCCATTCAACAAGATACATATTAAGTTTAGGGAGCCTGTTACCTTACCAAAAGTAATACCTCTCCCTTCACTGGAGCTCTTTCTTAAAGCAATATATAAAGAACATAAATATGCCAAAACTGTTTATCAAAAGAATAAAACCTTGAAAGATATTACTATTATTGAATTACTGTTTTCTACAGGAATTAGAATATCCGAGCTTTGCCAGCTCAGAAAAGATGATATAAACCTTATTGATAATACAATCCTTATATATGGTAAAGGCTCAAAAGAACGCCGAATACAGATTGGTAATGATGATGTAACAAGGATTCTTTTCGATTATCAAAAGTGTTTTTACCAGCAGATTTGCTCTTCTGGATATTTTTTCCCTAGCAAATCAGGAGAACCACTCTCCGACCAATACGTCCGCAAGATGATTAATAAATACTCCTCCATAGCTGGAATAAATATGCACATTACTCCTCATATGTTCCGCCACACTTTCGCTACCTGTCTTCTTGAGGCTGATGTGGATATAAGATACATTCAGGAAATGCTTGGACATAGCTCGATTAATATAACTGAAATATACACTCACGTCGCTACTGCAAAACAAAAGGATATTCTAAGGAATAAGCATCCAAGGAAGGATTTTGTGGTGTGATGGTATTGAAGAAGCCCTCAACTTGAGAAAGTTGAGGGTTTCTTTAATATACGGATAATAGAATATTATCGTTTAGGAGAATATATTATGGCACAAAAATATGATGCAAAAAACAAAATTGAATTAGAACAGTTTTTAAATTGTGTGGCAGAAACAATATTACAAGGTAATATGAGTCTTTTTTTAGGTGCAGGCTCATCTATTCAATATAATGCAATGAACTGGGATGAATTAGTAGACAAAGTCACCCCTGAAAGTCTGAACTGGAAAAATACTGAAAGGGCACAATATGCAGAATTAAATGGAATTGATATCAAAGAAGAAATTGCTAAAGTAATTGGTCGATTAGAAATCAAAAGTACAAAACAAGATACATACCTAAACTATCTCTTGGATTTTGATTATAAAAGTTTATGGACAACTAATTATGATTCTGTAATAGAAACTGTTCTAGACGAAAAGAGAAAAACATATGTACCTGTATATAAATACAAGCATTTTCAACGTTTATCTTATCCAGGGGGATGTTTTCTATTTAAAATCAATGGCTCTTATATAGCTCCAGATACAATTGTTATAACAAGCGAGGATTTCATTGATTACAAAAAAACACATGAGGCGTATTTGATATTATTAAAAAGAGAATTGCTTTGTAATAGTTTTCTTTTCCTCGGTTGTTCTTTTGATGATGATATTTTGCGAATTTGTATAAAAGATATATTAAATTGTATTGATAACAGTTCGGAAAATTATTCGACTAATCATTTTGCTATAATAGTTGAAAATAATACCGAAAAATTAAGATATATTTCCGAAGATTTAGTTAAACATTATAACATAAATTGTCTGAAAATCAATAATGCAGGAAATGCATATAAGGTTGCTTATGCTATAGCAAGTAAAGTTAAATATAGCTCAATCTTTGTATCAGGTGCAAAAAGATTTATACGAAATTCAAAGGAAGAGAATATTGGTAAACGAGTATGTCAAGATTTAGTAAATACCTTTATGAAGATTGAGGAATTCCCATTTAAGTTTATTTCAGGAATGGGGATGAGTATAGGGCATTTTATATCTGGGACAATAAAACAACAATGTCAAGAAAAGAATGTAAATAGATATTTGCAAATGGAACCATTTCCTTTTACAAGTGTAGAAGCAAACAAAAAACATAGAGAAGAGATGATTAGTAAAGCAGGAATATTTATATTTATATATGGAGATATTGATAATGACAAAACAGATATAGAAAAAAGTGGAATGTGGAAAGAATATATATTAGCAAAAGAAAATTCAGAAAATATTATTATTCCATTGCCTTGTGGTGATGATTCTATATCTAGCATAATATACGAAATCGAAAAAGAAAGAAAAAATACTTTTTCAAATGAATTTTCTGATTTAATTGATAAATTTGATTATAAATCAACTAATAATCTTTTTTATGAAAAGTTAGTTTCTAAAATAATTTTAGTAACAAGAAAAAAAATGGATTGTATTTTAAATGATGTGATTGAATGTTTGAATTAGTGCAATATAATACAACAGATTAATTCTTTATTTGTTGTATTATATCGCTTAAGTATTGATTTTCTTTCAAGGGATAATACTTCTGGGGATGAAATTTAATTAAATTTTCTTCTTTTGTCCATTCATCATAGTAATTATTTACTTTTTTTAACCAAACATCTAAATTAGCTATGTGAGAGTTGTTTCTTAATAAAAATCTTCCGAACCATTGTTGTTTAATTAAGTTCCGCTCACTAACGCTTAATTTGTCAGAATTATGTGGTGCGACAATTACAAAAAGTATATTTCTTTTAATTAATTCTAATAAAACATTGTCTTGCTTACTAATTAGAATAAAATCAAACTCTTCTATAATACATTGTATACAGTCTACATATTTCATCTCTCAATTTTGCATACCCTTAAATTTGCTACTTTCTAAATCAATAATTTTATAATTGAAATCATCTTGATGCTCATATAAATATGTTTTTCCACAACGTGGAAATGTACTAATTATTATTGCACTCATATATATACATCCAAAAATTTAAATTTTATAAAAATATATAGACGAACATATAACAAAAATATGTTCTATGATTTTATATATATCAAATGAAATTGGTTCATTATTATATATTAAGTATGATATTTCTTGAATTGTTTTGTCAAATTGAGAATTATTAAATAATTTAATTAAACAAATTAAGAATATGGTTCGCTCTCTATAGTTTGTTTCATCAAAATTTTTGATTGTTATTAATGCATTATATATATTAATATTATTGCTTAAACTCAATCTGCTGCAATAAGATAAGACGTCATCGATATTATTAAAGTGATATTGCCGTGTAATATCAAAAAAAATTCTGTTTAATATTTGAAACCCAATATTAAATATATTTTGTTCAGAAGATAAAAACTGATATTTTATATTTAAAAGAAATTCTAATCTAGAATTTTTTAAATCTTCTTTTTTTAAATCAAGTAGAATAGGAAATATAACACAATCTTTTTTTGTTTCAAATCGTTTATATAATCTTTCTGCTTCTTCACATGGCCATTTCCGTGTCAAAAAAGTTTTATTAATGATTAAAATACAGTAATCAACAGTTTCTATTCCTTTTGTGATAATAGTTTCCTTTAATGGATCTCCAAGTAATAATTCGTGCTGATCATACCAGCAATGTATACCAAATTTATTAAAAAAATCAAGAAACTTAATTGCATACTTTTCTCGTGCTTCACCCGAGAAAGACAAAAAAATATTCATTTATGTTCCTCCTAATAATATATATTAATTATAAAAAATTACAGATATTCTCCTAAACGATAATATTCTATTATCTATCACTTAATTTATAATTATATAATAAAGTAACTCAATTATATTATATCATCTTTTCCGACAAATTCACCCATTACATTGTACCAGCAAACCAAGCGAATTGTACCATTTTGTACCAATTAATATATCATTTACCATTACCCTTTCTGCCGTACCCTCTTCCACTTTTCTTTTCACATTCTCCCATCATCTTGACTTCTACCACATATCACCAAAGGGGCAGACTTCCCCCTTGGTGTATATGGTTATTTTTATCAATTCAGTGTATATAATAAACTACTCTTACCTCCAGAACCCAAATATCGTTGTTCAGTGGTTATAAGACCTTCCTTTATCAAGTCTTCAATAGCTCGTCTTACTGTTGATTCAGAGAGTTTTAGTTCCCTTGCTATTGTAGGTATTGCTGGCCAGCATTTTCCATCTTTATTTGCTCTGTCATTAATATGCTTATAATCTGAGACCTCCCGCCAAGGCAATGACATAGCATAAATCAAGTTAAACTTAATCATTATAAAAAAAGTGGCGAATTCTTCTTTAGATTTTGGTCAAAAATACACCTAAAATCACCTGACTGAAATATGACCAAAACTCAGGTAAAAAGTGGTGATATTATACATCACCTTACGATATACCCTAAAACCTAAAAAACGCTGGAAATACGTGTATTTCCAGCGTCATAATCACATAATTTAACTATGTTAAAATAGAATTACATATTCATCTGAGCAGCAACCTCAGCAGCGAAGTCCTCGTTCTTCTTCTCAAGACCTTCACCAGTCTCAAAACGAACGAAGTTCTTGATTGCAAGGTTACATCCAGCAGCCTTAGCTACTGATGCTACATACTGAGCAACAGACTCTTTGTTCTCTGCCTTAACATACTCCTGCTCAAGAAGACATACTTCCTTAAGCTCCTTAGCAAGACGTCCCTGTACCATCTTCTCGATGATGTTATCTGGCTTGTTAGCGTTCTTAGGATCATTCTTAGCCTGAGCTACGAGAATCTCTAACTCATGAGCCTTGTACTCCTCTGATACATCAGCAGTTGATACATACTTTGGATTCATAGCTGCAACCTGCATAGCTACGTTCTTTAAGCACTCCTCAACCTCTGCACCTGAACCATCAGTGTCTGCCTCAACGAGAACACCAATCTTTCCACCAGCGTGAATGTATGATACAACCAAACCATCAGTTGTAACTTTCTCAAATCTTCTGATGTTCATGTTTTCACCAATCTTAGCGATCATAGCTGCAAGCTTCTCGCCTACAGTCATAGAAACATCAAGAGCCCACTTCTCTTCCTTAAGTGCATCAACATCAGCTGCATTGCTGTTTACGATCTGGTCACAAACCTCAGCAACAAATGTCTGGAATACATCGTTCTTTGCAACGAAGTCAGTCTCTGCATTAACCTCAACGATAGCTGCAGTCTTACCACCGTTAATAACTGTAGTCATAACGATACCCTCTGCTGCAATTCTACCTGCCTTCTTCTGTGCTGTAGCAAGTCCCTTCTCTCTAAGGAACTCCATAGCCTTATCGAAATCGCCGTCTGTCTCTGCAAGAGCCTTCTTACAGTCCATCATACCAGCGCCTGACATCTCTCTTAACTCTTTTACCATACCTGCTGTAATAGCTGCCATAATATAGTCCTCCTAAATAAATCTTATTAAAAAATCAAGCCATGCCTGCAAGTTCGCAAGCAAGCATGGCTTTTTATATGTCTAATTCTTACTCCTCAGTTGCCTCAGCGTCAGCTGCCATAGACTCAGCCTCTTCCTCTGTTGCAACATCAGCACCCTGATTAGCCTCGATAACTGCATCAGCCATCTTTGCAACGATAAGCTTAACTGCTCTGATTGCATCATCATTACCTGGGATTACATAATCAAGCTCTTCTGGATCACAGTTTGTATCTGCAATACCAACAAGAGGAATACCAAGTGTATGTGCCTCCTGTACGCAGTTCTTTTCCTTGCGTGGGTCAACGATAAAAATCATATCAGGAATAGTCTTCATATCCTTGATACCGCCAAGGTTCTTCTGAAGCTTATCCATCTCTTTCTTAATCTCGATAACTTCCTTCTTAGGTAATACATCAAATGTACCATCTGCTTCCATAGCTTCATATTTTCTAAGCTTGTCAATTCTAGTCTGGATAGTCTTGAAGTTAGTGAGCATACCACCTAACCATCTCTGGTTAACATAGTACATACCACATCTCTCTGCCTCAGACTTGATTGAATCCTGAGCCTGCTTCTTAGTACCAACGAATAATACCTTACCGCCTTCTGCAACACAATCATAGATTGCCTTGTAAGCCTCATCAACCTTACCTACAGACTTCTGTAAGTCGATGATGTAGATACCATTACGCTCAGTATAGATATACTCAGCCATCTTAGGGTTCCATCTTCTTGTCTGATGTCCAAAATGAACACCTGCCTCGAGTAACTGTTTCATTGAAATAACGCTCATAATATACCTCCTGGTTTTAACTTCTGTGAGTTTCTAAAAATTTTAATAGACACCATCGCGTTTATGGCACCAGTCTACTGATCCACTCACATGTTTTTTCACACGAAGACGATTATACCATAAAAAAAAAGTGCAATCAAGCACTTTTTCTTTATTTTACAACATTTTTGCAAGATTATTCGGCATCTTCTTTAATTAATGCTTCCGCAATCTCTTCATATGTCATATTGCTGTTAAATGTATATTTGTTTATCTTTAGCTGAGTAGAATATCCATTTGCATTTAAATAAGTGTCAAAATCAGACGCACTATCTACAATACCTGCATTTTCAAGCAACTGTGCTATATCATACGAGCTCATTCCTGATACAACCTCAATTGTAGCTGTAGTGTAATCGCCACTTGGTACATCTTCCGCAGTTGTTACAGGCTCTTCTGTTGTTGCCTCAGTTGTAGGTTCCTCTGTCACATCATCAGTAACTTCCTCGCTTACAGGTTCATCCTCTGTTACAATTTCCTCGGATGTTGTAGGCTTTTCTGTCATTATATCATCTTTTTCCTCAGTATCCTCATCATTAATCTCTGGCACAGAACTCTCTTCCATAACCATACCTAATTTTTCAGCTCTTTTTATTACTTCCTCATCCGAAAGCTTATATCCACCCGAAGTCATATAGGCAACAAGCATAATCAATGCACCAAATACCACACCAACGCCAAGACCTCTTAAAAAGTATTTTAACTTCATTATTTCGACTCTCCTTGATATAAATCTACTACAAGTTTAACCTCGCCTACACCTAAACCTAAATGCTTTGCAATCTCAAGAATACTTAATCCTGATTTGTGCATTTCAAGAATAATATCCTTGTTGCTGTCAACAGGCTGAGCCTCTTCTTCTTTTTCCTGCATTTCTTCTATAGCTTCATCAATTTCCTTAATTTCTTCCTCAAAGTCTGTAACTTCCTGTGAAACTGGCTGATTAAACTGAGTCTCGTTAATAAATCTCTCAACATCCTTGCGATAGTCATCAACCATAGTAGCTATTGTCATTATTTCTTTATGCTTATCAGATAACATACTGTACAGGAACATAACTTCATTGTGATTTCTTTCTATTTCCTCATTAACAGTAACCGCATAATCACCTAATGCAAGTGTTTTCTGATTAACGATTTCAGAAAGCTTTGCTTCAATATCTGAAAGCTTACCATCTACATTTTCATCCATGTAATCACTAACAAGCTTACTAATTTTTTCTTTCTGTTCTTCGGTTAACTCTTCAGGAATCTCGATAATATCACCATTATCCTCAACGTTGTCCTTTGCCTCTAGCTTTTCTGAAAAAGCATAGCTTACAAAAATAAATATTATTCCTATGATTATTAGAACTATAACTGTTGTTGACATTTTATTCTCCTATCGTACACATTATATTTTTATATCAAAATTGACTCTATTAATAGTTTGCTCTTTGTTTGCTTCTGAATTACCTGTATCCTTTTTCTTTTTATTTGTATACAGATTTTCGTATTTATTTCGCCCTTCTTCTTTTGCATCATGCCTTTGCTCATAGAATACAGCCTCGTCTTTATTAACTACTGATTCCCTAATCTGACGAGTTTCTTCACGAATCTGCTGTGCAGCATTCTGATTATGCAACATACCTTGAGCTTCTGCATTATGCTGTACAGCCGCAGCAGGCGTTGAAACTTGAGCGGCAATAATAGGCTGAATCATATAATCATCCTTTCTAATTAAACCTTTATCAATCTAGAACACTGCTGTTACTATATCTCCGCCCTCTATTCTGTAGAGGCAATGATAATCCTTATCTTTTACAATATAAGTATTGGCTGCGATAAATATTGTTACGCCCTTGTAGGCATTTCCATATACTTTTATTGTTCCCTTTTTTCCTTGTTCAAGCATAAGCTTTATTTCCTGAAGACGCTCAACCTTAACAGCCTTCTCCTTGTTAAGCTCTTCCAGTCTTACATTATAGCCTTTTATCTGTTTGACATTCTCTGGTGTTAGTTTCATGCCATTCTTAACTTTATTTTTATATACGTTGAGATATGATGACACCTCTTCAATTTGCTCATTTAATTCGGAAGACTCTGCTACAAGACCTTTCATCTCATCATATAATTCTGGCTTAACACCGACTTTTATGATTGTCTGAGTCTCCATTTTATTTCCAATTGAATTAACCTCTATGCTCGACTCACAAACAATCTCACCGCCGATAATAAATCCTTTTTTGCTACTTACTACGATTTTTCCACCTGACTGTATATTACTATGCAATATAGAGCCTGCCAAAACATTGCCTTTTGCAACAGCCTTAGCACTTTCAAAAAACTGGGCACATATATCTCCACCGGCAATAAGTTCACCCTTGGACATACCTTGAACACCACGTTTGATTACAATATTGCCTCCCGCAATAAGAGTTGCACCTTCTACAACACCATTAACCTGAATATCACCTTTGGCTTTAACAGTAAAACCTGTTTTTACTGTTCCGGCAACAACAACACTACCCTCATAGTCAATATCACCTGTCGAGGCATCTACATCTGCTGCAACATTATATGTATCTGCAACAAATACTGTGTCATCTGTAAGAGAAACATTTCCATTAATATTACTTGTCAAAACAGTTTTATCCTCAGAAATAGTTATGTTTCTTCCGTATTTTAAATGCTTAACCTTAGGTGAATTTGTAGGTACATTCTCACCATATATATCAATTCCGTTTTGTCCCTGTTCATGTGGAATAAGTTTTGCAAGAACGTCTCCCTTAGATACAGGAATAAAAAGATTAAGTTCATGGAAATCTACACTTCCATCCTCTAACATCTTAGGCTTAGCTAATGGCTTTGTCTCAAAGTAATACTCTATCTGTGTATCCTTTGCATATATAGGCTTTTTACCTTTTGCAACAGGAATATTTAAACAATACTGTCTTGCAGACATAAACACATCTATAATATTGTCAGCAACCCCGTATGTTATTCCTGCTCTCTCAAGCTCTGCAATAATTTCTCTTTTATCCATAAGCTTGCCGCCTGTTGAAGGTGGATAAAACCTCATATATGCTACCATCTTATCAGGTGAAACAGTTATTGTAGCACTTTCATTATAAGGTTCAATTTTTATTCCACTTATACGCACTTGAACAGGCTTATCCTTCAACGAAGAAAAAGCCTGTTTAATAACCTCGAGAGAATAATTTGGACATCCTTTAGAAACAATAAAATCAATAATTTCCTTTATTTCTAAAGCCTTGCCGTCTTTTAAAGCCGGATACAAATCCAAATATGTTCCATCTTCTTTTATTGATAATCTAAAAAAAGAATTTTTATATTTCATTAAATTACCCCTTTAACCCATTAGTAATTCAAAGCTGTCTCCTAAATAAACTCTCATCTTTTTTAAAGCCTTAGAATGTAACTGAGATACTCTGGACTCAGAAACCTCCATAACTCTGCTAATTTCCTTAAGCGTGAGTTCTTCATAATAATAAAGAAGAACCACTGTCTTTTCTTTTTCTGACAATGCATCCATAGCTTTCATAAGGCTTTCCTTAACCTCTTTCTCCATAGCCACATTCTCAGGTTCGATTTTCATATATGTAGGATTGCTCGAAGTTTTTACTTCATTTCCCTGCTCCATAAAATCCTCTAATGAGGAAATGTTGGAAACATTTGTCTGTCCTACCCAATTTATATATTCCTCTTCAGATATACCTAGCTCTCTTGCTATATCATCATCTGTATAATTTGGTCCTATTTCCGTCTCCAATTTTCGAATTGCAGCATCAATAGATTTTTGTTTTTGTCTTACAGAACGAGGAATCCAATCCATTTTTCTAATCTGGTCCAAAATAGAACCTCTGATTCTTAAGCTTGCATATGTTTCGAACTTGATTCCTTTTCCATAATCAAATTTATCGATTGCATCAATCAGACCGAAAATGCCATAGCTCACTAAATCATCATACTCTACATTCGAACCCAAATATATACTGAGCCTTCCTGCAACTACTTTTACAAGTGGCACATATTCTATTATTATTTGCTCTCTTATGACACTGGATTTTTTATGTGAATATTCAATCCAGAGTCTTTCTTTGTTGTCCAATACTGCCATGTAATAGTTACACCCCTTTGTATATTACATCATGTTGATTATTGCTCCTGTTCGGAATTATCTGACTGTTCAGTATCTTCTACCTCTTCTCCGTCAGTCTCTTCCACCTCTGTTTCATTTTTCTCCATATCTCTGATTTTACAGATAAGTTTAATTGCTACTGTAGCTATTATATAGAAAACAATAATGACCCCTAAGAGAATAAGAAGCGATTTAACCAACTCTCTTTGGTATTTCATATTTAATATTAATGTTATTAACGCAGCAAGCAAAACGACAAACGCTCTTGCATTTTTGCATTTTTCTCTAAAGTCCATATGATACCTCTGATTAAATTACGTTTTGTTGTTTTCCTGCTTTTATAACAATCAAATCTGTTGTTTCAGGATCAAACACTATTGTACGCCCATAATTTAAACCTACATCCTCAGAAACAATTTTAATATTGTAGGATTTTAAAACTGTTCTAACTGCATCAACATTTTTATCGCCAATACTACCCAAATCCGAATTTGATGAAAAGTTGAACATTTTAGCCCCACCAGCAATTTTAGCTTTCAGAGAGCTTTTGTTTATACCTTTTGCCTCAAGAGTCTCTACCAAAAGCCTTACTCCTGAATCTGCAAATTTCATTTTATTTTGGTTATTGTTTATTTTTGTACTGTCAGGAAGCATAACATGCACAAGCCCAGCAACCTTAGCTTTTGCATCAAACAAAACTACACCAACACAAGAACCAAGACCAATTGTGGTTATCTTGTCAGGGGCACTGCATATATTCATATCAGCTATCCCAACTCTGATAGTCTCACTCATTAATGCCTCCAATTCCCAATTTGTTAAGAAGAGTATCAAAAGAATGAACCTCAGATACAAGCATAATGTATCCGTTTATTTCCTTGTCTCCAGTCTTAAATTGTGAATTAATCAAAAGTGCCTTATCGCTCACTTTACCAAATTCAATACATGGTACACTTAATATTGAAGCTGCCATATCAATACATATCTCAGGCTGAGACGAACGTATCTTCATACCTGACAAAGTCTCTAAGGAAGCAACATAAGAACCAATTATAATGTTTGCAATTTCCTTTACAGCAGAAAGTCCCATCTCTGAATGCCATTCTATATCATAATTAAGCAAGGTTTTAACAAGATGCTCTGCATCCTCCATACCAACTACAAAAAGAAGCATAGCGTTCATATCACCAGTAACTGTGCTCAATACTCCTACTACTGTTGCATCCGGACCACCTAATATACCTTCTAATGAATTAAAATCATACAAAGCAACCTGTGGTGGTGACATAGTCATCTCAGATTGTAAAAGCACAGAAAGAGACGTAGCTGCGTTACCGGCACCTATGTTTCCCAATTCTGTAAGGGCATTATGAACTTGAGCAGATAAATTCTCTTGTTTATTTTCCATATGACACCTCTAAAATTCGTTTTCGATATCAGCAATCAACGCACTAATATTAAGGAGTGAAATAAGTGTTTCATTATACTTTCCTACTCCTAAAAGAAATTGTCTTGTCTCACTATCATCTGATGTGATTTTTTCGATAGCATCATCCGCAAGAGTTATTACTTCTCTTACCTCATCAACTAATACACCTATCTTATTACCATCTACTTTAAGTATAAGAATTCTTGAAGCACCTGTATTTTCTTTGTCAGGTAATTCAAATTTACTTCTCAAGCTCATAACAGGAATAATTTCACCACGTAAATTGATTACTCCTAAAAAGAAGTGCTGTGTATGAGGTACTCTAGTAATTGGCTGCAATCTGACAATATTATCAATATAAGAAATATCTATACCATACTGTTCACTGTCAAATCTAAGAATTATGTACTGTTTTACATCGCTGTTTGTTACATTTGTATCCATATTCACACCTCCACTACACCAATGTATTTGAATCAATGATAAGTGCTACTTCACCATCACCAAGAATTGTCGCACCACTAATAAGCTTAGGAACTTTGATATATTTGCCAAGTGGCTTAATAACGATTTCCTGCTGACCAAAGATTTTGTCTACTAAAAGACCAGCCTGCTTATCGCCTTTCTTAACGATAACAACTACAAGGCTTTCATCCTCAAGCTTCTCTTCATCACTCTCTACCGGCTCAACATCAAGAACCTCATTAAGTCTTACTATTGGTATAACTGTATCTCTAAGATTTATAACTTCCTTAGTATGTACGTATCTAATATCATCTGGAAGAATCTCTTCAATAGTTACAATTGAGTTAAGTGGAATAGCATATTTCTCTCCCATTACATCAACCATAAGTGCTTGAATAATAGCAAGAGTAAGTGGAAGTCTAACAATAAACTTAGTTCCCTCACCAAGCTTAGTTACAACCTCAACATCACCGCCAAGTCCCTCTATCTTATTCTTAACGACATCAAGACCAACACCTCGTCCTGATACGTCTGAAATCTTCTCTGCTGTAGAGAATGCAGGTAAGAATAGTAAATCAACAGCTTCCTTCTCAGACATATATTCTGCCTGTTCCTCTGTAATCTGTCCTTTTTCGATAGCCTTTTGTTTAATTCTTTCTACATCAACACCCTTACCATCATCTGTTACCTCAATAGTAACATTATTACCATCCTGATATGCATCAAGTCTTATTGTACCAGATTTTGGTTTGCCAATTTTTAATCTCTCGATAGTATCCTCAAGACCATGATCTGCTGCATTTCTAAGCATATGCATAAGTGGGTCACCAATCTCATCAATAACTGTTCTATCAAGCTCTGTATCTTCACCTGTCATAATAAGCTCCATCTCTTTGTTGAGCTTCTTAGAAAGGTCTCTAATCATTCTTGGGAATCTGTTTACAACACTCTCAATTGGCACCATTCGAACCTTCATAACTGACTCATGAAGATTAGTTGTAATTCTTTCAAGATATTCAATCTGTTCATTAAACGATTGCTCCTGATGAGATGCAGATACACCTGATGCAGATACAAGACCATTTTTTGCTATAATAAGCTCTGATACAAGATTCATTAAGTCATCAAGTTTTTCAATATCAACACGAACTGAACGATTGACAACCGGCTTGCTACTTGATTTAGCAGCTGGTTTTTTCTCTTCAACTTTTTCTACCTTAGCAGCAGGTTTTTCCTCTTCAACCTTCTGTTCTTCCTCCTGAATTGCTACAGTCTCCTGAACACCTTCTGGAATTTCAAACTCTTCGATAACTGCCTCTTCAATCTCTGATACATTCTCAATAATCTTTTTAATTACATCTATAGGTTGTTCAGAAATAATGAACATAGAAAAATCAAAGTCAAATCTCTCATCCTCAATATCCTGCACACTAGGAACAGATTTGATTATCTCACCTTTACTCTCAAGACCTTTAAAAACAAGAAATGCTCTTGCAGCCTTTAATAGACAAGATTCCTGAATATATACAGTAGTTGCATATACATGCATACCATTAGCTTTCGCTTCACTCATAGCGTTTTTCTCGAAATCAGCTATAGGTATAGTCAAATATTTTTTTCTCTCCTCTGAACCAGCAGCAGCCTTCTCAACAACAGGAGTTTCCTCTTCTTCAGGCTCTCCAATATCACACTTTTGCTCTAAAGCACCATTAAGAAGACCAATGAGTTCTTCATTGTCCTCTGTTCCTTCATCAGAAGAATCCATAATATTTGATAAATAACCTTCGATTGCATCAAGACATTTAAATACTATGTCTACCATGTCTGCATCAACATTAATTTTACCGTTACGGATTTCTGAGAACACATTCTCCATATCATGTGTTAATCTCTGCATTCTCTTGAAGCCCATAGTACCTGCCATACCCTTAAGAGAGTGCGCAGCACGGAAAATCTCGTTAACAGTGTCAATGTTTTCAGGCTCTGCCTCTAAAATAAGAACCTGATCGTTTAATGTCTGTAAATGTTCTTTTGTTTCGTCGATGAATATCTCGAGATATTGACTTAAATCCATTATAACACCCCTACTTTCTTCACTATTTCCTCTGCAATTTTATTAATATCGCATACACAGTCTGTAAGTCCTGATTCATATATGGCTTTTGGCATACCATATACTGTTGAGGATTTTTCATCCTGTGCTATAACATAAATCGGTTTATGTTTTGATAATTCCTGAATACCTTTCGTACCATCAGCACCCATACCAGTCAAAACAACACATACTATCTCATCATAAGATACATCATGAAGACTGTTATACATAATATTACCACACGGTTTAAGTCCAACAATAGGTGGCGTATCATCAAATTTAATCTTTGTTACACCTGGTTCTGTTGTAACTGCCAAATGTGTACCACCCTTTGCAATATAACATACACCATTAGTAATTCTTTCTCCCTCTTCTGCTTCTTTGACACGAATTTCACTTAATTCATTCATTCTTGCAGCTAACGAGGCTGTAAATCCAACCGGCATATGCTGAACGATTAAAACCGGAGCAGCTAAATTTTTAGGTAATTTTGGAATAACATACTGCAAAGCTCTTGGTCCTCCTGTTGAACAAACAAGAGCAACAAGCTTGCTATGACCATTTTTGTTTGCTTTGCTACTTGTGACACGCAACCTTTCCTGAACCTGTTTAACGGGTTCTTTCTTCGGAACTCTTAACGGAGAAACAGCCTCGGAATATGTAACAGTTCTTTGTTGTACACCGGTTTTGTTGTAAACCTCCTCAGCAGCCTGAAGAGCTCTAAGAACTCTACTATCAAAAAACTGTCCATGTCGATATATGTTTTCTGGTTTTTTGATAAACTCTATAGCTCCAAATTCGAGAGCTGCAATAGTATCCTGCGCATCATTAGAAGAACTACACATGATAAATGGTGGTCTCATGCCTTCATCTTTTGCAATTCTAAGTAAAGAAATGCCGTCCATACCTGGCATATTAATGTCACAAAGCACAGCCAAAATATCATCATGTTCTCTAAGAATAGTTAAACCTTCTAAACCATTAATTGCTGTATAAGCCACACAGTATTCATTTGTTGCATTTATTATATCAGATATCACTCTTCTCATGAGTGGAGAGTCATCTATTAAAAGAATTTTTTTCATATTTCACCTTTTATTATATTAGCCCTGCATCCTTAGCTCTGGCTACTCTTTCACATTCAAAAATATATTTTATTATTCTATCTCTGTCTTCATGAGTAATTTTCATAAATTCAAGTCTTAGCTCATAAAGTCCTGCACGTCCTCTAGATGGAGTGCAGCTTAAGATTCTTGCAAACAAGTTAAAAAACATTCTCTCTTCGTCCGTTGAAAGCATAAATCTTATTTTACCAACCTCATTTCTATCTATATGCTTGTTGGTAACAATTTTGGCACCTCCACCACTAATATCAAGAATCCTTATATCATCCCACGGCAAATCCATTTCTGGTATATCTGGATTATCAAGCTCACCAGTTGTGAACTCGTCATCTGATACAATTCTCAGTTTTCCATCTAACAGACATGCATATCTGTAATACGCTCTTCTTTGTACCTTGCTTAGTTCCCCCAGCATACGTACTTCTAAGAAAAATAGATTCCCGCTTTTATATCTGGCAGTAACTATTACATTACATTGTAACAAACCTCTATCCGTATAAAAGCAAGCTGAATATTTATCATTAACAGAAAGGGGAACTATTTTTCCATCATAAATAGGCATAGCTATCTGTAAAACATCATTAGACATTATGTCATAAATCTTGCTGACATAGACTTTTTTGTTTGCATCATTCCTGATAACTTGCTCTAATAAAACTAATTCAATTTTGTTACCAATAGAAATTCCCATAACATTCCCCTTTTTTATTATCTTTGTTTCTTCTTAAATTTAATAAAGTCAAAGAATACCTTTGCAATACCATCTCGTTTCTTGTAATCTTCTCTTTGGTCATCCATAAGTTTCTTGGCCAGTGAAGTCATTCCTTTAGCAGCCATAGAATTCGGGAAGGCTACTACAACCGGCTTTTGCGCTACAACCGCAGATGACACATTTTTATCATACATAACAGACCCAAAATATCTAAGTTTTGTGTTTAAAAACTTTGTTGATACAGTATTTATTTTATTATATATTTCGCGCCCCTCTAATTCATTATCAACCCTATTAGAAACGATACTAATTGATTTGTATAATGGGTTAAACGCATCCTTTCTTCTAAGAACCTTTAAAAGTGAATATGCGTCTGTTATTGATGTAGGCTCTGGTGTTATAACCAAAAGAACCTCTGGGCTGACCATTACAAATTCCATGACTGAATCCGTAATACCTGCTCCTGTATCAATAATTACAATATCATACATACTATCAAGCTTAACTAATTCAGATATTAGTAATTTGATACTTGTATTGTCGAGAGAAGCCAGTTCAGATACACCCGAACCACCTGAAATAAACCCAATTCCATTTGGACCCTGAGTAATTATCTGACTAATAGTCATATTGTTATGAATTAAATCAAGCAATGTATGCTGAGGTCTGATTCCCAACATAACCTCTACGTTTGCAAGTCCAAAGTCCGCATCGAATATTACAACTCTTTTACCCATACGTGATAACTGGATTGCCAAATTAACAGAAAGGCTTGTCTTTCCAACTCCACCCTTTCCACTTGTAACAGCTATAACACGTGCATTATTCATTTCTTGAGGTTCCTTCTTTTGCACCATTGCTCTAAGTCTTGTCGCCTGATCCATTACTGCGCACCTCCTAACAGCTTTTTCGCAATAATCTGAGGGTTGACAAGACCTATATCATCAGGAACTTTCTGTCCCCAAGTAACATAGGATAATGTTTTATCCATATCTAATTTTAGGTTGAGAATACTTCCTAAGCCTTTTGTCTCATCAATTTTTGTAAATATAAGCTTGTAATCAAAAAGCTTGTTATACACTTCTGCCATATTAAGTAAATCTTTATATTTAACTGTTACACTTACTACAAGATATATCTCTTTTTCGTAATCTTTTACACAGTCAACTATAGCCTGCAAATCCTTTTTCTGATTTTCATCTTGATGGGAACGACCGGCTGTATCTACAAGAATAAGGTCATATTCTTTATATTTTTCAATATTATTTTGCATATCCTCTGGTGTATAAATAACCTCAAAAGGTGTATTGAGAATATTCGCAAAGGTCTTTGTCTGTTCAATAGCAGCTATTCTGTATGTGTCAACAGAAAGAATAGCTACACGAAGCTTATCCTCTAATATACATTTTGATGCGAGCTTAGCTAAAGTAGTTGTTTTTCCAACGCCGGTATTGCCGACAAAAAATACTATTTTAGGCTTTGACTCTCCCGCTTTAAGTGCTTCTATCTCTCCCAATTTTAATACAATTTTTTGATATACATTAGCCAAAATATTATCTATAGGCTGATTTGGATTATCTGCATCCAATTCTTCAATTATTGCATCTACATATTTGGGATTTACTTCGTTTTCAAGTAATTGATTACGAACTAATTCCAACACCTTGTTCTGTGATTTTGTTTCTTTCTCGGAATTTAACACCTCTGTCTTTGGAGCAGAATTGTCCCTGTCAGTCTCTTCTTTGTTTTCCTCTGTTGAAGAAGCTTTAGCAGCTAACATTTGCTGCTCTAAAAGCTTTGCAATGCTATTTATTTTTTCTTCAATTGCATTCTGTGCTTCCTCATTAGATTTATCCTCATCTTTTGAGGATTTGTCTGGATCAAATCCCATACCAAAACGATATTTTTCGGATTCAATAGAGCTTTCTTTACTATCCACAGATTTTATATCATTTTTCTCCGCAGAATTATCATCGATAGCCGCAGTAAGCTCTACCCTTGATTTTTTAAATAGCTTAAACAGACCTACCGGCTTTATAGTTTTTACATTCATAACTATCGCATTAGGTCCAAGCTCTTCTTTTGCTAATAATATAGCTTCCTTTTCAGTTGGTGCTTTGAATTTTTTAATTACCATTTATGGTCACCACTCCTATAGATTTTAGTTCAATGTTTGAGTCAATTTCGTTATATGATATAACTATTAAATCTTTGAAATAATCACTAGTCATCTTCTTAAAGTACATTCGCACTATAGGTGATGTGATTATTATAGGGGTTTGTCCTTTATTTTCAAGCTTCTGTATCTCTGTTTCAGTAGCTTGAAGGATATCCTTTGTTATTGCAGGATCAAGAGAAATATATGCCCCTTGTTCTGTCTGTTTTATAGAACCCATAATCATCTGTTCTACCTTTGGATCAAGTGTTACAACTGACGTCATATCCTCATCACCAAAATATTTGTTTGATATAGCTCTTTTCAAACTTTGTCTTACATACTCTGTAAGTATATCTGTATCTCTGCTTGTTGTTGCGTAATCAGCAAGAGTTTCAAATATCGTAACCAAATCTCTGATAGAAATACCTTCTTTTAAGAGATTCTGTAACACCTTCTGTATCTCACCAACTCCAATAAGCTTAGGCACGAGCTCATCAACAAGAGTTTTGTTGTTTTCTTTAACGTTGTCAATGAGATTTTGTACATCCTGCCTTGTGAGCAATTCATCAAGATGTCTCTTAATAACCTCAGTAAGATGCGTCGCAATAATAGACGGTGGGTCAACAACAGTATATCCTAGCGATTCCGCTCTCTCTCTCTGAGACTCAGTAATCCACATCGCTTCAAGATGAAACGCCGGTTCAAGTGTAGGAATACCAGTTATTTCATCTTCTACATACCCAGGATTCATCGCCATATAATGATCAAAGAGTATCTCGCCCTCACTAACCTGAATACCTTTTATTTTTATAATGTACTGATTAGGATTGAGCTGTATGTTATCTCTGAGACGAATGATAGGAACCACCGCACCAAGTTCCAAGGCAATCTGCCTTCTAATCATTACAACTCGGTCCAAAAGGTCACCGCCCTGATTAACATCTGCTAATGGTATTATACCATATCCAAACTCTAATTCAATCGGGTCAACCTGTAAAAGTGAATTAACATTTTCATGTCTTCTAACCTCGTCCGCCTGAATTTCTTCCTCTTCTACCTCTTCCTTAATAGCCTCCTCCTGCTGTTTACCTTTCATGGAGAACGATATTATTATAAAAATAATTCCATAGGTACCACAGAAAGCAAAATTAAGTGGTGTCAACACACCTAAGGCTATCATTGTCATACCAACCATAAGAAGGACCTTTGGTATACTAAAAAGCTGCCCAATAAGAATATCACCAATATTTTCGTCCTTAGATGCTTTGGTAACAAGAATACCTGTTGAAAGCGATATAAGCATAGATGGTATCTGTGACACAAGACCGTCACCAATTGTAAGTATTGTAAATCGTTGTACCGCCTCCATAATTGGCATGCCCAAAAAAGCAACACCCATTATGATACCACCAATAATATTAATTACAGTAATAATAAGACCCGCTGTAGCGTCTCCCTTAACGTACTTGGTAGCACCGTCCATAGCTCCGAAGAATGCTGATTCTTCCTGTATCTTCTGTCTTCTAATAATAGCTTCCTGGTCTGTTATTGCACCAGTATTTAAATCTGCATCAATAGCCATCTGTTTACCTGGCATAGCATCAAGTGTAAATCTTGCTGTTACCTCTGATACTCGTTCAGAACCTTTATTGACAACCATCATCTGTACAATTACAAGTACAATGAATATAATTGCACCAATTACAAGATTACCACCACCAACAAAGGAACCAAATACTTCTACAACCTCACCCGGCTCACCTGTTGAAAGGATAAGACGTGTTGAAGAAACGTTAAGAGATATTCTAAATATTGTGGTAAACAGTAATAATGTAGGGAATCCGGACATATTAAGTGTTTCTGTAGTAAAAAGACAGTTGAACACAATAATAAGCGACATAGATATATTAAACAAAATTAATATATCCAAAAGCCACGAAGGCATAGGAATAATAAAGAATACTATCGCTGCAAGTAAATACAATCCAAGAAACATGTCATTCTTTTTCATTATTCCTTTTCCTCCTTTTTAGTATATTAATTATTTATCCGGCTTTATTTTTTAATTTATATACATATGCCAGAACCTCCGCAACAGACTGATAAAGCTCTGCTGGTATTTCACTTCCAACCTCAACATTGGCATAAAGCATTCTGGCAAGTGGTTTGTTTTCTACTATTTCTATATCATTTTCTTTTGCTATATCTTTTATTTTAAAAGCCAAATAATCTGCACCCTTTGCAGTAACAATCGGTGCCTGACTTATGGTGTTATCGTATTTTAAAGCAACCGCAAAATGTGTAGGATTGGTAATAACAACATCTGCTTCAGGTATGCTCTGCATCATACGTCTTCTTGAAGCCTGCTGCATACGCTGTTTCTGTTGTGATTTAACCTTTGGATCTCCTTCTTGATTCTTATACTCATCCTTGACCTCTTGCTTACTCATTCTAAGGTCTTTTTTATGCTTCATTTTTCTGTAAACTAAATCGCCAAAGCTTATTATGAGGTAAACAACGGAAATTTTAATTCCTAATTCCATAACAAGGTCGAATAAAATCCCAAGAGAATCTTTAATTGTTAAATCATATACAGAAATAAAAGCTCCAATATTATCTTTTATCACTGAATATGTTATAGCTGCAAATACCGCTATTTTAAACAATGAAAAAAAAAGTTCAAAAATTGTTTCCTTAGAAAACATTCTTTTAAATCCACTTATGGGATTAAATTTGTTTAATTTAGGTATAAGTGGTTTGGTTGTTATCATCCATTTAAACTGAAGCCTTTGTGCAAAAAAGCCCACCAACAATGAAATAACCATAAATGGTGCACATATGACAAGCATATCTAAAATGCCCTCAACCATAAGTTGCCAGACATCAATAGAATTAAATTCATCATTTACCATACTGTCCATTTTTGTCCAAAATTCAGGAAACAAAGCAAGAAAACGTTCTCCTAAAAAACCAATAAATATATCTAGACATATAAAAAGTGCCAAAAGCGAGGCTGCACTTGAAATTTCTTTGCTTTTAGCTACCTGTCCTTCTTTTCGGGAATCCGATATTTTTTTTGCTGTTGGTTCTTCTGTTTTTTCGCCACCCTCATCGTTGGCAAACATCTGCAATTCATATTTAATTATGAGTTGATTGCTAAGCTCCATGCTACATTCCCCCTATCAAGGTTGTTAGCATATGCTGGATTTTTTCCATCAAATATGTAGCAATATTAGGTATAAACATAACAGTTATAGAAAGTAGAAGCAATCCAACCACTACCTTAAACTGAATACCAACCGCAAACATATTAAGCTGAGGAGAACTTTTTGCCAAAACGCCAAGAATAATATTAAGCATTGTAGCTCCCAAAAATATCGGCATAGCAATCCTAAAACCAATACTGAAATATTCTCCTATGAAACCTATCACATTAGTATATATATATGGATAATTAATATCAGCCCTTCCAATTGGTACTAATTCAAAAGACTGAGCTAATGCTTTTAATATAAAATAGTGAAGATTTGATACTACTACAACAAGAAGCACCATTTTATCATACAATTCACCTGTTATAGTTACCATCGCACCTATACTAGGATCAAAATTAGATGACATGGTAAAACCAATCTCTCTATCAATAAATTCTCCTGCCATAACGAGAATAGCCATAACAAACGCAGCCGTAAAGCCTAAAGATAATCCTATAGCCAACTCTTTTATTATAAGTAACGAAAAACCAAAAACTGTAGAATACTCAGGCATAGCAGGGTCTGTCACTGTAAAAATAGATAAGGCCACGCAAAACGCAATTAACACTCTTAGTCTGGCGTTAATACTCTTATGACCAAATACTGGTGCTGTAGCAAGAAATCCAGCACATCTTACCAAAACTAATAAAAATGCTTCTAAGGTTAGTGTCGATATCGTTAAATCCATACATCACTACCTCACGTAATCTGCAAATCTGCTATATAGCTCCTGCATAAACTGTAAAACACTTGTAAGTATCCAATCACCACATATTATAACTGTAATAAATACACATAAAATCTTAGGTATAAAAGTAAGCGTCTGCTCCTGAATAGATGTTACAGTTTGAAATATACTTATAATCAAACCCACGATTAACGAAACAAGCAACATAGGTGCAGAACATTTAATTATTAGCCATATGGCCTCACTTGTTATATCAACTACATCTGAAGTACTCAAACTATCTCACCTCTCAGAAATTAAACGATCTTACCAATTCTCCAATAACAAGATTCCAACCATCAGCTAAAATAAACAATAATATTTTGAATGGCATGGAAATGGTAGTCGGCGGAAGCATCATCATACCCATTGACATAAGCACAGACGATACTACCATATCTATAATTATAAACGGAACATATAACAAAAAGCCGATTATAAATGCAGCTCTAAGCTCACTTATAATAAAAGCTGGGATAACGACTGTAGTTGGTATTTCATCTACTGTTTCTACTGTATCCATCTTTGCAACATCCATAAATAATCTTAAATCTTCTTCTCTTGTCTGCTTAAGCATAAATTCTCTTAACGGTTCTATGCAATTCTCCAATGCTTCTTCCTGTGTAATCTCTTCCGCAGATAATGGGTCTATGGCGTTTGTCTTTATTTCACTAAAGATAGGTGCCATAATAAAAAGGGTTAAAAACAACGAGAGCCCAATCAATACATTGTTTGGCGGCGTCGATTGAGTACCTACTGCAATTCTAAGGAAATGCAATACCACGATAATACGTGTAAAGGACGTTACCATTACTAATATTGATGGAGCTAAAGAAATTACTGTTATTACCAGTAACATCTGAAGAGTTCCAGACAAGGTAGACTCGTCAGAATTAGAATCAAAAGTAAGACCAACAGAAAGACCATCCTCATCTATTCCTGTAAGCTCTTCATCTAATCCCTCTTCAGGTTCGGTACCAGGTGTAACATCGGTAGCATATGAACTTGTTCCTGAGAACATAATAGCCACTGCAAATACAAAAAATAATATGAATTTGCGAATTTTTCTAAATTTCATCCTACTACCTACTTTATTTTATTATCTTTTGACTATTCAAAAAAATCATCCTGAGTTTCCTCAGAATTGATATTTTCTGTTTCTTTTTTTCTCGCCTGTGCAAAAATAGACTTGAAATCTATTTTGCCGTTATTCGTTGCATTGTTGGAAACATTGAAATCAATCATATCATCTAACTCAATTTTATCGATAAGATTGATTTCTTCTTTTCCAATACCTAAAGCATAATAAGATTTGCCGATTTTAGCTATTGCAATAATCTTATTACCACCTACACGAAACGATTCAACGATTTTAATATTTGACTTATTATTAAGCATATTGCCTTGGTATTTTGCTGTGATTTTAGCACCATAATAAGCCAGCACTAAAACAAACGCAAACGCCAGAATCAAAGTCAAAACATTTTTAATAGACTCCCAAGAAGCCAAAATAATTATCATACTTACTCAACTGCTTTCTTAACAGCTTCAAGAACTCTGTCAGGCTGGAATGGCTTAACAATGAAATCTCTTGCTCCAGACTGAATAGATTCAATAACCATAGCCTGCTGTCCCATCGCAGAACACATAACTACACTTGCATTAGGATCTGATGCCTTAATTTTCTTAAGTGCCTGAATACCATCCATCTCAGGCATAGTGATATCCATAAGTACAAGGTCTGGTTTAGTTTCAGCATATTTTTCTACTGCCTTTAAACCATTCTCTGCTTCTCCCGCAATGTTGTAACCATTCTTCACAAGAATATCCTTAATCATCATTCTCATGAACGCCGCATCATCACATATAAGTATACTTTTTGCCATAATTCATACTCCTTCTATTTATATTTTTTCCTTGATAATTTCTGTGATTCTAATACCGAAGCTCTCTTCGATAACTACTACTTCACCCTTGGCTACCAGTTTCTGGTTAACCATGACATCAATAGGTTCTCCTGCAAGTTTGTCAAGTTCAATAATTGTACCTGGCGCAAACTCAAGGATTTCTTTTATTGTCTTTCTAGTTCTGCCTAAAACAACTGATACCTCAAGTGGAACATCCATTATAAGATCAATGTTTTCCTGCTGTAGTATCGGATTTGCCATAGGGTTGAATGCTTGAAACTGTACATTCTGAACATTGACATCCTGCTGTGGCATGCCCATCATTGGCATACCCATCATTGGCTGTCCCATCATCGGCATACCCATCATCGGTTGTCCCATCATTGGTTGACCCATGTTAGGCTGACTCATAGCCGGTTGTTCAGGTGTAGGTGTAGGAGCTGGCTGAGGTGCAGCCTGCTGAGGTGCTTCTTTCTCCTCTTCTTTGATATCTCCACTACTAAATCTTGTAAATAATTCTTTAGAGAAATCAATAGGATAAAGCTGCATTATAGTACTGTCTACCAAATCTCCAATTGTCATTTTGAATGTGACACGAACAAAGTCCTTATTCATAAAATTAGAGACTTTAACAGAGTTTATTTCACCAGCCATATCCACCAAATCTGCCTCCGGTGGACTTATATCGATTTTACAATTAAGCATAGATGAAAGAGAAGTTGCTGATGAACCCATCATCTGATTCATCGCCTCACATATAGCACTAAAATGCAATTCTGTAAGTTCTGGAGCCGGATTAAGTCCATCTCCTCCCATCATCAAATCTGTAATTACTTTAACATCATCTTCTTTAAGAATCAACACGTTGTTTCCATCAATACCTTCCTTGTAGAAAATATTAATGAATACACAAGGTTTTGCGTAATCGTTTACTAATTTATCCCAATTAGTAACTTCTACTACAGGAGTTGTAATTACAACTTTCTGATTAACCAAGGAATAAAGTGTTGTGGCTGCTGTACCCATACATATGTTGGATATTTCTCCTACCGCATCTCTCTCTTCAGCTGTAAGTAATTCTGAATTAGATGCAGAGGAAGAATCGCCGCCTGCGCCCATATCTCCAAGTAATGCGTTAATCTCTTCCTGAGATAACATTCCGTCCATATTCTTTATTCCTCCTCTCTATATATTTCTGTAACTTTAACTGCATAATTTTCACTGAATGAACCTGGTAACGCTTTAAATTTAACTATGTTACCCACATATATGTCAAGTTCATCCTCTATGTTTCTGTTAAGCTTGATAATATCACCAATCTGAAGGTTAATAAAATCAATAACCGTAATTGTACTTTTTCCAAGCTCTGCGGATACAGGAATAAGTGCTTTATTGATTGCAGTTTCAATAGCATCTGCATAGCTTTGTTCATCTCTATCCTGCATTGTCGAGAACCAGTATTTAGTGTTAAGCTTATCCATAACATCCTCTAAAGTGATATATGGTAAACAAATATTCATTAAGCCCTCAACACCACCAATATTGATATTAACTGTAACAATGGCAATCATCTCAGTTGGTGATATAATTTGTGCAAACTGTGAATTTGTTTCTATTCGTTCCAAATATGGTTCTATCTCAACAACATTTTTCCACGGTTCTCTGAGTAAATCTATTATTATATTAAAAATTCTTTCTAAGATAGAAAGTTCTATCTCCGAGAAATCTCTTGCTTTGTCTAACGGTTCTCCTACTCCTCCAAGTAATCTGTCAATAATAGTATAACCTATATTGGTCGCTATTTCCACGATTATATTACCTGTTAGAGGTGCCATATTCACGACTCCCAATAAAACAGGATTGGACAGGGCATTCGAAAATTCTGAATACGTAACTGCTTCAGAGTTCATTACCTCAACTTGAACGTTTTTTCGCAAATACGCAGGAAGGTTACTGCTCAGCAATCTTCCGAAATGTTCAAAAATTATTTCGAGGGTTCTTAAATGCTCCTTTGAGAACTTAGCAGGTCTTGAGAAATCATACTCTTTTACTTTGGCGGTTTTAGACGACTCTTCTATATCGTCAACATCAAGTTCACCAGAGCTAAGCTGCTTAAGCAAGGCATCTATTTCGTTTTGTGAGAGTACGTCAGCCACACATCTCACCTCCCTTAGTTCTTAGTGATTACTGTGCTACCCAGCTGTTAAAGCTAATCGAGTATATACATTCTGTATTAAAGGTTTCTTTTAAGGCAACCAAAATATCTTCTTTTATTTTTCTTTGCACTTCTACATCTTTAACCTGCTCGTATGTATACTGAGCAACAATATCACGCGTAGCATCATATATTATAGAATTTGATGCCGCAATATTCTCAGAAACCTTTGTGTAATCAGAAACCTTACTATCTAAGTTGATAGTCAACTCATATTTGACATAATGCGAAGCATCGGAACCATCTGATGCCAAGTTGATTATATCACTTTCAAGCTGTACAGCCACAAGATTACTAACATCAAACGATGAGCTACCCGCTAATTCTAAATCCAGCACAGCAGCAATATCTGTTATGAGATTGTTTGTTTTCTTGGCTGATGGCAAAAATACAAACATTAAAATTATATTAAACACAAGATTAATAATACATATTGCTAATATTATTACTGTTATAAGATTTTTCTTCATTTTTCTCTCCTTATTCTGAATATTGCTTGTTGTATATCTTAATTGTAACTCTTCTGTTTTTAGCTCTGCCTTCTTCTGTAGCATTAGATGCAACTGGCTGATTTTCACCATAACCTGCAATCTTAATATTACTTGCGACAAAATTCTCCTGAGTAATTATATACTCATATACACATCTCGCTCTCTCTGCTGAAAGTTGCAGATTGTTTTCAAACTGTGAGCCCGAAGATACTGGTACATTATCTGTATGACCTTCTATCTCTATGATGTTATATCTGTATTTAATAAGTATACTTGCTATCTTTTGTAAAAATAATTTTGAATCATCACGAACCTGTGCCGAACCCGAATCAAAAAGTAACGAACCATTCAAATCAAGCTGAACATACTGTTCGTTATATGTTATTGTCTCAATAACTGTATCTATACTATAGGATTCAGCCATCTGCACAACTTCGTCATACATCAATTCTGACTGTTCCTCACCTCTTTGCTCGTACTCTTCTTTTATTTGTTCGTCAGATAATTTTTCTGCATCTGTACTTGAAGATTTCGCTTCTTCTCCTGTTGGTCCCTCAATGTTTTTACCAGCTTCTGTCATGATGGATGAAACATCAGGAACCTGTGTAACTCCTCCCGACACAAAATCTCCACCTACTAACGAAAGCGAGCTTCTGTCAATCACATCAAAGGATATATTATCGAAGGATGCAGCAATCCTCTGTATTTTACCTTCGTCCATAGTTGAACTCGCAAATAACAATACAAAGAAACAAAGCAAAAGGTTCATAAGGTCACTAAAAGTCGCCATCCATGCTGGAGACCCTTCCTCTGGTGGTTTTTCTTTTCTTTTAGCCATTACTGCACACCACCCTCTTCTTCAAATCCTTTTCTGTCTGCTGGTGAAAGGAATGATTTGAGTTTCTCTTCAATAACTCTTGGGTTTTCTCCTGCCTGAATAGAAAGAATACCCTCTATCATAACCTCTTTAAGTTTGATTTCAATTTCGTTTTGTGCTTCAAGCTTACCTGCAACTGGTGACGAAATCCAGTTAGCAAGAACCGAGCCATAAAATGTTGTAACAAGTGCAACCGCCATATTAGGTCCGATGGAAGCAGGGTCAGACAAGTCTTTAAGCATGTTAATAAGACCTATCAGGGTACCAATCATACCCCAAGCAGGTCCCATAGCTCCTACATTTTTCCAAAAACCAATGTTTGCCTGATGTCGTGCATCTACATTAACAAGTTCTGCCTCGAGAATACTTCTAACCAATTCTGGGTCAGTACCATCTACTATA
>JAZSEO010000051.1:0-2383 GCA_045531735.1 Wujia sp. | reverse complement strand
AGTGAGTGCTGGAGGTTATAAGGTTCACCGGCAGTCTGCTTTTGTGGGGTTGTGCCTTGTGGGGCACGGTTTCTGCCGGTGGGGGATACGTCTCTTGGAATAACATCCTTTTTCAGTCAACTTTGAACTTCTTGAGTTTTTTCCAATCAAATGTTTTGTTCATAGGTAATACATGGAATATATTCAAAACAATTTTCCCAAATTTATTTTTTTCATTTACATATGATGGTAGTATGATGGTAAACTTGTTGCATTGATTGTTTTTTACATAATATGATTTTGTCTTTATATCTTTGTTTATTATTTGTGGACACACACTATCACGAAACTCTTCGGTTAAATAGGATTCTAAGGCCAAACTGTTAATAGTTCTTTTGTCCAATAGCAATGTATCTTTGTCCATTACGAATTTCTCACCATTAATAATAAGTCTCCATTCCATTAAACAGGTTTCATTGCCATCAATATAGAAATAATCCTTGTAGGGCAGGCTACAGATGATAGCTGTCATTTCTGCGTTGGTCTGTTCTTCTATTACGTCAATTGGAGTCCTCATTGCATCAGGCAATGTACTTCGCATTTCGATGCTTTTTTTGTCGTTTTTTGCTATCCACGTCCCGGAATCGCACGCTTCATACATTTCGTGAAAATAATAATGAGCCATATATGTACTATCGGGGTACATGAACAATATTTGATGCATTTTTGCATATTCATTGAATTTTAAATATACACCTGGAATATTGTTGAATGTATTACACGAAATGAATGCTATGCAAACTAACAGGTATGCAATCTTATTGGTTATAGTGTATATGAATTTTTGTACTATTTTCATTCAATTGTTACTTCATTAAATCTGTAATCTTTTACTATCATTTATAAGATATGGCTTCGGTCAATATCTTCTAATGGGTGGATTGCTGTCAAACTCAGTCGCATTTGTGTTTCTTGAGTTCCCTACAATATATTGTTTTGTTTAAAGGTGAAGCTTTGAAAATATTAACTATACCTAAATCCTCATCATCGCATACGTACGATGGTAAAACGATAGTAAACTTGTTACTTGTTTTATTATTTACAGTGTATACTTTTGTTTTAATATTGTGATTTGTAAAATAGTCATTGTAAATATTTTTCACCATGAATGCTTCCAATCTCAGATTATTGATAGATATACTATTAAACAATAAAGTATCTTTATCTAAGAGAAACTTCTCACCATCGACTGTAAGTTCCCATTCCAATAAATTCCGATAGTAGCCATCTACTGTATAGGGCCTGTCAAAGATAATAGTTATTCCTTCTGAAGTTGTTTGCTCTTCTATTGCATCAATTGGAATATTCATAGCGTCGGGCAATGTACTTGTCAGTTGAATACTCATTCCGTCGTCCTTTTTAAACCATTTTCCGGAATCACAAGTCTCTTCCAAACAATATATCCAACTGTAGGCTTTATATGTGTTGTCTGGGTACAATACTAATTCCCGATGAAAAAACAAGGATTCTTTTTCACTAATATATCTGCCAGACATATTATTAAATGTATTGCATGATGATAAGACTATACATACCAATATTAATACAAACTTATTAATCTCAGAGTTAATCACTATTTTCTTCATTCTAATATCCTAATTTTTCCATTAATTCAATATTTATATCACCGAAACTATTGATTCCTAATGCCGGATTAAAATTGCTGTTAAAAATATATTCAATCTGATACGCCTCAACCTCGTTTCTTAATTTTGTTTCTCTAGATGTGTTAACATATTGGTCCTTAAAGATTTTTAATTTGCCTAATTCGTGTTGTATAGCATGTTGCGTTTCGTGATATATATTGCTGCTGTTATTGATGTAATTAATTTCAATTTCTCCAGAATTGTTTTTGCGAAGAAATCCAGTTCTCTTATATTCAATGTCTTGGCTCCGATAGTATAAGCTTGGGTTATTTGTATTGCTGTGACTCAGACTTATGAACGTATAGGTGTTTGATGACGTTGTAAGTTTATCAATTCCATCAATGAAAGACATTATTTGCTTTTCTTGTTGCTTTAACATGTTTAGCTTTGATTGTCTTTTTTTACTAGATGGTTTCTTATTCAGTTTTGTTTGTGCTTTATTAATATCTCGTTGAATCTTATTGAATTTTTTCTCGGAATCTTTTTTTAATTTATTTGCTTTATTCTTATCCTCGTCAGTTTTCCATTTCTTCCCGTCCGGGTCCACCATGTTCACCGGGTCGCCGGCGCAGTAGGCATAGGGTGACAGGTGGTAGAACTTGACAGCCTTGCCTTATCGCGACCCACGCGGTACAAACTTCGTCTGTACTACGCGTGACCAATCGCTGTCAAGGCTGTCGAGTAACAAGTGACTTTTC
>JAZSEO010000096.1:0-2270 GCA_045531735.1 Wujia sp. | reverse complement strand
ATCGTTTCGGATGCCACTTTTTCTTATATACTTTTCACTTACATTCTTAACTGGAATCTTGCTACCAATTCATCCATACTTGTTGCCTGTGCGGATAATTCTTCACTGGTTGCGGAAGATTCTTCTGCTGTTGCAGAGTTATTCTGTACAACCTCAGAAATTTTAATGATTCCCTGATTTGCCTGTTCAATAGAATCCACCTGTATTTTCACATTTTCGCTTAACTCTCTAGAAATATCAGCAATGTCCTTTACAGAAGATACTACCCCTTGTAATACTTCTGCTGTCTTTAATGCAGCCTTAGTACCTACATTAATTTCATATACAGACCCTTCTATCAGCTCTCTTGTATTAACCGCAGATTTTGCACTCTGTTCTGCAAGGTTACGAATCTGGTCTGCTACTACTGCAAACCCACGACCTGCTTCACCTGCTCTGGCTGCTTCAATCGCCGCATTTAAGCTTAATAAGTTAGTCTGAGATGCAATGTCTTCAATTTCTCCGATAATACTTTCTATCTTACTGGATGTATCACTGATACGTTCCATGGTAGATACCATGCCTTTCATTTCAATCTGGCTTGTTTCTGCTGATACTGCACAATTTTCTGCTTTATTATATGCATCGTTCATATCTCTTGCACATTTTTCCAAACCACCAGTTAATTCATCCATAGTAGCTTGTATTTCTTCAATAGATGCTGCCTGATCTGTTGCTCCTTCTGCCAACGCCTGTGCTCCTTCTGCCAAGTTTACAGAACCGGCAGAAACATTTTCAGATGCGTATCTTACATCTTTTAATGCTGAATCCATCTTACGGTTCATCTGACGAATTGCCATCAATAAACCTTTATATTCTCCAACATACTCTTCTTCACAGGAAGTTTTTAATCTAAAATTACCATCTGCCATCTGATTCAATAAAGATTCTAAATCTTCAAAAATTTTCTGTAATTTTGATGTTGTTGCAGAAACAACCGCTACCATATCTCCGACCTCATCATCATCATGATAATCAGGGAATGGAGATGAAATATCGCCCTTTTCAAAGCTTTCCAAACGTTCTTCTAGTTCATTTAAAGGTTTAGAAATTCCATTAGCAATAACAATGCTTACTCTCCTGGAAATCAAAATAATAGCAATAGTTAAAATCACCATAAGTGCCATAGCACCATATTCTAACATATTACAAACTTGTTCCATTTCATGTTCTTTTTCAATATTAACATCCATCAAATGTAATGTTACTGCATCTAACTCTTCATATAATGGTGCAACTTCATCTATTGCAATTTGCTGTGCCTTACGACATAATGCCTGGTCTGTAGTTGCTCCAATCTTAATAACTTCTGCTTCTTTTTCAAAATATGCTTCCAATGCTTTTTCAATTTCATTGTAAGCCGCTTTTCCTTCTGGAGTCACCATTGTTTTCTCAATAGCTGCCAGTCGTTCATAAGTTGCTTCCTTACGTACAGCGTGTTTTTGTATCAACGAATCAATTAAATCCTGATCTTCATAACCGATAATACCACGCATGTTGGAACGGCATTCTGCATACTCATTCATGAACAGAGCAATGTCGCCCTGTGGTAATGCATAATTGTTCATTGCATTCTTAAAATTTGATGTTACGACTACAATAGCAATTAATCCAACAAGAGATGCCACTGCAGAAATAATAGTAACAATATTGAAAGCTTTCTTTAATCTTCTCTCAATACGCATTCCTCTAAAGCTGAAAAAATTTCCTGTAGTCTTAGATTTTTCTTTACTCATGTTACCTTCTCCTCTTTAGTTTTATTTTCAGATATATACATCTTACCTTCTTTCAAATATTATTGCAACCTCGTTAGATTTCTTTATGTATAATAGTATATTTCTTTCTCGCTTTACGTAACATCGTTTTTATTACTATATTACATCATTTGTATTATGACATAAAAAATATCAATACCTTGCAGTACTAACTGCTTGATATTGATACTTTATTTTTCTATCGCCCATGCAGTATCCCTTGATTATAACCTTTCATACATCAAATACTAAGATTATATATTTGAATATCCAACAGTACGACAAATTCAAATCTTCTGTTGCTTTCAATCTCTCCGCAAGACTGAAATTTATCTCTCTAAATCAATATCTATCAATACAGCTCTGCATGGTGAACCATCCGCACCTGATAAATTCAGCGGAGCAGCAGTTAAGAAATAAACACCCTCAGACACTTCCGACAAACGAATTCCTTCAAGTAAAACAACATCAGAACCC
>JAZSEO010000043.1:0-2199 GCA_045531735.1 Wujia sp. | reverse complement strand
CTACCGAGAAGGCATAACATAATACCATCTTTCACATCATCGAAATATGATATTTCCATATACTTGCAATCAAACAAATCTCGCGGATGCTGGCGACTCAATGCAGCAGTTATCTTACCACCATATAATTGTGAATATGACACAGTACGAGCTTTACATGCCATACTGAATTCTTGTTGAGCCTTATCACACAACATTTTATCTTCAGTCACTCCAATTAGACCTCTCTTCGTGCCATTTACTTCAATCTTAACGATTGCTCCGTTGAGTGTGCATTGCAATTTCCAAACATCATACTTCGGAACGACTTTAATGCCAGGAACTGACTTCTCTATATTGGCTTTAAGAGTTTTTAGATGTTCGCTAATGGTTTTCAAACTCTCCTCTCTTTCCTGTATTGGAATGTAGGTCAAGTCAATATCCACAGAGTAACGAGGCATATTCTTATGAAACAGATTGATGGCTGTTCCCCCGTGAACCGCAAAATCCTTGATACGATAAACTGAAGGCATAATGCGTATCAAAAGGGCTACTTGTTTTTTGTATATATCATTCATATTCGTTCAATTCTTTAGGTATTGTAATTCTATACTTCTTTATATATATTCCGTTCTCTACTAATTGCTGCTTGGATGTGCCGAGATTTATTCTGTCTATATTCAGCATGTCGAACCAATAATGCCCTGCTTTTTCGGCCATATATAGGAAAACTCTTTTTACTCGCTGATTTTTTATATTTTCAAGCAGTGTTTGCACCACATCAGCACGCAATGAGGTTAATTGCTCCATTATATAGTATAAGTCCATGTAATTATATTGTTCTGGAGCCAAAAGCAAGCATTCCATAAAAGCTTGTTCTGGAGAAGATACCAAAACATCAACACCCTCTATCTGTAAGGTACTTGTTTGGGGTAGATCAATCATTTTAGTGCTAAATGGCTTGAAATTCTTGTCAAAAGAATCACTTGTCATCCATTTGGGTATATTGGAATTATGATGGGCTACCATAAGTAAGGGCTTTCCCATCGGAACATAATGATTAAAGCCGAAAAGTTCCAATGCAGAATGTGCAGCCACTCTCGCCTTTTTATTTAACTGTTCATTATAACAAGACAATGCTGCGAATGAAGATAATGAATCTCCTGTACGATACATAACCCCTTTATCTAAAGTCGCAAGCCATCCAGATTGTCGATACTTTCTTATCAACTGATCTGCATAACCATTTTTCCTTAACCAATCAGAGAAAAAGAGTCCATTCTTCTTGCCTGACACAAGCAGTTGGTTTAATTTACTTTGATATTCTAAACTCATAGTTTATAATAATCGATTAAATTCAACCGCGAAGATAGTGTTTTTCTTGATAAGCACAATAAATACGGTTGCTTTTATTCGTCTAAACTAAACCTATGGTATAGAATAAGCAATTATAAGCAACCCTACGCTATCTACTTAATATCATGACATATTGACAGTCGACGATTGATAATCAATAAAATATTTGCTTAAACACTGAAAATATGACATATACATAGAAGGTGGAGCGTTTTTTGTAATACTCTTTATATAATCAACTTTATAAGTTAAACTAATTATAGAAAGGAGGTGTTAAAATGAAAGCAAGTGTACAGTATAATGACTTTATTGGAACCGCAGCTGCAGATATAAACGATTGGATTAGATTGGATGAGTATTTAAAACAAAAAGGGGTTGATACAGAACGATATGAGCCTATTGGGGCAGAATTTTATCATGGTGAGCGCTATTTTGGTGCTTCCATTATCTGTAAGGATAAACAATCAGAAAATCCTAACAAAGCTGTAAAAATTTCTTTTGAAAAGGGATTAAGTAAAGAAGAGTTTTTCAATCTCTTTAAAAGATTCAATGTAATTATCACTAAAAGATACGGTGAGTATCAAAATTGGGAGTTAGATGAAGACACTATTTTAATAGATGATAGAAACTAATATTCCAATATGACTTAAATATACACAGCTGCACCCTTTACTCTTACAGTCAAATGGTGCAGCTGTATTTAATCCTATCCACTATCCCGTATATATATAGAATAGAAGTAAACTAAACTGCTTTTATCTGAACATTCGCCCTATCTGTTAAGGCCATGGCTTTTCAATACCCTAACTTATGCTTTGTTCCTCTCATTTGTATTTGTTATATGTTTCTTTGTATCCATCTTCC
>JAZSEO010000095.1:0-2631 GCA_045531735.1 Wujia sp. | reverse complement strand
ACCGCCGATAATAGCAGCGCGTGCACCGTATACACCGGCATCCGGTCCCTGAGCACGACGAAGGCCAAATTCAAGCACCGTATCGCCTTTTGCCGAAAAGCACACTCTGGAAGCTTTTGTGGCAAGGAGACTTTGATGGTTGATAATATTTAAAAGCGCCGTCTCGATAAGCTGTGCTTCCATAATCGGTGCAATAACTTTTACCATTGGCTCCCGCGGAAACATCACCGTTCCTTCCGGGATGGCATAAATGTCACCGGAAAATTTGAAATCGTTCAAATAGTCAAGAAAGTCTTCGTCAAAAATCTTTAAGCTTCTTAAGTAGTCGATATCTTCGGTTTCAAATCGAAGATTTTGAATATATTCAATCAGCTGTTCTAACCCTGCCATAACCGCATAGCCGCCGTCGCACGGATTTTTGCGGTAGAAGGCATCAAAAATAACAGTTTCGTTTTTGTCTTTGTTTTTAAAATAGCCCTGCATCATCGTCAACTGATATAAGTCCGTGAGCAAGGTCAAATTTTGATTTCCCATAAATAAATCCCTCCCTAATGATTAGGTTTTAAGCCTACAAAACTATTATACGTTAAATAATTGCAAAACTCAATAAAACTGTAGTTTTGAGGAATTTTTGGTTTGCGCCGAGTGAGGACGAACTTGAAAATATTGTTGCAATTTACAGAATATTGCGATAAAATGAATGCGTGTGTAAGAGAGATGGCAAACTTATGGAAACGTAAGGACGCAAAGCAGGAAGTCTAAGTAATGGGGAATGTGTGGGACTCTATTATATTGATGGTTCGGTTGCAGTGAGACGCATTGCAGCCTTTTTTTGTGCAAAAAGGTGGTTGCCATGAAAGTAGAATTGCGAACTATCATCCAGCAAGGCATCTTGTGTAGTGTGGATTGTGAAAACGGTTATTTCTCTTTGCACAGAAAATAATCGAAAAGGGTACATAAGATATAGAAAAGAGATGTAGAAAAGCGTTGGCGGTGCAGCTGGTGCGCATGGCCTCTTTTCCGACATGTTACTCGAGGTGAGTGAAGAACAAAAAAAGAAATATAAAGACTACAATACATTGATTACAGTCGGCATTCAAGTGGCAACACCAGATTATACCGCTCGGGAATGCTTTGATGTTTATATTACCGGAAAAGGAGGAGATTACGAAGCATGGAGAGATGGCTATACAAGGAAATACATAGATGCAGAACAATGGATTCTGACGAATAAATCTTGTTTTAATTCGGCAAGAGATTATTATTCGGATAATATAGTACAGGCAATGCTTGCTGCGGAAAGTGTGCTTAATGAATACAATCAAGAAGTATATATAGCGACATCTCCAAGTGCAGAATGGCAAGGGTGTGATTACGTTGATTATGTAGAAGATGGTAATAAGATAAAAAATTTTGCCACTGTCATAACTAATGTAGAGGCATTCGGAACCTTTAATAATGCTAAAGCAGGAGGAACTTTTTGTTGTACATATAATCCGGAAACCGAGGAATATACGATAGATTATAATTACTATTTGATAGATTATTATGATTATGAAAATTTATATGAATTGTACGAACAAGATTTACTTGGTATGGCAAAAAGCTATGAATTATATGGATATTGTAATGGTCAATATACATGGAAAAAGGGTGTTCATCCAGTATATGTTGTTTGGGGCGAATTAATGAAGTGGTGATTAGGATGAGAAGAAAAAAGAAGCTATTAATAGCAACAATATTGATAATTTTATTTATATTATTTGGACGAGTATTTCTAATTTTATGGGAAAGTGTATTTGTAGATATTGTGCCATACAAAAAAACGGAATTTGAAGATTACAACGAATTTTATCAACAATCTATCAGAAATTTTTTCCCAAGTGAACTTCCTGTAAGTGCAACAAACATAGAATATTATTATTATTCCGGTATGTTGGATAAAATTTATGCACTATCTTTTTCTACTGACGATGTAGGACTTGAATACATGAAAGAAATATACTGGTCTCATTATGATATTTTGATTGAATCTGATACAATTGTATATGTTTTTGATAAGCAATTGACATATGATTTTGTTAATGTAGAAAAAATTCAATTTTTGGAAGAATTGCTAGAAGGAGATTTGGAGCAATATGAAATTCTCGCATATGAAAAAGGATGCAATGAGCATTCTGATGTAAAGTCATGCGTTTTGTACAATGATGAGACAAATAAATTTGTCATAAGCTTTTATCATGATCAACTTTTCATGGAAAAAGAATGATAAAGCAAAACATAATGTAAAAAACTCAATAAAACTAAGTAATTGACATTTCCCCATCCTGCGTTTTATAATAATACACAGACGCGCAAAGACGTTGACGAAGACAGTAGGCAGCAGCCGAAGTTTCAGCGAGCCGGAGATGGTGAGAGTCCGGTACAAGTAAGCACTGTTGAATATCACTTCTGAGTTGCAGACCCGAACCGATTGCATTTGCAAAGAAGTAGGGGCTGACGGTATTCCCCCGTTAAAGGAACACATATAAAACCGTATCGCAGTTTGTACCAGTGGCAGACAGCAGTAGCCGGGGAGTATGATTGTAACAGGTGGTATAACGGGATTTTTAGACCTCGTCCTTTTACAGG
>JAZSEO010000072.1:0-3976 GCA_045531735.1 Wujia sp. | reverse complement strand
GTTGTCTATTGAAGAACTATATAATTATATTGTTGATGTTGATGAATCTACAACACGGATTTTAAAGACACTTACATATAAAGATATGAAGTGAAAAATATCCGATGAAACTAGAAAACAGTTGGAAACGCTAAATGTAGTAAGTGAGGATGAAAATGCTCATTGGTTAATTGATTATTGCTGCGGAAAAGATGTAAGAGGATTGATACAGATGCCGTTTTCAAGACATTGGATTATGCACATCGAGGCTTGTATTAAGATTAGAGATAAGCAGTTAAGTAAGAGATAACTTTCAATCTTGTGGAGAGATTGAAAGCATGCAAGAATTTGAAGTTGATGGAGGACTTATGTATTCTGGGCTAATTATAAAAGAAAGCATTATGAATGAACAAATATTAGACAAGTTAGATGTGGTAAGTGTTGAACTATGGAAGACCGATAATAAACCAAAGTATTGGACTGCAATTTCTTTTACTAGCAATTACGAGGATTTTCCTAAACATCTTTCAAATGCATTAGCCTTGTCATCTGAATCTGGAATGGTTTGGTATGTAGATATTAAAGATACTGTCTATAAGTATATAGTGCTTAAAGATATTGTTTTAAAATATCATCTAGGAAATGAAGAAGAAAAGAAATTGGTATGTGAAAGATGTTTAGAATTAGGTGTAAAAAGAGAGCAGCTGGATTGGTTGGAATAATATTTGACAGAGTGACAACTTTCAGTCTTGTGGAGCGATTGAAAAGGCTTATGAATTTGAATTTTCTGTTACTTATAAGCGTGTGCGAAATTTAGTTTTAGCGGACGGACAAAATTGAATTCTAAATGGCAAGAAATAATTCTTCAAGATGCGTATCATTTAACCATACAGAAGAAAGGAAGTGAATGTATGGAATGGCTAACTGCAGTCAGAGAATCAATTGATTTTATAGAGGGACATTTGAATGATAACATCAGTGCGCAGGATGTGGCAGAGCAAGTGTATGTATCCCCTCTACATTTTCAAAGAGGTTTTTTGATTATGACCGGCTACTCAGTATCAGAGTATATTCGTAATCGTAAGCTATATCTGGCGGCACTTGAGCTGAAAAAGGCTGACAGAAAAGTAATAGATGTGGCACTTGATTATGGATATGACACACCGGATAGCTTTGCGAAAGCATTTACCAGATTTCATGGTATTTCGCCTATGCAGGTAAAACAGGGCGGTGATATTAGAACCTTTCTTCCGTTGAGTGTTAAAGTTACAGTTCAAGGAGGAGATAAAATGGACTACAAGATTACAAAGATGTTTGGTTTTAAAGTGATAGGCTTTGCAAGAGAGTTTTCTTTTGATACGGCATATGAGGAAATTCCGAAATATTGGGATGAAATCTGTGAGAAGTATGCGGCTAATGTATATGCAGGCAATCCACCTGCCAATCCACAGGAAAAAGCATTGATGGATAACTGTATAGGGGAGTTCGGTATTTGTATTGATGACGAAAAAGCATCGAGCAAAGGTAAATTTACCTATCTGATTGCAGGTAAATATACTGGTGGAGAAGTTCCGGAAGGAATGATGCTATATGAGTTTGAACAGGGTGAATGGGCTGTGTTTGACTGTGTAGGAGCAATCCCGGAGGCTCTTCAATCACTAAATACCAGGATATTTAAGGAATGGTTACCGGGAAATCCTGATTATGAGTTAAGTGGTAATGCGAATGTGGAATGGTATGACTGTGTAAATGGAGAAACGACAGATGCTGATTATCACAGTGCTATCTGGATTCCAGTAAAAAGAAGGTAATTCTGAGATGTTAGGGAAAGAGTAGGTTCAGTGGACTTACTCTTTTTCAAGATGATGCTACTTAAAAATAGCAATGATAATTGGGTATGAATATGGAAACTGACGGAGGTTTTTATGAATAAAGAATGGGCAGAAATGAATAAGACATTACAGTTGCAAATTAAGAAAAAAGATACTTTTGCAATGGGTATAGATACATTATTAGAGCTTCGCAGAACTCTTATGGAACTAATTATGCAGTTTAAGAATGAACTGTCGGATACTGATTTTTGTGCTATGCCTTATATAAATGCTAAAGGTTATCATAGCAAAACAATTGCATATTCCTTGTGGCATATCTTTCGTATAGAGGATATTGTAGCGCATTCACTTATTGCAAATGATGAGCAAATTTTGTTTGTAGGCGATTATCAAAGTCGCATAAAATCGCCGATTATTACGACTGCAAATGAACTTGAAAAAGAAGAAATCGGAGAGTTCTCAAAGAAGTTGTCTATTGAAGAACTATATAATTATATTGTTGATGTTGATGAATCTACAACACGGATTTTAAAGACACTTACATATAAAGATATGAAGGGAAAAATATCCGATGAAAGAAGAAAACAGTTGGAAACGCTCAATGTAGTAAGTGAGGATGAAAATGCTCATTGGTTAATTGATTATTGGTGCGGAAAAGATGTAAGAGGATTGATACAGATGCCGTTTTCAAGACATTGGATTATGCACATCGAGGCTTGTATTAAGATTAGAGATAAGCAGTTAAGTAAGAGACAACTTTCAGTCTTACAGAGAGATTGAAAGCAACAGAAGATCTGAAGTTTACGAGGTGAATTTATGCTAAAATTAAGACCATATCGAAAAAATGATAGTCAAAAAATTGTAACTTGGGCTCAAGATGAGAATACATTTTATAAATGGAGTGAAGGAAGGCTTGGCGGTTTTCCAGTTTCGGCGGAACGTATGGAACAGGCAGTTTCTGGAAGAATAGATAATGAAAAATATTTTCCGTTTGTTGCTTTTGACGAAGATGGAATAGAAGGTTTTTTTACCCTTCGCCAACCTGGAGAAGTATCAGGTGAATTAAGCTTCGGATATGTAATTCTGAATCCCGAAGCAAGAGGAAAAGGTTATGGAAAACAAATGCTGCAGTTAGGTATAAAATTCGCATTTGAACTTTATGGAGCATCGAAAGTGACATTAGAGGTTTTTGAGAATAATCCAAGTGCTTATCATTGTTATAAAGCGGTTGGATTTATCGAAAATGGATATAGCTTGACTTATAATATAGGTAATGAAGAATGGAAAAGCATTGAGATGGAGATATGTAAAAAAAATTAAGATTCGTAGTGAGCAGAAACTTTCAGTTTTACGAAATACATATTTATAATTAGTCATACATATAGCCATTATGGAGAAGGAGTTCTCTGTAATGGCTATTATTTTTGTTCTTTACTTGACACGTTCACATATTTATCGATAACATGTTAAATAGTGAAAATTAGAAATAAAGCAGACAAAAGTTTATGTCTTTGTCTGCTTTAATCTTGTTAAATATTGTTCAATTGTATTTCTGACTTCGTTGGGGCTTTCTTGCATTCCGCGGTGTATCCATAAGGAAATCACATTCCAGATTGCACCAATATTTAATCCCATAAGATATTCAGAATCCAGACCTTCAAACAGGTGATTAAAAGGATTGTGTTCGGAAAGAAGAGTACTTCGCAGAAAAGGCCCATATTCATTCATACATTGCAACGGGATGTATAGCATATTATTTTTATCCAGTAACAGAAGTAACTCCTGATTCTTTTCTACATAGGAAAATATAGTTGTCAAAACGTCGCCTTCCGCAGTATTTACAATCATAAAATATTCGCGAAACGTTTTTTTGATTAAGGAATACAGCACGTCATCCTTAGATTCAAAATTACGGTAAAACGTTTTTCTTGCCAGTTTTGACTCCAACAATATATGTTTGACGGTTATCTCATTATATGGATGTTTTTTCATAAGGGAAATCAATGTTTTAGTAATTTCTTTTTGGGACCTTATGGCTGATGGGTTTTGGGACTCAATCATTTTATTCTCCTCTTAAAATGACACATTTTCTTTAAGTAGTGTCTCTTAGCTGAGTTTTATTTACAATTACATCAGCTATTATATAATAAAACAAAAACTGACAC
>JAZSEO010000056.1:0-99237 GCA_045531735.1 Wujia sp. | reverse complement strand
GAGTGTAAGTGTGGTAACACATTCAGCTGACTAATACTAATAGGTCGAGGGCTTATCCTTAGAGGTTTCTTAAGAGAAAACGGAAGAGTGTTTGTGGGAAGATGATTTCTCATCTGTGTGAAGTTCTGAAGGTACATGAATTGTATGATAAGGAAAAAGTTCTTGCAGGTTGCAAGAGCTTTTTTTGTACATTTTTTTATATTATTGTTTTTTTTACTTGTAATAATTTCAAAAATGTTATATATTTGCATACATGGGAGAAAATTCAATTATGAAAAAACCACAAGATAAGGAGAAGAAAAATGGATAATAATTTTAACAATCAGAATCAGTATAACCAGCAAGGTTATCCACAACAGAGCTATCCACAAGGAGGTTACCCTCAGGCACAGTATCAGCAGGAGCAGGTACCACAGATGTCACTTAATACACCACCACAGTTTAATTCATCTTCACAGCCACCACAGAAAAATGGTAATGGTATGAAGATTGCAATTATTGTAATAAGTATTTTACTTGTTGCAGCAATAATTGCGATAATAGCTTTAGTCCTTAGCAAAGACGATAATGATGATAAGGATAAAAAAGATAATGATAAGCAGACAGAAGAATCTGTAGATGAGGAAGAAACGGAAGAAGAGACAGAAGAGGAAACAGAGGAAAAAACGACAGAGGAAGAGACTACAGAGGAAGAGACTACAGAAGAGGTAACAGAAGCTTCCACAGAAGATACATCAGATGTACCTACAACTCCAACAGAGGGATTTAGTAGTATATATGCAGATTTGGATAATAGAAGCTTTGCAATAAATGGCAAAGTTTATACTCTTGGTGAAACTACTTTACAGGATATGATAGACGATGGTGTACCTTTTGATGAGGACGATATTGCTAACGCTTATAACAATATTAATCCAGACTATCAGTCAGCAGGCTTTAAGATTGTTCTTGGTGAGTGGTATAATGCTCAGGTTTATGTAGGTAACTATACTTCTGAGAATAAGTCTATGGCAGAGTGTCCTATAGTTGAGATTTATCTTCCTGTTGATTTAGAGGAGGACAACAGCATTCTTACATTTGCGTTCCCATTATCAATTACAGAGGAAGAGTTAATTGCAAACTCAGGAGAGCCTACTGATAGAAGTGATTATACCTCTGATGATGGAACATTTGTTAAGAATACATTAGAGTACAAGATTGACTCAGAAATATATATTGGTGATTCAGGCTATACTTTCGAGTTTATAAATGGTGAGCTTGGTTATTTGTATATAGATTTAAAATAATAATCAAAAAAGTGTGCTGGATTTTTCCTGCTTACTTTATGAGGGGAATTATGGAATTATACAAAGGCAGACCTGATACAAATGAAGGTAGATTAGACAGAGAAATAAGGGTATATGATTTACTTGATGAAATTGGTGTCGAATATATAAGAACAGATCATGAGCCGGCTGACAACATGGAAGCTTGCAATGAAATAGATGCAGTTCTTGAGGCAACAATTTGCAAAAATCTTTTTCTTTGTAACAGACAGAAAACCAATTTTTATCTTGTAATGATGCCAGGAGATAAGCCTTTTAAGACAAAAGAGGTTTCGGGACAGATAGGCTGTGCCAGACTTTCATTTGCCTCACCTGAGGATATGCTTAAATATCTTGATATTGAACCAGGTGCAGTAAGTATTATGGGGCTTATGAATGACAAGGATAATATGGTAAAGCTTCTTGTCGATGAAGATATACTGGAAGGTGAGTACTTAGGATGTCATCCTTGTGTATGTACTTCAAGTCTCAAAATCAAGACAGCGGATGTATTTGGTCCATTACTTAAAGCTATGAATCACGATATGACGGTCATAAAACTTATTGGTGAATAAATAAAAGATGGTGCATGAAAACTATTTATGGTTTTCGTGCACCATCTTTGGTTATATCTGATAAGCAATAGGAACTATGTGTGTTACCCCTCTAGTTCATAAAACTTTTCATAGAGCTCCATAAGCTCAGTATCCAATTCCTCATGCTTGGCAGCCAGTTCGCCAAGTTTGTAGGAGTTTGTTGCATTTTCAGGGTCGTTTATTTCTTCGTCTAATTTTTCGATTAGTGCTTCAACCTCTGTGATGCGTGCTTCGGTCTTTTTTAAATCGTTGGCACGTTTTCGAAGGCGTGCTTGCTCCTCTTTGTTTTTTAGGTAATCTTCTTTACTTGAGGTAGAGTTACTATTAATACCTGAGCTGTCGTCAGAGGAAGACATATCATTATTATTGACAGTATTATTGTTATTGCCGCTAACTGATGTAAAGGGGTTAGCCTTATTATCTGAGACACCATATACATTTTCTTTATGGCTCTCGTAATAGTCGTAATCTCCGATAAACGAAAATAGCTTTTTATCTTTTAACTCTACAATTCGCGTAGAAACTCTATTAATAAAATATCTATCGTGGCTTACAAAAAGTACTGTACCAGTATAATTTCTGATTGCTTCTTCCAAAATTTCTTTTGACTGAATATCTAAATGGTTAGTAGGCTCGTCAAGGATTAAAAAGTTTGCAGGTGAGAGCATAAGCTTTGCGAGTGAAACTCGTCCTCTTTCTCCACCAGACAAATCATCTATTTTCTTAAATACATCATCGCCGGTAAAAAGAAATGCTGCAAGTACATTTCGTATCTTGGTGTTATTTAAATCAGGGTAGGCATCGGATATCTCTTCAAATATAGTTTTGTGAAGAGAAAGAACTTGGTGCTCCTGGTCATAATAGCCTATTTTAACTCGAGAGCCAAGCGCAATGTTGCCGTCATCCTTTGATTCAAGTCGGTTAATAATTTTAAGGATAGTTGTTTTTCCTGTTCCGTTTCCGCCGATAAGTGCAACATGTTCGCCTCGTTTTACTTCCATATCAAGTCCTGTAAATAGATTGTTGGTTCCGAAGGATTTTGTGAGTCCTGTTATGGTAAGTACGTCATTTCCACTTTCAACTGATGGAGTGAGAGAAAGGCGCATCTCAGAAGCCACTTCTGTAGGTTTTTCAAGGCGTTCAATCTTGTCCAACATTTTTTCACGGCTTTCAGCTCTTTTAATAGACTTCTCTCTATTAAATTGCTTAAGCTTTGTTATGACATCTTCCTGATGTTTAATCTCTGCTTGTTGATTAAGATATGCTTTCATCTGTGAAGCACGTATTTCGGCACGTTTACCAGCGTAGTAGGTATAGTTTCCGTGATAAATGATGCCTTTTGTGTTATCTATTTCTATAACTTTTGTAGCAATTTTATCTATAAAATATCTGTCATGGCTGACAATTATTACGCTTCCTGTGTAAGAAGCCAAGAAACTTTCAAGCCAGGCAATGGAATTCATGTCCAGATGGTTAGTTGGCTCGTCAAGAATTATAATATCTGGTTTAGTAAGTAGAAGACGGCCTAAGGCTATACGCATTTTCTGACCACCAGATAAAGTATTTATATGTCTGTCATAATCGGACTTATCAAATCCCAGACCTTTAAGAACACCAGTGATTTCACTTTCATAGGCATATCCATTTTCTCTATCATATTTGCTTGAAAGGCGATTGTAGGTTTCTAATATATTTTCTAATTTTTCGCCTTCTGCGTGTTTCATGTCAAGTTCAAGCTGACGGATTTTTGTCTCCATTTCAAGTATGTGTTTTTTTGTTTCAAGCATTTCGGCATAGACAGTGTTGTCAAAAGAAATATCCTGATGCTGGGAAAGGTAGCCTACAGTTGTATCTTTTGAGAGAACAACTTGTCCTGAATCGGCTGTTTCTTCACCCATTATTATTTTTAGCAAAGTTGTTTTGCCTGAACCATTGATACCAACGATGGCAATTTTTTCTTTCTCTTCTATATGGAAGGATATGTCTTTTAATATTTGTTCCACACCAAATGCTTTTGATATGTTCTGGCAAGCTAAAATCATAGCTTATCCTCCTTAGTGTTTTAGCAATGATTTATTTTAACAAAAAATATAGTAGGTTGCAATGCTGTCGTTGAAAAGAATCCTTGAAAATGTTATACTAATTCTGTGTATAAAAAATTCGCAGCTATTATAAAAAGGAAAATATATTTATACTTTTGATATAAAAATGAGGGGGTTAAGATATGTTTGGGTCAAAATCAAAATTAGCCAAAAAAGAAATAGAAGCTCTTTTTAATGAGATTCAGATTAACCTTGAAAACAACTATAAAGATTTGGCAATTGGGGCCAGAAAGAAAGCAGAAAAAAGACTTACCGAGTTGCATGATGAGGGAAGTTTAAAAGAAAAAGATTATATTAAATTAAAAAATACGATGGATGATTATACAAAGCGTATGGAAGGCTATCATCACTAGATTTAAGGAGGAAGAATTATGGTAAAGCACATTGTTATGTTTAAGTTTAAAGAGGAAGCAGACGGAAGAACTAAGCAGGAAAATGTTCAGATGACAAAGGATATGCTTCTTGCATTACAAGGAGTTGTTCCCACACTTATTTCATCAAAGGTTTCAATTAATGATGATAAAGCAGATGAGACAAACTATGATTTAGTGCTTGAAGCCGATTTTGAGAGCTTTGAGACATTGCAGGAATATATTGTACATCCTGAGCATAAAAAAATTGGTGTATTTATGAGACCTCTTAGAGAGTCAAGAGCGTGTGTTGATTACGAATACTAAGATATAAAAGTTTTAATGTATTGACTATAATAAAATATATACGTGTATGTTTTATTTGGGAGGAAAATATGAGTTTTTCAAAGGATTTTATTTGGGGAGCAGCTTCTGCTGCATATCAGGTAGAGGGTGCATATAATGAAGACGGAAGAGGGCTTTCTATTTGGGATGTTCATAGTAAAAAGGCTGGTAATGTCAGATATTCAGAGACTGGTGATATAGCTTGCGATCATTATCACAGATATAAAGAAGATATTGCATTATTTAAGCAGATGGGACTTAAGGCGTATAGATTTTCTATTAGCTGGACAAGAATACTTCCTAATGGTACAGGGAAAATTAACGAAAAGGGATTGCAGTTTTATTCTGATTTGGTAGATGAACTTATCGGAGCAGGTATTGAACCTTTTGTTACACTACATCATTGGGATTATCCGTATGAATTATACAGAAAAGGTGGATGGCTTAACGATGATTCGCCTTTATGGTTTGAAGAATACACTAAAATTGTTGTAGAGGCTTTGTCGGATAGAGTAAAGTACTGGATGACTATAAATGAACCACAGTGCATAATTGGTAATGGCTATCAATTTGCTGCACATGCTCCATTTTTAGCGACATGTGATAAAGATATGATTATCATGAGCCACAATATTTTACTCGCCCATGGTAGAGCTGTAAAATGTATCAGACAGTATGCTAAGCAGAAACCACTTGTAAGTTTTGTTCCTATGTGTCCTGTATATATTCCTGAAAATGCTTCAAAGGAAGCTATAGAACAGGCACGTAAAGACAGCATGAGCATGTTGCAGACTAAATTTTATTCTATAACATGGTGGTCTGATCCCGTATATCTTGGTAAATATCCAGATGAGGCTTACGATATTTTTGGGGATGATATGATTAATCCATCCAAAGAGGATATGGAGCTTATTTCACAGCCACTGGATTTTTATGCTACTAATTTATATTTTAGCCGAGGTATTAGACAGCCTAATCAATATGCATCTAATGAATATCAGGGTATAGGCAGAAATGCCATGAACTGGGTTGTTGATGAAAGAGTTATGTATTGGGCAGCGAAATTCCTATATGAGAGATATGGAAAACCTATTTTAGTTGCTGAAAATGGTTTTTGTGATTTAGATTGGATTGATAGAAATGGCAAGATTTGTGATATGAAGCGTATTGATTATATTGCCAGATATGTAAAATCATTTATGGAAGCTGCTGATGAAGGAATACCAGTTATGGGTTATCTTTATTGGTCGTCTACAGATAACTTTGAATGGGCAGAGGGTTATGACAAGCGTTTTGGATTAATTTACGTAGATTATAAAACACAGGAAAGAACCATTAAAGAATCTGGTCATTGGTATAAAGCTTTGATAGAAAGCAATGGAGAAATATTAAATCAATAATATGAGCAAAAAGGTCGTTACTTTATTAAAAATGATTGTTTTATCTGTAGGTATGATTGTTGCCTTTAAGGTTATATCTGATAAAATTTCTACAGATGTAACAAACTCTAAAATAGAATATGGTTCAGGAGATACGCAATATGGATTTTCGATGGGAACATCTGTAAGTGTAACTCTATATGGAGCTTGTACGACAGATGATTATTTTTGTGTGATGGATGGAATTGACAAGCTTGATACAGATTATATTTCATGGAGGAATGAGGACAGCGAGCTTGGAAAGTTAAATGCAAATTATGTTTCTGGTGAGGAATATGCAGTATCTGAAATTTTGTATGATGCTATATGTATGTCATGGCAAATATGCAAGGACAGTGAGGGTGCTCTTGATATAACAATAAGACCTGTTGCTGATGTTTGGAACATAGAAGGCTCTGACAATGAAAGCTTTGTGATACCTGCAATGTCTGACATCGAGGATGCACTTTCGCTAGTTGGTTATGAATATATTTCCTTGGACGATTCTAAATGTGTTAAGAAAGAAGTTGCTGGTGGAGAAATTACCATAGCTAAAGATAATATTATTATCGATCTTGGTGCAACCGGAAAAGGGTATGCGCTTGATATTATAAGAGAAAGACTTTTGGAGATTGAAATACAAGGTGCCTGTATAAGCGTAGGTGGAAGTATTCTCGTATATGGTTATAAAGACGATGGTTCATCGTGGAGAGTTGGAATAAGAGACCCACAGGGTTCCGCAGATGAAATGATTGGATATTTGGAGTTTCCGTCAGGTACTAATACATGTGTTTCAACCTCTGGATATTATGAGAAATATTTCATGGTAGATGGTGTAAGATACCATCATATTATAGATAGAAAAACAGGTATTCCTTCTAATTCGGGACTGGCATCTGTGACTATTGTTTGTGAAAACGGTCTATGTAGCGATGCACTATCAACGGCATGCTTTGTTCTGGGATATGAACAGTCGCTTAAGTTACTTGAAAAATATGATGCAGAGGCTATTTTTATTGATGAAGAAAACAATATTATTTTAACAGAAGGACTGGAAGATATATTTGTTGAGAAATAATAAGCATATAAAATAATGTAATAATAAAGGTCTTATTGTAGGATGCTTTATGAAAAAGAGGTGACATGATGATTAAATGGTGGGAACATTTTAAAACAATAAATAAGCATAAATTTACCGTTATGAAACATTGTTTTAAGGTGGGACTTTATAAGCAGGGTTTACTCCACGATTTATCCAAATATTCGTGGACGGAATTTTCGGTAGGTGCAAAATACTATCAGGGCAATAGGAGTCCCAATGATGCAGAAAGAGAAGATAAAGGCTACACTACATCATGGTTACACCACAAGGGCAGGAATAAGCATCATTTGGAATATTGGCTTGATTACAGTCTGGATAAATCAAAAGGCATTGTCGGAATGCCAATGCCAAAGCAATATATTATAGAGATGTTTTGTGACAGGATTGCAGCTTGTAAGATATATAACAAGGACAATTATTATCAGGCTCAGCCGTTAGAGTACTATTTAAAAGGCAGAGCAAAAACCTTGTTGCATGAGGACTCGAGAAAAACACTTGAGAAATATCTTGAAATGTTGGCTGAGAAAGGTGAGGAGTACACCTTTAAATATATAAAAAATAAAGAAGTCATACCTATGAGGGTTGAAAAGGTTTCTAAGATATTTCCGTTTATTAAATATTTGAAAGATAACAGGTAAGAAAATGGAATTTACACATTTACATGTCCATACTGAATATAGTCTCTTAGATGGTTCTGCCAAAATAAAAGAGTTGGTTGCAAGAGCAGCAGAGCTTGGCATGAAGTCACTTGCCATTACTGACCATGGTGTTATGTATGGTGCTATTGATTTCTATAAGGCAGCTAAGGCAGCAGGCATTAAGCCTATTATTGGTTGTGAGGTTTATGTTGCCCCTGGCTCGAGATTTGACAGAGAGATAAATAAAGGTGATGATAGATACTATCACCTTGTTTTGCTTGCCAAAAATAATCAGGGATATCAGAATTTATCAAAGATTGTTTCGAGGGGCTTTACCGAAGGCTACTATTACAAGCCTCGTGTCGATATGGAGGTTTTAAGTGAGTATAGCGAGGGAATTATTGCTCTTAGTGCGTGTCTTGCAGGAGAAGTGGCTGTTAATCTTAGAAAGAACAATTACGAGCAGGCTAAGGAAGCAGCATTAAGACATCTTAATATATTTGGAGAAGGTAATTATTATCTTGAAATGCAGGACCATGGAATATCTGAGCAACAGATAGTTAATTCAGGTATAATGCGTTTGTCACAGGAGACTGGCATACCTATGGTTGTAACAAACGATTCACATTACATAAAAGCAGAAGATGCAGAGGCTCATGATGTTTTACTTTGTATTCAGACAGGCAAGCTTGTATCTGACCAGGACAGAATGAGATATGACGGAGGGCAATATTACCTTAAATCAGCAGAGGAAATGGCTACTTTATTTCCTTATGCAAAGGAAGCTATTGAGAATACAAATAAGATAGCAGAAATGTGCAATGTGGATATTGTCTTTGGTGAGCAAAAGGTACCTAGATTTGATGTTCCTGAGGGGTATGATGCTTTTTCGTATTTACAAGAGCTTTGTCAAAAAGGACTTGAGAAAAGATATAGTCCGATTACGCCTGATTTGCAGGAAAGACTGGATTTTGAGCTTAACACCATCAAAAATATGGGTTATGTAGATTATTTCCTTATTGTTTGGGATTTTATAAGATATGCCAAAGAAAACGGTATTGCTGTTGGTCCGGGAAGAGGCTCGGCAGCAGGAAGTATTGTTTCATATTGTCTTCAAATTACCAATATTGACCCAATAAAATATAGCTTACTTTTTGAGAGATTCTTAAATCCTGAGCGTGTTACAATGCCTGATATAGATATTGACTTCTGCTATGAAAGAAGGCAGGAGGTTATTGATTACGTTGTAAGAAAATATGGCAAGGAAAAGGTTGTTCAGATAGTAACCTTTGGTACAATGGCGGCTAAGATGTGTGTAAGAGATGTTGGTCGTGCTATGGATTTGCCATATAGCTTGTGTGATAAGGTTGCCAAAGCCATACCTAACGAGCCAGGCAAAAATGTTCCTATGTCGTTGGCTCAGGCTATGGAAGGAAGCAAGGAAATTATTGCCATGTACGATGAGGACCCACAGATTAAGAGACTTATTGATATGGCTCTTAAACTCGAGGGACTTCCAAGACATTCGTCGATGCATGCTGCGGGTGTTGTTATAGGTAGAGAATCTATTGATGAGTACGTTCCACTTTCGCGAGGAAGTGAGGATGCAATAACAACTCAGTACAACATGACTACAATAGAAGAGCTTGGTCTTCTTAAAATGGATTTCCTTGGTCTTAGAACACTTACAGTTATCCAAAATGCAGTTAAGCATATTAAGGATAATCATGGTATTGATATTGACATTGAAAAAATAGATTTTAACGACAAAGAAGTATATGATATGATTTCGGCTGGTAAGACAGAGGGTGTATTCCAGCTTGAAAGTGGTGGCATGAAAAATTTCATGAAGGAGCTTAAGCCATCTAACATAGAAGATGTTATAGCTGGTGTTTCACTTTATCGTCCAGGACCAATGGATTTCATTCCACTTTATATTAAGGGCAAGGAAAATCCTGATGCGGTTACATATGATCATCCGGCTCTTGAGAAAATTCTGGCACCTACATATGGGTGTATAGTTTATCAGGAGCAGGTTATGCAGATAGTTATGGAACTTGCAGGATATACGCTTGGTCGAAGCGATTTGGTTAGACGTGCTATGTCTAAGAAAAAAGCTGATGTTATGATGAAGGAACGTCAGAATTTTGTATATGGCAATGAAGCAGAAGGTGTTCCAGGTTGTATAAGCAGAGGAATTAGCGAGGATGTTGCTAATAAAGTTTTTGATGAAATGACAGACTTTGCAAAATATGCATTTAATAAATCACACGCGGCTGCATATGCAGTTGTTGCATATCAGACAGCATATTTAAAATGTCATTATCCTGTTGAATTTATGGCAGCGCTTATATCATCTGTCAAAGAAAATTCAGGAAAGGTTTCTGCTTATATACAGACTTGTAGAGCAATGGGAATAAAGATTCTTCCACCAGATATTAATCTTGGAAGAGGAGATTTCTCTGTTGATGGAGATTCTATAAGATATGGTCTTTCTGCTGTTAAGAGTGTTGGTGACGGAGTTACTGATATTATCAGGGATGAGATTGATGCAAATGGACCATTTACAGGTTTGGAGGATTTTGTTAAGAGATTATCTAACAAGGAAGCTAATAAGAGAACTATAGAAAGCTTTATAGGTGCAGGTGCATTTGATAGTTTTGGATATAACAGAAGACAGATGATGATGATTTATCCTAAGATTATTGAACAGGCAGGGCAGGATAAGAAAAATGCCATGACAGGTCAGATGTCACTTTTGGATTTTCTTGGTGAGAATGAAAAATCTGACTTCCAGATTCACTATCCTGAGGTAGAGGAATACTCTAAGGAAGACAAGCTTGCAAAAGAAAAAGAAATGTTAGGAATATACATAAGTGGTCATCCTCTTGATGATTACATGGATATTATAGAGAAGAGAGTTACCGCTAAATCTATTGACTTTCTTCCTGATGAGGAGACAGGTCAGTTTAAGGTTAAGGATAAAATTCCTTATACTATCGGCGGTATGATAGAAGCTATAACTATAAAAACAACCAGACATGGGGATAATATGGCTTTTGTTACACTTGAGGATTTGTATGGAACAGTTGAGGTTGTGGTGTTCCCAAGAGATTATTCCAGATTTAAACATTTGATTGTTAAAGACAATAAGGTTTTAATAAAAGGCAATGCTTCTGTGACAGAGGAGGAGGCAAAGCTACTTATATCTGAGTTGCACACATTTGCAGAGATTAAAAACGATGTAGATGCTGAGACAAAGGAGCTTTGGGTGTGCTTTGAAAATAGAACTGAATTTGACCAAAGTGAACAGAGATTTCTTAATATCTTAGGTGAGCATCCAGGCAGAACTGAGGTATGGGTACAGCTTAGAGAAGAACGAATGAAAAAACGTATGGGGAACAGATATAAGGTTTTGGCAGATAGCAAAATTCTTGAGAGATTAGGAAATGAGTGGGGCGAAAATAACGTTCTTGTAAGGGAGAAAAAGCAATGATAATTACATCAGCTTCCAATGACAAAATTAAAGATGTAAAAAAACTGGTAAAATCTTCAAAGGAAAGATACGAACAGGGGGTATATATTGTTGAAGGTATAAGAATGTTCAGGGAAATACCAGATAATGATATAGTAGCAGTTTATGTATCAGAAAGTTTTTATGCTATTAACACTGATTTGGTAGAAGCTTGCGTTGTAGAAGCTTGTGTTGTTTCTGATAGAGTGTTTAATGGGATTTCTGATACAGGTACACCTCAGGGGATTATGGCTATTGTTAAGATGAACAAGTGGAGTTTGGAGGATGTGCTGGGTAAGGATACGTTTGTAATAATAGCAGAGCGTCTTCAAGATCCGGGAAATTTAGGAACTATAATGCGTACTGCGGAGGCAGCAGGTGCAACGGGTATTATTTTAAGTAGTGATTCTGTTGATGTCTATAATCCGAAAGTTGTTCGTTCAACAATGGGTTCTATATTTAGAGTACCTGTATATACGTCACAAAATTTATCTGCTGATATAGATAAAATTAAAGAAAAAGGTGTAACTATCTATGGAGCTCATTTAAAAGGTCAGGATTTCTATGATAAGGATTTCAAGAATGCATGTGGTTTCCTTGTAGGCAACGAAGGAAAAGGACTTAGCGATGAGATAAGTAGTAAGGCAGATGATTTGTTAAAAATACCTATGAAGGGCAATGTTGAGTCACTTAATGCGGCCACTTCAGTTGCGGTTATTTCGTATGAGGTGCTGAGGCAGAGAAGATATAGTTGAGTACAAATGGGGGGATAAACATGGAAAAACAATTAGATAACAAAATTTTAAAATTTTTATGGTTATATTTGTCTATATTTGGAGTTGTTTTGATTACTATTTTCATATCAATAACTATGTCTGGAGATTTACAAAAACAAGAAAAAGAGTTTATTGATTATTCTCTAAATTGGTATACAGATGATGGGAAGGCAGCAACACTTAATAATATAAGTGGAGAATATACTATTTACACTATCTTGCCAGAGATAAAAAGAGGAACATCGTTATATTTTAATTTTAAAACATTAAATGTTGAAATATATCGCGGTGAAGACTGTGTATATAAGACACCAACCTTTGAAAAAAGATTCTTTGGACAAACCCCCGGCTCGTATTTTGTAAGTGTTCCACTATCAGAACAGGATTCAGGAGTAATTATAAAATTAAAATTATCTAATCCTTACCATGATGAAAGTGGCAAAGTTCCGCAGATTCTATTAGGCAATCAAGATAATATTTTGCTAAATCAAATTGGAGGTAAATTTTTTGGCTTTTGTATAAGTGTGATTATAGCATTTTTAGGACTTTGTTTTATTATGATGTTTATTATCTTTCATAAACAAAAAATTGTTGGTTTTGAGTTGCTGTATATTGGTTTATTTGCATTTTGTATGGGTATATTCATGTTTACAGATTGTAAACTTCTACAGGTTATATATCCAAATGCCCATTTATATCATATGATAGCAGAAATGTTTATGATGTTGATTATTTCACCATTGCTTTTATTCCTTGGCAAAATGTACAAAACATATTCGTCAAAGGCAGTGATGTTGGTTTGTGCAGTAAGTAGTATAGGTTTTGTAATTAACTTTATGCTAAATGTAACTGGAATAAGGGATTATCACGAGATGGTTACTCTTACGCATATTACATATGGTGTAGCAATAATATGTATTGCACTGGGGATTGTTAGAAGTATTAAAGAAAGCATAAAAGAACATGTATTTCATAATATTGGTGTTTTGAGTATTTGTTGTTCCGCGATTATGGATATTGTGATGCTTAATTTCGGTATGTCTATAGAGACTACGTTTTTTACACGTATAGGTGTTTTACTTTTTATGTTTTTAGAAGGTACAGAATTACTTATAAATGTGTTGAAAGAATATCGTGAGATAGAAAAAAATAAGTTTCTAAGTCGTTTGGCATACCATGATGGACTTACAGATTTACTTAATAGAACATCGTTTACCGAAGAGATAAAAAGATTAGAGGACGAAAATTGTGAAAATGTTTTGATTGCAATTTTTGATGTCAACAATCTAAAACATATAAATGATAATTATGGACATGCAAAAGGTGATGCTTTGATTGTCAGTGTGGCACAGGTTATTAGAAAAAGCTCAGAAATGTTTGGTAAATGTTATCGAACAGGTGGTGATGAATTTATTGTTATCGGTGTTGGTGATGATGTGGAGAATAGATTTAATTTAGTAATGGAACAGTTTTATGCCAATATTGATAAGATTAATAATTTAAAAGAATTTCCGATAGAAATAAAGGTTGCAATGGGATATTGTATATCACAAAATCAAGATGATGCAGGGTTGCATGATATATTAGAAGAAGCAGATTCCAGAATGTATGAAAATAAAAAGAAGTTAAAATTAATTGTATAATATAAACTCATATTTTGAACATAATAATACAGAATACTGTATTTGAGAGGGATAAATATGAGTAAAAAAATATTAAATAGTGAGACAACGGAATTAGAAACCAATGTAGATTTAGGTATAGCACTTAATTCTGGTAATGCAGATAAATCCATATCTGATATGACGGAAGAGGAAAAACAAATAGCTATAAGTAGAGGTGCGGATATTGATAATAAAGATAAAATAGACGGATTTTCGTATGGTGTTGCTAATTTCAGAATTATTTCAAGATAAAAATCTCGGGTCAAGTAATTGACCCGAGATTTTATCTTGAAGCGTCTAGTTAAAGTTTCTTGCGTTTACTACATCTGCGGTTCCGTAAATATGTATTTTGATTGCTGCAGGACGTCCTGTAAACATATCAAATGCTAAAACAAAATAATCAATCTCCCCGTTTACAAGCTGATGGCACAGCTTTCCGTGGGCTAATATCGACATAATGTATTTTTTTGAATCTGCATAATGTTTTGTACCGTATTCCTCCAGGCTGGCTATATTGTCTGCCTCAATTGCTTCATCGGCCTCGTATTCACAGATATCAAGAAGTGCTTCATAATAATCTAAATTTTTTAATGTTCCCTCAGATATTACTTTAGTGTAATCTGCTTCGATTGAAGACCAATCAAGCACACCATCTTTTGTATAGTATTGTGAGTATGAGCCACCAGGAACAAAAGCGTTTCTGTATTGCCATCCCAGTTCTTCAGCTTTTGCGACTTTAGTTTTTTGGCTTACACCGTCATAAGTAGTAACATTATATAAAGATAAATTTGAATATCCTATTTCTGTATCATTAACTTCAAATGTATAGGTGCTTATATATTCGCCATCTGAGGAATCAATTTGACTAAAGTTATCAATTCCTTTTTCAGCAGAAAAGGTATATACATCATTTCCTATTTTTATCTGGTTTGCTTCTAATGAGACTTTGTCTTCAAAGGGTTTTAAAACCAGAATAATTATAATCGCGGTAACAAGTATCAATGCAAATATTATAGCTATTAAAATACCTTTACTTTTTTTAGTTTTTTTGGCTACGTCAATGTTATTATTTGTTGTTAAATCACTCATTTAAAATATCTCCTTGCAAAATATTATTTTATCCCCATGCTATCAAGTATTTTTTTGCTATTATCTTTAGAAGTGTATAGATGTATATTTAACAGATTGTCTCTTCCTTCCTGACAATATATACTTTCGATTACAACATATTCTGCGTCATTGTTTAAAAGCATGTCAATTGACTTTCCTTCTGCTAACCAGAGCAACATATCATTTTTTCCGTCAGGAGATTTAGTGTTATATACATCAAGTACAGCCTGTACATCGTCGTCCATGACAGAAAATTTAGTTACGTCAGGGGCAATTAATAATGCACTTTCAAGATAATCAATGCTGTCAAATGAGTTATCAGAAATAATTTTATCGTAATCTTTTTCTATGTCGCTCCATTTGATTGTATTTTTATTTGTAGTAACAGTATAGTAAAGGTCGCCTACCTCCAAAAAATCTTTATCTTTTAATTCGGCAGGTGTAGATTCATGAGTTCCACCGTGTTGAGTTTTGAACTCGCTATATACATTGTAAGTATGTAAATCTAAATCCTCAGAATAGTTTATAAATGGGGAAAAATATACTATAGGGTATTTTCCATCTAATGCATCCATTATATCAACTTCTTCGATTTCGCCAGAACTGTGATAATAATATATACCTTGACCACTTGTTTTAGCAATTACGCCATCGCATGCTTTCTCTATATCTGTAATTCCTTCTTCGGCAGAATAGGCATATGTTTTGCCGTCAATCTCAATTTTTCCTTTGTTGGAGCCACTAAGTAACACGACTAATATTATGGCAAAAATTGCTATTAATGCAATAACACCTATAAGTATAAATTTCTTTTTTGCAGGTTTTTTTGTACTTTCACCAACTGGTGTGGCATCTTGTGTTTCGATTATATTTTCCTGAATATTAGTATCCATAAAATCTCCTCCTCGTTGTTTATATAATAATGTAGTAAATGTATTATATCAAATATACATTTATAATAAATATCAAAAAAAGACGATATAAAAAATAATGGGAATGTTTTGTAGGAAAATTGAAACTATTTATTTTTTCCTAGTTCCCAGAATGCTACAGCACTGGCAGCAGCTACATTTAGAGAATCAACACCATGAGCCATCGGAATTTTAACGGTGTAATCACAAGCTGCTATTGTATTGGTGGCGAGTCCGTCACCTTCTGTCCCTAAAATGATGGCAAGTTTTTCTTCTGACATAAGTTTAGGATTATCTATAGAGACAGAGTTATCATCTAATGCCATTGCGGCGGTTTTGAAACCTAAGGATTTGATTACATTTATATAGTTTGGCGTTGTATTTTCATTATGGATACAAGTATATGGGCTGCTTTCATCAGCATAGTAGTATGAAGTATCATCCTCGTTCTCAATAAAAGTCCAAGGAATCTGAAATACTGTTCCCATACTAACTCTTATTGCACGTCTGTATAGAGGATTACTGCATCCTGTAGTAAGCAGAATTGCATCCATGTTAAGTGCGGCAGCAGAACGGAAAATTGCACCCACGTTGGTAGGATTCATTACATTTTCCAATACAACAATTCTTTTTTTATCCTTACATACGTCTTCAATACTTGGAAGAATAGGTCTTTTCATGGCACAAAGCATACCGCGAGTAAGTTTAAATCCTGTGAGCTGGGTAAGTATATCAAATTCAGCAGTATAAACAGGAATATCTCCGCAACGCTCAAGAATATCTTTCCCTTGTGTTTCAATATGTTTTTTCTCCATTAAAATAGAAATAGGTTTACACCCAGAGTCAAGGGCACGCTCTATAACCTTAGGACTCTCAGCTATAAAAATTCCTTCTTCAGGTTCATGTCGATTTAAAAGTTGGTTTTCAGTAAGTCTGGCATATATATCAAGTTCTGGTGCATTAAAGTCTGTTATTTCTATAATATTGTTCATATGGTTCTCCTAAGTTTTACAATAATAAAATATTTAATATAGAATTAAATGAATTTAATGGTATTATAGTCTATCTGTTTATTTCTTTCTATATGAATTATCATGATTTTAAATATTAATAAAAAATTAGTCATAAATGTAATTCTTCCAGAATATACATATATATGTATACAAATGGAATCTGCATATGGGGATAAAATGCGGACCATAAATCACGTAAATCGTGACAAAATAAGGAGGAAATATATGACAGAGAAAATTTTAAACAACAATCAAGTAGTAGTAGCAGGAGAAATCGTATCAGACTTTAGATTCAGCCATGAAATCTTTGGCGAAGGATTTTATATGGTAGATATAATTGTCAGCAGATTAAGCGATGCACACGACGTAATACCACTTATGGTATCAGACCGATTATTTGATGTAGAGAATTCCCATATTGGTGAAAAGGTACTTGCAAAAGGACAGTTTCGTTCCTATAACAAGCACGAGGAAAACAAAAACAGACTTATACTCTCAGTGTTTGTAAGAGAAATTGAGATTATTAATGAAATTGACGATAGAGAGAATAAACCTAATCAGATTTATCTTGATGGATACATATGCAAGGAACCTGTATACCGTATGACACCTCTTGGAAGAGAGATTGCAGATATATTGCTTGCGGTTAATCGTGCTTATGGCAAGTCAGACTATATACCATGTATATGTTGGGGTAGAAATGCCAGATTTGCAGGTAAGCTTGCAGTAGGTGAGCATGTGGCTGTATGGGGTAGAATTCAAAGCAGAGAATACCAGAAAAAGGTTGGTCAGGACGAGATTGTAAATAAGGTGGCATATGAGGTTTCAGTCAGCAAAATGGAATGCTTAGAATAGATTGACATATGTACACACTGATGTTATAATCATTTCATCTGACAGCCAAAGGCTGTATATATAGCGATTATTTAGGTAGAGGTGCGATGCTTATTAGTAGTTCATGGGATGACTTAGATCAGAAGAACATGGAAGAAAGGATTCATCGCCGAAGGTTTATGGTTGTCTAAGCACCATTTTCCTGGTTGTGCAGTTAAGAGCTGTATGACTGTCATCGTAAGATGGAGCGCTACTTTGGAATAAATAACAAGGGATTTATTTCGGGTTGGCACTTTGTCGGTGCCAACCTTTTTTACAGTAACAACACCTATATTGCTATAAGAAATTTTTAGGAGGAAAAAATTATGGCTATTTTTACAGGCTCAGGTGTAGCGATTGTAACACCATTTAAGGACAACGGAGAGGTTAATTACGAGGAATTTAAGAACCTTATTGAATTTAATATTGCTAACGGAACAGATTGTATTATTGTATGTGGTACAACAGGAGAGTCTTCAACTCTCACTCATGAGGAGCACATCGAATGTATCAGATTCTGTGCTGAAGTAGTTAACAAGAGAATACCAGTTGTTGCAGGTACAGGTTCAAACTGCACAGAGACAGCTATTTATCTTTCACAGGAGGCTGAGAAGGCTGGCGTTGACGGATTACTTATTGTAACTCCATATTACAACAAGGCTACTCAGAAGGGACTTATCAACCACTATACAGCTATTGCTAAGAGTGTATCACTCCCAATCATTCTTTACAATGTACCAAGTAGAACAGGTGTTAATATAACTCCTGAGACTGCTGTATATCTTGCAAAGAATGTAGATAATATTGTGGCGATTAAGGAAGCATCAGGTAACATTTCTCAGGTTGCTAAGCTTATGAGCTTGGCAGATGGATGCATCGACCTTTATTCAGGTAATGACGACCAGGTAGTACCTATCATGTCACTTGGTGGTAAGGGTGTTATTTCCGTACTTGCGAACATTGCGCCACAGCAGACTCATGATATGGTTCAGAAATATATTGATGGTGATGTCAAGGGTGCTATGGATATTCAGCTTAAGGCTGTGCCACTTTGTGATGCATTATTCTGTGAGGTTAATCCAATCCCTGTTAAGAAGGGTGTAGAGCTTATGAAGCTTTGTGCTGGTAACCTTAGAATGCCACTCTCAGAGATGGAGCCTGCAAACGCTGAGAAGCTTGAGAAGGCTATGAGAGATTTTGGTATAGAATTCTAAAGTGAAAGAGGAGATAATATGGTAAGGATAATCATGCATGGCTGTAACGGTAAAATGGGGCAGATTATTTCTGCTATCTGTAAAGAAGATGACCAGGTAGAAATCGTTGCAGGTATTGATGTAGTAGACAACAAGGATAATGGATATCCTGTATTTTCAGATATTAGCGCATGTGATGTAGATGCAGATGTTATTATAGATTTTTCGGTATCTACAGTTATAGATAAGTTACTTGATTATTCTGAGGCTAAAAAAATACCTGTAGTTCTTTGTACAACAGGTCTTAGCCCTGAACAGTTAAATAAAATGTCAAAGGTTTCAGAAAAAGTAGCAGTACTCAAATCTGCAAATATGAGTCTCGGTATAAATACATTGATGAAGCTTTTAAAGGATGCTGCAAATGTATTTGCACCAGCAGGCTTTGATATTGAGATTGTTGAGAAACATCACAACCAGAAGGTTGATGCTCCATCAGGAACAGCTCTTGCACTTGCTGATTCTATCAATGAAGCAAGAAATAACGAGTACGAGTATGTATATGATCGTTCACAGGTAAGACAGAAGAGAGGTGCTAAAGAACTTGGTATTTCGGCTGTGAGAGGTGGAACAATTGTCGGAGAACATGAAGTTATTTTTGCAGGAATTGATGAGGTAATAGAAATTAAGCATACTGCATATTCTAAATCTGTATTTGCAAAGGGTGCAGTTGAGGCTGCTAAATTCCTTGCAGGAAAACCAGCAGGTATGTACGATATGGCTGATGTAATCGGCTAATTACTGATAAAAGGTGATTATATGTATCAGGAAAATATAGTTTTATGTAGTGCATCAAAATATGCACAGAAATATTATTTGAATGAAGATTTCGAAGGATTGCCAGACTTAGTTAAGCAGGAACTACAGATTATGTGTGTTCTTTTTACAGAGGATGTTGGCGGTGTAATAATACTGGAGTTCGACGAGCAAGGTTCATTACAGATAAAAACAGAAGCCTATGAAGAAGATATATTATATGATGAGATAGGTAGCGTTTTAAAGGTTAAACAGCTTCAGGAAACTAAAAAGGAGCTCTTTAGTCAGCTAGAACAATACTTTGAGGCTTTTTTCTAATTTATATACCTAAAGAGGTGAAAAAATGTTATTTGCAATTGACGTAGGAAATACAAATATAACAGTTGGACTTTTTGATGGTGATAAGCTAATCAATACTTTTCGTATGACGACAGGTATCTCGCGTACATCTGATGAATACGGAATTATGTTTGGTAATTGGTTAAATATCAAAGGATTTATGCTTAAAGACATAACTGCTGTTATTATTTCATCGGTTGTGCCTAAGGTTATGCACTCATTGACAAGTGGTATAATCAAATACTTAGACATCACACCTATTATCGTGGCACCTGGTATTAAAACAGGTATTAATGTTACCATACCTAATCCGAAGGCATTAGGTGCTGACCGTCTTGTTGATGCAGTTGCTGCCTACGAGTTATATGGCGGACCAGTTATAGTTGTAGATTTTGGTACAGCAACTACACATGACCTTGTATTGGCGGATGGTAGCTTTCATTCGGGGGTTACCTCTCCTGGTATCAGGCTTGCGGCAAGTGCACTTTGGACTGGAGCGGCTAAACTTCCTGAAATCGAAATTAAAAAGCCGGATTCAATACTTGCCAAAGATACTGTGTCAAGTATGCAGGCGGGTGTATTTTACGGATATATTGGTCAGACAGAGTATATTATTAAGAAGATGAAGGAAGCATCAGGCTTAGATGACATTAAGGTTGTTGCTACAGGTGGTTTAGGAAAGCTTATATCTGAAAATTCAGATGGTATAGATGTTTACGATCCAAACCTTACACTTCAAGGACTGCGATTAATATATGAAAAACAATAATTATACGAAATTATGTCAGGAGATTTTTAATGCTTACATTTAAGGATAAAATCATATTGGCTCCAATGGCAGGTATTTGTGACCTGCCTTTTCGTTTGTTGTGTAAAGAACAGGGCTGCGACATTCTTTACACAGAGATGATAAGTGCCAAAGGTATGTATTATAATAACAAAAATACAGGACCTCTTATTATGACGGATGAGAGGGAACAACCTATAGGTGTTCAAATATTTGGAAGTGAGCCGGAGCTTATGGCAGAGCAGGCAAAAAAGTTAGAGGATAAGGGGTTTGCGTTTATTGATGTAAATATGGGCTGCCCTGTTCCTAAAATAGTCAACAACGGTGACGGTTCTGCACTTATGAAGAATCCAAAGCTTATAGGTGACATTGTGAATGCTCTTGTAAAAGCTACGTCACTCCCTGTTACCATAAAAATAAGAGCTGGATTTACAGCAGATACGATAAATGCGCCAGAGATAGCGAAAATAGCTGAGGAGTCAGGTGTTACGGCTATTGCAGTTCATGGAAGAACGAGAGAGCAATATTATCATGGTCAGGCGGATTGGAGTGTAATAAAAGCTGTTAAAGAGGCAGTTTCTGTACCTGTTATAGGCAATGGTGATATTTGCACGGGAGCAGATGTGGTTCGCATAAAAGAGGAAACAGGGTGCGATAGTGTTATGATAGGACGTGCAGCCAAAGGTAATCCTTGGGTATTTAGCGAGATTAAGCATTACCTTGAAACAGGAGAGCAGTTACCTAGACCATCTGCTACTGAGATAAGAGATACAATGCTTAGACATGCTAGACTTATGATAGAGTATAAAGGTGGTTACACAGGAATACATGAGATGAGAAAACATGTTGCTTGGTATACGCAGGGACTTAAAGATTCAGCTAAGCTTAGAGCGGCTATCAATCAGGTGGAAACTTACGAAGAAATGGAAGAACTCGTGAATGTTCTTGTATTGTAGTAGAAAAGATATAGAGTGAAGTTGAAGAGCATTCCAAATGTTAGACGATAAAACTAACATTTGGGGTGCTTTTTTTATATATAAAGTGTCGAATTTTGACTGTTGAAGGGTTTATTATATATGTAAAGGGTGTTTTTGTGATATCCGTACATTTATATATGATGTATGAAAAAATGCTCGTTTAAAGGCTGATGTACTTGCTGAAATTTACGAAGAAAGGAGTTATAATGGGAAAATGAATACAAAAAAGGAGATAAAAGGTATATGAAAACATTAGATGGAGCATTTAAAAAGATATATGGGGAGGAGCTTGCGAAATATGGTTTTAAAAAAATAAAAGGAAGACAACCATATTTTGGCCGTTTAATAGGCGATGAAATAGTGCAGGTAATTACGTATATGAATAATTATTGTCTTCAACAAGGTTACAAGGAATTTACAGTATATGGTGGAGTTGCAACTGTATATAGACAAGAATTAACGCTTAATGAGCCACCACGCAATAATGGTTGGATAAAAACAAATGTAAAAATATATGCAAGAACAAATCCTGATACATATGATGAGAATTTTGCAAAAAAAATTTTTAGTTTTTTTTATAAGCAACAAGATAAAGCATCACTGGAGGAGGCTGTAAGGTACTCATTAGAAATAACTAAACAGATTATGCTACCTGAGTTTAACAAAATAACGGATTTAAATACATGTATGGATTATTTTTATAAATTGAATTTGGCAAAAAATATATATGACGATAAAGAGACATTTGGAAATAATATAACTAATAATTATTATGATGAAGGTCTTTTACATTTAAAAGTAGAGAATCAGGAAACATATATTAGCAGACAACAAGTATCTTACGAGAAAATGATATTAGAAACAGAACAAGATATGATAACAGGTAGAATAGGATTGACGAAAGAAGATTTTGAAAAATCCAAAAGAAGTTCATGTAAGGCAATGCAGTCTCAAATTGAAAAGTTTAAATATATTATAAATAATCCTACTGCTTTAGAAAAAGTAAATCAAGAATTAGAACGAAGAAAAATAGAAAACACAAAGAGATTAAGGGAATACGGTTTTGATATATAGGAGGAACTAAATGAAAATTCACAAGACAATTATGAAAAAAATAATAGCATCAATATTAGTTGCTGTAATGTTTATAACACAGTTAGCTGTGATTGATATAAAAGCAGCAGATATTACTAAAGTAACAAGTATAACAACATTGGAAAGAAATGAATTTGAAGAGTGGATAATGGCGACGGCTTATGATCATTTTTCTTGGAATGCATTCCATAATGCTGTTGAAAGGGATATTCGAGCTAAATATGAAAATAAAATTGATGATAAAGAAAAATTTCTAAAAGGTTTTGGAAAAGCTGACTTATCATGGGAAGAAGGTAATGAAATATTATTATGGGAGGTAAAGCCTGCGGACTATGGTATTAATCCAATAAAAGAGGCGAAAGCTTTAACACAACTTAATAGATATATTAATGCTGATATAAGTAAACATAGGGTTGGTGATTCAAGAATTGCCGATGGACATACCTCTGTATCTAAATCAATTTACCGTGGTACATATATTGAACATGTAACATATGAAATAGATTATCAGAACGCTCAAAATGGTTTGATACTTTATCATTTTGAGCGTTCATCAACAATAGAAGAGCTAGAGGAAGAAACAGAAGTGGAAACAGAAATCGTTTGGGTAACTGGTACAGCTACTGACATAATAGATGATATTGTTGTTTATGTACCTGTATTTACTCAAGAAGAGATTGTGGTGGATTTTGCTACATTAGTAGCTACTTGTGCGTTTGCAAAAGTTTTACTTGCATATAATCAAAGACTTATGGAGAATCCATATTCACAAAACTCGGCTTCAGCGGAGATAGTAGCTGCATGTATCGCTTTTATTAGTCTAGTTAATCCAGCTATAATGGATGGAATGCTTAATGGAGGAGAGTTAAGTGAAGAGTATATAACAACAGTTAATACGGCAATGCTTAATTTTGCAACAGCAATGCAGGTTTTTGATATGGATGAACTTATGACGGCAATGTATTCGGCTGATGTTGATAAAATAGAGGAGCTGACAAAAGGTATACAGGATTTATCTGAAATGTTTGATGCGGCAGGAGAAGAGCAGCCACCTAGAGACCCTCTTATAATTGACTTGGGTAGTGAAGGTATTGAACTTTGCTCTTTAGAGAATGGTGTCAATTTTGACTTAGATAATAATGGTTTTGCAGAGAAGACAGCCTGGATAGGAAAAGAGGATGGATTTTTAGCGTATGATCGTAATGGTAATGGAATAATTGATAATGGCGGAGAGCTGTTTGGAGATCAAGTGTTTTTAAAAGATGGTTCAAAATCTGTATCAGGTTTTGAGGCTTTGAAAGAATTTGACTCTAATGGAGATGGTGTTGTTAATAAAGCTGATGAAGAATTTTCGAAGCTTGTATTATGGATAGATGAAAATCATAATGGTTCATCTGAAAATGGAGAAATCAAATCATTAGATGTAATTGGCGTACAATCAATTAGCTTGGGACATAGTGAGATAAGCTTTGTTGATGAGGCAACAGGAACCCGTATTGCAGAAACCTCAAGCGTAGAGCTTAATATGAATGAGGAAATCTCATATGTAGATATAAGTGAATTTTGGTTTCCTGTCAATTCATCTGATACAACACAGGGAGATGTTGTAACTGTAGGAAATATTCCGGAAATATATCAGGCTATGGTTGAGGATGAAACAGGCAAGTTATGTGAGTTGTTTTGCTCTTTTGATGAAGCGTATGATATATCGGAAAAACGTTATTATTTAAAACAAATATTATATTACTTGGCTGATGCTGAGGATATTGAAATTAATTCCAGAGGCGGAAATATTGATGCACGTGATTTAAAGGTTATTGAGGCATTTATGGGTCGTGAATTTGTTGGCGTAGATGGAACAAACCCAAATGTTAATGCTGCTAAAATATTAAAAGAGTTGTATGTTGATATAGAAAATCAATATTATAATATTTTGAATATGTACTCAAGGCTTGGCGGATGTTTGAAATCTGTGTATGAATATGAAGATGAAAACGGAAACAAGCAACTTGAAATGGTTGTTTTAAATGAGTATCTTACTATGAGGATTGATGCAGGTGAGAATGTTGATACTTTAGTCTATGATTTAGGGGTTTATCTTACAACATTCGATGAAATGAATGGTACAGATTATTTTAACGAGTACAGTCAGTTATATGGGACAATATCAACTCATTATTATGAAATTGTCGAACAGGCAAAAGCATGCAATACATATATAGGAACAGATAATATTGATACATATTTTGGTGGTAATTTTACTGATTTTATATTTGGTGAAGCAGGAGATGACAGTTTATATGGTGAAAATGGTATTGATATTATACATGGAAACTCCGGAAATGATAGATTATATGGCGGATTAGGTGACGATAAATTATATGGTACTGAAGGCGATGATGTTTATGACGGAGGCCATGGAGAAGATGTATTTATAGATACTGAGGGAAATGACACCTATATAATCGCTTCTGATTCTGGAAATGATATAATAATTGATAATGGTGGGAGTAATATAATTAAGTTCTCAAATTTATACTCCGAAGATATTATGGTTAATGGTACAGGCGAAAATGATGCTACCATATTGGTTAAAAATTCGTCATCCTCAATAACAATATCTGATTTTTGTGAGAATATAGAATCACAAGATTATATGCTTGAATTTACTGATAAGACTGTTCATTGCTTGGATGAAGATAGTCCGTTTAAGCACATTTATGGCACTGATTCAGATGATAATCTAAAAGCAGTCGTAGATGATACAATTATAAACGCTTTTTGTGGAAATGATACTGTTACCGGTAGCAGAGGAAATGATGTTATATATGGCAATGTAGGTAATGATATTATATATGCAAAGGATGGTAACGATAATATTTATGGTGGTATAGAAGACGATATTATAAATGGCGAAGATGGTGATGATATAATATTTGGTCACGAAGGAAGCGATGTACTTGATGGTGGAGCAGGAAATGATTATATATTTGATGACTCTGGCGATGATACATGTGTTTTTGGAAAAGGATATGGAACAGACATTGTAGAAGATAGTGATGGAAAAATGACTATTAGATTAGATGATGTTTGCGAAAGTGACCTTGAAATTTTTTCAACTGGTAATGAGGCTATAATTATTATCAAAGACACTAATGATAAATTAATTATTAGCGGATATGGAGAGGCTGTCGATAATTATGTAATTTGTTTTAATGATACAAGTAAATATTTGAAAGATATAATTAGTGAAACTGTACCGGAATATTTATCAAATGTAGATATAACAGTTGCCACAGAAAAATATATTTCTGGAACAGACAGCTCTGATGCAATATTTGCTGAAAATATTTCTAATATTATAGCAACAGGGTATGCTTATGACTATATAGTAGGTTGTGAACAAAAAGATATAGTTTTAGGAGGTGCAGATACCGACCGTGTTCTTGCAGGATATGGAGCTGATATAGTTTATGGTGGTTCAGGAAATGACCAGCTTTTAGGTGAGGATGAAAACGATTTAATTGTTGCCGGAACAGGAAATGATTATATTAATGGTGCCAGTGGAGATGATATATTTATTATGGGTTATGGCGACGATTTTATTGAAGATTCTGCTGGAAATGATATTTATTATTTTAATCTTGGTGATGGAAATGACAGTATAATGGATAACGAAGGACTTAATTGTATTATTTTAGGAGATGGATTATATTCGGATGATATAAAAGCATATAGAGATGAATGGAATGACCTGCTAATAACATTTGAAAATACATCTGATACAATTAAGATAAAAAATTATTGTATTGATGAAACTTCAAGAAATTTTAAATTTGTTTTTTCTGATGGCTCGGTATATTTGGCTACAGATGATGATAGCGAACTTAAAAATATATATGATGTAACAGGCACTGAGTATATGCCATCAATATATACCGATGGAATAACAATTATTTCGTCAGATGGAGATGATCAGCTTGTAGGTAGTGATTATACAGATACTCTTATTGGGGGAGCTGGTAATAATCGTATTACAGGATATGCAGGGGATGACTGTATTGATGGAGGATTAGGAAATGATTATTTAAGTGGCGGTACAGGTTCGGATACATATGTTTATACATCTGGATATGGCACTGATACAATTTCTGACTCAGAGGGAATTAATACAATAGAGATTAATGAATATTCATTGTCTGATATCAAAGCATATAGAACTAATTGGAATAATCTTACACTTGTTTTTGATGGTACAGGAGAAACAGCCTTAAATAATGATTATGCTGATAAAATTATAATAGAAGGATTTTTTGTGTCTGAAAACAACAGACAATTTTATTTATCATTTAATGGTTCTTTTGTATATGCTACCGATTCATTAAGTCCGTTAAGAACTTTGTATGGAACAGCAGCTGTTGATTATATGCAGGGATTCGATAATGATGTGATTATATTGTATGGCAATGAAGGTGCAGATACATTAAATGGTGGAGAAGCAGGAGATTATTTGTATGGTGGAAGTGGTGACGATAGAATATTAGGTATGTCAGGAAATGATACATTATCTGGTGATAGTGGTAATGATTATCTTGAAGGTGGAGCAGGTGATGACACCTATGTTTTTGAGTCGGGTTCAGGAACAGATACAATTAATGATAATCAAGGAGTTAATAGTATTTGTTTAGCTGATGGATTTACAAAAGAATTATTTAAAACATGTAGAACAAATTGGAACGATTTAACAATCAGCTTTGAAGGATTGACAGAAACGATAGTAATTCAAGGATATTTCGTGTCAGAAGAAAATAGAGAATTTAATATTATATTTTCGGATGGTACATGCGGAAAGCTATATGTTGATGAGAATTCTGAGGTTACATTAATTTTTGAGGAAGACATGTAATAATCATATATAGGAAATAACACCCCCAAGCAAATGCTTGGGGGTGTTATGTTTCATTTCTCGAAATTAACAATCTTTTCTGATATTTTCACCTTATCATACATTTCAAGATATTCTTCTCTCTTCAATGACACAATATAATTTTTTGTATAGTTTTTTGTGATCCCGTGTTTATGCAGAGTATCGACAGCCTTGTTATATGCGATAGCAGCCTGTATCTCCGTATCATAATGCCCAACAATATAATTACCTATTATATGTATAACTGCTTCGTAATAATCCTTTTTTTGGTCTGTCTTGTGCTGTACACCAGTATAGTTGTTTAAGATTTTTATGTTTGAGTATCTATAATCATAAATATCACCATTAACCATTATGTAGTCACGTTCGTATACTGCAAAAGGTTTAACGCCATATCGTCCTAGAATCTTATACTGGCTACCGTAATCACTTACAAAGAGATAACCACCTTTTTTCTGGATAGTGTGAGAGGCATAGAAGAATATGTCATCTCGGTCGAATTTAAGGATAATGTCTTTGGAGAGGTGATATTCAAAAAACTGCTTCCTTAAATACATAGGCGTTGAAAAATATATGCCGTTATCTCTAAAATTCACAAGAGTAACAAACTTGTTATGAGGGATTAACATTGAATCGCTATAATCCTCAAGTGTAATATCTGTGCTCTCCACAAGATTACGTCCTTCTTCATATACTTTTTCGGCAGTTTTTATGTCGTCATAACTACCTAAACTTATATGCTTTCTTCTATATGTAATGGAAACTCTGTAATAGATAGTTCCATTTTTTTTCTTAGCTGTGTAAACTCCTTTTTTTTCAGCCATAATTATTCCTTTCATATATTTACTTGTCTTTAAGTATAAATGTAAAGAAAAGTATTGTCTAGCATAATAATTGTAACATTATGTATTATATCGAAAATTGTAATATAATTGTCACAAAAAAGAGCATTAATTGGTTAAAGTGTATAAAAAAGATAAAAACTGTTGTTAAATTTAACGAAAAAAAATAAAAAAGCTTTACAAAATACAACTGTTAGAATATAATCATTTTGTGTGACAAATGTAATTATTTTGTAACAATTTCGAAAGGAAAAGTTCACACAGAGGTGAAAATATGAAAATTAGCTTTGAACAAATCAAAGGAAAACTTAAGATGCCAGAGATAAAAAAGCCAAATTTCAGCGGAATTAAGGGCTTTGATTTCAAGAAGATAAGCACAGTTTCAAGAAACTTCATAATTGATTACCATAAGACTATTGGTTATGCTGCGGTTATAGCGGCACTCGTTACAGTATGTGGATTCTCTTTGGTAAACAAAATTCAGGATAAGAATACACCTTCTGGTGTTATGATGACATTATCAAGTGTAGCTGAGGGAGAGAAACCTTTTGCTGGTAACACCTTTGATGTTGCAGCAATCTCTTATAATGATATGGTTAATGTATCATATGACTCTAACCAGTTGGCACAGCTTGAGATATCAGAGAAACAGATTGATGAAATTCTTTCAGCTAAACGTCAGGACGAAAAGGATCAGGCGGTATATGATGCATTAACTGCACAGCATCAGACAGCCGAGACAGTAGCTACATATGAAAATGCGGCAGTACCACAGCCAGTTGCTGTAACTACTTTCGCAGATGCTAATGGAACATATAGCTACGCTGGAGAATTTATACTTACAGCTTATTGCCCTTGTCCTATTTGTTGTGGACAGTGGAGTAACATAAGCAGTCCAACAACAGCAAGTGGTGCTATTGCAGTTCAGGGTGTTACTGTTGCTGCAGATACAAGTGTATTTGGATTTGGTACACAGCTTAACATTAATGGACAGATTTATACAGTTCAGGATACAGGTGGAGCTATAAAGGGCAACAGAATAGATATATACTTTAATTCTCATGCGGAAGCCCTTTCTTTTGGTAAGCAGGCTGCATCAGTTTATGTAGTACAGTAGGATAAAAAAGAAGCTGTTTATACAGCTTCTTTTTTGCTTATATAGTATTCTTTGCTTGTTTTTGTATATTTATTGTGTTATTATCATTTAGCGAAGAAATATGGATAAAATATTAAAATTTACTATAAGGAGTTATGTTATGGAGCTTATATACAAAAGTACCAGAAATTCAAATGAAACAGCAACAGCGTCTTTGGCTATTTTAAAAGGTCTCGCTAATGAGGGTGGATTATTTGTACCTGATACAATACCTGCATTTGATGTATCTCTTGAAGAAATGGCTAAGATGGATTATCGTGAGGTGGCTTATAATGTTATGAAGCTTATGCTCACTGATTTTACTGAGGAAGAGTTAAGACATTGTATTAATAGTGCTTATGATGATAAATTCGATACAAAAGAGATTGCCCCTCTTGTAAAAAAGGCTGGTGCATATTATCTTGAGCTTTTCCACGGCTCAACTATAGCATTTAAGGATATGGCTCTTTCGATACTCCCATATCTTCTTACTACATCAGCTAAGAAGAATAACGTTCAAAATGAGATAGTTATTTTAACAGCTACATCGGGAGATACAGGTAAGGCAGCTCTTGCAGGTTTTGCTGATGTGCCAGGAACAAAAATTATTGTATTTTATCCTAAGAATGGTGTTAGTCCAATTCAGGAGAAGCAGATGGTTACTCAGAAGGGAGACAATACATTTGTAGTTGGCATCACAGGTAATTTTGATGATGCTCAGACAGGTGTTAAGAAAATGTTCTCAGATGTTGAACTTAATGAGTATCTTGCTACTAAAGGATATCAGTTCTCGTCTGCTAACTCTATTAATATAGGTCGTTTAGTACCTCAGATGGTATATTATGTATATGCATACACTAGACTTGTTGCAAATGGTGAGATAAAAGCGGGAGATAAGATCAATGTTGTAGTTCCTACAGGTAATTTTGGTAACATTCTTGCTGCTTACTACGCAAAAGCGATGGGATTACCTATTAATAAATTCATCTGTGCTTCTAATGAAAACAAAGTATTATTTGACTTCTTTGCATCAGGAAGTTACGACAGAAACAGGGAGTTTATACTTACAACTTCTCCATCTATGGATATTCTTATCTCAAGCAATCTTGAGAGACTTATATATAGAATTGCAGGTAATGATGCAGTTAAAAATAAAGAGCTTATGACAGCCTTAAATACTAAGGGTGAATATACAATAACTGAAGAGATGAAAGCAGAGCTCAAGGACTTCTTTGGCGGTTTTGCTTCAGAGAGGGAAACAGCAGAAACTATTAAAAAGGTATATGAGTCTGACGGATATATTATGGACACTCATACAGCAGTTGCTGCAAATGTATATGATAAATATGTTGCTTCAACAGGTGACAATACACCTACAGTTATTGCATCAACAGCAAGCCCATATAAATTTACTAGAAGTGTTATGAATGCTATTGATGAAGCTTATGATAAACAGTCTGATTTTGAGCTTGTAGATGAGCTTAACAGATTATCAGGAGTTAAGGTACCACAGGCTATTGAGGACATTAGAACAGCTCCTGTAAGACATAATACAGTATGTGACAAAGAAGCTATGCTTGATGAGGTTAAGAAATTCCTCGGAGTTTAGTGTTATAATATAATTTAATAAGACAGTTCGATTGTACCATCCTGTCTATAAATAAAACTAGGGCAACAAATTTACGAATTACTAGTCGTGGGTGAGTTGCATCCACGACTTTTTTGCATTAGTAGTTAATTTTTTTGAAGAACTTATAGTATAAAATTACGATAAATAGCAGGAATTTAACACAAGCTGTCAATATGTTATATAGAGTACATATGGCGGCTTGTATTAGAAGAGTTTATATAAAGGAGGAATCATATGTATACATTAAAAACAAATTCAAGTTTTGACAGTGCACATTTTCTTAGTGGATACAAGGGAAAATGTTCTAATATACATGGCCATAGATGGATGGTTGAAGTTGAGGTTGGTAGTGAAGTGTTAGAAGAATCAGGGCAGACAAGAGGAATGATAGTTGATTTCTCTAAGCTCAAGGATGATTTGGCTGAAATTACAAGTAATTTAGATCATTGCTTTATATATGAAAAAGGTACGCTTAAGGAAAAAACAGTTGAAGCCTTATGCGAAGAAAATTTCAAGATAATTTCTGTGGATTTTAGACCTACAGCAGAAAATTTTTCAAAATATTTTTATGATGAGATGTGTACAAGAGGATATAAGGTTATTAAGGCAACTGTTTATGAGACACCTAATAATTGTGCATCATATGTTGGTAATTAGCATATTAGTTATAAATGGATTTTACTTAGGAAAAGGGATATAATAATGAGTAAATTTAAGGTTGTAGAAAAATTTGTCAGTATAAATGGAGAGGCAAGATGTGCAGGAGAATTGGCATGCTTTATAAGGTTTGCGGGATGTAATTTGAATTGCGTATATTGTGATACAAAATGGGCTAATGAACCTAAAGCCCCCTTTTTAATAATGAGCGAGGAAGAAATTTATGCATATATAAAGGAAACTGGGGTGAAAAATGTAACCTTGACCGGAGGAGAACCTCTTATACAGGACAATATATCAAGACTTCTTAAAATGCTTTCTAAGGACGAGACGCTTAACATAGAAATTGAAACAAATGGAGCAGTTTCATTAGATGATTATATTGATATTGGACATAATATAACATATACTATGGATTATAAGTTGCCAGGTAGTGGAATGGAAGATAAAATGATTCTTTCAAATTTTAAGCTTTTGAGAGATACAGATACAGTTAAATTTGTTATATCCGACAAAAATGATATTGAGGTTGCAAAAAAAATAATAGAAGAATATAAGTTAACAGATAAGGTTCAAGTATATTTTAGTTCCTCTTTTGGAAAGATGCAGCCTAAAGATATAGTTGAATATATGATAAATAATAACATGAATAAAGTTAGATTACAGTTGCAGATGCATAAATATATTTGGGAACCGGATAGAAAGGGAGTATAAAATGGCTATAGATAAAGAAGCGATAAGAGAACATGTACGAGGAATATTAATTGCACTTGGAGATGACCCTGAAAGAGAGGGGATTAAAGATACTCCTGAAAGAGTTGCGAGAATGTATGAAGAAGTATTTGAAGGTATGAATTATACTAATGATGATATTGCAGCGATGTTTGATAAATCCTTTGAACAACCTGGTAGTAATGAGGGAGATTTGGTTCTTGTAAAAGACATAGAGGTATTTAGCTATTGTGAACATCATCTTGCACTCATGTATGATATGACTGTATCAGTGGCATATATACCTAAAGGCAAAGTATTAGGTTTAAGCAAGATTGCAAGAATTGCAGATATGGTTGCTAAAAGACTTCAGCTTCAGGAAAGAATCGGAACTGACATAGCATATATTATGAAAAAGGTGACAGGTTCAGAAGATATTGCTGTTGTAATACAAGGTAGCCATAGTTGCATGACAGCACGTGGAATAAAAAATAATGGAGCAAAAACTATTACAACGACATTAGAGGGACGTTTTAATGATGATTCAAATCTTCAAAACAGATTAATGATGATGTTAAAGTAATTAAGAGGAGTATACTATGGGTAAGAATAAAGATGCTGCGGTAGTAGTATTTAGTGGAGGACAGGATAGTACCACATGTCTTTTGTGGGCAATAAAGAAATATAAAAAGGTTTATGCTGTTTCTTTTGATTATGGTCAAAGACACAAGCTTGAGCTGGAATGTGCTAAGGAAATATGCGACAAATTCGGAGTGGAGCATGATATTTTAGATATGTCTCTTTTGAATCAGTTAGCACCTAATTCGCTAACGAGAGAGGATATAGTTGTTGATGAGGACGCTCCGTCAGAGGGTACACCTAATTCCTTTGTAGAAGGCAGAAATATGGTATTTCTTACATTTGTAGCTATATATGCTAAGCAGAAAAAGATTACAGATATTATTACGGGTGTATCCCAAAGTGATTTTTCAGGTTATCCGGATTGCAGAGATATTTTTATCAAATCCTTAAATACTACTCTCAACTTGGCAATGGATTATGATTTTGATATAATTACACCATTGATGTGGATTGATAAAGAAGAAACATGGGAGATGGCTGACAAATTAGGTGGCTTTGATGTCATAAAAGAAATGACACTTACTTGTTACAATGGTATAAAAGGGGATGGCTGTGGAAACTGTCCTTCATGTAAGCTTAGAAAAAAAGGACTTATGGCGTACATGAGCAGAAAAGACAGCTAATATTTTATAAAATATGGTGGAGATATTGCAATGAAAAAACTTCTGTTTATCATCAACCCTAAGGCTGGTAGAACAGCAATTAAAAATGAATTATTTGAAATTATAATGATTTTTTCAAAGGCAGGATACGAGGTTGTTACATATCCAACAACCGGACCTGATGACGCTGAGAGAAAAGTTAAAGAGGATGGCTTTTTGTATGACCTTATTGTGTGTGCCGGTGGTGATGGTACTTTAGAAAATACTGTCAGTGGTTATATGCAGATGGGCGATAAAAAGGTCCCTCTTGGATATATTCCAGTTGGTACAACAAATGATTTTGCAAGAAGCTTGCGTATATCGAGAAAACCAATTGAAGCAGCAACTCAGATAGTTACAGGTGAACCTGCTTATTTTGATGTGGGTAAATTCGAAGAAAAATATTTTGTTTATATTGCTGCGTTTGGTATATTTACAGATATATCTTATAGCACAAATCAATCATTAAAAAAGGTTATGGGGCATTCGGCTTATGTCGTTGAGGCTGTTAAAAACATTATGGATTATAAACCGTTTGAATTAGAGGCTGATTTTGATGGTTCAGTATTGACAGGAAAATATATATATGGAATGATAACAAATTCCTTTTCTGTTGCCGGTTTTAAAATTCGTGGTGCAAAGCATGTTGTTTTAGATGATGGTAAATTTGATTGTCTTTTTATTAAAATGCCACAGAATGTAAGTGAGCTACAACAGATTTTATCTGCTGTATTAAAAAATGAATTTGATGATGAAAGTGAGCTTTTTTTCCAAATTAAAGCTTCTAATATTAAGATAAAAAGTGCAACGCCAATTCCATGGACTATTGATGGTGAATTTGGTGGGGAGAGAACTAATGTTACAATATCTAATGAGAAGAAGGCTGTAGCCATTCATCTTAACTCTGAATATGAGGTTGGAAGTCTTGGTGAAGATACAAGTGAAAGTGCAGCTACAAGTATGGATGGTTTCCTTAGTCTGGTATATGAGGCTCATATTGATGATGAATATAAGGATGGTTGGGATTAGTGTCCTTTACTTTTTTCTCAAATTGGAATATAATTACATTAATACTGCGTATATGAAAGGAGTATTATATCTAAATGGGAAAATATTTTGGAACAGATGGCTTCAGAGGTGAGGCTAATGTTGATTTAACAGTAGAACACGCTTTTAAGGTTGGAAGATATTTAGGATATTATTTTGGTAAAGATAAAAAGTCTGGAGACAGAGCTAGAATTGTTATAGGAAAAGATACTAGAAGATCAAGTTATATGTTTGAGTATTCTTTGGTTGCAGGACTTACAGCTAGTGGTGCAGATGTATTTCTTATGCATGTAACTCCTACTCCAAGTGTGTCTTATATTGTTAGAGCTGATCAGTTTGATTGTGGAATTATGATATCAGCAAGCCATAATCCTTTCTATGATAATGGTATAAAAATTATAAACAGCCACGGTTCTAAGATGGAAGCTTCTGTTGAAGAGGAAATAGAAAGATATATTGATGGTGAGATTCCGGAAATTCCTTTTGCAACAGGTGAAGCTATTGGTAGAACAACAGATTATTCTATGGGAAGAAACAGATACATAGGTTATCTTATGACATTGCCTACTCGTTCGTTTAAAAACTTAAAAGTAGGTTTGGATTGTGCAAATGGTGCTTCGTCTACTGTTGCAAAAGCTGTGTTTGATGCGTTAGGTGCAAAAACATATGTAATTAATAATGAACCAGATGGTGTTAATATTAATACAAATTGTGGCTCTACGCATATAGAAGCTTTACAAAAGTTTGTTGTTGATAATCAGCTTGACGCAGGATTTGCTTATGATGGAGATGCAGATAGATGTCTTGCTGTAGATGAAAAAGGAAATCTTATTGACGGAGATGCAATACTTTATATTTGTGGAAAATATTTAAAAGAAAAAGGACGACTTAACAATAATACTGTTGTGACAACAGTGATGTCAAATCTTGGTTTATATAAAGCCCTTGATGCAGAAGGTATTGAGTATGCCAAAACAGCAGTTGGCGATAAATATGTATATGAGTGTATGATGGATAATGGATACATTCTTGGTGGAGAGCAAAGTGGTCATATAATTTTCTCTAAGAATGCCAGAACAGGTGATGGAGTTCTTACTTCACTTAAGCTCATGGAGGTTATGGTTGAAAACAAAACTAGTATGTCTGAGCTTACAAGAGGATTGAGTATATATCCACAGCTTCTCGTAAATGTGAGAGTTACCAGCAAAATAGAGGTTATGGAGAATGAGGATGTTCTTGCTGCCGCTAAAAAGGTTGAAACAGAGTTAGGCGATGACGGAAGAATTCTTCTTAGAGAGAGTGGAACGGAGCCATTAATTAGAGTAATGGTGGAAGCTAAAACTGACGAATTATGTCAAAAATATGTTCAATCAGTTGTTGATGTAATTAAGGATAAGGGTTTTGAAGCACAGTAGCATTAAAAAAGGATTGTAAAATGAAAACAAAACTTAGAAAGCTTGAAACTTCAATAATATTTGTTTTGAAAATGTCTATGTATTTTATACTCTTTTGGATTTACTATGGCATGTATTCAAAAAGCAACTGGCAGTTGTTAAATATTTCCAGAACATCTATTGTAACAGTTGCTGCTTATATGATTATGTCATATATGTTTTCGAACATATATGGAAGATATGATATAGGAAAAAGAAAAAGCAAGCCAATAGTACATTCATTGGTGTTGACTACAGTGTTTACAGATATAATTACAACATTTGCATTATCTGTCATGAATACTAATGAAAAAAACAATAAGACATTTATTTTTGAACAGCCTAAATTGTTGGTTTTTATAATATTATTGCAGTTTATAGTTATCGTGATATACGCGTATGGAGGAAATAAATTATATTTTACTCTTTATGACCCTGAGGATAGTATAATTATTACTTCCTCACAAAGAAGTCTTAATGAAGTTATAAAAGGCATACGCAAATATAAATTACAATATAATATAACTAAAATAGCAGATTATAAAGATATTAATTTAAAATCATATATTGTTGAGCGTGACACAGTTTTTATATATGATGTTCCAATAAAAGAGCGAACAGAGATAGTAGAATTCTGTTATCAGAATATGAAAAATGTCTACTTTAATCCGGATATGCATGATGTCATAGAGACACATGCCCGCCATGTTATATTAGATGATGTTTCTATGCTGGGACATTTTTCTAAGGGTTTGACCTTAGAGCAGAAAATAGTTAAGCGATGCATGGACATAATAATATCTGCCATTGCTCTTGTTATTACTTCACCTCTGCTTTTGATTGCGGCTATGGCGATAAAAATAGAGGATAGAGGAAAAATTATATTTAAGCAAAACAGGGCAACACGTGATGGTAAAATTTTCTCTGTATATAAGCTGAGAACGATGAAGGAAGATGTAGAAAATTATTCTGTGATAGAAAATGATGACAGAGTTACTAAGGTTGGTAAATTTCTTAGAAAATATAGAATTGATGAAATACCTCAATTTTTTAATGTTTTGCTGGGAGATATGAGTGTTGTTGGTCCTAGACCGGAGATGTTGGTTAATATATTTAATTATACATCAGTTTTACCAGAGTTTGAGTATAGACTTAGAGTTAAAGCCGGAATAACAGGTCACGCACAGATTGCCGGAAAATATAATACATCACCAAAAGATAAGCTTATTTTGGATTTGATGTATATTGAGGAGTATAGCTTTTGGCTTGATATAAAGCTTATATTCCAGACAATTATAGTTGTATTGAAAAAAGATAGTACAGAAGCATTTAAAAATGGTGAGGAGGCTATCTTTGTAGAGTATATAGATGAGAACCCCGAAACAGTAGAAGATATTAAACAATAGGAGAGTAATATGAAAAAAATTCTTGTGACAGGATGTAATGGACAACTGGGAAAAGCAATTAATGAAGAGTACAAAAATGATAATGTCGAGCTTATTAATACTGATGTTGCAGAGCTGGACATAACTGACATAAAAAAAGTAATGGATTTCGTTTCAGAACAAAAACCAGATGTTATCATTAATTGTGCGGCACATACTAATGTTAATGCTTGCGAGACACAATGGGATTTGGCATATAAAATTAATGCTATTGGTCCTAGAAATCTTTCTATAGCGGCAACAAAGGTTGGTGCGAAGATGATACATGTTTCGACAGATTATGTTTTTGATGGAACAGCAACTGAGCCGATAAACGAATTCTCTCCTGTAGCTCCACTCGGTGCATATGGTAAAACAAAACTTGAAGGGGAGAAATTTGTACAGCAGTTTGCTGATAAGTTTTTCATTATAAGAACAGCATGGCTTTATGGAGATGGAAAGAATTTTGTGAAGACTATGCTTGAGCTTGCAAAGACAAACGCAGAAGTAAAGGTTGTAGGTGATCAGGTGGGTTCTCCTACAAGTGCAAAAGAGCTTGCAAAAATGATACATGTGCTTGAACCAACAGATAACTATGGTGTATTTCATGGCACCTGCGAAGGTTCTTGTTCGTGGGCTGATTTCACAGAAAAAATATTTGAGTATGCAGGTTTGGATACAAAGGTCAAACATATAACTACAGATGAGTATCCGACACCAGCAAAAAGACCAGCGTATTCTGTATTAGATAATTATATGCTTCGTCTTACAACAGATTTTACATTTGCAAATTGGGAAGATGCCCTTAGAGAATACTTGGCATAATAAAAAATATGCAGTGCTCAGCGTGATAAAACGTTGAACACTGCATATTTTTTATAATGTCTGTGCGTATTCATCAAAGAGGTGGTGATACATAGTTGGTAAACCTATGAACTCACAGCCGTAACGATAGCCAGCTTCACCAATCTCGTGAACATGGAGTATTTTTACGACAGAGAGAATAATCTCATCTGTGCTTTCGAACTGTAAGGTTGCGTTAAAATAATAACCAACAGGTAATTTTGATTCTGACATAAATCCAATACCTGCCTTAGAAATATCAAACACCTCGATTTCTGTGTCCAATGAATCAATCTTTATTCCATCTTGTTTAAAGAGGTTAGAAACTTCCAATTGTAGTTTTATAGGAAGTCTTTCGTATTTTCTTTTTTCGTTCATTTTGAAATCCTCCAAAGCTTATATAGTTTTTGTTTGTGACTTTTTATGTAATTATATCAAAAAAAATATTATAATGCTATACAAAATGTATATAAATAATAAATCATTTGACAGTTTATGTATGTGGGTGCATAATTTAGCTGTGTTAATTTGAAGATATTTTTGATAAAAAAATCTTTTTTTGCTTTTTATTTTAATTGGTGTATAATGTAAAGTTGAAATCTTAATAGAATTTTAATAAATATTTGTATATATTTGTTTTATAATATAGAAAAATCAGGAGTACAGCAAATTGAAAATTTACGGAGAAGAAGATGACAAAAAATTAAATAATGCGGTAAGTGATTATTTGTCGGGTGGACAAGAGAGTTATGATGTTATTGTTTACATGACAAATAATCTAATCATGAAATTGATTGATGATATAGTTGTTAATTATGAAGTTACTCAGGAATTAACTAAGTTAGTTTATGAGGAGCTTTTTTCTGATGTAAAAAAATATGCAGAAAAAGATGGGTTCCTCTTAAATGCAGAGAGACTGGCAACGGATTATGCATATAAATATGTCAAAGAGCATATGGAAGGTTTGCTTAAAGCAGATTATCAAAGACTAAAGGGATATAGAAATATTACTGAGACAGTTTCAAAGGACAATGAAAAAATTATTCCTAAAGATTTTGTGGAGGACACAGATAAGCACTATTATATTTTGGGGTTATACAGACAACTGCCTGTTACTTCTAAAATAGTATTTCAATATTATTATATTGAGAATATGTCAGTTAAAAATATTTCAAAAAAGATGGAATGTTCTCCGGAAATTACAAGAAAGAGAATATATTATATAAAACATCTTTTAAAAGCTGCGTTTATTACAGGTGCAGATATAGATAAGCAGGATGGTTATTCTTTTGGTCAAATGCCAATATTGCAGTATCTTTTTAGGGAAGAGGCGGAAACCGTTCTGTCAGATGATTTTAAAACTGGTAAAAACATAAATCAAGAAGATTTAGAAAAAATTAATGAAGCAGAGCTTTCTTATGAATCGGAAGGCAGAACAATAAGTATATGGCAAAAAGTTATTTTTATTGTGATTGCTGTTGTAATTATTGTGGTACTTATTGTTGCTCTGACAAAGGGAATTAAAAAAATTGAGGATGAAATCTTTGATGATGGGAAGACAGCTACATCATCTGATGCTACTCTTAGTGATGCTACAATGACAGATTCAAAAGAAATAGAAACTTTAGATGAGAGAAAAAAGGAACGTAGATATTACTATGCAGGAGCTGTTATAGACTTATGTACAGCTGAGGTTGGTAATCTTCCAGGTGAGGAGGAGCAATATGATGAAACTTCACCGGAAGAATTTGCTGATGAAAAATATGCTGTATGTGATGTCGATATGGACGGCAAAGAAGAATTGATTATGTGGTTATACAATAATCCTAGTACTAAAGAGAAACAGTATTTCGGTATTTATGAGTATGACATAGAAACTGATAAATGGGTAAAAGAATATTCGGGGAATCATTCAAATAGTCTGACGTTTTATGATAATGGAACAGCGGTGCTTTTAAGTAGTGACTATGAAAATATTGATAATGAATGGCGGGCTTCTATTTTTGATTATGATATGCAGGAAAACACCTACAGCAAGAAATATGATATTTTTTATAAGGATAATGAGGATGCTGCATATTATGTAAAAGATAGTGGAGATAAAAAGCTTAGTGATTATTTATCAGAAGAAGACATGACAGATTGGGTAAAAGAGCAACTTGGTAAAGAGGTTATACCGCTTTATATGGATTTAGAAAATGTACAAGAACAGAAGTATAGAGTTGCTTATGTAAAAATGTTATGGGAAAAGAATGATGTTGTAGCAGCTGGTGATGTGGCTGATATCGGTGAGGCATATATTAATTCGGATGGAAATGTTGAGTCTGTAGTTAGAATGCTTCAGAGTAATAAGAATGCAACATTTGAAGATGAAACTACAGGATATATTGGTGAGCAGGAGATTGTTACCCTTAATACAGGAGAGGAATCTATTGATATTGAGCTTACTAATTTTATGAATAAAATAACTGTTTTTGGAGTTCAGCCTGGTATGAATTACGATGAGGCTATGGCAATACTTGAGGCTCATGGGCTATATTATTATTCGTCCTACAGTCAATTTTCACATCAATACGCTATAGGTGAATGTATGGGAGATTATTGTGTTAAAATTGATTTTGAAGACGGTGTGATAACTTCAATTGGAGTCGGAACAGTAAACGAATTATGGTAGAAAATAAGAACGCCTAAATGGGCGTTCTTATTTTGTGTAACCATGTAAACCTCGAATTGATACTTCTCCAGAATTCACATGAAATTCTTCTCCTATATCGGAGATACATATTAGATTGCCATGTTCATCAATTCCTTTGCACATATAAGGTGTTAAATTATCCGTAGAAATTAGTAAAGGATTAGTGGAATTGAGTGTACGGTCTTGCGGTATTATGTAAACCGAGTTGCCGCAATTAATTAAACTATTATTATAGTCTTCTAGCATAAATAATAGATTTTTATTATTTATGAACTTTTGATATAGGTTGTAAAATTGCTCTAAAATGGTATGTATTAATATGCCAATATCATATTTGTTTCCGCTAGAAATAGATAGAGAGGTCGCTGTGGAGGATATCTCGTTTGAAAAAGCAGTATTATTTACATTGACACCTATGCCTATAATTACATGCTCATTTCTTAATTCCGTTAAAATACCAGCTACTTTTTTTTCATCTACGAGAATGTCATTAGGCCATTTGATTTTACTGGTTATATTACAAACCCTTTTTATTGCTTCTGATATAGCAAGTGCTATCGGTATAGTAATCTGGGAAATTAGCTCTATAGGAATGCTAGGTTTAAGAATAAGACTCATATATATGCCTTCTCCAGCAGGAGAGGAAAAGCTTCTTCCGAGACGACCTTTGCCGGCAGTTTGCTCCTTTGCAATAATAAGAGTTCCATCAACACAGTTTTTTGCAATATAATCTTTTGCTAGTGTATTGGTTGAGGTTGTTTTTTCGTAAATTATAACGTTGTTTATAATAGGTATATTAAAAATGTCTGAACTTATTTTCATATAAATAGCCTTATGCGATAATTAATCGTTATCCTCCTTCTTTATTCTGGCGTTTACAAAATCATATATTTTTTCGCAATATTCTTTTTTCATTGTAAATGGAATGGTATAAATGCTTTTTCCTGCTTTCATATTTAAAACACAAAGCATCATCTCCGGGTCAGCGGCAACCATTGTTATAAATTCAATGTCATCGAAGGTATAGTTTGTTTCTCCGTAATGATGAGTTATTAAGACGCCTTCCTCTGAAAATTTGTATGTAATATCAAAGGATTGTTTTTTAAAGGATCTGGCAATTAGATATATACCATAGTAAATGCAGAATGCTAAAAACAATGCTGTTAAAATGAGATGTTTTGCATAACCGTTAAATAATGTGATGAGCTGAAGTATGCAAACAATTAAAAATAAACCGCCTAGAATTCGATAGCCAATGCGACGGGATTTGTTACCTTGAACCATGTAAGTATATGTCATGAGAAACACTCCTTTTTTTCAATTTTATAGTTTGATAATAGTATATATTTTATATTGAATTTATTCAAGAAATAGTTTGCTTGAGTAGTTTTATATTTTATGCTAATATGGGTGAGGCAATATAAATGTCAATAATACATAAAAAGATAATTATAGCAATAGAAAGGAAATATAATGATAAAGCTTGTTGTAAGTGACGTGGATGGGACATTGGTGCCTGATGGTACCTTTGATATTAATCCAGAAATATATGATGTGATAAAGAAGTTAAAAGAAAAAGGAATAACCTTTGTAGCGGGGAGCGGTAGACAATATGCAAGCTTAAAAAGACTTTTTGCTCCTGTTGCAGATGACATTTTATATATAACCGATAATGGAGGATTTATAAGGGATAGTAAGGGAAACACCTGGTCAAAAAAATATATGGATAAAGAGTTGGTCAAAAACCTTGTAAATGATGCGTGGAAGCTTAAGGATGTTGATGTAATGCTTTGTGGAAAAGATTATGCATATGTAAGGGATGCGGATGGCTATTTGTTTAAATGGATGACAGAGGATTATCGTTATGATATGAGGGCTGTTAAAAATCTTGCCGAGATTGATGATGATATTGTTAAGGTTTCTTTATATCATCCAGAAGATGCAGAAAATGTAGTTAAAGAGTGGTATTATGACAAGTGGAAGGATAAGACACTTATTGCCTCAGCAGGTGTATACTGGATGGATTGTATAAGAGAGGACATAAATAAAGGAACAGCTTTACAAATTATCATGAACAGGCTTGATATCAAGCGTGATGAGGTAATGGTGTTTGGCGATAACATAAATGATTTAGGTATGCTTGCCTGTGCAGATGAGAGCTATGCTATTGGCAGTGCGAGGGATGAAGTTAAAGCAGCGGCAGCTCATGTGGCTGATACTATGAAAAATCAGGGAGTAATAAAGGTATTAAAAGAAAAGCTGCTGGCGAATTAGTTTTTTATAAATTCCTATTATCAGGTGTTTAAAAAAATATTTACTTGTGCTAAAATAATTATTGATTTTGCGAAAAGCAAATTTTCACAGGAGGAATAAAGATGGAAAAAATTAAAATGATTACACCACTTGTTGAGATGGATGGAGATGAGATGACAAGAATCCTTTGGAAAATTATAAAGGATGAACTTATTTATCCATTTATAGATTTAAAGTCAGAGTATTATGATTTAGGTCTTGAGTATAGAAACGAGACTGATGATAAGGTAACCTTTGATTCAGCTTACGCGACACAGAAATACGGAGTAGCTGTTAAGTGTGCAACTATTACTCCGAATGCAGCACGTATGACAGAGTATGAACTTAAGGAGATGTGGAAGAGCCCTAATGGAACTATTAGAGCAATCCTTGATGGTACAGTTTTCAGAGCTCCTATTGTTGTAAAAGGTATTGAGCCATGCGTTAAGAACTGGAAGAAACCTATTACTATAGCCAGACATGCATATGGTGATGTTTATAAGGGAACAGAGATGAAGATTCCTGCTGCTGGTAAGGCAGAGCTTGTATATACAGCAGAAGATGGTACAGAGACAAGAGAGCTTATACATACTTTTAATGCACCTGGTATTATTCAGGGTATGCACAACATGAATGGTTCTATTGAGAGCTTTGCAAGAAGCTGTTTCAACTATGCACTTGACACTAAGCAGACACTTTGGTTTGCTACTAAGGATACTATCTCAAAGAAGTATGACCACACATTTAAGGATATTTTCCAAGAAATTTTCGATACAGAGTATAAAGAAAAATTTGATGCAGCAGGTATTGAATATTTCTACACACTAATAGATGATGCTGTAGCAAGAGTTATGAAGTCAGAGGGTGGTTACATCTGGGCTTGTAAGAACTACGATGGAGACGTTATGAGTGATATGGTTTCATCTGCATTTGGTTCGCTTGCTATGATGACTTCCGTACTTGTATCACCAGATGGAAAGTATGAATATGAGGCAGCTCACGGAACAGTTCAGAGACATTACTACAAGCACCTCGCAGGAGAAGAGACTTCTACTAATTCAGTAGCAACTATTTTTGCATGGACAGGAGCGCTTAGAAAGAGAGGAGAACTAGATAATCTTCCAGAACTTATGAATTTTGCAGATAAGCTTGAGGCTGCGACAATCAAGACTATTGAAGATGGAAAGATGACTAAGGACCTTGCACTTATAACAAGCTTAGAGAATGTGACTGTTCTTAATAGTGAAGATTTTATTAAGGCAATTAGAGCAACATTAGAGGAAACATTATAAATTATATTTTGATGTAAACTAAAATACCTATCCTATATACTAATAATAAGGATAGGTATTTTAGTATATAATATATTATTCTATATTATATACTATTGTAAATGTATCAATTACAGTAGTTCCGTCAGATTCATATAATAATATAGTTCTACTTTCTGGTAAATTTTTCTGATATTCTATGGCTTCATCTGGTGTTGTTGGCAATGGATCGTTTAAATCAATTGACTTTACATATCTGTTGCCATTGTACATTCTTACTTGGCCTTTACCATAATATGTTCCGCTGGTTGTATAATATGTAGGGGTCATATTGGATATTCCTCCTAATGATGTTGAGTTATATGTCCAACCAGAGGCTGCTACTAATGTACCATTGCTATTATACAATCTTGCATATGCCCCCATATATCCTGCAGGAAGATTAATACCTTCATTTGAACGTATATATGTGTATCCTCCTTATTCTCCTATTGTAAATGTTCCGATTATTGTTTTACCATCTGATAGATATACGTTAAGTATTTTCACCTCCTTGTTATATTGTATAGCTTCACCTGGACTGCTAATGTCATCATGGTATAGTTCTTCTCGATATACATAGCCTAAGTCGCCTTGATCTGATATAACAGTAATTAAATCAGCATTCCATATGTCAGGACCGTATGTCTGCTCATTTTCATTTATTTCAAGAGAAGTATAATTGTATATATACTCTTTTGCGTTTTCTTGGTTTTCAAATTGTATTAAAATCTCTTGTATTTCTTTTTCGGTTAGATTTCCATTTTTTGTTTTTTCTTGAACCATTTCATACAATGAATTTGAAAGTCTTGCCGCTGCATATACAGATATAGGTGTGACAATGGAAATTGCTAGAATTAATAATGCATTAAAAACTAATATTCGTTTTCCTATATAGGTTTTTCTGCTTTTGCTATTATATAATTTCTTTAGTTCGTTTTTTGAATGTATAGATAGTTTTTTTTCTGATAAGGGATACGTGTATGTTAGAAATGTTTCTATATTATTCATTTATAGCCTCCTCATATTTCTGTTTTAATATTTCTTTTGCTCTTGATAATCGACTACCTATTGTGGATTCTTTTTTATTGAGTATGTTAGATATCTCTTTTATTTTGTAGCCTTCTTGGTAGTGAAGTTGAATTACTATTTTATATTTAGGTGGAAGTTGTGCAATTAAGTAATAAATTAATTTATCATTATCAGAGTACTCTTCAATATCATCTTTAAGTTCTTGCACATTTTTTTTCCAATAAGTTTTTTGTAAGTCTTTACATAAATTTATGGTAACTCTTATGAACCAAGCTTTTTCATGTTCCTCATTAGAAAAAGAAGGTTTTTTTCTCAAATACTTCATAAATACTTCCTGTACAATATCTTCCGCATCCTGTGTATTATTACAGTATGAAAAGGCACATCTGTATAATGAATCAGAGTATTTGTCTATTAACTTTGCAAAGTTATTTTTATCCATAATATATATCCTCCTATAATATAAACGAGTGTAATCCCTTTTTTTTCCATTTTTAAAATGTTTTTTTTAGAAAAGGTTGAAAAATTAAAGATTAATTTAATATATAGTTATTGTTATAGTTTTGCTTCAATAATATATAATAAATTTTTCTGTAACTAATATAAGGTTTGTTGTAGCTCATATAATAAGTTGTATAAAAATCGAATTAAGTAAAAAACTACGATAATATATTGGCAATATCAAAAAAATTTGATAATATATCCAATACTTTGCAAAAAAAATATATAAGTGGAGGTTATATAGTGTTACCTTTGTGTTTTGCCATGCTTGATAGTGAGGATGACGAAGAAAAGTTTGAAGAATTTTATAAAAAATACAGACAATTAGCATTTTATGTTTGTAATGATATTTTACATGATTACGAATTAGCAGAAGATGCTGTTAGTGAGACTTTTCTAAAATTTGCAAGTATGTTTTATAGGATAAAAGATATTAATGCTATAACAACCAGACATTTTGTGATAATCGTTGCTAAACATAAAGCAATGAAGATGTATAATAAAATCAAAAAATCGCCTGAATCGTATGAGGAACTTGAGGAGTCTGAAATTCCAGCTGATGTAAATTTTGAAGAAAAAGCAATTGGAAGAATGGAATGTGCAGATATTTATCAAAAAGTTTTACTCAGTCTACCTAAAAAATATTATGATGTAATGTATATGTCGGTTGTACTTCAATTAACTCCCAAAGAGATTGCAAAAATGTTAGATTTAAATGTAAAAGCTGTATATAAAAGAATGGATAGGGCAAAAAAGATAATAAAGGATAAGCTGTCTAGGCTGATGTAGAAAGTTTTGTCGAAAAAATTTTTTTCAAAGGATTATAGTATATGTAGGTAGTATTTTGCTACAATATAGCTGTTGAACATGTACTGGATAATGAAGATATTAGTCCACTATTACCAATACAGTTAAATTATAATCCCTGACATCTATATTTTAGTGGAAAAACTTCATATCCAAGTGCTAAACAAAATAAATTAAATAAATTAAATAAATCCACATGAAAAACAAACCATAAATCATTCACTTTTATGAGGTTTTTCGGATACTGCCTATGTTAAATTGCTGTGCCATAATGACACAGCAACTTTTTTTGCGAAGAGACAAAGTTTGTGGTAACATATTAGGTAAGTACTTTATGGAGGCTTTTTATGAATATTTGGAAAATACTTGGTATTGATAATACTAAAGATAAGGATTTAATAAAAAGAGCATATAGAACAAAACTTACAAATGTTAATCCTGAGGACGACCCAGAAGGCTTTATGCAACTTAGACAGGCATATGAAGAAGCGGTTAAGCTTGCAGATGCTGTGGATGTAAAAGAAGCTGAAGACACAAGTGTAATGGGTTCGCTTTTGACTTATATTAAAGCATTATATAAGGATTTTTCAAGAAGAATAGATGTGTCTGAATGGAAGGCTTTGTTTGACAGAGATGAGTTTGTTTCGCTTGATTTTTCAGTAGATGCATTTGATGTGTTGATGAAATTTCTTATGGAAAATTTTTATGTTCCTCAGAAAGTATGGAAATGTATAGTTGAACAGTTTGATGTACACGAAAGAAAAAAAGAGCTTGCGGAAGTATATCCTGAGGACTTTATTGATTACATGATAAATAATTCTATGTATGATGACATGATTAACTATTATCTTTTTGATGGAGATGAGGCATGCTTTGATGAGTATATAGAAAAATATTATGGACTTGATGCCTCAATAAGAAAAAGAGATATAGAGAGACAGGAAATATTAATTGCCGAACTGAAGGAGTTAGATGCATATCATCCATATTTAGATATTTGTATAATAAGACAAAAAATTCAAAAAATGCATGAGGAGCTAAAAGAAAAAAATACTAGCAATGAGTTAAAATTGTGTGATGTATTTAAGGAACAGTTAAACGAACTTCAGGAGGAAACTATAAGTTTATATGAGGATTTTCGGCAAGATATTTTTGTAATTAATTGCTGTGGTGATGTCGCTATGCTTCGAGAAGATTTTTCTATGGCAGAGGAATATTATAACGAGTCCTCAGCGATTTCGCCAAACAGTTATATTGTAAAAGGTAAGCTTGCGGATTTGCAGTACAATCTCGGGAATTACGAAAAAGCGAGAGACATGTATATGGAACTGCTTAAAATCAATCATTACGATAATAATGTACGTGCTGGAATGGTTAGGGCAAATCAAGGCATTATTGAGAAGATGAAGAAAAATATAGAGACAAATCCTGATGATATAAAGTCACATATGGAAATGGCTTGGAGTTTGTATCAGAGTTATAGATTTGATGAGGTAATAGAAACATTAAATACATTTACTCCAGATGAGGAAAAAGTTTGTGAATACAACAATGTCAAGGGTCGTTCATATCTTTGCCTTTCCTTATACGATAAGGCTTTAATATGTTTCTTTGAATGGAAAAATGCTATTGAAAGAATTCCTGAAGATGCAGACGATAAGGAAAGTATGGACAAAAAGAAAAGACTTCCGTATGTTATGTTTCTTATTGCAGATTGCTATCTAAAAACAGATAGATATGAGGAGGCAAGAACATATTTGGAAAGTGCTCTCCGACATGAACATGAAGAGATTTTACTTTCCTATGAGGCGTGTTGTGAATTAGAGTATAAAACTAAAAATTATGAGGCTTGTATTAAGGCATGTGAGAGCCTTATTGAACGTGACGATAGAGATTATATTGCATATAGCTATATGGCGAAAGCATGCTTTGAACTTGATTATATAAAGGAAACAATGGTTGCTTGTGAAAAAGCTATATCAATATATCCTTATGTTTCAGAACCATATATTCAGGAGATAAAAATTTATCTTAAATTTGGACAGGATGATGGTGTAAAGAGAATAATTGAAAGATATAGAGCCTATGGTATAGATAGTGATTACATAGACTATTATGAGGCACTTCTTTGTGAGAAAAATGAAGAATATCAAAAAGCATTGGACATTCTTAATAATATTATGCAAAGAGGAAATGAGGAAGATTCTGATATAGAAGATTATGGCGATTTGTATGTTATGGCTGGTATTTGCTGTGAAAAACTCCAAAAATACAAGGATGCCCTTCAGTTCTATGACAAGGCATTAAAGGTTAATCCAGAACATAAGAGTGTTTATGGTCGTATGGGAATAGTTCTCAAAAATCTAGGTAAGCATGGCGAGGCTTTGGAGATGCTTAATAAACAGATTGAAATTAAACCAAATGCTTTTTTCCTTATTCATAGAGGTATTATACACAGATTTATTTCTAACAATAGAAGTGCACTTAATGATTTTAATCATGCACTACAATTTGAACCGGATAATTATTATTGCCATAGCAGATTAGGTCTTATATATGAACAGCATAGAGATTTCAATAAGGCATTAGAGGCCTATTCAAAAGCAATACAATATGCTCCAGAGGAAGACAAAACTCAGCTTGCCCAGCTATATATTTTTAAGGCCAGAACCTATCAGTGTTTAAAGGAGTACGATGAAAGCAAAAAAATATATGAATATTATATTGAAGAATTTGGTTTAAATGCTGATATGGCTTATGACTATTCTGTTTTGTTAGAGAGAATAGGCTTGTTTGATGAGGCAGTTAGGGTATTGAGAAAATGTATTGATACTATGCCGTACGACGCACTTGTACAGTCATGTATTAGAAGATTATGCGAGCTTTATGGTGAAAACGGTTATATAGACATGGCAAACGAAACATTTTTGTTGGCTGTTAGTAAGGATGATAAAGATGTTAAAGCTTATGCTACTATGGCAGATATTTTTAGAAATCATGGAATTTATGACGAGGCACAAAAGTTGTATGAACAGGCTATAAAACTTGACATAAACAATAAAGAAAATTATTATAGTGAATTAATAGAGGTTATGTATGCTGGAAAAACATTGTTTAAACCGGATGTAAAAGAGTTGGTTAATAAAGCAATTATTGATGATAAAGAGCTTAATAATCCTATTAATTGTATCAAGATGGCAAGACTTTTAAGGCTTATGAAAAAACATAAAAAGGCTTTTGAAATTATCGACAAAGGTATTAAATCAGTAAGATGTTCAGGCTGTTTTTATGAGAGATGTCATGAGGCGATTTATAATAAGGGCCTAATTTATGAGGCAACTAAGCAATATGATTTGGCAAGGATATGTTATAAAGAAGCGATAAAGATTTGCGGTCATAATGCTTTATATGAAGAAAGACTAAAAAGGATAGAAAATAAAAGATGATAGTTGGAATTGATTTAGGTACTACAAACAGTTTAATTGCATACATGGATAAGGAACAGGTTAAGGTTATACCTAATAAATTAGGAGATAATCTTACGCCATCTGTAGTTAGTGTAGATGATGATGGAATTGTTTATGTAGGTAAAACAGCAAAAGAAAGAAAGCAATTGTATCCTGAGCAGACAGCGGAAGTGTTTAAGCGTAGCATGGGCACAAGTAAAAAGTTTACATTGGGAAATAAGGAGTTTACAGCTGAGGAATTATCAAGTCTTGTGATTAAATCTTTGAAGGAAGATGCAGAGGTTTATCTGGGGCATACTGTTGAGGAGGCTGTAATCAGCGTTCCTGCATATTTTAACGATACGCAACGTAAAGCAACTAAAAAAGCAGGAGAGATGGCAGGATTTAAGGTTGAGAGGATTGTAAGTGAGCCTACGGCAGCAGCTATTGCATATGGTCTTAACCTTAAAAATGCAGACACTAAGTTTTTAGTTTTCGATTTAGGTGGTGGTACATTTGATGTATCCATTCTCGAACTGTTTCAGAACATAATGGAGGTTAGAGCTGTTGCCGGTGATAACTACTTGGGCGGTGAAGACTTTACAGAGGTTCTGGAGCAAATGTTTTTCCGTGAAAAAGAAATAGATCAGGATAGCTTGGATAGGAAAACGAAAAACCACATAAGAAAACAGGCAGAGCTCTGTAAGATGGGCTTTGCTGATAATAAGGTTTCTACATTTAAATGTAAGATAGGTGAAGAGGTGTATGAGTATGAGATAAGCTTGGAGGATTATGAGAAATCCTGTCAGATTTTACTCAACAAGATTAAAAAGCCTATAGAGAGAAGTCTTAAGGACGCAAATATAAAGCTTTCTGATATAGAAGAGATAATATTAGTTGGTGGAGCAACAAAGCTTCCAATAGTTAGACGATTTGTGAGTAGATTATTTGGTCGTCTTCCAAATGCAAACATTAATCCAGATGAGGTTGTGGTTGTAGGAGCAGCTACACAGGCTGCAATGAAGGAACGCAACGAGGCTGTTAAAGAAATGATTTTAACAGATGTTTGTCCTTTTACATTGGGGACTGATATAGTAGTGACAAGAGCTGGCGGTTATAAGGAAAGTGGACATTATTTCCCTATTATAGAGAGAAATTCTGTTATACCGGTAAGTAGGACAGAAAGACTATATACAGCAGGAGATAATCAGAGTGCTATCCGAGTAAAAATATTACAGGGTGAAAGTAGATATGCAAGAAATAATGTATATCTTGGAGAGCTTGAAGTACCTGTTCCAATTGGTCCGGCGGGTAAAGAAGCTGTGGATGTAACTTATACATATGATGTCAACTCTATTTTAGAGGTTGAAGTAAAAGTTGTGTCTACTAAAATACAAAAACGAGTTGTAATTAAGAACGAAGAGACAGACATGTCTGATGAGGAAATCGAAGAGAGACTGGCATCTCTTTCAGCTCTTAAAATTCATCCTAGAGAGCAGGAAGAGAACAAGCTGTTACTTCTTAGAGGTGACAGAATGTATGAGGAAGCAACAGGCGATGTCAGACAGATAATTGAAGCTAGGATGACTGCTTTCGAAGGTATCTTGGACAAACAAAATAAAGCAGATATCGAAAAAGCAAGAACAGAATTAAAAGAATTCCTAGACTCTATAGAGGAGGATATTCTGTAGTAAGAAGGAGGAATTATATGCTGTTTGAGGATCAGACTATTAACATTTTTGACAGTGAAGTATCATCTGTTCCACAGATGATGAGGACCGATATTCAGGAAAAAGATGGAAACTATCTTTTGGAAATTGAGATACCAGGATATTCTCATGAAAATGTTCAGGCGGAGCTGGTGGATGGTTTACTTACCATAATTGCAAATAAGCCTGTTATGTCAGACCAGCTTGAAAAAAATGAGAACAAAAGAAATTATATTAGAAGAGAACGTCATACAGGTGGATGCAAACGTAGCTTTTATGTTGGAAAAAAAGTAAAGCAGGAGGATATTGCTGCAGCATTTAAGGATGGTGTATTAAGCATTATAATATCCAACTCAGATGTTTCCGTTGACAGGGAAGAACGAAAACTTATTCCAATTAAACAAGGTTAAAAAAGTAACTGTAGACAAAATATTTAGTAAGGAGAGTGCGAATGGATCGTAAAGAATTTTCAGCGGTTACACCGGAGATTCAGAAATTGGCTAGATTGTGTGAAGAACGTGATGTGATTGATCCGGAACTGTATACTAAGTATGAGGTAAAGAGGGGACTTCGTGACTTAGATGGCAAGGGTGTTCTTACAGGACTTACCGAAATATCAACTATTAATTCGTCAAGAATTATAGATGGAGTAGCCACACCTATTGATGGTGAGCTGTTCTACAGAGGAATAAATATTAATGATTTAGTTAAAGGCTTTACAAGTGAGAACAGATTTGGATATGAAGAGACAGTATATCTTTTATTGTTTGGGGAACTTCCAAAACAGAGTGAGCTTGACAGCTTTTATAAACTACTTGGCTCATATCGTGAACTGCCAAGACATTTTGTTCGTGATGTAATACTTAAGAATCCAAATAAAGACATAATGAACGCTATGACAAAATGTATTCTTACACTTAGCTCGTATGATGCTAAAACAATGGATATAAGTATACCAAATGTACTTAGACAAAGCATTGAACTTATTGCGAATTTCCCTGCGTTAGCGGTATATTCATATCTTGCATACAGGCATTATGATTTAGGCAGAGGATTGTATATTCATCAGCAAAAACCAGAACTTTCAACAGCACAGAATTTACTTAGACTTTTACGTCAGAATAAGGAATACACAGATACAGAGGCTAAAATATTAGACCTTTCACTTTGTTTGCATGCTGAACATGGTGGAGGAAATAACTCAACATTTACAACTCATGTAGTAACATCGTCTGGAACAGATACATATTCCTCGGTAGCAGCATCACTCTGTTCTCTTAAGGGACCAAAGCACGGTGGAGCTAATGTAAAGGTTAAACAGATGTTTGATGATTTAAAGGAGCATGTTACAAACTGGAATGATTTAGGTGCAATTAGAGATTATCTTTCAGATATTTTAGATAAAAAAGCATTTGATAAAGCTGGTCTCATCTATGGTATGGGACATGCAGTATATTCTATATCTGACCCAAGAGCTCGTCTGTTTGAAAAATTTGTAGGCAAGCTTTCTGATGAAAAAGGGATGCAGGATGAATACGAGCTTTATAAAAATGTTGCTCAAATTGCGCAGGAGGTAATTGCAGACAAACGTAAAATCTACAAAGGTGTTAGTCCTAACATTGATTTCTTTAGTGGATTTGTGTACAGTATGCTCAACCTTCCAGAAGAGCTTTATACTCCGCTTTTTGCAACAGCACGAATTGCAGGCTGGAGTGCTCATCGTATAGAAGAGCTTATCAATGCAAACAAAATAATACGTCCAGCATATAAATCCATAGCCGATAACCGTGATTACACACCTATCCACGATAGATAGAATTTGAAGTTTACATAATATAAGACTGTGTAATGAATTATGTATGCAACTTGCTATAGCTGGCTCGCTTTTGGTACAGGCAAAGACTATTGTGCGAAGAAAACTGTCGGAGGGACGCCGGCACTTAGCTTGTAGAAATAAGGTGTATCGTAAATATATATGCACTGGGGACACGACTCTCGCTTGACTTCCGACGCAGCGGTACTAAATTCAGAAAAATAGAAAATGCTTCGTTAGCTTACACATAAATGTGTGCTAATGAAGCATTTTTCTATTTTATCTTCATTAAGTGCCGGCGTCTCCAGACAGTCCCCCGTGCATATATATTTACGATACACCTTATTTCTACAAGCTTACGTACTGCTGCGTTCCGACTCAAACGCAAGTGGGTTTTCGGGCACAATAGTCTTTGCCTGTACCCAAAAGTAAGCCAGCATCGTAAGTTGGCATTGGTAGATACTAATGCACAACCTTATATTATGTAAACTTAAGTGGCTAAGGAGGGATAGGTGTGTAATCATGGAATGTGACATTTGTCATGTGTGGTTTTGACATTGTGCACTTACGTTTTTGTTTGGATTGGGATAAAATGGCTATAGTAAGAAATTTAGCTTTTATATATGGAGGTAATACTATGAGCGAAACAGTTGTTAAAATTGAGAATATAGTTAAGAGATATAAAGAGGTTCTTGCCTTAGACCACTTTAATCTTGAGATTAAGGAGGGCGAGGTTTTTGGTCTCCTTGGACCGAATGGTTCTGGTAAGACAACAACAATTAATTGTCTTTTATCATTGCTTTCATATGACAAGGGAGATATAGAGCTTTTTGGCGAAAAGATGAGTCCAAATAATCAGGAGGCAAAAAGAAATATTGGCGTTGTTATGCAAAACGTAGCTGTGTATGATGAGCTGACTGTATATGAGAATGTTGATTATTTCTGTGGTCTTTATGTTAAGGATAAGGAAACCAGAAAGCAGTATGTTGAGGAGGCTTTAGATTTTGTAGACTTGCAGGATTTCAAGAAATTTTATCCTAAGAAGCTTTCTGGTGGTTTACTTAGAAGACTTAATATCGCATGTGGAATTGCTCATAAGCCTAAGCTTATTATTATGGATGAGCCGACAGTTGCAGTTGACCCACAGAGTAGAAATAAGATATTAGAGGGTATAGAGGAACTCAATAAAAAGGGTAGCACAATTATTTATACTTCACATTATATGGAAGAGGTTGAGCAGATTTGTACTAGAATTGCTATTATGGATAAGGGTAAAAATATAGCAATTGGTACAAAGGATGAGCTTAAAAAGATGATTAAGAATACTGAAACCATTGTTGTGGAGATGGGTGCAATAAGTGAGGAACATATCAAGGCGATTGAAGGTATTAATCATGTTTATATGGTAACCTTTGAGGATGGAAAGCTCACAGTAAAATGTAGTGGTGGTAAGCATAATCTTATCAGAGTAATGGACTATATTAATCAGAATGATATACCTTGTGGAAGAGTTTATTCTGAGCTACCTACATTAAATGACGTATTCCTTGAAATTACAGGAAAAGAGCTTCGTGACAAGGAGGTGTAACCTATGTTCTGGCATAGTTTTAAATATAGCTTCTTAACTGTTATAAGAGATAAACAACAGATTTTCTGGAGTATGATATTTGTTTTCATATTAGGAACGTTGTTTTATTCTACCTTTGGAACAGCTTATGAAAAAAGTGATTTAGTAAAAAATATTAAGGTTGCGGCTTACATAGAGGATGAGTTTGTAGCTGAAAATTTTTCGGGAATAATAGAAGAAATTTCTCTTGATGAAGAGGGAGGAGAAAAACTTCTTAATGTTACACATTGTGATAGCTTTGAAATTGCAGAGGCATCTTTGGATGATGGTGAAGTAATAGGTGTTTTTTATTCAGAGGATGGAGAACTTAAGCTCTTAGTTAAGGACAAAGGAATTGCACAGAGTATTTTATCTACAATAGTTTCTCAGTATCACCAGATTATTACTGTTATGACAGATGTTGCTTCTGAGAGCAAAGAGATACAGGGTATGGTGATGCTCAGATTGATGGGACAGGCAGATGAGAATAATGAAAAAGTTCTCTCAAACGGAAATATGGATGTATTTATTCAGTATTTTTATAACCTTATAGCAATGTCTTGTCTTTTTGCAGGATTTTCAGGCTGTAGCTTTGCTATTAAAAATCAGGCTAATCTTTCATCGCTCGGTGCAAGAAAAAATCTTGGTGGTTCAAACAGCTTAGCTCAGACTGCCGGTGGACTTAGCGCAGTTTGGATTGTGTTAACAGGACTTACACTTATTTCGTTTTTATATTTGTCGATTATAGGTGTTGATTTTGGCAATAGAATAGGTGCAATTATATTGGTTATATTTGTAGGCTGCCTTTTAGGTGTTACATCAGGATATTTTATTGGAACCCTAAGCAAGCTTTCAGAAACAATGAAGGAAACCTTGTGTGTAACAATATACCTGGTATTTTGTTTCTTAAGTGGTCTTATGATAATGGATATGAGAATGCTTGTTGATATGCATGCACCATTTATTAATAAAATTAATCCAGCAGTTATGATTAGTGATGCATTTTATGCACTTAACGTTTATGAAACCTACGACAGATTTTTTGGCAATATTGCTGCCATGCTTGTATTATCAGTTGCGTTTATGATAGGTGGTTCAATTATAGGAAGGAGAAAACAATATGCAAGTCTTTAATACTTTTTTTAAGATAACAAAAAAACAGCTTCCTTCGTTTATAACATACTTTATTATTTTTACAGTTCTGCTGTCTATAATGTCATCTATTGGAACTGGTAATAATGCTTATCAGGATACCCGAATGGATGTAGCTATATTTAACAATGATGGTTCAAAAAAGGCTGAATATTTAGAGAAATATCTTACCGAGAAGCATAATATTGTAGAGGTAGAGAATGATGATGAGGTTATACAGGACAGACTTTATTTTCAAGTGCTTGATTATGTCCTCTATATAGAAGATGGGTTTAAGCTCACAAACATTAAACGTCCGGGAACGACAACAGGAGCATACGTTGATAGTCAGATAGATACATTTGTAAAGACTTTTGATTCTTATGTTATCGCTGGATATAGTGAGGATGAGGCCTATGAAAAAACTATTGCGGCAGTAGATAATAAAGACCTTGTGTCTATGAAGGGCAAGGGAAATACAAAGCCTACTATATATTATTTCTTCACATATCTTTCGTATATATTTTTAGGACTTTTAATAAATGTTTTAGCACCTGTAATAATTGCTTTAAACAAAAAGGGGGTAAAGGAGCGTACAGATATATCTCCGCTTAGTTCAAAAAGCAGAAGTGCTCAGCTTATAGGGGCATCGGTAATACTTAGTCTTGTAATCTGGTTAGGTTTTATGCTTGTATCGGTTGTAATGTTTAAAGGAGAAGTATTTGAAGGTGTAAATGCATTTTTAATACTTAATGCACTTTGCTATTTAATTCTTTCTGCCGCAATTGTAACGTTGATTTCTAACTTCCAACTTAAGTCGCAGGCTATAAGTATGGTATCAAATGTATTAAGTTTAGCATTTAGTTTTCTTGGTGGTGTTTTTGTACCTATGGAAATATTTGGAGATACAATGTTAAAAATTGCAAAATTTATTCCAACCTACTGGTACGTAACAGCAGCAGATGCAATAATGCAAGGAACAATCTCAAATGAGATTTTCGTCGGCATGGGAATTCAGCTTTTGTTCGCATTAGCTTTTTTTGCGGTAGCACTTGTAATATCTAAGAGAATGAGACTTAATAGAGCAAATTAAGGCAAAACGACATCCACTTCAATTGGAAGTGGATGTTTTTTTGTTTGTGGTATACTTTTCTAAAATGCATAATCGTGTTAAAATGTACGCGGATACTATAGTGAAATATGTAGAAATTCGGAGAACTAAGATGGCATTTATAATTGACAGATTAATTTTAATTTTGCTATCAGTTATACTTTTGGCATTTGAAGTAACGCTGAACAAAATAATTATATTAGGACTTTTAGCAATCATAATATCAGGTTTTTGTTATTTTATTGATGACAAGAAAATTACTGGAGTAATAGGAATAGCATATTTAGTTGGAAATATATATTATCCGGAGTTGCTATTAATTGCACCTGTTGCTACATATGAATTATTTGCAAATAAGTTGTTTATAGAATTAATAATTATGCTGTTATTTATGTTTATAAATATATCTGAAATATCTATTGTTACAGCAATAGTAATTATCTTTTTCTCGCTTATAGCTTGTTCGTTTAATTACAGAAGCAAGGAAAATGAGAGATTAAATGCTCTGGTTAAGCATATAAGAGATGATTCGGAGGAAAGAACGATTTTGCTTGCAGAGAAAAATAAGCATTTGATAGAGAAGCAAGACCAGGAGGTTTATGTTGCAACCTTAAAAGAGAGAAATCGAATAGCCAGAGAAATACATGATAATGTAGGACATATGATAACACGTTCTATTTTACAGATGGGTGCGCTTATGACTATAAATAAAGAAGAACCCTTGCATGGTCAACTGGAGTCTGTGAAAAACAATCTTGATGTTGCGATGAATAACATTCGGGAGAGTGTTCATGACCTACATGATGAATCTGTAGATTTAAAGCAATCTATATTGGAACTTGTGGCAGAGCTTGAAGGTAGATTTGACTGTAGGTTGGATTACGATGCAAGTAAAGATATTGAAAGAAAATATAAATATGCAATTATAGGGATTGTGAAGGAAGCCGTATCAAACATACTTAAGCATAGCAAAAATGATAAGGTCGACATAATATTAAGAGAGCATCCGGGAATGATACAGCTTATTATTCATGATTACAATAGGGATAAGTCTGCGACATATAAAACGCTGGAAGAGATACAGAATAATAGTGATGGAATAGGTCTTGGTAATATGCAGGATAGAGTAAAGGCATTGAGAGGTAATATTTCTATAGAAACGGATAGGGGATTTAGAATATTTGTAACCTTGCCAAGAAATTAAAGGAGGAGAATATGAGAGTGCTTGTAGTAGATGATGATATGTTAGTTGCAATATCTTTAAAGACTATATTGGAGTCAGATAAAAGTATAGAGGTGGTTGCAGTTGGAAGTAGTGGAGAGGAAGCCATAGAATTATATAGAACTCATCAGCCTGATGTACTTCTTATGGATATAAGAATGTCGGGTATGACTGGACTTGATGCTGGAGAAGTAGTTCTTAAGGAAGATGATAAAGCAAAGATTCTATATCTAACTACATTTATGGATGATGAATATATAGTGAAAGCACTTACCATAGGAGCTAAAGGATATATTTTAAAACAAGACTTTGAAGGAATAATTCCTGCATTAAATGCAGTATATGGTGGTCAGAGTGTATTTGGACAGGATATAGTAGATAAGCTGCCAGATTTGATGAATAAGAAAAATTCCTTTGATTATGATAAGTACGATATATCTGAAAAAGAACAGGAAATTATCGAAGAGGTTGCCGCAGGTTACAGCAACAAGGAAATTTCAGAAAGACTTTTCCTTAGCGAAGGTACGGTGAGAAATTACATAAGTAGTATTTTGGATAAGCTACAGCTACGCGACAGAACACAGTTGGCTATATTTTATTATAAGAATAAATAGGATAAATTTTATCCATAAAAAAATCAATTTTAAACGTATATATTAACAAGGAGGATAATCCATGACAGATAATGAGTTTCAATTAGCTATGGATGCCCTTGTATGTGGTAACAAGAACGGACTTAGAGCTATATATGATGCTTATATGAAGCTTATATATGCTGTCGTATATGATGTCGTAAAAAGGCGTGAGGATGCAGAGGATGTGACATCAGAATTCTTTATTAAGTTAATAAGAGTTGCTCCTTCTTTTAAGAAGGGAAGTCCGCATAAGACATGGCTTGTTACAATAGCAAGGAATATGGCGATTGATTTTATCAGAAAAAATAATAGAGAAGTACTAGAGTATGAAAATGAAGATTCAAACGATGGAATAGTAGAACAGGGGAACGCTTCTTTTGATATAAATCCAGTTGAAGATAAAGCTATTCTCGCAGAGGATATGAGGCAGGCGATGAATACTTTATCATCTAAGGAAAAAGAAGTAATAGATTTAAAGCTTATTGGACAACTTAAATTTAAGGAGATTGCTCAAGTGACGGGGCAACCGATGGGAACAGTTACCTGGCTGTATAATCAGGGAATAATAAAGCTAAGGAGGTGCCTGAGTGGTTATGAAAAAGGATAATAAAATTACTGAAAATACATATAACAACATGGTAGATTTTAACCAGTACGTAAATCCTGACAATGAACTGTCAGAGGAAATTCTTCAGGCATATCTTGACGCTACGGATATGGAAACTCCTGATTTATGGAGTAGAATTGATACCGGCTTTGACAGTGAGGTCACTCAGATAAATAATGAAAAGAAGTTAAATAAAAAAAGAAACAAGAAGTTTATAACTTTTATAGCGGCAGCATTTTTGATTACACTTATTGCAATTCCTATTGTTATGCTTGGTGGTAGAAGTAACGAAAAAGATATGGTAACAGAGGGAATTAAGTCTGAAGATATCGCTTTTGAGACTATGGAGGAAGAAAGTGTTGCTGCTACGGAATATGCAGAGGAGTCAGCTGAGGAAAATGAGGCTGCTATGGAAGAAGCACCAGTAGGAGATATGCAGGAATCAGATAATGAAACTGTGATGAGTACAGATGATGTAGAAAATTCTGTTGAGTCAGCTCCAACAGATGTAGATGATGGTAATGCAGATGAGGGTATAACAGAACCTGAAGGAACGGTTAGAGCATACAAAGCATTTTTGTTTAGAGAACCAGAAGGCTATTGTGTATATATATCCCATGATGAGCTTACGTTCTTTTTTGAAGAAGGAGATTATGTTCTTATAAAAAATCATGATGAGTTTGAGCGAATGATGGAAGAAACTAATATAGAAATTGATGGTAGTACAGGTTTTGATGAGTTTGTAGATGTCGTTTTTGAAAATGTAGAGCCATATTATGACGATGATTACTATGATTACTATGATTATCAGGCTGATGTTGTGAGTATTTCTGTCAGGGAAATACCTGAATACTGATAAAAAATAAAAAAATTCCATAAAAAAACAAATTAACTTCGTATATCTATTGTAAGACAAATTACAAATGATATACGAAGTTTTTTTATTCATAAAAATAGGAGGAGATTATTATGAGAAAAAAGGTGTTTTTTAAGAAATTAGTTGTTGGTGTTTTAGGTGCAAGTATGGTTGCTGGTCTTTGTGGCTGTGGTGAAATTAGAGATTATACAGATAAGACTAAGGATGAGGTAACTACGTCTGGACACGCAAATTATGAACCGGAAAAGACGGAATCAATCGAATATGATGGAGACTATGAAGATGGTGCAACTGAGGCTGCATGTGAGGTGGCATATGACACAGGCTATGTGGAAAATTCAGTTGTAGCGGAGGAAGATGTGGCTGTTTATCCGGAAGATTATGATACAAACGAATATGATGATTTAACAGAGAATAGCTGGATGTCAGTTTCTACATCCCCTTTTTCTACATTTGCAGCTGATGTTGATACAGCATCCTATGCACAGATAAGAAGTAATATTGTTAACGGCTATGGTGTTGATGCATCAATGGTTAGAATTGAAGAAATGATTAACTATTTTAATTATGATTATGAAGAACCAAAGGGGGATGAAAAATTTGCGGTATATACAGAATACACTGATTGCCCTTGGAACGAGGATACACAGCTTGCTTTAGTGTCTTTAAGTACAGAAAAAATAGATTTTTCGGAAGCACCTGATTCAAATTTAGTGTTTTTGATAGATACATCAGGCTCTATGTTTGATTCAAACAAATTACCACTTGTACAGCAGTCGATGATGATGCTTGCAGAGAATTTAGACGAAAATGACAGAATATCTATAGTGACTTATGCAGGTAGCGACACCGTTGTTTTAGAGGGAGAATCTGGAGAAAATTATTATGAAATTGTTTCAGCAATTGAAAGTCTTGAGGCAGCGGGTTCGACTAATGCATCATCAGGAATAGAAACAGCATATGAGTTGGCAGAAGAATATTTTATTAAAGATGGAAATAACAGGGTCATTCTTGCGACAGATGGTGATTTTAATGTTGGTGTAACAAGTGAGGGTGAGCTTGAGAAACTTATTTCAGAAAAAAAAGAAAGTGGTGTGTATCTTAGTGTATTAGGCTTTGGTTATGGAAACTATAAGGATAATAAACTTGAGACTCTTGCTGACAAAGGCAATGGTAACTATGCGTATATTGATACAATTTTTGAGGCTAAAAAAGCTTTAGTAGATGATATGGGTGCAACACTCGTGGCAGTAGCGAAAGACGTTAAGCTTCAGGTTGAATTTAATCCAGAATTAATAAAGGGGTATAGACTTATAGGCTATGAGAACAGGGTTATGGCAGCAGAGGATTTCGCAGATGACACCAAAGATGGTGGGGAGATGGGTGCAGGTCATAATGTAACAGCGATTTATGAAATTGTACCAGTGGACTCAGATATGGAAATACCGGAAGTGAAATCAAAATATGATCAGACAGAGGAAAGCGTATATTCATCAGGTGAGTATAGTGACGAGATTTTTACATTAAATGTTAGATATAAGGAAATAGATGAGGATGAGAGTAAGCTTTCGTCGTATGTATGTAAGACATCAGATTATACTGATGAGGGCTCAGACAATTTAAGATGGGCTGCAGCTGTTGCAGCGTTTGGAATGGTTCTCAAGGAGAGTCAGTATATGGGGGATACAAATGAAGAACTTATATATGAACTTATAGATTCTGTGAAGGATAGTAAAGAAGACGATTACAAGAATGAATTTAGAACTTTAGTTGAGACATACTATAACGTGAGCTACGAATAAGAAGTTTGATTTTCATCTTTACTCCAAACTAGATATTTGCTATAATCACTTTAGAATGATAAAGTGTAAAACTATGCAAAAATTTTTTTGGAGGAATCATAAAATGGGAATTAATGGTGTTATGATGCAGTATTTCCAATGGGATTTACCAGCAGACCAGACATTATGGAATGAATTAAAGGCAGATGCAGCAAAGCTTAAAACAGCAGGAGTAACAGCAGTATGGCTTCCACCTGCATATAAAAGTGTAAATGGAGCAACTGATGTAGGCTATGGCGTATATGATTTATACGATTTGGGTGAGTTTAATCAGAAGGGCTCAGTACCGACTAAGTATGGTACAAAGGCAGAATATCTTGCGGCAATCAAAGCATTACATTCTAAGGGGATTAATGTATATGCAGATGTTGTATTGAATCATAGAATGGGTGCTGATGAGATTGAAAAAGTAACGGCAGATGAATTTAATGCTAACAGCAGAAATCAGATGATTGGTGAACAGAAAACTATAGGTGCATGGACTAAGTTTACTTTCCCAGGTAGAAAAGGCAAATATTCAGACTTTACATGGAACTGGAAACATTTTGATGGAATAGACTGGGATCAGGATAGAGCTAAAAAGTCTTTATTCAGATTTGCGGGCAAGGATTGGGACAAGAGCGTAGATAAAGAACTTGGCAACTATGACTATCTTATGGGTGCAGATGTCGATTTTGATAACCAAGAAGTAAGAGAAGAACTTGTAAGATGGGGTGCATGGTATACAGAAACAGCATCACTTGACGGTTTTAGATTAGACGCAGTAAAACACATTAATAAATGGTTCTATAAAGATTGGATGCGTGCAGTACAGGAAAAAGCAGGAAAAGACCTTTTTGCAGTAGGTGAGTATTGGCATTGGGATGTAAATGTTTTACAGGATTATATCAATGCTACTGAAGGAGAGGTAAATCTCTTTGATGTACCACTTCATTTCAATTTCCATAACTGTTCAAAGGCACATGGTAATTATGACCTTAGAACTATACTTGATGGAACTCTTACAAAGGTTAATCCTATGTTAGCTGTTACATTTGTAGATAATCATGACAGTCAGCCAGGACAGTCTCTTGAGTCGTGGGTTGAGGATTGGTTTAAGCCTATGGCATATGCAATTATTCTTCTTCGTCAGGAAGGTTATCCTTGTGTATTCTATGGCGATTATAAAGGAATACCTACCAGCAAGATTAAATCAAAGAAAAAAGAACTTGATAAGCTTATGAAGCTTAGAAAGAAGCAGGCATATGGACCACAGCATGATTATTTTGATGATCCTAACTGCATAGGATGGACAAGAGAGGGTGACGAGGAACATCCAGATTCAGGTATGGCGGTTGTCATTTCAGACGGTACAGGTGGAACTAAGCATATGTACATTGGAAAGCAGTTTGCAGGTTGTCATTTTGCCGATGCAATGGGCAATGCAAAATACAACATTAAGATAGATGACGATGGATTTGGTGATTTTTACGTTAATCGCAGTGCAGTAGCTGTATGGGTTAGAAAAGAAAAATAGCAGGTGATAATATGGGAAAAACAATAAGAACAGAATCGGTTAAAGAACTTTTTGAGGCTATATTAACACTTGAGAGCGTAGAAGAATGCTTTGATTTTTTCGAAGATGTATGCACTGTAAATGAAGTGTTATCTATTGCCCAGAGATTTTCCGTAGCAAAAATGCTTACGGAGAACCATACTTACCTTGAAGTAGCAAAAGAAACTGGAGCATCCACTGCAACCATAAGCAGGGTAAATCGCTCCCTTAATTATGGCAATGACGGTTACGAGATGGTATTTTCTCGAATGAATAAGGAGTCTTAAGACATATATGTGTCCGAAAACCCACTTGCGTTTGAGTCGGAACGCAGCGGTACGTAAGCTTGTATAAATAAGAATTAAAGGAAATATATATGCACAGGGGACTGTCTGGAGACGCCGGCACTTAATGAGGATAAAATAAAAAAATCTCACTAGCACACATTAGTGTGTAGGCTAGTGAGATTTTTTTATTTTTCTGAATTTAGTACCGTTGCGTCGGAAGTCAAGTGAGAACGTGTCCCCAGTGTATATATATTTCCTTTAATTCTTATTTATACAAGCTAAGTGCCGGCGTCCCTCCGACAGTTTTCTTCACACATATATGTCTTAAGACTCCTTATTCATTTGAGAGAATACCATTTGTAAGATTATGGTAAACTAAGGGAGCGATTTAGCCGATATACTATGTGGAAGTACCTCCGTGAGTAGACTGATTGATGTTCGGGTTGTACCGATGTAAAAAGGAGGGAAATTTATGGTTATTAGTTCCAGTGCTATTGGTATGGCAGCAAAAACTACGAAGTCTGTGAAATATTCACAGACAAATGAATCTCTTGCATCTGCTGTTGGAACAGGAGAAAAGAGATATGCTTCGAATACTTTTAATGCAGAGTATGAGAGGACTGTAGAAACAAGTCTTTATGAGGAGACAGCAATCGGAAAAAGACATTGTGAAGAAAAGACAGATAAAGATGTTATTAAAGAAGATAATACGGATGTTTTGGCTAACAATGGATTTATTAATCAGATTGAATCTGAAGAGGAGATAACACTTCAGAGCCTTCTAAGACAGATCAGGTCATTTTTGATTGATTTCAGACACAGACTTTCTATGATGATAGGAGCAAATTCACCATATACCAAAAATTATATTGACGGGCTTTCGTCAGGTAATTCATTAGGAGGCACTGTGATTGATTTGACATCAGGTTCTGGTGCTAATGGATACAATGTATGGAATGTTACAAACTATTCAAAGGCATCCTACGAAGAGACAGAAACTATGGCATTTTCTACAGTTGGAAAGGCGATTACTGCAGATGGAAGAGCTATTGAGTTTAATATGGAAATAGAAATGTCCAGAGAATTTTGTCAAAACTCAGAAATTATAACTAAGTCGACTGAAGTTGTTATGACGGACCCACTTGTGATAAGTCTTGATTCAAATCCTGTTTCTGTTAGTGACCAGAAATGGCGATTTGATATTGACGGAAATGGAACGCAGGATGGAATATCTCTTTTGTCTAAAGGTGCAGGTTTTCTTGCATATGATAAAAATCAGGATGGAAAGATTAATGATGGCAAGGAGTTGTTTGGCTCGACTACAGGAAACGGCTTTAAGGAGCTTGCTGAATATGACGAAGACGGTAATGGATGGATAGATGAGAATGATTCTATATTTGATAAGCTATCTGTGTGGGTTAAAGATGATACTGGAAATGATAAGCTGATGGGCTTGAAACAGGCAAATGTGGGAGCAATATATTTAGCCAATCTATCTACGGAGTTTGCATTAAAATCTGAAAAAAATAATTCGCATAATGCACAGGTAAGGCGTTCTGGAATGTATTTAACAGAGGATGGAATGGCAAAATCTATTCAGCAGTTAGATATGGTAAATAGCTTAATAAGTTAATTTAAACCTTTACATATAGTTTTCGATACTATATAATTGTATCAGGAGTGTGTAAAGGATGGATATACAAAAAGAATCTTTAAAAAAACAAATAAGAGAATTAATCAAATTAGGTTACATAGTTCCTGATGATATACCGGCTATCGAGCTTTATATGGATCAGGTGACAACTTTTATGGATAAGCATTTATCTCAGAACAAGAGACGTGATGAAGATAAAACACTTACCAAAACTATGATTAATAATTATACTAAGAATGATGTGCTTCCGCCACCTGAGAAAAAAAGATATACGAAGGAGCATATTATACTTCTTATATATATTTATTATTTTAAGAACGTAGTAAGTATAAGTGATATACAGACTATCCTTAGTCCGTTGATAGAGGGGCATTTTGATAATCCTAAGGCGAAGTATTCTCTTGAGGATATTTATAGTAGCTTATATGATTTAGTCAAATATCAATATTTTAATGTTGAGAGAAGTGTCGTAAAAACATATGAGTTATCAGAAAAGGATTTTCCTGGAAGCGAAGATGCTTACCTAAAAAACCTTACATTTCTTTCGTTGCTTGGATATGATATCTTTATGAAGAAAAAACTTATGGAGCATATCATTGATGATATGGCAGAAGAGCAGAGACTTAAAGAAGAAGCAATTAAAGCTAGGGAAGCTAAAAAGGAACAAAAGAAAGATCCTAGAAAGGATTCAAAGAAAAAATAAATTTGCTGAATTTCAGTAATAAGTACATAGTAATAAAAAGGCTACTCATAAGTCAAAAGATTATGAGTAGCCTTTGTTAATTATAATGAAATTTCTGTGTGCTTTATGAATTATTTTCTTCGTCAACGTCATCTTTAATCTCGTTGATTGTAAGGATGATTCTTTCAATACGATTTTTATGCATTTTAGTTACCTTAAAGTCGATATTTTTAAAGCTTGCTGTATCTCCCTCGTCTGGTAATCTATCTAATAATTCTATTACAAATCCAGCAAGAGAATCGTAATCATCAGAAGAGAGTTTTGTGTTTAATGCATCATTTAAATCGTCTAATTTAATTGATGCATCAATATCGTATCTATTAGTTTCAATTTCTTTAATGAAATCATTCTCATAATCATCGTATTCATCTCGTATATCACCAACAATTTCCTCAATTAAATCCTCCATTGTGATGATACCAGAGGTAATGCCGTATTCATCAAGAACAATTGCCATTGTAACAGATGATGTTTTCATGTCAGCAAAAATTTGACTTGTTTTTTGATATTCGTATACAAAGAGTGGTTTACGAAGAATTTTTTTAAGGTCAAAGTCTTTCAAATCGTGAAGCTGACTGTAAAAGAATAAATCTTTAAGATAAAGGATTCCGATAACCTTGTCCTTAGATTCTTCATATATTGGCATTCTAGAAAAGGTTTCGGATTTGAATATATCAACAAGTTCTTCATAGGTTGAAGTGACATCTGCACATACCATATCTGTACGAGGTATCATAATGTCTTTTGAAAGTGCGTCACCGAAATCAACTACGTTGGAAATCATAAAACGTTCTTCTTTTTCAATAACACCTTCCTCATGACTGACATTAACTATGGCTCTGAGTTCTGACTCTGTCATGGTATCACCATTTTTTGAAGTGTCAAGACGCAGGATTTTAAATATCAAACCAGTAACTCTGTCTAAAAGCCATATTGCAGGTGTAAGTAAAAACATCAGTATACTTATCGGATAAACAAAAACCATTGAAAACTGCACGTTATAACGTGTAGCTAATGTCTTTGGTGTTATTTCACCGAAGATAAGTACAAGAATGGTAAGTATACCTGTTGCGATACCAACGAATTTGTTACCAAACACAGCAGTACAAAGCGTTGTAGTAAGTGCCGATGCAGATATGTTAACGATGTTATTACCTATGAGAATTGTACTAAGTAATTTTCCTGGATTTTCTGTCACAGACAGAACTTTTTTTGCACTTTTGTTGCCTTCTTCAGCGAGTGAACGAAGCTTAATTCGACTTACCGTTGTAAGTGCTGTCTCTGAGGAAGAAAAGAATGAAGAAAGTGCAAGTAAAATAATTACGATTACTAATTGAATAATGGGACTCGTGTCCAAAAATATCAACTCCTTTTATTAAAATATAGGTATAATTTTATATATAAGTAACTTTTATGTCAAGTGAGTTAACAAAATTGAAAAAACACAATTGAAAAAATAGTAATAATAAAGTATCATATTAGATAGCTATTTAATAATTTTTTTGTATGGAAGGACAGCATGAAAAATAAGGAACAGCTTAAGGGAATCAAGAAAAAAATAGTTTATAATTCAGATATGGATATGGATTATTTACTCCATAAAATCCAGCAAAAAGAAGAGTCTAATGTATTGCCTTCGTTTATTGGTATTATTATAGGCATTCTTGTTGTTGTTATTCTTGTTGTGATTATAATGCCATCGGGGAAGAAATCAGAAAAAGATGATGTCAAGCTGGTGACAACAGAGGAAGGTACAACAGTTGAAGAAATGGATTTGCAGGATATATGTGAGCAGGTATATTATACTGACAAAGAATTTCTTATGCTGGTAAATAATTATAATCCATTAGATGAGAATTACGAATTTGAGCACCATACGCTTAATTGTGGATATGATATTGATGCAAGAATATATGATGATTTGTCGGCTATGCTTACAGCCCTTAATAATGATGGTTTACATTATAATATCTTGTCTGCATACAGAAGCAGAGAAGACCAAGCTCAAATTTTAGAAGATAATGTTGCAAGAAATATGGAACAGGGGATGACCGAAGAAGAGGCTTATGAGGAAGCGTATAAAACTGTTCAGAAGGTTGGATGCAGCGAGCATGAGACAGGTCTTTGTTTTGATATAACAGAGGAAAATACAGTTGTTCTTACAGAAAGCGTAGAAGAAAGTCCTGTTAATATATGGCTGATGGAGCATTGTCACGAATATGGATTTATACTTAGATATCCTAAGGATAAGGAAGAAATAACAGGCATAAGCTATGAACCATGGCATTTTAGATATGTGGGTAAGGACGCATCTAAATTCATGTATGAAAATGATCTTACCTTAGAAGAATTTTATATGTTATTAATTGGATAAAAAGTGCTTGACATATAATATTTAATGTGTTAGATTATTTGAGTATGTTGAAGAAGCAGAGTATCCACTCTCACCTTAGCGCAAGTAGGCGACTCGGGTTAATAGCACGATATAGTTTATTGTGATTTTATGTGGATAGTTTGTCTATCCACTTTTTTTATACTATATATTATCCTATTGGAGGTGCTTATTATTAGCGATTTAATGATTAACGAACAGATAAGAGATAAAGAGGTCCGTGTAATCAGTGAGACTGGAGAACAGCTTGGAGTTATGTCTTCTAAGGAAGCTATGAAGCTTGCTGAGGAGGCAGGTGTAGATTTAATCAAGATTGCACCGACTGCAACACCACCTGTTTGTAAGATTATGGATTACGGCAAATACCGTTACGAGCAGGCACGTAGAGAAAAAGAAGCCAAAAAGAAGCAGAAGACTATAGAGGTTAAAGAAGTTAGATTATCACCAAATATTGACACTAACGACCTCAACACAAAAGTAAACATGGCTAGAAAGTTCCTTACAAAGGGCGATAAGGTTAAGGTAACACTTCGTTTCAGAGGTAGAGAACTGGCACATGTTAACACAAGCAAAGCAATTCTTGATGAATTTGCTGAATTACTTTCAGATGTGGCTGTTGTTGAAAAACCAGCTAAGTTTGAAGGACGTAGTATGATAATGTTTTTAGCTGAAAAACGTTAAAATAACATATATAGGATTTTTAAGGAGGAAATAATATGCCAAAGTTAAAGACTAAGAAAGCAGCTGCTAAGCGTTTCAAAAAGACAGGAACAGGTGAATTAAAGAGAAGTAAGGCTTATAAGAGTCATATTCTTACTAAGAAGACTACTAAGAGAAAGAGAAATCTTAGAAAAGCAGCCATGACTGATGCTACTAACAGCAAGGTTATGAAGAAGATTTTACCATATATTTAGGAATTTAGGAGGAATAGACTAATGGCAAGAATTAAAGGCGGCGTTGGCGCTAAGAAAAGACATAACAGAGTATTAAAACTCGCAAAAGGTTATAGAGGAGCTAGATCTAAGCAGTACAGAGTAGCTAAGCAGTCAGTTATGAGAGCATTAACTACTTCATACGCTGGTAGAAAAGAGAGAAAGAGACAGTTCAGACAGCTTTGGATTGCACGTATTAATGCAGCAGCTAGAATGAACGGACTTTCATACAGCAAATTCATGTATGGCTTAAAGCTTGCTGAAGTAGACCTTAACAGAAAGATGCTTTCTGAGATGGCTATCAGTGATCCAGAAGGATTTGCAAAGCTTGCAGAGGTTGCTAAATCTAAATTAGCATAAAAATAAAAAAAACTGTTGACATTGTTCGCAGTAAATGTTAATATACTACTTGCGTTGAGCAATCAGCTTGATGCAAGTATATATGCGGGAGTGCTGGAATTGGCAGACAGGCTAGACTAAGGATCTAGTGATGGCAACGTCGTGTGGGTTCAAGTCCCATCTCCCGCATTAAAAAAAAGAGTAGGGTAAATACCTACTCTTTTTTTTATCAATAACAAAGAATTGCTAAGATGAAGCTTGGTTCATGTAAGGGAGATTGGCATGGATAAATCTAATAAAAAAAATAGAGAGTTATTTAATAAATATTTAAATGGAACAAGAGCTGCAGATTGGATGATTTATCTGTATCTATTTGCTGTGTTTGGAATATATACATGGATTACAGACGATGCGTATTTTAATATTACAATGACAAGGTATGAATTTATTTCGACAGCTACATATGCATTTATTGTATTGTTTGTAATAGCTATTGCTATAGAGAAGATGATTGAATATGCTTTGCTTGATGAGATAATAAGTATAAATAGAATTGTGGATAAAAAGAAATTTTGGAAAAGACCGGATTTCTGGGCAATGGCTTTTTTGATGGCTAATATATTTGCATATATAGTTTCTATTGATAAAGCGACATCAATGATGGGCTCAAATGGTAGATATATGGGATGTTTGACATATGTTTTTCTTTGCGTGATGTTTGTTTTTATTGCAAATAGATTAAAGCCGGATATGCTTATTATATCGATTTTTGGTATAACTAGCGCATTTGCATATATTGTGGCAATTTTTCAGCATGCGGGTATTGATTTTATGTCTTACAAGGACAGAATAGCAAAGTCAAATTATCATATATTTACATCTACGTTTGGAAATATAAATGTTTTTGCCAGTTTTATATGTATAAGCATGCCAATGTTTATAGCTATATATATTTTTTATAATAAAAATATACGCAAGATTTTTATGGCATTACTTATAATTTTAGGTGGTATGTCAACTATAATTTCCAATAGTGATAGCGTATATTTGGGTGTGGGAGCAGCTCTTTGTGTTATATTCTTGTTGTCATTTTATAATAGTAAGACTAAAGCCTTCTTTGAAACGTTAATCATGTTTGCGACAGGTAATATTTTTGTTGTTATTATGAGAAATTTATTTGAATGTGAGTACGATAAAAAAAGAGGTGGAGTGGCCGAAATACTAGATGAACCTAAGATTGCCATAGGTTTATTGGTAGGGGTTTGTTTGTTATATGGAATAGTTCTCTTGCTTGACAAGAAATTTGGACAACGTCTAGTAAATATAAACCGAAAAAAAATAATTATTTATATGATTGTTTTTGTTGGCGTTTTATTTATAATATTTATAGTAGCAGGTATATTGCTGAAAATTTCTATATTCGAGTTTAATTATGAATGGGGAACCTATAGAGGATTTATTTGGACAAAATGTATTGAGATATTTGGCGATGCACCTGTTGTCAATAAAATTTTTGGATATGGTAATGAAACGTTAAGATTACTTACACATACACATTGCTACGAAGAAATGATTGAGGTTACAGGTAAGTCGTATGATAATGCACACAATGAGTTGATTCAGTATTTGGTTACTACGGGAATCGTAGGTGTTGTATCATATATAGGAATGTTTGTATCGTCTGTGACATATATGATAAAAAATGCAAATAAAGAGCCTATAGTGCTTGCGTGTGCCGCATCTGCGTGTGGATATTTTGTTCAGGGATTGATAAATATTAATCAGCCTATAACTACTCCACTTTTCTTTGTAGTTTTGGCAGTTGGGGTTGGATGTGCGAGATATAAAGAAAGGTTATTACTGCAAGAGAATTAGATGGGGGATTTTGAATGAGAGAGTTTCTTGTTAAAAGGTTTATAAAGGACTACGAGAAAACAGAAGATATTAAGGTTAGAGAGAGGTATGGAATACTAAGCTCCTTTGTAGGAATAGTTTGTAATATAATTCTTTTTTCGGCAAAATTTACTATTGGTGCTATGTCTAACTCAATAGCAATTATTTCGGATGGTTTTAATAATCTTTCGGATTGCGCAAGTTGTATAGTTACTATGTTTGGATACAAGATGGCTGCAAAACCGGCGGATAAGGATCATCCCTTTGGACATGGAAGAATGGAGTATCTTACAGCATTGCTTATAGCAATTATTATTTTGTTTGTAGGAGTTGAGCTTCTAAAAGGTTCATGGAATAAGATAACAAATCCTGAAGAGATTGAATTTTCGATGGTTGCTTTGGCTGTTATTGTTTTATCAATATTAATAAAAGTATGGATGGGATTTTTCAATCGAATATTAGGTAAACGAGTAAAATCAAGCGTTATGCTTGCCACATCAAAGGATAGCTTTAATGATGTGATTGCTACAGGAGCATCTCTTATTGCATTGGTTGCTTCTTTATTTACAGATGCACCTATAGATGGAATTATGGGTATTGTTGTTTCTATTTTTATTTTATTATCGGGATATGGAATAATTAAAGAAACTGTAGATCAGCTTTTAGGTCAGCCTGCGGATGAAGAACTTGTGAACAGTATAAAAGAGCTGGTAGAGGAGTCTGCTTATGCTATAGGAATGCATGATTTGATAATTCATTGCTATGGTCCAGGAAATCTTATTGGAAGTGTTCATGTGGAGGTAGATGGAAAAGGTGACATTATGGAAATTCATGATGCCATTGATGAACTGGAAAGAAATATATACGAAGAACTTGGCGTTATGATAACTATACATATGGATCCGGTTGAGACGGATAACGAAGAAATAAACACAGCAAAAGATATTCTTAATGATATAATAAAGAAAATCGATGCAAATCTTTCTATGCATGATTTTAGGATGGTGTCAGGTCCTAGTCATACTAACTTGATTTTTGATATAGTTATACCTTATGATTGTAAATTATCAAAAAAATTCATAAAAGATGAAATTGACCATAGACTAAAAGCTTATAATAAAATATACTATACTGTGATTACATTTGATAATAGTTTTACATAATTGATGAAAGTGGGGGTCTAAATGGATAATAATAATTTTAAACCAAAATCAATAGGTGGAGTTTCTTTTAACGAACAGCCGGTACAAGCTGCTCAGCCTTCTTATCAAAACCAGAGTAATTATGGACAGGGTGGAAATAACTCTTCTGGTGGTAAAAATAAGTGGGGAATTTTATGTGCTGTTTTAGGAGTTATAGTTGCAATTTTACTTATTGTACTTGTTGTAGTTATCATAAAAAAGAATGATTCGTCTGATGATGAAGATAAAAAAGAAAAAACAACAACTGAGGAAAGAACAGAAGAGGATACAGAAGAAGATACCGAAGATACAGAAGACACAGAAGAACCTACAACAGAAGAGCCACAGCCAGGTTCAACATATACGTATGTTGCTCCTACTGAGCTTAGTGGAGATTGGGAGGATTTCCAGATATCTATTAACGATGTATGTTACCAATTCCCATTCCCATATTATGTTTTAGAACAAAACGGTTGGACAGTAAGTGGTGCTCCGACTGATATCGCATCTGGAGAAACAGAGGCAGTATTTGCGACAAGTGATGTTGGCGGTAACGATTTTATGTTTTATGTAACTAATCCACAGACGACATTACAGCCAATAGAGAATTGTTTTGTTACAAGTTTATATATTGATAGTGACTGTTCGGGTGATGTGGTAAAGCTTGCTGAGGATATAGTTTTTGGTGAAGCTGTAAAACAGGACTTTTTAAATACCTTTGGTGCTCCTGATTGGGCATTTGAGGATGGTGACATGGAGTATGTGTCTTATTATACTGATGATTGGAACGGTACTCTTGATTTAGAGATGGATGAAAACGAGCTTTGCTATTTAATAAGAATAGAAAATTTAGCAATGCCTGAAGGTGTAACAGTTGAAATGGATATTTCTACAGAAGCACCTGATATAAATGCATCTTATGTTGCTCCTGATGGACCATCTACGGAGCTTACAGATAATATTATTACTATTGATGGATATAATTATAAGCTTCCTTGCCCAGTATCAGAATTTACTAAAAATGGTTGGGAGATAGAAACAATGACAGATGAGTATATAACTTCTAATTCTAGCATTGTTAGTGCCTTGGAAAAAGATGGAGAAAAATTCTTCTGTACAATAATTAACTATACAGATGACACAATATATACTCATAATGGTATGGTTACTTTAGTTGATGTGTATGATGGATATTCAGATGAGGTAGATATTATTTTCCCTGGAGATATTGAAGTTGGAGATAATGCGAGCGAGTTTGAAGCATTGTACAGTGGATACGAGTTTTATGAGTGTGACAAGGATGACGAATACGAAGATTTATATTATAGTGTAACTGTCCCATTAAGTGAAAGTGGTAATGAGGCAATATTTATATGGGTGGATTGTGATTATGCAACAGGAGAAATTCTGGAGTACATGTACGAATATTATAATTATTAGGATTGACAGATTTCTAAAAAACTTATTATAGACAAAATAAAACATGGAGGAAATATTATGAAACTTTATGACGAATTGGTGGCCAGAGGTCTTATTGCTCAGGTTACAAATGAAGAAGAAATCAGCAAATTAATCAATGAGGGTAAGGCTACATTTTATATCGGCTTTGATCCTACAGCAGATAGTTTACATGTAGGTCATTTTATGGCACTTTGTCTTATGAAGAGACTTCAGATGGGAGGAAACAAGCCTATTGCTCTTATTGGTGGTGGTACAGCTATGATTGGTGATCCATCTGGTAGAACTGATATGAGACAGATGATGACTAAGGAGACAATTCAGCATAATGTTGATTGCTTTAAGGTTCAGATGAGTAAATTTATTGATTTCTCAGAGGATAAAGCCCTTCTTGTTAATAATGCGGATTGGTTACTCGATCTTAATTATGTAGACGTTTTAAGAGAGGTAGGAGCACATTTCTCTGTTAACCGTATGCTTACAGCTGAGTGCTACAAGCAGAGAATGGAAAAGGGCTTAAGCTTTCTTGAATTTAACTATATGATTATGCAGAGTTACGATTTCTATGCGTTGTTCCAAAAATACGGATGTAATCTACAGTTTGGTGGCGATGATCAGTGGTCTAACATGTTAGGTGGTACAGAGCTTATAAGACGTAAGCTTGGCAAGGATGCACATGCTATGACAATCACACTCCTTCTTAATTCAGAAGGTAAGAAGATGGGCAAGACTCAGAAAGGTGCAGTATGGCTTGACCCTAATAAGACTACTCCATTTGAATTCTTCCAGTACTGGAGAAATGTTGGCGATGCAGACGTAATCAAATGCCTTAAGATGCTTACATTCCTTCCTCTTGAGCAGATTGAAGAGATGGAAAAATATGAGGGTAGCGAGCTTAATAAAGCAAAAGAGGTTCTTGCATACGAGCTTACAACTCTTGTTCATGGCGAAGAAGAAGGTAAGAAAGCATTGGAAGCAGCAAGAGCTCTTTTCTCAAGCGGAAATGCTGAAAATATGCCTACAGCAGACATTACAGCAGACGATTTAAAGGATGGAATGATTGATGCTATTTCTCTTCTTGTTAAATCAGGTCTTGTTACTTCAAGAAGTGAAGGAAGAAGAGCAATTGAGCAGGGTGGTGTAACTGTAAATGGCGAAAAGGTTACAGATATTGCTGCTTCGTATGCTCCTGAAGCTTTTGAAGAAGAGTTTATAATTAAACGTGGTAAGAAAAACTTCCGAAAGATTAATTATGTAGGTTAAATTAGCTTATACTATATACAAAGTGCATGGTGTGTGGATTTATTAGTCCCTATGCCATGCATTTTTTTTAGTGCCAAATTATATAATATTTATAAGAATGTTTATAAGGATATAGAATGTCACAGTTTGTAACATTTCCAGAGTTAAATAGGAAAAACGTTAGCTTTTTAAAAATTCTTATAGGATTGATGGTTGTATTTACAATTGTTATTTTTGCCGGCGAAAATATTGAAAGTGTTAAGGCGGTAATAGGTGAGGATTATTCAGATTCTATTCCGATTTATTCAGTGGAAACAGAAGATAAGGTTGTTGCTATTACGTTTGATGCGGCATGGGGAGATGAGGATTTAGAGGAGATACTTTCTGTTTTGGATAAACACGATTGTAAGGCGACATTTTTTGTGACTGGAGATTGGGCGACAAGATATCCGGCTGCGATTGAAAAAATATATAAGCATGGGCATGATTTAGGAAATCACGGTGCAAATCATAAGCATATGACTTCACTTAGTCAGGAGGGAATGGTAGAGGAGATAGAGGCATGTCATAATATAATAAAGGCTATGACAGGAATAGATATGATATTGTTTAGACCTCCATATGGGGATTATAATGAAAACGTGGTTTTGACTGCGAAACTATGTGATTATTATACGGTTCAATGGGATGTGGATAGCTTAGATTGGAAAGACTATGGTGTTGAGTCAATTATTAATATGGTATGTGACCATAAGAATTTGCAAAACGGTTCTATTATATTGCTTCACAATGGCTCAACCTACACCGCTCAGGCCTTAGATGAGCTTTTGACGCAGCTTGAAAATCAGGGTTATAGTTTTTTACCTGTTTCAGAATTGATATATAAAGAGGATTACAGTGTAGACCACACAGGTCGACAATATAAATAAGGGACAATGTAATTGAAAAATGTTATAATTATTCCATAAAAATTCAGAATTAGTTCGTATATATACTATAATAACAATTAGGAGGGATTTTTATGCTTAATTTTATAAAGAAAACTGTAAGTATTATTATGTCGGTAGGGCTTGCGGTTTGTATATGTGGATGTGGAGCGGACGAAAAGGGGAAAAATAAAAACGTCACTTCGGATAATCAAAGCTTAAATGCTGATATAGAACGTGGTGACGTAGAAGGTAAAGATATTGATGAGTCTTTTGTTTCATATACTGCTGATTTTTCAATTGATTTATTCAAAAATAGCGTGAGTTCTGGTGTTGAATCCGGTGAAAATGTGCTAATATCTCCGCAATCTGTATTATCTGCACTTTCAATGACTGTAAATGGAGCTGGAGGAGATTGTCTTTCGGAGATGGAAACTGTTTTATGTGGCGCTCACAGTATAGATGAGCATAACCAATACATGTACACTTACATTGAGGAGCTAAATCAGTCAGAAAATGTTGAATTTAATGTTGCAAACTCAGTGTGGATTAAAGATGACGAGGAGGCTATCCAGGTAAATGAAGAGTTTGTTCAGAAATGTACAGATTATTATGATGCAGAAATTTATATGGCTGAATTTGATGACAGTACAGTGGAGGATATAAACTCATGGGTAAGCGAAGAAACCGAGAAAATGATTCCGACCTTGTTGAATGAAATTCCAGCAGAAGCAGTTATGTATCTTATAAATGCAATTGCTTTTGAAGGTGAGTGGGCTACGGAATATGAGGATAATCAGATAATTGAGGATTCGGAATTTACTAACTTTAAGGGAGATAGTGAAAATGTTAATATGCTTAGTAGTACAGAGGGGGTTTTTGTTCAGGATGAAAATTCTAAGGGATTTATAAAACCATACAAGGATGGTAAGTATGCATTTATGGCTATCTTGCCGGAGGAAAATATTTCGGTTTCTGAATATATAGAATCAATGACAGGGGATAGCTTTATTAATATGTACAATAACAGAGAGTATAAGGATGTTATTGTAAAACTTCCTGAGTTTACATATGAATATGAAACAGAACTTTCGCCATATCTTTCAGCTATGGGGATGGGAAATGCATTTACTGAGTCAGCAGATTTTTCTAACATGGCTGTCACAGCGAATCCTCTTTATATTAGCAAGGTTTTGCACAAAACATTTATACAGGTTGATAGACATGGCACAAAAGCAGCAGCGGTTACATCGGTTGAGATGGTTACTGAGTCTTGTGCAGAATACGAGGAGCCTGAGTATGTAATTTTAGACAGACCATTTATATATTCAATAATAGATACAGAAACAGGTTTGCCGATATTTATAGGTGTGTTAAATACAACTATGTAATTTTTTTAAATCTGCTTGTGTTTTTACTATGACGTGTTTTATACTATAGATATAAAATACTTAAGATACTGGCAGGTGAATTTTATGAATAAAATCATAAATACATTAAAATATGGAGATGCTAAGACAAAACTGGTTTTGATTTGCTCGTTTTTGACAGGTATAGCATCAGTTGTGCTTTTTATTTTAACTTTTGTTTTAGGACAGATGTTGCTTTTCTTTTGTGGATTGCTAGGTGCATTTGTCACTATATCTCTTGCGCAGACTTTAGGTATATATGCAGAGGAAAGACCTTTAGAAATCCCTGTTGAGTATGATGGTAAAAATAGAACAAAAAAAGGAACTAAGAAAAAAGTAGATTTTGCTAATATAAAAGATGAACTTGATGAAGAATATCAGACTATTGAACAGGAGAAGATGAATCTTGCACCCGAAAGACCTGTAAGAGATTACAATGAGTATAAGGAAGAACCAGATATGGCTGTCGACTATGTTGAGCCATATGATGAATCAGAAGATGAGGTTTTTTCTGAGGATGCCGAGAAAAACAAAAAGAAGAAAAAACGTACAAAGAAATCTGGAACAAAAAAAGAAAAAACAAAAAAAACTAAGAATAAAAACGAAGATTCTTACCAACAGGAGTTTATAGAAGACGAAGCTCAGGAATATTCGGAGAAAAATTATACGGAATATGCTGATGAAAAAGGACAATATCCAGAGGAAGATTTCCTTGATGATATGTCTGCATTATTAGGGGATTATTCAGATTTAGATGATGAAGATGCAGAAACACATGAACCAGAGAGTGTACATCCTACAGAAGAAGTGATTAAGTCGTATGATAAGAAAAAAATAAAGAAGACCTTGCATAAATACAAAGTTCGAAAAGATCATAGGATGGTGCTTATTGATTTCTGTGATAAATACAATATACGTCAGACACCGGCATATATATGGGCAGAGGATAGTAAGTTCCATATTTTACTTATTGAGAAAGAACCTAGATATATAACATTGCCTTTGTATAATATAAGTCAGATTACATATCTTAAAAAACAGCCTGCAAATCCAGATGAAGATTATAAGAGTATACAGGGTAATAGTATTATGGCAGAGCTGTTTAAACCATATCTTCCTGATTATTTGCACAGCAATGTGGTTGAAGATTTAACTTCATATAAAAACTTATATGGAATAGGTCCAGGAATATATTTTACAAATCAATCAGCTAAACATCTTTTTGATTTACTTTCGGCTGAATTCATTGTAGATGACAAGGTTACCACATCTACAAAAGTCAATCATTATTTTAAGGACTCTTATAAAGCTAATATTATGCTTAGAGACAGTGTAATAGATGCCAATGGATATGCAGATAGAATTTCTAATATTCTTGAAAATATGGCAATGTCCACAATAAGTAACAATGAATTTAAAGACACCCTTAATCTCATGATAAAAAACAAGTTAATAACACAGGAATTTGCAACCTATTATATGGAGGTAAGGGATAAAAACTCCCGTTAATGAACATACTAAAAATGCTTGAATATATGTCTGTCGCAAAATATAATATAAAGCGACAGATATATATATCAAACAGTAATGTTCATTGATGGGAGTGTTTTTATTATGAAGATAGCATTTTATGATACAAAGCCATACGACAAAATATGGTTTGAGCCAATAGCTAAAGAAAAAGGTTTTGAAATACTTTTTCTTGAAGAAAAATTAAATAAGCACACAGCATCGTTTGCAAAAGGCTGTGAAGCAGTTTGTATTTTTGTTAATGACTCAGCGGATGAAGCAACAATTAATGAATTAAAAAAACATGGAGTTAAAGGAATATTGCTTAGGTGTGCAGGATTTAATAACGTAGATGTAAAGGTTGCAGAGGTAAATGGTATAGCTGTTATGAGAGTACCAAGCTATTCTCCCAGAGCAGTTGCTGAATACGCGCTGGGCCTCTTACTTGCCGTAAACAGAAAGATACACCGAGCATATGTAAGAACCAGAGATTTTAATTACAGTATAAATGGTCTTATGGGTATGGATTTATGTGGAAAAACAATAGGTATCGTGGGGACAGGTAAAATAGGTCAGGCGATGATGTCGGTAATAAGAGGTCTTGACATGAATGTTCTTTTGTATGATCCATATCCTATTAAAGAGCTTATTGAAAAGGATGAGTCTGCTATAAAAAAATGGGGAGAGAATATGGAGTATGTAAGTCTGGATGAGTTGCTTGAAAAGTCGGATGTTATAAGCCTTCATTGTCCACTTTCGAAAACTACTCATCATATGATTAATAAAGAGCATATAAATATGATGAAGGATGGAGTTATCTTAATTAATACATCAAGAGGTGGTCTTATTAATACACAGGATTTATTGGACGCTTTGGCAGAGAAAAAGTTTGCTGGTGTAGGTCTTGACGTGTACGAGGAAGAGGATGCATACTTTTTCGAAGATATGTCAGATGAGCTCATAACAGATGATGATTTGGTAAGACTTACATCCTATAGAAATGTTATTCTTACATCTCATCAGGCGTTTTTCACTAAAGAAGCTATGTGTGAGATTGCGAGAACAACATTGGAGAATGCTGAACAGCTCGAAAAAGGAGAAAATTTACAAAATTTAGTCACTTTGTGATAAAACTTAATTTTGTTAAGCAAAAGTGTGGTTTTTTCGACTTGCCTTTTCTTTCGAATTAAGTTATTTTAATTGTTGTGTAAAAAAAGAGAAGAAAAGGAAGAATTTTATGGATATTTCAGCGGAAATGCTTGGCGAACGTGCCTTTAGTGAAGCGACAATGAGGGCAAGACTTCCCAAAGCAGTTTTTAAGGAGTTAAAAAAGACAATAGATTATGGTGCACCACTTGACACTTCTATTGCAGATTCGGTAGCTATTGCTATGAGAGAGTGGGCAAAGGAGTTAGGTGCTACACATTATACACATTGGTTCCATCCTCTTACTAATGGAACAGCTGAGAAACATGATTCGTTTATGGATCCTGTCGGAGATGGTACATTCATAACAGAGTTTACAGGTAAAGAGCTTATCAAAGCCGAGCCAGATGGTTCATCGTTCCCATCAGGTGGACTTCGTGATACATGTGCAGCAAGGGGCTACACTGTATGGGATTGTACATCGCCAGCTTTTGTTAAGGATATACCAGATGGATGTAAGGTTCTTTGTATACCTACCATATTTATATCGTATACAGGAGAGTCGCTTGATTTTAAGACACCATTACTTCGTTCTATGGATGTTGTTGGTGAGCAGGCACTTAGAATATTAAAATTATTTGGAAAAACACCTGTAAAGGTTACTGCAACTGTAGGTCCTGAACAGGAATATTTCCTTGTTAATAAAGAAAAATATGAAAAACGTTTAGACCTTAAGATTACAGGAAGAACTTTATTTGGTGCGCAACCACCAAAAGGCCAGGAGATGGATGACCAGTATTTTGCTGTAGTTAAAGATAAGGTTTCACATTTTATGAAGGAATTAAATAAAGACCTTTGGGCTTATGGAATTCCTGCAAAAACACAGCATAACGAAGGTGCTCCTGCACAGCATGAGATAGCACCTATATTCGGAAACAGTAATATAGCTTGTGACCAGAACCAGATACTTATGGACACTTTAAAAAGAGTTGCTGACAGAACAGGTTTTGCATGTCTGGTACATGAGAAACCTTTCAGAGGTGTAAATGGTTCAGGTAAACACAACAATTGGTCGTTGGTTACTTCGGATGGAGAGAAACTTATTGATCCGGGTAAAGAAAATATAGAAAATAATTTACAGTTTCATATTTTCTTGGCTGCAATACTTGCAGCTGTAGATGAGCATGCAGAGTTACTTAGACTTTCTGCGTCATGTCCTGGTAATGACCACAGACTTGGAGCTCACGAAGCACCTCCTGCAATTATATCAGTTTATCTTGGTGACCAGCTTGATGACATAGTTAAACAGATAATAGAGAATGGTGAGGCAACAACAAGTCTTCAGCGTAAGATGTACAGAGCAGGAAGTCTTGTTATACCTACATTCAAGATGGATGCAACTGACAGAAACAGAACATCTCCTTTTGCATTCACAGGTAATAGATTTGAGTTCAGAATGGTTGGTGCTACTCAGTCAATCAGTATGCCACAGTTTACTATAAACACAATTGTTGCAAGTAAGCTTAGCGATATGGCAGACATACTTGAGAAGTCGGAGAATTTCGAGGAGGATGCTAAGAAGCTTGTTGCTGAGACTCTTAGAAAACACCAGAGAATTATTTTCAATGGTAATGGTTATTCTCAGGAATGGGTTGAAGAAGCAGAGAGAAGAGGCCTTCCAAACATTAAACGTATGGTTGATGCAATTCCTCATCTTACAACCGACAAGACTGTTGAGCTTTTTGAAAGATTTGGTGTATTAAACAGAAGAGAGCTTGAGGCAAGAGCTATTGTTATGTACGAGAATTATGCTAAGACTATCAATGTTGAAGCACGCACAATGCTTGAGATGGTCAACAGACAGATAATCCCAGTGGTTATGGATTATGAGAAGCAGCTTGCAGAGGGGCTTGTGGCATTGAAATCTCTTGGCGTTTCAGGTTTTGCACAGTCTCAGATTATTAACGATATAGATTCAAGACTTGGAGAGCTTAAGACAGCAATTAATGAGCTTGAAACAAGACTTGCTAAAGCAGATGAATTTAAGGGCGATGCCAAAGCATGGGCACATTTTTACTGTGACGAGATATTCTCATATTTCGATACAGTAAGAAAACCGGTTGATGAGTTAGAAACTATGGTTGGCTCAGAGGTATGGCCGCTTCCTACATACGAGGAGTTACTCTTCGAACAGTAAAATAAATACTGATAAAGAAAAGCACAGAGATATTCTGTGCTTTTGTTATTAGAAATTATATAAATGTCTCTGTGGTTTTTTTGCGAATATTATGGTATAGTTAAGAATAGATTTTTTGTTCGGAGGATTAACCTTGAAGAATTTATATATAGCGGAAAAACCGAGTGTTGCTAGAGAATTTGCTAAAGCGCTTGGAGTTAAGGACGCAGATAAAGCAGGTACAAAGGATGGTTTTATAGAGACGGCAGATTCCATTATGACATGGTGCGTAGGTCATCTTGTTACTATGAGCTATCCAGATGCCTATGACGCTAATTTAAAAAGATGGAGTATGGAGACAATTCCGTTTGTTCCGTCTGAATATAAATATGAGATTATAGATGCAGCAAGCAGACAGTTTAATGTGGTTAAAAAGCTATTAAACAGAGATGATGTAGGTTGCATATATGTTTGCACCGACTCGGGACGAGAGGGAGAGTACATATACAGATTGGTTGATCAGATGGCTCAGGTTAGCAAGGATAAAGAAAAAAGACGTGTATGGATTGACTCTCAGACTGAGGAGGAGATTTTAAGAGGAATAAGAGAGGCAAAAGAACTTTCTGCTTATGATAATCTTAGTGACTCGGCTTATTTAAGAGCACAAGAGGATTATCTTATGGGTATTAACTTCTCTCGTGCGCTTACTCTTAAATACAGTCAGACCGTTAAAAATTATCTCAAAACAGACAAATGTGTTATTGCTGTAGGTCGTGTTATGACCTGTGTTTTAGGTATGATTGTAAAAAGAGAAAGAGAAATCAGAGAGTTTGTACCAACACCATTTTACAGAGTTATTGCTTCTTTGGATGGATTTGACGCAGAGTGGAAAGCGATAGAGGGTTCGGCTTATGACAAATCCCCTTTGTTATATAAGGAGAATGGTTTCAAAAAAGAAGAGTCGGCAAAACACCTTATCGAACAGCTTAGTGTTGATAAACCTATAGAATTTAAGGTTGCAAAGGTCGAGAAAAAGATAGAGAAAAAAGCACCGCCAATGCTTTATAACTTAGCTGAGCTTCAAAATGACTGCTCGAGACTTTTTAAGATAAGTCCATCGGATACATTAAAAATTGTTCAGGAGTTATACGAGAAAAAGCTTCTCACATATCCGAGAACAGATGCAAGAGTATTATCTACGGCTGTTGCTAAGGAAATATTTAAAAACATAAATGGACTTAAAAAATATGCTCCACTTGCGAGCTTTGCAGATAATATTATTGCGCAGGGCGGATATAGGGGAATAGCAAAATCTAAATATGTTAATGACAAACAGATTACAGACCATTATGCGATTATACCTACAGGACAGGGCTTTGGTGCATTAAATAGTGTGTCAGATACCGCAAAAGGTGTGTATGATATAGTAGCAAAAAGATTTTTAAGTATATTTTATCCTGCTGCTCAGTACGAGAAGGTTTCTCTTACGCTAACCAGAGGAATAACTGCTGACGGAAGCGAGCAGGGAAATACTACTGAAGTATCTAATGTTTACGACGAAAGCTTTTTTGCTAATTTCAAGAGACTTAAATCACCAGGATATATGCAGATTTCAGGAATTCCTGGAGGTGACAAAAAAGGTGAGGACGAAAAGCTTTCACCTGAGATGTTAGAGAATTTAGGTAATCTCAAAAAAGGTCAGATGCTTCCTGTTAATTCTCTTGATATTAAAGAAGGCGAGACAACACCACCAAAGAGATATTCATCGGGCACGCTTATTCTTGCTATGGAAAATGCAGGTCAGCTTATTGAGGACGAGGAGCTTAGAAGTCAGATTAAGGGTAGTGGTATCGGTACAAGTGCAACCAGAGACAGCATTATTACAAAACTTGTAACCAACAAATACATTGCGCTTAATAAGAAAACACAGATAGTAACACCTACATTTTTAGGTGAAATAATATATGATGTTGTGTATTATTCGATTAACAACCTGCTTCGTGCAGAGATGACAGCGAGCTGGGAAAAAGGACTTACCGGAGTCGCTGATGGAAGCATTTCCAAAGAGGAATACACTCAGAAGATGAACAGCTTTGTAATAAGCAACACAGAGCTTGTTAAAAAGCTTGATAATCAGTATAAGATTACATATATATTTGATAAGACAAAACCATTTTATAAGAAATAATAAGGAGAGTTTATATGTCAAAAATCGAACAACTTACAATAAAAAATATGTATTCGTTAGAGCACACAATTGCCAAAGCATATTTGGAGGAACTTACATATCCATGGGAAGCACTTCCACATATCAAGGATTACATACTTGAACTTGGAAAGAATTTATCAGCTGAGGAATATAATCAGGTATCTGAAAATGTATGGGTTCACAAAACAGCAAAGGTGTTTGATTCAGCATACATAGCAGGTCCAACCATTATAGGACCAGAAACAGAGGTAAGACAGTGTGCATTTATCAGAGGGAATGCACTCGTAGGAGGAAATTGTGTAGTCGGTAATTCTACAGAATTAAAAAATGTAATAATATTCGATAATGTACAGGTTCCACATTACAACTATGTAGGTGATTCTGTGCTTGGCTACAAATCACACATGGGAGCTGGTTCAATAACATCAAACGTAAAAAGTGATAAGACATTAGTACATGTTAAAGGAAAAGTAAAAGACGAAGCTTTCGATATAGATACAAGTCTTAAGAAATTTGGTGCAATGCTTGGTGACAATGTTGAGGTAGGCTGTAACTCAGTTCTTAACCCTGGAACTGTAGTTGGAGCAGGAAGCAATATTTATCCTCTGTCACCAGTTAGAGGATATGTGCCAGCAAATAGTATCTACAAGACTGGTGGAGTTGTTGTGGAGAAGGAATAGAACAAAATTTATATGTATATTAAAAAAAGACAGGTAGTCAACATGATTACCTGTCTTTTGATATTTACTCCACCCCAGAATCTAGTGCTTCCTCAATCGCATTTAAGATAATAATAGAAGTGTACTGGTTATCTTCAGAATATGTCAGCTCATCTAAGGAATTAACACTGCTTATCTGAGAGTTGATTTCGTCGAGTGAAGGTTGAATAAGTGGGTACATTGCTGTTACAGTTTCGTCGAGGTTTTTGATTTCAACATGAGAAACTACATCTTCATCGACAGTAACTGTAAGCTCTAGTGTTGAGCCACCGAGATTAAGGCTTGTAGAATATACTCCCGGCTGATATGTAGAAAATGTTTCCTTCACCTCTTCGGTACCATGACTTGTGGTGGTTGTTTTATTTGCGTCTTCCTCTTCTTTAGAGGGAGAGAACATATAAAAAAGAAGCAGCACAAGCAGGATACTTAACACGATGAATATGCCTGTGTAAATAAGCTCTTTAGATTTTAGGACGATGATTTTGGTTTTTGATGACATGTTTACGCTCCTCAATAAGATTATTACAATATATTCTTGTTGAGGAGTTTTTATGTTAGGCAAATTTTATTTTACAAAATCCGTTTATCTGTACTCTAAAATATTGTATAATTGTAAGAAGTTGTTACATGGAGGTTATAATATGTCCTTACAGTTTATTCTTGGCTCCTCAGGAGCAGGAAAATCACATTATATATATAATAAAATAATTCAGGACTCTGTGCGTAATCCTAAGACTAATTATATTTTGCTCGTTCCAGAACAGTACAGTATGGCATTGCAGAGAAAAATGGTTATGCTTCATCCTTTAGGTGGAACCATGAATATAGATGTTATAGGTTTTAATCGTTTGGCGTACCGAGTTTTTGATGAACAAAATTACAAGCCTAAGAAGGTTTTAGAGGATTTTGGTAAGACCATGCTTATAAGACAGGTTGCAGGAAGTGTTAGAGAACAGCTTAGTGTCTACGATAATTGTCTTGATAAATCAGGCTTTATAGATGAGGTAAAATCGCTTATGTCGGAGCTTTATCAATATGATATTGCAAAAGACAGATTAGAGGACATAGTTGAAAAGCTTAAGGACAGAGAAGACAGTCAGACCTTATACAACAAATTAAATGATATGCTTGTTATTTTCAAAGCCTTTGAGAAACGCATAGAAGAAGAGTACATCGTATCAGAACAGATAACAGGAATACTGTCTGATATGATAGAGAAATCAGATTTGATTAAAAACAGTGTTATTGTTATGGATGGCTTTACAGGCTTTACACCTATACAGCTTAAGCTTATTGCTAATCTTATGAGATTTGCAAAAAAGGTTAATGTTGTGCTTACTATAGACAATCGCTATCACAAGAAAAACAAGCTTGAGGAGCATGAGCTGTTTTATTTGACCTATGAAACAAAAGAGGCATTGATAAAAGAAGCTAAAAAATATAATCTGACAGTAGAAGAAGATGTATTTGTAGATTTATCGGAAAATTCAAGATGGAACAATCCTGAACTTAAGCATATCGAGAGAAATATATTTAGATACCCTTACGATAAATACGAAGATGCGGTAAGCAATATAAATATTTCTATGTATGACAATCCAAGAAATGAGCTTAGAGGTATTGCATGTGAAATACAAAGGCTTGTCATGGAGGAGGGCTACAGATATAAAGATATTGCGGTAATTACAGGCAATTTAGAAGCGTCTGAATTTCATGTTAAGCAGATAATGTCAGATAGCAATATACCATTTTTCCTGGATGCAAATTTACCTGTTAAAAACAATCCATATATTGATGCTTTAGAACATGCTTTGAAGCTGGCAGAGGATAATTTTTCTTATGACAGTGTATTTGCGTTGCTTAAATCAGGAATATTTGAAGAACTTGGATTTGACGATATAGAAAAGCTTGAAAACTTTATTCTTAAAACAGGTATACGTGGATTAAAATACTGGAACTCAAGCTGGGAAAATGAATATGAGGATACGAGAGCTTGCTTTATGGATATTATTATGCCGTTTTATGATAAGGTATCATCAAAAGATGTATCTGTTGATGAATATGTTGAGGCAGTAAAAGGCTTTATGTCAAAGCTTAAGTATGATGAGAAACTTGAGGAAGATTTATATAATAAGCTGTTTTCGCTACTAGACAAGATGACTGAAATTATGGGTAAAGAGGTCGTATCTGTAGGAGAGTTTGGCGAGCTTATAAATATTGGACTTAAGGATATATCGTTAGGACGTATACCAGGAACTCTCGATATGGTTATAGTAGGCGATATAACCAGAACAAGACTAGATGATATTAAGGTATTGTTTGTTATGGGAGTTAATGATGGCATTATTCCTAAAAAAGGTGCAAATCCACAGATAATAAATGATGCCGAAAAAGAAAGATTAAGTTCCTTTGGATTTGAAATGGCGCCTACAGACAAGAAAAATTCATTTATTGAGCAGTTTTATCTGTATGCAAATATGACAAAACCATCTGATAAACTGTTTCTTTCCTATACAGCTATGAGTAATGAAAATGAACCAATGCGTCCGTCTTACATTATAGGAAGAATACGCAATTTGTTCCCTTTGCTTAAAGAGAGAAACATAAAGGAAGATGATTTGGGTGTAAGCTCAGCAGAGGCAGGAAAAGAGATTCTTATTACAGGCTTGCAGCAGCTCCTCGAAGGAAATATGTCTAACCTAAAGCAGACAGTTTCGCTATTTGGATATTATGAAAAACATTCAGAAAAAGATTTTCTTGATGCCGTAATGAGTGCGATGAAATACAATAATTTGCCAGATAATCTCTCTAAGGATGTATCTGAGCTTATTAAATTAAGACTTATGTCACAATCAGTATCCCGCTTGGAGAAATATGCAAGCTGTGCGTACTCTTATTTTCTTCAATATACTTTAGGTTTGAAAGAAAGAAGTGTAAAAGCACTTGATAACAGAAACATAGGAAATATTCTTCACTTGGCGATGGAGAGATTATATCGTCATGTCCATGATAATATGGATAATGATTGGAGTGTAATTTCAGATGCTGAACGTGATAAACTGATAGAGGGCTTTGTTAATAATGCTTTTGACAAGGAATACGAGGGTCAGCTTATCGAGGAGGGCAGATATGAGTATATAAGAGGTATGCTGGTAAGAATAGGCAAGAGGACTGCCAAAATGCTTACCTATATCGGCGAGAATACTCAGTTAAAGCCTGAATTATTTGAGTACAAATTTAATAGAAAGCTTTCGGTTGAGGAAGCTGGACTTGATATAAAACTTACAGGTGTGGTAGACAGAGGCGATTTATATTATTGTCAGGAAGATAACACCATGAAGCTTAGAATTATAGATTACAAATCAGGTAATCATGAATTTAAAATCAGCCAGTTATATGAAGGCTTGCAGCTACAGCTATCAATATATATGAATACAATGATGGAGCTGGTAGAAGAAAAATATTGTAGAGATAAAAATACAACTGTCGAGCCTGAAGGTATGTATTATTATCAGATGAAGGATCCTTATGTTGAAGCGACAAGCATTGAAAAAGCTGAGGAAAAAAGAAATAAAGAGCTTAAGCTTAAGGGCTTAACAAATACAGATATAGAAGAGTTTAAAACAATTACTGACTATTCTATATTCAAGACTAAAAAGCTTGCAAGGACGATAGCACAGGGAGATATAAGTAAAAATCCTGTGATAAAGGATAACGGTCCTGTATGTGAATACTGTATATACTCTGATGTGTGCAGGTTTGATGTTAAGCATGGACAAAACAAATATCATTATCCTAAATACAAGGAAAAAGATAAAGATATAGTTTTAGAAGCAATAAAAAAAGAGATGGAGGAATAATGCCGATGGCAAAGCTAAAGCTCACAGATGAACAACAAAAAACTGTGGATACAAGAAATTCAAGCATACTAGTGTCAGCGGCAGCAGGCTCCGGTAAAACAGCAGTGCTTGTGGAACGAATAATGTCACAGATTATGGATGAGGAAAATCCAAAAGACATAGACGAATTTTTGGTGGTGACATTTACAAAGGCTGCGGCGGCACAGATGCGTGAAAAAATTGCAGATAAAATTTCAAAGGAGCTTGAGAAAACACCAGATAATTCACATTTGATTAAACAGGTAACTCTTGTCAACAGGGCAGATATAACTACCATTGACAGCTTTTGTCTTAAGCTTGTAAAAGAAAATTTTAGTTCGCTAGATATAGACTCATCCTTTAATATCGGCGATAGCGGAATGATGGAACTCATGAAAAATGAGGTCATTGACACAATGTTTGAAAAAAAATACAAGGATAAATCTAAGGATGAACAGTGTAATGATTTCTTTAAGCTTGTTGATATATTTTGTAACGATAAAGAAGATACATATTTAAAGGATGAAATCTTTAAGATATATAATGTTTCGTCCAGCTATCCAAAGCCTGACGAATGGTTAGCTAATGCAAAAAATGCTCTTTTGATAGAAGATGAAGCAGGCCTCATGGAGCTTCCGTGGGTTAAAGAGATTATTAAGATAACAAAGAACAAGATAAAGGCTGCTTTAGATTTAAATAGTCAGGGATTATCGGTTTGCCTTGCTGAGGGTGGACCTGATAAAAACATAGAGCTTGCTAAGGATGACAAGGAACAACTTCTTAAGATTATTAATGCAGAAGATTACAAGGATTTAAGAAATGCTCTTGACGTTAAATTTGGAAGACTTAAGGTCTGTAAGGGTGAGAACTATGACGAGGAGTTGGTTGAACAATTCAAAGAAATACGAAACAGCTATAAGGAGCTTGTCAAGGAATGTGCGAAGTCTATAGGTACTCCTGAAGAATTGGTGGAAGAAATTAAGGAAATGTCAGAGTATCTTATTCCGTTAATTGAGCTCGTAGAAGACTTTTCTTCGGCGTTTATGTCTATGAAAAAACAAAGACGTCTTATGGAGTTTTCAGATATAGAGCATATGGCTTATAATCTGGTGTGCGCAGGCTATGATGAAGAAGGCTTTGCAATACCAACTTTGGTAGGAGAAGAAATAGCAGGCAGATATAAAGAAATATATATAGATGAATATCAGGACAGTAATTTTCTTCAGGAGGATATACTGTGTTCTGTGTCTGGATATAGCAGAGGAATATATAATATGTTTATGGTTGGAGATGTAAAACAAAGCATATATAGATTCCGTATGGCGCGCCCCGATTTGTTCATGAGTAAATACAACAAATATCAGTCTGAGGGCGATGAGATAAAGATAGAACTAAAAAATAATTTCCGCTCAAGAGCTACAGTTTTGAAATCAATTAATTATTTCTTTTATCAGCTTATGGGTGAGGATTTGGGTGGAATACACTATGATGAAAATATTGCTCTTGTTCCATCTGAGAAATACAATGAGTGTGACAAAGAAGTAGATGATGATGCTATAAAAAACACACTGGAGTCCAAAACAGAAATTCTTATCGTAGAATCAAAAATGTCTGACGAGACAGAAAATGATTTTACAGACGAAGAAAAAAATATGAAAAAGCTTGAGCTTGAGGCTCTTGTTATATCAAAAAAGATAAAAGAGCTTGTAGATGGAGATGCTCCACAGTATATTTACGATGAGGATAAAAAACAAATTCGTAAGGCTCAGTATAGAGATATTGTGGTATTAGGAAGAAGCATAAAGGGTTTTGGTGATATAATTTACAATGCTCTTATGGCGGATGGTATACCGGCATATATCGAGGAGCCAAAAGGTTATTTTGATGCAATAGAAATAAGAATTATATTATCCATGCTTTCAATAATAGATAATTCATATCAGGATATACCTATGGCGGCTGTGTTGCTTTCACCTATAGGCAATATGAGTGAAAATGATTTGGCAGTGATATGTAATTATATTGCGATAAATTATAGCAATAAATTAAGTCTTTACGAGCAATGTCAGCTATACAGTGAGGAGTTTGATAATGCAATTTCTACTAAGTTAAAAAGCTTTCTTGGTATTTTAGAACAGTTAAAGCAAGATAAAATATCACTTTCTATTTCAGAGCTGATATGGAAGGCAATAAAGGATACAGGATATTACACCTACGCGATTGCAATGCCGGCAGGCAACAAAAGAAAAGCAAACATAAACATGCTTTTGGAAAAAGCGGATAAATTTGAGAACGGATATTACAAAGGCTTGTTCAATTTCTTGAGATATATAGAGAAAATTAAAATCAATGATGTAGATTTTGGTGAAGCTAATATTTTGGGAGATGAGGATGATGTTGTCAGAATAATAAGTATGCATAAAAGCAAGGGCTTGGAGTATCCGATTGTATTTGTTAGTGGTCTCGGTAAACAGTTTAATATGCAGGATTCAAAAAATAATCTTATCGTTCATAGTGATTATTATCTTGCATCCATGCTTATCGATAATCATAACAGGATAAAGAAGAATTCTAATATGAGACAGGCTTTTAGAACAATTCTAAAAACCGAAAGTATTGCTGAAGAGCTTAGGATTTTATACGTGGCGATGACAAGAGCTAAAGAAAAACTGTTTCTTACCGGATGTGAGACAGACATTGAGTCAATACAGAAAAAAATGAGTTCATTAGATGCTAGTGAGGACGTTCTTCTTCCGTATGATGTAAGACTTAACGAGAGAAGCTTTATGAGGTGGATTATCGCTGCGACAACAAGAAATGGACTTGTGTTTGATGGTATATCTAAAGATGATGTTATTAATGAGACGGTTATTTCTTATGAAGATGTAGTATTAAATCGAAGTCTTGAAGTTGATGATGCAATAACAGATATAACAAAAATAGAGTACATGATAAAAAATGAAACAGAGTGCTTAGATTCGATAAATAAGGTCTTCGAGTATGAATACCCATATAGCCGATATGTTGATATAAACAGCAAGATGTCCATTTCTGATATAAAGAGGATGAAGGCACACGATGGCGTGGAGTATGAATATAAAGAATATATTAAAGACGCACCTGCAAAAGATAAGCCGGATGAGAACAAAGGCAAACTTACTGGGGCACAGAAGGGTACGATTGTTCATAAATTTATGGAACTCATAGACTTTAAAGCCCTTTATCCGTATGTGCTTGCGGATAAGGTTGAGTTGGTTGCTGTTTTGGAATATTTAGAGCGGTTTAAAGAAAATCTGTTGAATGATGGTATTTTCAGTGATGAAGAGGTTTCTGTAATAAGAGTAAATAAAATTGCAAAAATGCTCACATCCCCTTTGGGAATACGTATGATTAAGGCGGACTATAGAGATGAATTGTTTAAAGAACAGCAGTTTTCGATTGGTATATTGGTGGATGATATATATGCATCGGATGAGTCTGCAGTTGTTAAGGTAAATGCTGATGACAAGGTGATTGTTCAAGGAATAATAGATGGTTTTTTCTATGAGGATGATGACATTATCCTTATGGATTATAAGACCGATTATGCGGATGAAAACAAGCTTATTTCAGCATACAAGGCACAGTTAGATTATTATGGCTCTACTTTGGAACAGCTCACAGGAAGAAAGGTAACTGAAAAAATCATATATTCCTTTCATCTGGATAGGGAAATAAAAATATAATTTTTGGTAAACGTTGATATTATTGCAATAATATATTACAATATTCAAATGCTGGTAAAGGTAATCAGTATAAAAAATAAAAAGGAGTATTTTGATGTCAAGAACAGAAAAAGAAACAGAAGGTATAACATTACTTGGTAATCAAAAGGTTGAGTATCCTACAGATTATTCCTTTGATTTGCTTGAAACGTTTGTGAACAAGCATCAGGATAATGATTATTTTGTTAAATTTAATTGTCCGGAGTTTACAAGTCTATGTCCAATAACAGGGCAACCTGATTTTGCAACGATATACATTTCATATGTTCCGGATGTACTTATGGTAGAGAGTAAATCACTAAAGCTATATTTATTTAGTTTTAGAAATCACGGAGATTTTCATGAGGATTGTGTCAACATAATTATGAAGGATTTGATAAAGCTTATGTCTCCGAAATATATTGAGGTATGGGGTAAATTTACACCAAGAGGAGGAATTTCCATTGATCCATATTGCAATTATGGTAAGCCGGGCACAGCTTGGGAGAAGGTTGCTTTTGACAGACTGGCTAATCATGATATGTATCCGGAGAAAGTGGATAACAGATAATAATTATGAACTACAATGAAGCGGTGAAATATGTATGTGACATCCCTAAATTTGTAGCTGGAGTTGATGGACGAAATAAATCAGGAAATGAGAATTTATCTTATGTTATGGAAAAACTGGGGAATCCTCATTTAAAGATAAAGTCAATTCATATTGCAGGTACAAACGGTAAGGGTTCAACAGCACAGTTTGTCAGCAAAATACTTAATGCATCAGGTTATAAAACTGGTATTTTTACATCGCCACATCTTGTAAAAATAAATGAAAGAATATCAATTCATTATATTGATGAAAACAGTGAAGAACTATATCAGCAAAAAGATATTTCGGATGAGGATTTTCTTTACTGTTTTAATAAAGTGTTTACAGTGGTAGAAGAAACAACAAAAGAGGGGAGAATACATCTTTCATTTTTTGAGTTTATGTTTGCTATGGCAGCAGTTTATTTTGCTATTAAGGAGCCTGATTATGTGATATATGAGACAGGTTTAGGTGGAAGACTGGATGCGACTAACATATTAAGTCCGGTTATAACCTGTATTACATCTATAGGCTTGGATCATACGACTTACTTAGGTGATACAATAGAACAAATTGCAAAAGAAAAAGCAGGTATAATAAAAAAGTCTGTTCCTGTCGTGTATAATACAGGAGATATAGAGGCTGATTATATCATTGAAAATGAGGCAAAAGTCCTAGATGCGGAAGCAATAAATGTCGCAAAAAACAGATATATAATTAACGAAATAGCAGATAAAACCATTGATTTTTCTATACACAACAGCTATTATAAATACAATAATCTTGTCATTAACACAGGAGCTTTATACCAGGTTGACAATGCTACTACAGCGATAACCCTGTGTAATAAATTATTAAATAAAAAAGACGGTCTGGATGAGACTATAATCAGACAAGGTCTTGAGCGCTTTTTTTGGCAGGGACGACTGGAACAGATAAATTCTAATGTGGTGCTTGATGGAGCTCATAATATAGACGCAATCAAACGTTTTATTGAAAGTGTTAATGAAACATATTCCTACAAAAACAAAATTGACCTTTTGTTTGCGGTTGCAGGGGATAAAGATTATGAACCAATGATAGAAATGCTGTGCCAGGAATTACCGTTAAACAGGGTATATGTTACATCGATTAATTCTACAAGAGGAATATCTTCAGATTATATTGGCGCGTTATTTAAGTTTTATCTGGGAAGATATAAGGAACAGAAAGATTATATTGTAGAATGTGATGATAATATTAGATATATATATGAACAGGCATATAATGCAGTGAGATATACGGATGATATGCTTTTTTGCGTCGGTTCACTCTATCTTATTGGTAGTATCAAAGAGATAGTTTAGAATCTACAAGGAGGATACAATGATTAATTTTGAGGATGAACTTAGGAGATTTCAGCCTATTCCAGAGGTAAATCAGGCTGAGGAAGCAATTTACAATAATGATCTCAGAGATATTAGCGATATAGTTATGCAAGTCACTGAGGAGATAAAAGCTTCCTACGCAAATCAACCAAATGCAGGAAGGATAGTTAGATAGTATGGCAACAAAAAGACCGGTGCTATGCCCTATTTGTGGTGCGCAAATAAGAAAAACTGGATATTGTTCAGCCTGTTACATGCATATTAATGTTGTAAGAAAAGCCTTTAACACATCTAATTATCACTATAATATTGGATATGATAAAGCTATGGCGAGAGATTTATCAGGAGCCATTGAGTCACTTAATACATCTCTTAGATATAATAAGCAAAATATCATGTCTCGTAACTTATTAGGATTGATATATTATGAGATGGGCGAGGTTGTAATGGCTTTAAGCCAGTGGGTTATGAGTATAAACTATCAGTCTACCAATAACCTTGCTTCAAAGTACTTAAAGGAGCTTAAACAGGACCCGGCAGGATTGGCGGAAGTTGACCAGCTTGCTAAGAAATTTAACATGGCGTTATCCTATGCTCATAGTGGAGATTATGATTTGGCAATAATACAGCTAAAAGGAACATTAAGTGCGAATCCTCATTTTGTAAAAGGATATTTACTGCTTGCGCTTCTTTATATTTATTGCGATAACTATGAAAAAGCAAGAAAAACACTTAGAAGAGTACTTAAAATTGACAAGGCAAATCCTTTGGCGATACGTTATCTTCATGAGATGGGAGATACTGATGAGAATATAATTCATATGCGTATGGAGTCTGTTGAAGGTGATGGGCTATTAGACGATGAATATATGGAAGAGATTGCTGTGTCGGAGGATAGAGGAAGCGGCAAGTCTCGAAATACAAATGTATTTAAAGATATAATTGAAAAGACAAAAAATACTACAGTTAGGACAGGAGAATTTGGAGAGGTTGGCTTTGTCAAATACTCAGGAATGTATGTTGTAGTAGGTTTAGTTTTAGGAATTCTTCTTTTGTTTTTTGTTGTTATGCCATCAAAGGAAAAACAGCTAAAAAACGAGAATGATAAATTGATAAAAACATATAGCGAAGAGCTATCAGAAAAAAATACTACTATAGAAACTCTAAATAGTCAGATTAACCAGTTAAGTCAACAGATAAACAGTATGTCTTCTGGTGCTGGCGAGGAGGGAAATCCTTTGCCGGATTATACTGGTGTTCAGCATGGTATGTCTGATGAGGATATAGAGAATCTAATAGATAACGAATAAACTTACCATAGTACCTATAGATATATGGCAAGGGGATATACAAAAGAAAGCGAAACATAAGTTTCGCTTTCTTTTTTTCTTTTTCAGGAGGGAGATTATTATGAAAAAATATGATATTAGCAATGGGGTAATGATATATTACTTGCCTCAGGAACTGGACCATTATGCCGCAGAGAAATTAAAAAGTAAAACAGAGCATATATTTGATGAAGAGGAGGTTAAGGTATTAATTTTTGATTTCCAGAAAACTCTTTTTATGGACAGCTCAGGTATAGGTTTATTAACGGGAAGATTTAGAAAGGTTAATGATAAAGGTGGAGCTGTGTACGTTGTTAATGTGGGCGGAAATATTGACAAAATTCTTAAAATGTCAGGCATATACAGAATAATAACAAAGTGTGAAACAAAGGAGGATATTATCAGAGAAATGGTAGAGGGAGGTTGCTATGAATAATACTAACGAAATGGCAGTTGAATTTAAAAGTATTGCTCAAAATGAAAGTTTTGCACGAATGGTGGTTGCCGCCTTTATGACAGGAACAAATCCTACATTAGAAGAGGTTTCTGACGTGAAGACGGCAGTATCGGAAGCGGTTACTAACTCGATTATACATGGATATAACAATAGTGACGGATTAATCAGAATAAAAGCAAAGGTGGAAAATCGTACATTGTACATAGAAGTTGAGGATTATGGATGTGGAATAGAAAACATAAAGAAAGCAATGGAGCCACTATATACAACGAGACCTGAGGAAGAGAGATCTGGGATGGGCTTTTCTTTTATGGAAGCTTTTATGGAGAAAGTAGTTGTAGAGTCAGAACCTAAAAAAGGAACTAAGGTAAAAATGTGGAAGGAGATAGGTGTTAAAGGACATCAATTTGAATAATGAATGAAATGGAACTATTTGAACTTGCGAAAAAAGGCGACAAGATAGCAAAAGAAAAAATAGTTCCAGACAACACAGGACTAGTATGGAGCATTGCCAGAAGATTTATGGGGAGAGGATATGATTTAGAGGAAATATATCAAATTGGATGCATTGGATTATTGAAGGCAATAGATAGGTTTGACTGGCAGTTTCAGGTTAAATTTTCTACTTATGCAGTTC